>NZ_JBSSCY010000008.1:0-163305 GCF_054060195.1 Curtobacterium sp. PvP017
CTGCCCGCGCTCCGCCAGCACGACGCGGCGGTCGTCCGGTGACCGGGGGAGTCGAGGGGGGGGGGGGCCCCCCGCGCGGGGGGGCGGGGGGGGGGGGGGGGGTGGGGGGGGGGGGGGGGGGGGGGGGGGGGGGCCCGGGGGGCCCCCCCCCCCCCCCCGTCCGGTGGTCGCGAGGCAGGATACCTGCTCGCGCTTTGGTCTCTGGGAGACCTAGATCAGTTCTTGACCTCGATGTCGTAGTACAGCGGCACCGAGTTCCAACCGAACTTCACGTTGGACACGTTGTCCGCGTTCCAGACACCGGTGACGTTCGAGTACCAGAGCGGGATCTCCGGGAGGTCCTTGAACAGGAGCTCCTGGGCCTGGTCGAAGGCCTTGTTGCCCTCTTCGACCGTGGCGGCCGAACGGCCCTCGGCGAGCAGCTCGTTGTACTCCTTGGAGTCGTACCGCGAGTAGTTGTTCGACGAGCCCTCACCCATGGTCGGGCCGAGGAAGTTGTACAGCGACGGGTAGTCGGCCTGCCAACCGGTGCGGCTGCCGCCCGTGAGCTTGTCGTTCGTCTGAAGGTCCAGGGCTTCCTGGAACGTCGGGATCGCGTTGCCCTCGGCCTTGATGCCGAGCGTGTTCGAGATCGAGTTCGTGACCGCGGTCACCCACGCCTCGTGCCCACCGTCGGCGTTGTACGTGATGGTGAGGGTGTCGTCGTACTTCGAGATCTTGTCGGCCTCGGCCCAGAGCTTCTTGGCCTCGGACTCGTTGTAGTCCAGGACGTCGGAGCCGTCGAGGTCGTCGTTCCAGCCCGCGATGACCGGCGACGTGAAGTCCTTCGCCGGGGTGCGCGTGCCGTCGAAGATCTTGTCGGTGATCTGCTTGCGGTTGATGGCCATCGAGACGGCCTCACGACGCAGCGTGCCTTCCTCGCCCTTCCAGTGGTCGAGGTAGTACGGCAGGTAGATCGCCTGGAAGATGGCGGCCGGCTGGTTGACGTTCGAGTCCGGGAAGTCGGACTTGTAGGTCTTGAAGGCGCTGTCCGGCACGGCGTCGAGGACGTCGAGGTTGCCGCCCTGCGCGTCGGAGTACGCGGTGTCCTGCGAGGCGTAGAACGTGATCGTCAGACCACCGTTCTTCGGCTTGCGCTTGCCCTCGTAGTCCTTGTTGGTGACGAGCTTGATGGACTGGTTGTGCGTCCAGGCCTTCTTGCCGTCGAGCTTGTACGGACCGTTGCCGATCGGGTTCTCACCGAACGCCTTGGTGTCGTCGTAGAACGAGGACGGCAGCGGCACGAAGGCCGAGTAGCCGAGCGACAGCGGGAAGTCCGACTGGGCCGACTTCAGCGTGACGGTGAACTCGTCGTCGTCGACGACCTTGAGGCCCGTGAGCTCCGAGTCCTTGTCGGCGTTGTAGCCCTCGATGTTCTCGAAGAAGTAGCTGGCGCCCTGGGCGTTCGACTTCTGGGCTGCCCAGTTCCACGCCTTGGTGAACGACTCGGCCGTGACCTTCTCGCCGTTCGTGAAGGTGTAGTTGGTGTTCAGCGTGATGTCGAACGTCTTCGAGTCATCGGTGTCGATGCTCTTGGCGACCTCGTTGACCGGCTTGCCGTCGGCGTCGTACGAGACGAGGCCTTCGAAGAGCGAGTCGATGATCTTGCCGCCACCGGTCTCGGTGGTGTTCGACGGGATCAGCGGGTTCTGGGGTTCGCTGCCGTTGGTGGTGACGATCCCGGACGCGTTCGCCGAGCCCGAGCCACCCCCGTCGGAGCTGTTGCTGGAGCAGGCGGTCAGGGCGAGTGCTGTGGCCCCGAGCACGGCGAGGGCGGAAAGCCCGGCGCGCTTCTTGATCAAGGTTCCTCCTGGTGCATGGGACGCGCAGGGCACAGCGGTGTCGCCCGGGCGCGTTTGACATCTGCACTGTAGGCAAGGTGGACAGCAGCCTCCAAACCCTGGAGCGAACGGTTACAAGCCGGTAACCAACTTGCACGATCCTTGCGAGAGGATGCAAGATTCGCGCGCTCGCTGAACGCCCTCGCGCTTTTGTTGCATCTGCATGAAATTCGTTGCACTGCGACACAGTTCTGTGCAAGGAACACCTGTCACGAGTCCCCCTCAGGACCCGGGCATCCACCCTCCCCCAGCCGTACCGTGAACACGTGCTCGCGAACGACATCCCCCATCTCCACGTCCCCTTCTCCCCCTCCGTGAGCGGTGATCCCGGGAACACCGGAGCGGCCTTCGTCGCGGTCTCCCGTCCGGACCTCGAGCAGGACGCCTCCCGCAGCACCATCGAGCGCGTGACCGCTGCGGGCGCGGTCCGCTGGACCTCCGGCGACCGCGACTCGTCACCGGTCCTGTCCCCGGACGGGCTCGCGCTCGCGTTCCTCCGGTCGGTCGAGGACGACCGCGGGGTCGCGCACCCGCAGCTCGCCGTGGCACCGGTGCACGGCGGCGAGGCCCGCATCGTCACCGCCCTGCCGCTCGGCGCCGGCGACCCGGTCTGGTCGCCCGACTCGACGCGGGTCGCGGTCACCGCACGCTTCCCCGAACCGGGCCGCTACGGCTCGACGGTCCCCGGTGCCGACCGTCGTCCGGCACCGAACGCCGAGGCACCCCGGCTCGTCTCCCGGCTCGACTTCCACGTCGACGGCACCGGGTACCTGCTCGACAAGCTGCAGCAGATCGTGGTCGTCGACGTCACCGACCCCGCCGCGGCGCCGGTGGACGCCCCGCTGACGAGTGCGCCGGGCTCGGTCTCCGCTCCGGCCTGGTACCCCGACGGCGGCGCGCTCCTCGTCGTGGCCCCGCGTGACCTCGGTGCACGCGAGACCCACGACGACGACCTGTACCGCGTCGACGCGTCCGACGGCACGATGACGCTCGCGATCCGGACCGAGGGCTCCGTCAGCGCGATCGCGACGGCCCCGGACGGCACCGTGTACTACATCGGGGCGTCGCACCTCGACGGCCGCCTGGTCGCCGAACCCGAGGGCCTCTGGGTCGCGGCGCACGGCTCCGATCCGATCCGACTGACCGCACGGGCAACGGTCGACGTCACCGGAACGCCGGTGCTCCACCGCGGAGACGTCCTCGTCGCGGTACTCGACCGCGGGACCGTCACCGTGCGTCGTGTCCCCGCCGGAACGACGGCGCCGCTCCAGCTCGACGAGCTCGGGGTCGTCCTCGGGGGCCGTCTGGTCGTCTCGGGCTTCGACGTCGACGGGGACGTCCTGGTCGCCACGGCGGCCACGACGGACTCGCCCGGCGAGGTGCACGTGGTCGACCTCGCGGCATCCGACGATGCGTTGCCGACGGTCATCACCGACTACGCGGCTCCGCTCCGGTCGGAGGCGTCCGCCCCCGGTGTCCGCCGCATCGAGGAGCTCACGGGCACCGCTGCCGACGGCACCCCGGTGCACGGCTGGGTCGTCCTGCCCGAGGGCGACGGCCCGCACCCCGTCCTCCGGGTGGTGCACGGCGGACCGTTCGGCCAGGACACCTGGACGTTCTTCGACGAGGCGCAGGTGTACGCCAGTGCCGGGTACGCCGTCGTCATCGGCAACCCGCGCGGGTCTGCCGGCTACGGCCTCGACCACGGCCGCGCGGTCATCGGTGCGATGGGCACCGTCGACGTCGACGACGTGCTCGCCCTGCTCGACGCGGCGCTCGAGCGCCCCGACCTCGACGCGGCCCGCGTCGGCATCATGGGCGGCTCGTACGGCGGGTTCATGACGAGCTGGGTCGCCGCCCACCACGGTGACCGGTTCGTCGCCGCGTGGAGCGAACGCGCCGTGAACGCGTGGGACTCGTTCGCGGGCAGCTCAGACATCGGCTGGTACTTCGCCGACGCCTACGTCGGCGCCGACCCCGAGGAGCAGCGTCGCCGGAGCCCGCTGACGTACGCCGCGCAGGTCACGATCCCGTTCATGGTCGCGCACTCGGAAGCGGACTGGCGCTGCCCGATCGAGCAGGGGCAGCGCCAGTTCGTCGCGCTCCGGCGCGCCGGGGTCGACGCGTCGTTCCTCGTGTTCCCGGGCGAGGGCCACGAGCTCTCCCGCTCCGGCTCGCCGTGGCACCGCGTGCAGCGGTTCGAGCACGTCCTCGCGTGGTGGGCGGAGCACCTGCCCGTCACACCGGTCGCGTGACCTGACCGAGGGATGACGGGAGGCCCGTGGCGGATCCGCCACGGGCCTGCCGTCGTCTCGGTGGTGCGTCGAGGACGCGGGTCGCTACGCGAACGCCTCCACCGGCGGGCAGGCGCACACCAGGTTGCGGTCGCCGTACGCCTGGTCGATCCGGCGGACCGGCGGCCAGTACTTGCGGCCGCTGATGCCGGGCAGCGGGTAGACGGCCTGCTCGCGGGTGTAGGCGTGCGCCCACTCCCCCGAGATCACCGACGACGCCGTGTGCGGGGCGTGCACGAGCGGGTTGTCGTCCGCCGGCCACTCCCCGCGCTCGACCGCCGCGGCCTCGGCCCGGATCGCGAGCATGGCGTCGACGAAGCGGTCGAGCTCGGCCAGGTCCTCGCTCTCCGTCGGCTCCACCATCAGGGTGCCGGCGACCGGGAACGACATGGTCGGGGCGTGGAAGCCGTAGTCGACCAGACGCTTCGCGACGTCGTCCACGGTGATGCCGGTGGTGTCGCGCAGGGGCCGCAGGTCGAGGATGCACTCGTGCGCCACGAGCCCGTCGTCGCCCGTGTAGAGCACCGGGAACGCGTCGCGCAGTCGCGCCGCGATGTAGTTCGCCCCGAGCACGGCGGCTTCGGTCGCACGGGTGAGGCCCTCGAGCCCCATCATCCGGACGTAGGTCCAGGTGATGGGCAGGATGCTCGGGCTGCCGTACGGGGCCGCGCTGACCGGGCCACCGGCGTGCGCCAGTCGGCCGTCGGCGTCGGCCGCGGTCGAGCCGGGCCGGCGGTCGGCCTGCTGCGCGAACGGGTGCCCCGGCAGGTAGGGCGCGAGGTGCGCCTTCGCCGCCACCGGACCGACACCCGGTCCGCCGCCGCCGTGCGGGATGCAGAAGGTCTTGTGCAGGTTGAGGTGCGAGACGTCGCCGCCGAAGTCGCCGAAGCGGGCGTGGCCGAGCAGCGCGTTGAGGTTCGCGCCGTCGACGTAGACCTGCCCGCCGGCGTCGTGCACGGCGTCGCAGATCTCGCGGATGTCGTGCTCGTACACGCCGTGGGTCGACGGGTACGTGATCATCAGCGCCGCGAGGGTGTCGGCGTGCTGTTCCGTCTTCGCGCGGAGGTCGGCGAGGTCGACGTTGCCGTTCTCGTCGCAGGCGACCACGACGACCTTCATGCCGGCGAGGACCGCCGACGCGGCGTTCGTGCCGTGCGCGCTCGACGGGATCAGGCAGACGGTGCGCTCGGCGTCGCCGTTGGCCTGGTGGTACCCGCGGATCGCGAGGAGCCCGGCGAGTTCGCCCTGGCTGCCGGCGTTCGGCTGCAGGGACACGGTGTCGTACCCGGTGACCTCGGCCAGCCAGGACTCGAGGTCACCGATCATGTCGAGGTAGCCCTCGACGTCACCGCGCGGCGCGAACGGGTGGATGTTCGCGAACTCCGGCCACGTCACGGCCGCCATCTCGGTCGCCGCGTTGAGCTTCATCGTGCAGCTGCCGAGCGGGATCATGCCGCGGTCGAGCGCGTAGTCCTTGTCCGCCAGGTGCTTCAGGTACCGCATCATGCGGGTCTCGCTGCGGTGTGCGCTGAACACGGGGTGCGTCAGGTACTCGCTCTCGCGCTGCAGCCCGGCCGGGAGGCCCGTGGCCGCGTCACGCACGGCAGCCTCGGTCGCGGGGACGGTCACGTCCACGGCCCCGAACACGCCCGCCAGTCGGGCGACGTCGTCGGGCGTGGTCGTCTCGTCGACGGAGAGCTGGAACACGTCCTCGTCCACCTGGTGCAGCAGGAAGTCCGCGTCCTGCGCTGCGGCGACGAGCGCCCCGGCGCGACCGGTGGCCCGCAGGGTGAGCGTGTCGAAGAACGCGTCGTGCACCACCTGGAGGCCGGCGTCACGGGCGACCGCGGCGAGCGCCGACGTCGTCCGGGCGACCCGGTTCGCGATGAACCGCAGCCCCTCGGGTCCGTGGTACACGGCGTACATCGAGGCCATGACGGCGAGCAGGACCTGCGCGGTGCAGATGTTGCTCGTCGCCTTCTCGCGGCGGATGTGCTGCTCGCGGGTCTGCAGGCTGAGGCGGTAGGCCATCGCACCGTCGGCGTCGAAGGACACCCCGACCAGGCGACCGGGCAGCTGGCGCTCGAGTCCGGCGCGGACGGCGAGGTACCCGGCGTGCGGGCCGCCGAACCCGAGCGGGACGCCGAAGCGCTGGCTCGTCCCCACTGCGACGTCGGCGCCGAGGTCGCCGGGGCTGGCGAGCAGGGTCATGGCGAGCAGGTCGGCCGCGACGACGGCGATGCCGCCCCCGGCGTGCACGCGCTCGATGATCGACGACGGGTCGACGATCCGGCCGGAGGCACCGGGGTACTGCACGATCACGCCGAAGGCGCCGTCGAGCTGCTCGTCGGTCGGTCCGGCGACGGGGTCGAATGCACGCAGCGTGATGCCGACGGCGTCCGCGCGGTGGTCGAGCAGCGCGCGGGTCTGCGGCAGCAGCTCGTCGTCGACCAGGAACGCGTCGCCCTTCACCTTGGACGCGCGGCGGGCGAGGAGCATTCCCTCGACCACGGCGGTGCCCTCGTCGAGCATCGAGGCACCGGCGGTGGCCATGCCCGTCAGGTCGGAGACCATCGTCTGGAAGTTGATGAGCGCTTCGAGCCGGCCCTGGGAGATCTCCGGCTGGTACGGCGTGTAGGCCGTGTACCAGCTCGGGTTCTCGAGCACGTTCCGCTGGATCACCGCGGGCGTGTGGGTGCCGTGGTAGCCGAGGCCGATCATGGCGCGGCGGACGGTGTTGCGTCCGGCCTTCGCCCGCAGTTCGGCGAGCGCCTCGGTCTCACCGACGGCGGCGGGGATCACCGAGTCGGTGACGGGTGCCGCGTGGATCGACTCGGGGATCGCGGCGCGGACCAGGGCGTCGAGCGACGTCTGGCCGATCGTGTCGAGCATGGTCTGCTGGTCAGCCGGGGTGGTGCCGATGTGGCGGTCGGCGAAGGAGGTCTGCAGGTTCTGGAACACCTGCTGGTCGTCGGGGCCGGTCATGCGATGGACGCCCGGTACGCGTCGTGGTCCATCAGGTCCTCGGGGAACGAGGTGCCCTCGACCTTGATCTTCACGAGCCAGCCGGTGCCGAACGGGTCCTGGTTGACGGTGTCGGGGGCGTCGACCACGGCGTCGTTGACCGCGATGACCTCGCCCTCGATCGGCGCGAACAGCTCGCCGACGCTCTTGGTGGACTCGATCTCGCCGATCTGCGCGCCGGCGGTGGTGGCGGTGCCGACGGCGGGGAGTTCGACGTAGACGACGTCACCGAGCTGCTCGGCGGCGTGGTCGGTGATGCCGACGGTGACGGTGTCGCCCTCGACGAGGAGCCACTCGTGGTCGGCCGTGTACTGGAGTGCGGTCTGGTCGGTCATGACATCAGCCTTTCGAGGCGCGGCGGTAGAAGGGGAACGCGGTGACGGTGCTGGGGATGGCCGTCCCGCGGACGTCGATGTGCAGGAGTTGTCCCTCGGCGGAGAGCGCGGGGTCGACGAAGGCCATCGCGACGGGGTGGCCGAGGGTCGGTGAGAGAGCACCCGAGGTGACGGTGCCGACGACCGTGCCGTCGTGCACGACGTCGTAGCCGGCACGTGGGGCGCGGCGCCCCTCGGTGACGAGCCCGACGAGCACGCGGGCGTCGTCCGTCGGCGCGACACCGGCCGCGCCGACGAAGTCGCCGGTCTTCGCGACCACGCGGCCGAGTCCGGCCTGGGCGGGGCGCACGTCGGTGCTGAGCTCGTGCCCGTACAGCGGCATGCCGGCCTCGAGCCGCAGGGTGTCGCGTGCAGCGAGTCCGGCGGGGACGACACCGCGGTCGGCGCCGGCCTCGAGCAGCGCGTCCCAGATCGCCGGGGCGACCTCGGGGGCGCAGTACAGCTCGAAGCCGTCCTCGCCGGTGTACCCGGTGCGGGCGACGAGCACCTCGGAGCCGTCGAACACGGCGTGCAGGGCGCGGTAGTAGCCGAGGTCGTCGAGGGGGCTCTCCGGCTGCAGGCGGTCGGCGACGACGAGGGCGTCGAGCGTGCCGGCTGCCGCTGGGCCCTGGATCGCGACGAGTGCGGTGCTGTCCGAGTCGTCCGACACCGCGACGTCGAAGCCGTCGGTGCGCTCGGACAGCGCGGCGACGGCGACCTCGCGGTTCGAGGCGTTCGCGACGACGAGGAACACGTCGTCGTCGGTGCGGTACACGACGAGGTCGTCGAGGATCCCGCCGTCCTCGGCGAGCAGCAGGGAGTACTTCGCGCGGCCGAGCGGCATCGCGCCGAAGGAACCGGCGAGCGCGTGGTCGAGGAAGGCGACGGCGTCCGGACCGGTCACCCCGATCTCGGCCATGTGCGACAGGTCGAAGACCCCGGCCGACTGTCGGACGGCGTGGTGCTCGGCGAGGTCGGACGAGTAGCGCACGGGCATGCGGTACCCGGCGAAGTCGGTGAAGGTCGCACCGGCGGCTTCGTGCGCGGGTTCGAGCGGGGACGAACGCAGTGGCGTCGGACTCATGGCGGAGTTCTCCTGGCATCAGCAGGGCCCGGCGACGATCGCCGGGTGGAACTCCCCCTCTGTCATGGGCCTGAGAGTTTCACCGCGGCCCGTGAGGTCCGGCGGCTTTCACCGTGGGCGAGACGACTGAGCGTCTGCTTTTCAGAGTGGCCTGTCCGCTGCGGTGTGGGACCTGAGAGATTGACGGGGGGATTGCTCCTTCGGTGCCGTGCGTGCGCCCGAGGGCACGATGTGCCCATGGGCACGATGTGCCCATGGGCACGATGTACCCGTGGGCGCTGCACGGCGTCTCCCGCGACGGATGAGCGGCCGGTGTGTTCAGTTGTCCGCGCCGAGCATACCCAGACCGCGTTACGAACGTGTGTCGCGTGCCGGCCTTCGACATCTCGTAGAATGCGGGGATGGCCGGACAGCGATCACGCCCCAGGGGGCAGCTCGAGCAAGCGGTGCTCGACGCGCTCCGCTCCGTGACCGACGGCCTGACCGCCCGCCAGGTGCTCGACGCTTTCCCGGAGCCCCGTCCGGCACTGACCACGGTGCTCACCGTCCTCGACCGTCTCGGCCGCAAGGGGCAGGTGGAGCGGCAGGAGCACGACGACGCCCCGCTGAGCTTCCGCGCCGTGCACAGTCGCGACGAGCAGACCGCGTCCCTCATGTCGAGTGCGCTCGCCGCCTCGGCCGACCGTGAAGCAGCGTTGCTGCAGTTCACCGGCTCGCTCGCCTCCGACGACCTCGAGGCCCTGCGCCGCGCCCTCGACGCCCGCGCACGTTCCTGACCGGGGTCGCTCCGTGGTCGTCGCCGGCATCGCGCTCATCGTCCTCGCCCTGCTGGTGGTCGTGTTCGCCCCGAGGGTGCTGACCCGGTCCGCCTGGACCATCGACCGCCCGCGCACCGCCCTGGTGTGCTGGTCGCTCGCGGTGCTGCTCGGCGTCGTCGGGTTCGTCGCCGGCATCGCCCTCGTCGTGCTCGCCGACCGCCCGCTCACCGACCTCCTGGGCGGCGACGGTTCCCCCACCCACGGCTTCAACGTCGGCGTCGCACTGCTCGCGGTCATCGCGTTCGTCGTCGCCGTCCGCGTCCGCCCCGGGCCCGAGCACGAGGCCGTCCGCCAGGCCATGCGCTCCGGCGTCGCGCCGCACCGCGAGATCGACGGCACCCCGGTGGCCGTCGTCGACGCGGACCACGCCCTGGCCTGCGCGGTGCCCGGACGGAGCGGCGGTGTGCTGGTCAGCACCGGCCTGGCAGACCGGTTGCGGACGGACGAACTGGAGGCCGTGGTCGCCCACGAGCGCGCCCACCTGACCCAGCACCACGCGGCGGCCGTCGCGGTCGCGGAATCGATCGAGCGTGCGGTCCCGTGGGTGCCCGGTGCGCGCGCCATGGCGCGCTCGACGCGCGTCCTCGTGGAGTTCGCCGCCGACGACGCCGCGGCCCGACGCGTCGGACGCGACGCCCTGCGCCGGGCCGTCCTGGTGGCGGACGAGAGCAGCGCGCTCGGGGCGATCCGCGCCTCCCGACTGTCCTGACGCACCACGTGTCGGGGGCGAGGCATATGGTGATCGGACCGTGAAGCCACTGACCGAAGCCGACATCCGATCCTCGTTCGTCAACGCCACCCCCGACGAGCTCGAGCAGCTGCCGATCCCCGGCCTGCACGAGATGCTCTGGGACGAGCGCGAGTTCCTGGGCTGGCGCGACCCGCAGGCCGCCCGCCGCGGGTACATCGTGTCCTGGATCGACGACCGCCCCGTGGGCATCATCGTCCGGTCCGCGGGCGGCTCCCTCCGCGCCGGCATCGCCGCGATGTGCTCGTTCTGCCACTCCCCGCAGCCGGCGACGCAGGTGCGGCTGTTCTCGGCGCCCCGTGCGGGCGAGGCCGGGCGCAACGGCAACACCATCGGCACCTACATCTGCGAGGACCTCGGGTGCTCGATGCTCATCCGCACCGCGCCCCCGCACCTCAACCCGCCGGCGACCATCGCGATGCGCGGCGCCTCGCTGCTGCAGCGCGTGCAGAACTTCACCGCGGACATCATGAAGTCGGCGTGAGCCGCTTCGGCACCGCCCGCTGGGCGGTTGTCGAGGAGCTCGGCGACGGACGCTGGCGGTTGACCCTTCGCGACGAGGCCGACGACGAGCTCGGTGCGTTCGGCCTCGGGGTCGAGGGGCCGTGGGACCCGGACGTCGAACCCCACGTCGGGTTCGTGCTCGTGCAGCTCGGGCTGACCCTGCGGGGTGCACGGCCGTGGCACGTCGACGAGCTCGGGGACCACCGGGCACCCGTGCTCGCGCTCGGCTGAGCGGAGCGCTTCCCGCCGGGCGTCGCTCAGTCGGCGTCACTCAGTCGGCTTCGACGAAGTTCCGCAGGATCTCGCGGTCGTCGTCGGCACGCATCGCCCACGACAACTCGCTGCGGTGATCGCTGTCGGTCAGCGGCAACAGCACGACGGTGTCCGGTGCGGCGAGCGCGGCGCTCTCCGGAGCGACGGTCACGCCGAGTCCCGCACCAACCAGGTGCAGGACGGTGGCCCAGGTCGTGGCCTCCTGAACGACCACGGGTCGTCGACCGCCGGCCGTGACCGGTGCGAGGTTGCGCTCGGTCGCGAGCGAACCGGCCACGGCGGGGAAGAACACGAACGGCTCGTCCACGAGCTCGGTGCCGCGGATGGCTCGACGATCGGCGAGCCGGTGTCCGCGTGGGACCGCCGCGACGAAGGCCTCGGTCCGGAACGGCAGCAGCCGCACGGCGGGGTCCGGATCCGGGTCGCGCACGACGGCCAGGTCGAGCTCGCCCCGCACGATCCGGGCGAGGAGCGTCGACGAGTAGCCCTCGGTCAGGTCCACACGGACCAGGGGGTAGCGCTCGCGGAACGCCTGCACCCGCTCGATCGGACCGAGGGGCAGCGCCGAGACGACGAACCCGACGTCGAGCCGGCCGGCCTCGCCCCGACCGACCCGGACCGTCTCGTCCAGGTCGCGGCGCACCTGCCCGAGCAACGACCGCGCACGCCCCCGCAGCGTCTGGCCGGCGGCGGTGAGGGCGACGCTGCGGCTCGTGCGGACGAACAGGTCGACGCCGAGTTCGCGCTCAGTGCGGCGGATCTGCTGGGACAGCGCGGGCTGCGCGATGCGAAGGCGCTCGGCAGCGCGGCCGAAGTGCAGTTCGTTGGCCACTGCGAGGAACGCACGGAGCTGGCGGAGGTCGACGTCCGGATCCCGATCCATGCATGCAGCGTATCGATCAACGCGAACGAGTATTGGACGTGACCCCATCCGGATCGCAGGATGGAGCCATGCCCGAAGCGATCTCCACCGTCACCATCGCCGACCTCGCCACCCCCGCCGACGCCGAGGCGTTCCGCGTCCTCAACGAGGCCTGGATCACGCAGTTCTTCGCGCTCGAGGACGAGGACCGCAAGTTCCTCGGCGACCCCGTCGGTCACGTCGTCGAACCCGGCGGGGCCGTCTTCGTCGCGCGACTCGACGACCAGGTGATCGGGTGCATCGGCATCGTGCCGACGACCTCGGGGGTGTTCGAGCTCGTGAAGATGGCCGTCGCGCCCGGTCACCAGGGGCACGGCACCGGTCGGAAGCTCATCGCCGCCGCACTCGACCGCGCCCGGGAGCTCGGCGCGCACCGCATCGACCTCGAGAGCAACGCGCAGTTGGCCAGCGCCGTGCACCTGTACGAGGCGTTCGGCTTCCGGCGCCTGCGCGCCGACGAGCTCGTGCCGAGCCCCTACGTCCGCGCCGACGTGCACATGACGCTCGAGCTGCGCTGACGTTCGAGCTGCACTGACGGCGGACCGGCCCGCTTCGGTACGCTCGCGGCATGGCGACGTACGAGGTACAGGCGGTCCGTGAGCGCGGCGCGTGGCAGGTGTTCATCGACGGCTTCATGGTGACCGAGGTCGACCGCTGGCCGGCTGTCGGCTTCGTGGCCCGCGAGATCCTGGCGATGGACCGCACCGACGACCTGCAGATCCGTGTGGTCGGGCGCAACCAGTACATCGATTGACCCGGGCGCTCACTGGGCCTCGAGGCGACCTCAGCGAGAGAAGCGACCTCTTGCGGCACGCGCGTGCGTCACATCGATCTCGAGCTCGAACGACTCAGGCTCGCGCTCGTTCATCAACGCGAGCCAGTCTCGGGCCATGACCTCGATCTCGCGCTCGCGCTTCGCCTGTGTCCGGACGACGCCGTCGATCGAGATGACCCAGTACTTCGCGTCGCGTTCGGCACGGACGACGTGACGACTCACCGTCGCCTCTTCCTTGGCGCGCACCGTCGGCTTGCGCTTGTACGCACTTCCGGCACGATCTCGATCGACGAGCCCGGCGTCGACCAGGTACCGGCGGAGTACCGCAGGGTCGTCATGGAACGCGCTGAGCCGCGCGTTGACCGCTTGCTCGCTGAGCGTCTCTCCCTCTTCCAGCGCCTGGTCGGCCACCCACCGCAGGAGCTCCATCCGATCTGACGGGCGCGCCGGGTACTGCGCGATCCGCCCATCACGCAAGAACCGGCCGATGCCGTCCGGTCTGTCGGGAGCCTGGGCGCGCAGCGCATTGGAGAAGGGATCGCTCCGCGCGACCAACACGCCGTCCTCCTCCTCGATGAGCCCGATGCGGCGCAGCGCTTCCACCGCTCGTCGAGTCCGCGCCGACTGCTGCACCGTCGGGTCCACGATCGGCGCACGCTCGAGCACGACCTCCGAGTACACGCGTCGTATGTCGTCGTTGGCGAGAGCAGCGAAGATCGGCCGCCAATCCGCCACAGACTCCGTGGTCATCAGAACTCTTCTCCTGCCGCTCGGCATCCGGACGCTGCAAGGCCACAGCCACTCAGGATCGTGCCTTCAAGTCTTCGGACGAGTCTTCCGCGCCGAAATCCGTTCGGTCAAGTTTCAGATGGCGAAATACGTACAGCCCACCTCGGACTCACGTTGGGGATCACCGGTGTTCGTCCCTGCTCCGTCTCGAAGCCAAGATGGACGGCATGAGCACCACCACGTTCGACGACCTGATCGCGATCGGCGAAGCCGCCGACGTCACCGGCTGGGACTTCTCGTGGCTCGACGGCCGCGCCACCGAGGAACGCCCGCCGTGGGGCTACGCGAAGATGCTCGGCGAGCGACTCGGTCGCCTCGCCGGGGTCCCCGGCACCGCCAGCCTCGACGTGCAGACCGGCGGTGGCGAGGTCCTCGCCGAAGCGCCGGCGTTCCCAGCCACCGCGGTGGCGACGGAGTCCTGGGCGCCGAACGTCGCCACCGCCACACGACACCTGCACCCGCGCGGCGTGGTCGTCGTCGCCGACCCCGACGAGCCGCCGCTGCCCTTCGCCGACGGCGCGTTCGACCTCGTGACGAGCCGACACCCGGCCGCGATCCACTGGGACGAGCTCGCACGGGTCCTCGCTCCCGGGGGCACGTACTTCGCCCAGCACGTCGGACCCGCGAGCGTCTTCGAGCTGATCGAGTTCTTCCTCGGCCCGAAGCCCGTCGAGCGGCGCGGCCGGCACCACGACGACGAAGCCGACGCAGCACGTGCCGCCGGACTCGAGATCGTCGAGCTGCGGACCGCGCGGACCCGGATCGAGATCCACGACGTCGCCGCGGTCGTCTACCTGCTCCGCAAGGTGATCTGGTGGGTGCCGGACTTCACCGTCGAGCGGTACCGCGACCGTCTGCTCGACCTGCACGAGCTGATCCAACGGGACGGATCGTTCGTGGCGCACTCGACGCGCCACCTCATCGAGGCGCGCCGACCCGCGTGAGCCGAGCCTGGCCTCCTGGACGCATCACCGCCACGCGCTCACGCGACGTGCCAGACCAACCCCTCCTGCGCACTCGACGGGTACGCCGAGGCGATGCGGAACACGGCCTCGCGCAACGTCTCCGGTGAGCACGCCAGGTTGAGGCGAACGAACCCACGCCCCTCGCTCCCGAACCCGAGCCCGGAGTTCAGCGCGACGTAGGCGTTGTCACGCAGTGGTACGGCCGGGTCGTCACCGAGCCCGATCCCGCGGAAGTCGAGCCACGCCAGGTACCCGGCGCGCGGCCGTGTGTAGACCACACCGGGCAGGTGCTCGGCGAGGAGCTTCGCGAGCAGTCGGTCGTTGGCCACGATCCGTGACACCACCTCGTCGAGCCAGGTGGTCCCGACGGTGAACGCCGCCAGGTTCGCGTGCAGCCCGAGGATGCTCGTGCGGCAGGCGACCTCCTCCCACAGGGTGTCGAGGAGCGCGGCGGTGCGGTCGTCACCGGCGACGATGATCGAGCACTTCACGCCCGCGAGGTTCCACCCCTTGCTCGCCGAGGTCACACAGACGCTGCGGGCTCCGACGGGCTCGGCGACGGCCGCGAACGGGGTGAACTGCACGCCCGGGTGGGTCAGCGGGGCGTGGATCTCGTCGCTGATGACGAGCACGTCGTACTTCGCGGCGAGCTCGGCGATCGCGAGCAGGTCGGCCCGGTCGTGCACGAGTCCGACGGGGTTGTGCGGGTTGCAGAGCAGGAAGACGCCGACCCCGCCGGCGAACGCCCGCTCGAGGCCCTCGAGGTCGAGCCGGTACTGCCCCCACTGCTCGAGCAGCGGGACCTCTTCCACCTGACATCGGGCCTCGTCGACGAGCTCGAAGAACGGCGGGTACACCGGCGGCGTGATCGCGACGCGGCCGCCGTCGGGCAGCGCGAGTCGCAGCGACTCGACGATGCCGACGCTGACGTCGGTGGCCAGGTGGATCCGGGACGGGTCGATCTCCCAGCCCCAGCGGTCGAGGGCGAACTGCGCGAACGCCGGCGCGAGCGGCCCGGGTCCGTCGAGGTAGCCGAGGTCGGACTGCGACACGCGTTCGATCAGGGCCTGCCGGATCTCCGGCGCGACGTCGTGGTCCATCTCGGCGACGAACAGCGGCAGCACGTCGGGCGCGTACCGCGTCCACTTGATGCTCGTCCGGACCCCGCGGAGCGTGCCGACCGGGTCCTGCTCGTCGCTCGCCATGCGTCCCAGCATGCACCGACCGGGAGGCCCGGCGCGAGCCCGCCCGTCATCGAGCGTCGTCTTCCGCGCACCCTGGGACGCGGGGCGTCGCCCCGCCTACTGTCGGTCCCATGAGCACGAGCACCGCCGACAAGGCCACCACCCTCAAGCAGCTGCACGAAGCCCCGGAGATCCTCCGCGTCGTGAACGTGTGGGACGCGATCACCGCGAAGGTCGTCAGCGACCTGCCAGGTACTAAGGCGATCGCGACCGCCGGACACTCGATCGCCGCGTCGTACGGGTACGAGGACGGCGGGATGCCCCTCGACCTCGCACTGTCGGGCGCCGCGATCGTGGCCGCCGCGACCGACCTGCCGGTCACCGCGGACCTCGACGACGGGTACGAGGACCCCGCCGAGACCATCCGGCGGGCGATCGGCGCCGGCATCGTCGGCGCCAACGTCGAGGACCGCCTGCGTCCCTTCGACGAGGCCGTCGCCCGGGTCGCCGCGATCACCGCCGCTGCCCAGGCCGAGGGCGTCGACTTCCAGCTGAACGCCCGCACCGACGCGATCGCCCGCGGCGGCGACCGTCCGATCGACGAGAGCATCGCGGACGCCATCGCGCGCGGCAAGGCGTTCCTCGACAACGGCGCGGCACTCGTCTTCGTGCCCGGCGCGATCGACCGTGGCGTCGTGGAGCAGCTCGTCGACGGCCTCGGCCGCGGCAAGCTGTCGGTCATCGGTCTGCCGGGTGCCCTGCCCGCCGCCGAGTACGAAGCACTCGGCGTCGCCCGCATCTCCTACGGTCCGCTCACGCAGCGCGTCGCGCTGCGCGCGCTCCGCGACCTCGCGACCGACCTGTACGCCGACGGCGTCGTGCCGGAGGACACTCCGACCCTGAACTGACGGAGCAGACGGACGGGAGGCCCGTGGCGGTGTCGCCACGGGCCTCCCGTCCATCCTGTGGTCGCGTCACGCGACCCGCTCAGCTCAGCCGAGCGCCGGGTACAGCGCGGGCGTGGTGCGCGCCGTCGTCTCCTGCTCGAAGGCGTAGCCGAGGCCGATCAGCGTGCTCTCGTCGAACGAGCGGCCGAGGAACTCGAGGTTCACGCCGGCGCCGGTGATCGTGCCGTCGGCCGCGGTCGCCTGCCCCATCGGGACGGTGATCGCCGGCATGCCGGTGTTCGGGCTCAGGCGCATGTTCGTCGACTGCGTGCCGTACGGCGTGCCCGACGGGTAGATCAGCGAGTCGAGGTCCTGGTCGTCGAGCATCTGCGTGACGAGCTGCTTGCCGGTGGCGAGCTGGGTCGTGTGCGAACCCGTGGGCCCGGCCCACGCCTGGTACTGCGCGTCGGTGATCAGGTCGCGGGACTCGTAGGTCGACTTGCGGCTCGGCACGTACTCGCCCGAGGCCAGGATGCCCTGCAGCGACCGGGCGGTCACGTCGGGGTCGAGGTGCTTCGCGACGTACTCGTCCAGGTCGTGCTTGAACTCGTTCGTGCTGCCGCTGCCCTCGGACAGGACCCGGTTGAACGCCGTCGTCGCGGTGATCGGGACGACGGTCGCGCCGGCCGCCTCGAGCTTCGCGACGGACGCGTCGAACAGCCGCTTGGCCGTGGCGTTCGTGCCGACCATGCTCGTGACGTAGCCGATGCGGGCGCCCTCGAGCGAGTCGGCGTCGAGCGACGACGTGTACGAGGTGGGCACCTTGCCGGACTGCGCGCTCGTGACGGGGTCCGCGGCGTCCACACCGGTGACGGCGTCGAGCGCGACGGCCGCGTCGGTCACCGACCGGGCGATGGGCCCGCCGGTGTCCTGCGACAGCGCGAGCGGGATGATGCCGTCGCGGCTGGCCAAGCCGACCGTCGGGCGGATACCGACGAGCTGGTTGTACGTCGACGGGATGCGGATCGAGCCGCCCGTGTCGGTGCCGAACCCGATGCCGGCGAGGTTCGCCGCGATCGCCGCACCGGTACCACCGCTGGAGCCACCGGCGGTCTGCGCCGTGTTGTACGGGCTGGCGACCAGCAACGACGAACCGGCGGGCTGGTTCGACGAGAACTCCGAGACGAAGCCGTAGGCGAACTCGTCGAGGCTGGCCTTGGCGAGGATCACCGCACCGGCACCGCGCAGGCCGGCGACCATCGTGGCGTCGGTGTCGGTCTGGTTGTCGTCCCAGCAGCCGCAGCCACCCGTGGTCGGCATGTCCTTGGTGTCGTAGTTGTCCTTCACCGCGATCGGCACACCGAGCAGCATGCTCGTCATGCCGTGCTCGGCACGCTCGGCGTCCGCCGTCTTCGCTGCAGCGAGGGCCTCGGCGTTCGTCGTGACGATCGAGTTGAGCGCGCGGCCGGTCGACGCGGAGTCGACCTTCGTGCGGTCGTACGCGGCGATGCGGTCGAGGTAGTCCTGCGTGATGGCGACCGAGGTGGTGACCCCGGCGTTCATGGCGGCCTGCATGTCGATGGTGGACGCCTCGACGAGCGTGAACGGGCCGTCGTCGTAGATCATCCGCTGGGACAGCGCCGCGAGGTCCGCGACGGTGATCGTGCCGTCGGCGTCGGTGTCCGCGGCGCTGACGGTCGCCCAGTCGTCACTGGCGCTCGTCGCGCCGAGGTGGTCGGTGAGCACCGCGAGGTCGGACTTCGTGACCTGCTCGTCGCCGGTCAGGTCGAGGTCCGTGTAGTACGGCGCGAGCATGGCGGCCGGGCTGGCATCGACGGCTGCGGGTGCTGCTGCGGCCGTGATCGCTGGGGTCGCGGCGAGGACGGTGCCGACGAGGGCGATGAGCGAGGCGCCGGCGACGGCGGTGCGCTTCCGGCTGGTCGTGGTCGTTGCCGCGACCTGCTTGCTGGCGGCCGGCTTCTTGGCGGTCATTCTGCTGCTCCGGTGCGCTCGCGGCGGGCGCGGCGCGCACGCAGGGTGATCAGGGTTCCGCCGGCGGCGAGGAGGGCCAGGGACGCGGCGATCCACGGGGCGACGTCGGCGCCGGTCCAGGCGAGTTCGCCACCGGTCGGACGGTCGCCACCCGCTGCGGCCACGGCGGTCGCGCCGCTGGTCGGGTCGGAGGGGTCGCTCGGGCCGGCCGTGGCCGTCGGGTCGGGGTCGCCCGCGCCGGTGCCCGGGTCGGCCGTGGCGGTGGCGCCCGGGGTGGGCGTGGCCGTCGGGGTGGGTGTCGGCGTGGCCGTCGCCGCTGCAGCGATCGAGATCGAGGTGCTCGCCGGGTCGGTCAGCGTCGTCGAGGTGCCGTCGGAGCCGACGAGCGTGATGCTCGTGACCGCCAGGTCGACGCTGCCCGCTGCGGTCGGCGTCAGGCCGATCGACGCCGCGAGGTCGCCACTGAGCGCCGGGGACGTCCCGAGGCGGGTGTGCACGACCGTCAGGGCGTCGCCGTCCTGCTCGACGCTGTCGAAGCCGCCGTCGGGACCGGTGACGCTGTCGTCGACGTACGCCACGGAGTCCGCGTCGGCGTCGAGCGTGATCTCGAACGCGTAGACGTCGGTCGTCGCCGGGATCGTGAGGTCGACGTCGAACGCGGTGCCGACGGTCGCGGTGGTGGGGGCGTCGATGGTCGCGGTCGTCGCGGTCGGTGCTGCCTGTGCCGGTGCGGCGGTCAGGGCGGCGAGGCCGATCGCCCCGGCGGCGACGAGTGTCGAGGACACGATCGTCGCGCGGGGGCGCAGCCGGAGGCGGTGCTGCATGGGTGCAGGTCCTTCGGGAGGAGGTCGGGTGCTGAGCGGGTACTCAGTGATCCGAAAGCTAACGGTGCGCTGTTTCCGGCTCGGGCCCGGCACGTTTCCGCGCCGTTACGGCTCCGCCGCACCGCTACTGTCGTGCCATGTCGCTCGACGTCGAAGCCCTGCTCACCCCACCCTCCCCCGTCGCCGCACGGGCGTTGGACGTCGTTCGCACCTGGTCCTCCCCCGCGCTGGTGAACCACTGCCTGCGCTCGTGGGCGTGGGCGGTCCTGCTCGCCCCGACCGTCGACCTCGAGCCCGACCGCGAGCTGCTCTTCGTCGCCACGATGCTGCACGACCTCGGCGTGACACCGTCGTTCGACGCCCACGCCGTGCCGTTCGAAGACGCCGGCGGCGCTGTGGGCTCCGTCTTCGCCCTCGGCGCCGGGTGGGACGCAGCCCGCGCGCGACGCGTCGGCGAGGTCATCGAGCGGCACATGTGGACCTCCGTCGACCCCGCGATGGACGTGGAGGGGCACCTGCTCGAGGTCGCCACCTCGCTCGACGTCTCCGGTGCCGGGTTCTCCCGGTGGTCCACCGACGACCTGCACGCCGTCGCCACCGCACTGCCCCGCCTCGGGTTCTCCGGCTCGTTCGACGAGCTCATCCACGCGCAGGCTTCGCGCAAGCCGGCCTCCGCCGCTGCACGACTCGACGGCTCCGGGAACGCGGCTGCCGGTGGCGCCCGTTGGGACGCGTTCCTGGCGTCCTGAACCGTCTTTCCGGCCGTCGCTGGACTTCTTCGCTTCGAGTGCGTATAGTTCTTGGTTGGTGCACTGCCGCGAACCCATCTGACTCGCGCACACCAACGTCTCGACACCGACTCACCCGAGTCGCATTCCAAGCGAGACCACCGCTCGATCCGAACGGATCAGCAGCACGTTGAAACTCGACGTGCGCGCCCCGCACTCGATGCGTCGCGCCGGACTGAGACGTCCGCCGACGCCGAGTCGCCCTGGCGCCGAATGACCAGGAAGTACAGCACCATGACCAGCAACGAACGAATCACCGTGTTCGGGACCGCACTCGCGGCCCCGACGATCACCCCCGACCGCATCGCCGAGTTCCCCGTGCGTGACGACCGCTCGCAGCGCGAGTACCTCGTCCGCATCGCGGCCGACGACCTGCAGACCTTCGTCACCCGCGGCACCCGTCTGGACGCCGTCGGCGAGGCCGGCTGGACCGTCCCGGGCCGCTCCTGGGCGGGCGAGGCCAGCCGCACCCTGCTGCAGGCACAGTCCGTGCAGGCGGGCGAGATGGCCCTCGCGGCCTAGGCTCCACCAGGACGAACGCGAAGCGCCGCCGGGCTACCCGGCGGCGCTTCGTCGTGCGTGGGGCCGTCCGTGCGACGGTCACGCACCTCGACGGGCCGCAGCCACGACCTGTGACGCCGCCCCGAGTACCCCCGGCACGATCGCAGCGAACGCCCCGACCGTGTGACCGGCCGAGATGAGAATCGCTCCCGCGATGAGCGCTCCGACGGTGAGTACCTGCGCACCGATGACACCCGTCAGGACGGCGACTGCCTCCGCTCTGCTCAGACGCTCGACGGCGTCAGCAGCGACCGCTTCGGAGCGGAGGTGGCAGCCGATCATCCGCTCGGCCGCTCCCGGGACGAGCCGTTCGTACTCGGCCAGGACGCGCGGAGACGCTACCGGTCCACTGAACATCTCCGTTGCAGCGATGTTGAGGACGTTGGCGTCCGCCTCTCCTCGGCTGCCGTTCGCCGTGCCGCTGACGCCCGCTTCTCGTTCAACAGCTCCCGCATCGCCCGCGCTCGGGAGCTGTCCCCCGTGAACCCGACGTACAGGCCGTGCATCACCGCAATCTTCACCAGAGTCGCCGTCATAGCCCATGCCCTGCCCTTCATCACCGGTTCGTGGTGACCAGGGTCAATCAGCGTTGCCTGCCGTACCAAACATTTTGCATACACGGCTGCTTCGCGACGTCAGTACTCGCCCTTCACCACGAAGAACGAGCCGCGGATCGTGCCGGCGAGCTTCGACTTCTGCCGCGCGAACTTGAACTTGTCGGCGAGTTCCTCGGGCACGTCCATGCCGTCGGACAGCTTGAAGCCGACGGCGCGCTTGCCGCCCGGCTCGAGCGTGTACAGGACGTTGATCGCCAGGCCGGACTCGTAGAACACGTACGTCCAGCGCACGCCGTCGACGAGCGCTTCCGTGGCCTCGAGCGGTGGCGACGCGATGACCAGCCCGCGCTCCTCCTCGAGCACCCGCCGCACGTAGGCGACCAGATCCGGCACATCAGCCGCGGCGTGCGTGGTGAACACGTGGTCGTACTTGTTCGCGAAGTACCGCGCCTCGTTGGCCCGGAGTCCGGCGAGTGCGTCGGCGACCGGCGAGGACTCCAGACCCACCGTGGACACGTTCACGAAGTCGACGACGTACGACATGGGGGCCTCCTCGGGCGCTCAGACGAGCCGAAGCGAGCGTGTGGGTTGCTTCGACGCGCTCGGTTCATCCTGTGTACCGAGGGCGCGGAGGAGCGCCACGAGCGCGTCCTCGAATCGGTCGGTACTGAAGGTCAATGACCTCGCCGCTGCGTCCGCGAGCGACTCGGGTTTCCACGATCCTTTGAGCGTCGAGCTTTCCATGAGCAGTGACTCACGCTTCTCGTAGACCAGCGGCCAGGGCGACCCCGGCTGCGAGTAGGTCGGAACGTCGTCCGGTGCGTAGCCGGCGCACTCTGCGAGGAGCCGCGGATTGAGGTTGACGAACGATCCGTTCATCAGAGCGTCCACGGTCGTTCTGTGGTCCGCGACGTCTTCTGGGTCAAGTTCCTGATCGAAAGCGAGGATCGCCAGATGGGTGGCGTCCGTGTCCATCCAGGCAGCCTCGTTGAGGAGGTTGGCGAGACTCCCTACCGGCAACTGGTGCTCGTCGCTGATGGTGGTGTCGATCGCGCGCAAGAGCGCGACCTCAGTCTCCAACTGCGCGATCAAGTGCCGGACCTCGCCTCGAAGCGCCCCGGTGTCAGCTTCGTTGACTGACTGGTCCGAGAGCAGTTCGGCCAATCTCGGACTCGTCAACGCCTCAATGCTCCGCGCAGCAACGAGCGCTGCCTTCCCGTGTGCCAGGACGTCCTGCTTCCAGGCCGAGATGAACATGCTCGCCTCACGACGCGCCTGGTCGTTTGCAAGCTCCCGAGCCTGCCGACTGGCAATTCGCGCGACGTAGATGGTCACGGCCAAGGCAGCAATGGAGAGCAGCGCTGCTACCGCAGTGGCCACCGCTGACACCACGTCCACCCACGTCATCGTTCCCCCGTGCATTCCTGCCCCTCCTGCTGCCCCTAGTTGTTGAAGCGGAACTCCACCACGTCGCCGTCCTGCATGACGTAGTCCTTGCCCTCGATCCGGGCCTTGCCGGCAGCGCGGGCCTCGGCGATGGAGCCGGTCTCGACCAGGTCGTCGAACGAGATGACCTCGGCCTTGATGAAGCCCTTCTCGAAGTCGGTGTGGATGACACCGGCAGCCTGGGGTGCCTTCCACCCCTTGCCGATCGTCCACGCACGGGCTTCCTTCGGACCGGCCGTCAGGTAGGTCTGCAGCCCGAGGGTGTCGAACCCGATGCGGGCGAGTTGGTCGAGTCCGGACTCGGTCTGGCCGGTCGACTCGAGCAGTTCGGCGGCGTCGGCGGGGTCGAGGTCGATGAGCTCCGACTCGACCTGGGCGTCGAGGAAGACGGCCTGGGCGGGGGCGACGAGCGCGGCTAGTTCGGCCTTGCGGGCGTCGTCGGTCAGGATCGCCTCGTCGACGTTGAACACGAAGATGAAGGGCTTGGCGGACAGGAGTCCGAGCTCGGCGATCGGCGCGAGGTCGATCTTCGTCGCGGACAGCAGGGTGCCCTGCTCGAGCGCGGCACGGGCCTCGCGAGCGGTCTCGAGCACGATCGGCTCGGCCTGCTTGAGCTTCACTGTCTTCTCGTACCGCGGCAGCGCCTTGTCGATGGTCTCCATGTCGGCGAGGATCAGCTCGGTGTTGATGACCTCGAGGTCGTCCTTCGGGGACACCTTGTTCGCCACGTGCACGACGTCGTCGTCGGTGAAGCCGCGCACGACCTGCGCGATGGCGTCGGCCTCGCGGATGTTGGCGAGGAACTTGTTGCCCAGGCCTTCACCTTCGCTCGCACCCTTGACGATGCCGGCGATGTCGACGAACGACACCGGCGCGGGCACGGTCTTCTCCGAGTGGAAGAGCTCAGCGAGCTGGTCGAGCCGCGAGTCGGGCAGGTTCACCACCCCGACGTTCGGCTCGATCGTCGCGAACGGGTAGTTCGCGGCGAGGACCTGGTTCTTGGTCAGGGCGTTGAACAGGGTCGACTTGCCGACGTTCGGGAGACCGACGATTCCGATGGTGAGAGCCACGGAAGAAGAGCCTACCGGCGGCGGCCTGTCGGAACCGACCCGGGCCTCCAGTCCGTCCATCAGTCCAGCGGTGGCGACCCGCCCAGCGTGATCAGCCACAGGATCGCGGCGAGGATGCCGCGGGCCGATCCGGTGGCCACGATCGCGGCGGCGGCGCCGGCAGCGACGAGCGCGGTGGCCAACCCGACGGCACGCCGCGTGGTGTGCGGTGCTGCGTCGACGCGCTCCGCCTGCGCCAGCAGCTCGTCCATGTCTCGCGGTTCCCCCATGTCCTGAACCTAGTCCGGCTGCTGCTGGGAGGCCAGGGCAACCACTTGACGCTCGACGACGTCGAAGACGTCGGCCTGCAGCCGCTGCGAGCGCCGCCAGTCGCCGGCCACCTGCAGCGAGTGGTCGGCACGGTCAACGGTCTGGAGGCGCGCAGCAGTCCCCGAGACCCGCTCGGGCCGCCACATGGTGTCGTCTCCACCCCCGATCGCGTCATGCGCGTCGGTGGCGGCGGCGAGCGCCGTGGCCACGTCGTCGTGCGTGAGGACCGGCGTGAGCCAGACCCCGGGCACGTCGTTCCGGATCGCCCACGGCAGGGCGAAGCACCCGAACGACTTCGCGATGACCAGGTCGGGCAGGCGATCGTCCAGCGCAGCCCCGATCGCGGCCTCGACGAACGCCACCGGGTCGGCCCCGGCGTCGTCGTCGATGATCCAGGCCGGTGCCACGACCTCGCATCCGGCCGCCGACGCGATGGCCTGTGACCACCACAGCAACGGCGCCTGCTGCCCGTAGCCGGCCCCGGCGAGCACCAGCACGAGCGGCCGACCGTCTCCGTCGTTCCCCATGCGCGCACGCTACCGCGCGGAACGCGCCACGACGGCTTCTGGCAGCGTGGTCCCCGTCGTCCGGACCGGGCGACGGAACAGGAGGACGTCGATGTGGTTCGAACGCGACGAGCGCGGTGTGCACTCGGTGGGCATGGGAGCGCCGGGGCTGCGGCAGCGCTTCGCACCGGAGACACTCGCCGCCCTCGAGCAGGCCTCTCGCGCTGAGCTCGAGCAGCTGCACGACGCGATGGCCGAGCTCGAGGCCGACGTCCTGGTCGTCTACGACCCCGAGGACGACACGATCGACTACGCCGAGGAGGACCGGTTCCGCGGGATCCCGCTCCCCCGCGACTCGGGGTTCCCGGTCGTCACCGGCGACCTGACCGCCGGACTCACCGAACACGTCGAGAGCCTGCCGCTGCGCTGGCGACTGGACGGCGTCGCGGTGGCGTTCGAGATGGTGGGCACGCTGCTCGCGCCGTACTGGAAGCGCGAACGTGCGCGTCGGACGGCGACCTGGCGCGCGACGGCACGACGTCGGCGCAGCGGCTCCCGGTCGGCACGCCGCCGCTGAGCGTCCGGCCGCAACGCCGAGGCGGCTTCCGGTGATGTCGGCGCCCCGTGCGACGATCGGAACCGTGCCGTTGAACTTCACCGCGATCGACTTCGAGACCGCGAACAGCTCGCCCGCCAGTGCGTGCTCCGTCGGACTCGTCAAGGTCCGCGCGGGCCGGGTCGTCGACCGGGCGTCGTGGTTCATCCGCCCGCCCCTCGGACACGACGCGTTCCTCGAGTGGAACACCCGGATCCACGGGATCGTCGCCGAGGACGTCGTCCGGGCGAAGACGTGGGAGCAGCAGTACCCCGACCTCGTCGCCTTCGCCGAGGGTGACGTCCTGGTGGCGCACAACGCCCGGTTCGACATGGGCGTCATCGCCGGTGGGTGTTCCGCGACCGGCATCGACCTCGCCGAGCACCACTCGATGTGCTCGCTCGCGGTCGCCCGCAAGACCTACACACTCGACTCCTACCGACTGCCGGTCGCAGCGATGGCCGCCGGGTTCGAGGGCTTCCAGCACCACGACGCCGCCGCCGATGCCGAGGCGTGTGCTGCGATCGTCATCCACGCTGCCGGCCACCACGGCACCGACACGGTCGAGGCCCTGGGTGCCGCGACCCGGGTGACGATCGCCCCGGTCCGGGCCCGCGCCGAGAAGCCGAAGTCGTCGACGCCGCAGCCGCGGCTGTCGAACCGCCCGATGGTCTTCGCCGACTGAGCCCAACGCGAGCGTGGGACGGTCTCGAGCCGACACCCGTTGTCCGGTGCTCGGGGCGCCGATACCCCGGTGGTATTGTCACGACATTGCCGTCGGCACCGACGCCGGCACCCAGCACGTGTGAAGGACCGCGATGACCAACGAAGGCCAGCTGCCGTCCGACCTGTTCATGGACCTGGACCGGTCGGGTCCCATGCCCCTCTACTTCCAGGTGGCCTCGCGCATCGAGGAGTCGATCCGCTCCGGCGTGATGCCACCCGGCGCCCGTCTCGAGAACGAGATCGCGCTCGGTGAGCGCCTCGGACTGTCCCGCCCGACGATCCGTCGGGCGATCCAGGACCTCGTCGACAAGGGGCTGCTCGTCCGCCGCCGCGGCATCGGCACGCAGGTCGTGCACGGCCCGGTGACCCGCAAGGTCGAGCTCACGAGCCTGTACGACGACCTGGCGCAGGGGTCGCAGGCCCCGGCGACGAAGCTCCTTGAGCGCAACGACGTGCCGGCTCCGGACGACGTCGCAGCCGCGCTGAGCGTCGAGCCCGGCACGACCGTCGCGCACATCCGCCGCGTGCGATTCGCCGAGGACGTCCCGATGGCGATCCTCGAGAACTACCTGCCGCCGGAGTTCCTCGAGATCACCGACCAGGATCTGCAGGACCACGGGCTGTACCAGCTGCTCCGCGGTCGGGGTGTGACGATGCGGGTGGCGAAGCAGCGGATCGGTGCCCGCGCGGTCACCGACGAAGAGGCCGGTCTGCTCGAGATCGAGGACGGTGACCCGGTCCTGACGATGAGCCGCACCGCGTACGACGCCTCGGGCCGCGCGGTCGAGTACGGCGTGCACTGCTACCGCCCCGACCGTTACTCGTTCGAGGTCACCCTCGTCGACAAGTAGGAAGTCCGCGCGGTCCGCGTGACGTCGAGGTTCCACGAACCGCCGCGCGCGTGACGCCGAGGTTCCACGGATGGCCGGTGAACGCCTCGAGATGCCGAGATTTCGGAACCTCGGGCGGACGGACGGGACGAGCGGGCCGGACGGACCCCGCTCAGGCGAGCGAGGGCACGCCGAGCTCGCCCGTCACGTACTGCGCTCGTCCGAAGCCGAACGACCAGTCCTGCGGGCCGTTCTCGACGTAGCCGATGAAGACGTCCTCGGACGCGACACCGACCGCCGCCAGGGCGTCGTGGATGGCCGCGTACAGCGTCGTCTTCGCCTCGTCGGTGCGCCCGCGCTGCGTGAAGACCTGGATGACGATGACACCCTCGGTGCGCTCGAACCCCAGGCCGGCGTCCTCGGCGATGATCTGCTGCGCCGGGTGCTCGGTGATCACCTGGAACCGGTCGCGCACGGGGATCGCGTACACGTCGACGATGGCCTGGTGGATGGCGTCGGCGATGGCGCGCACCGCCTGCGGCGTGCGGCCGGTGGCGAGGTCGATACGGACGAGCGGCATGGTGCCTCCTACTGTTCGGGACTTTGTCCTGACAAACTAACATGGATCGAGAGCCGACAACAGAGAGACGGGAGGCGCGGTGCCAGCTGGCACCGCGCCTCCCGTCCGTCGTCCGCGACCGTCTAGAGCACGGGGGTCGCCGCCGCGTACGTGAGCGGCCCGTCGACGCGCGCGACGTCGTGCCACGCACCGTCGGCGAGGGACGCCTCCGCCGCCTCGACGATGGACGCTGCGGCCAGTCCGTCGGCGACGGACGGGGCGAGCTGCTCCCCGCGACGGACGCTCGCGATGAACTGGGCGGCCTCGATCGTCTTCAGGTCGTCGTAGCCCATGGCCGTGCCGGCGCCGGGCTGGAAGCGCGCGAACTCACCGTCACCCGCGGCGACGTAGTGCGTGGCGTAGCCGTCGACCTCTTGGCCGTCGAGGTACACCTCGAGCTCGTTGAGCCGCTGAAAGTCCCACCGCACCGAACCCTTGGTGCCGTAGATCTCGAGCGTGTACTCGGCGTGCGGTCCCCGCATGACACGGCTCGAGTCCATGGTGCCGACGGCGCCGTCCTCGAAGCGGAAGAGCAGGGCGGCGTAGTCCTCGTTCTCGACGCGGCCGAGCGCACCGGTGGCTGCGGCGCTCCGGTCGACGATGCCCGCGGCCGGCTTCGGGCGCTCCTGGATGAAGGTCTCGGCGAGGGCGCTCACACTGGCGATCCGACCGACGACGTACTGCGCCAGGTCGAGGCCGTGCGAGAGCAGGTCGCCGAGCACGCCCGAACCGGCACGCTCCCGCTCGAAGCGCCAGGTCAGCGGCGCCGCGGGGTCGGACGAGTAGTCGGCGAGCAGCGACCCGCGCACGTTCGTGATCCGACCGAGGCGGCCGCTGCGGACGAGTTCGCGCGCCCGCTCGATCGCCGGCGCGTGCCGGTAGTTGAACCCGACGCTCGTGATGACGCCTGCGCGCTGCACGGCCTCGTGGATCTCGCGCGAGTCGCTGGCGTAGCGGCCCATCGGCTTCTCGATCCAGAACGGCTTGCCCGCTTCGGCAGCAGCGACCGCCATCTCGCGGTGCAGGAAGTTCGGCGAGCAGATCGAGACGACGTCGACGGCCGGGTCGGCGAGGACCTCGTGGTAGTCGGCGACGGCCCGCTCGTAGCCCAGGCGGGTGACGGCCTGGTCGCGAGCGGCCTCGATCGGGTCCGCGGCGACGACGAGCCGGGGGTGCACGCCGAGCTCGGGGAAGTGGTCCGGCAGGGCGCGGTAGGCCCGCGAGTGCAGCCGCCCCATCCAGCCGACCGAGATGAGGCCGACGCCGATGGTGTCCGGCACGGCTGCGTCCGTCGACGTCATGCGGCGGGGACGATGATGTCGCGGACCAGGGCGTCGAGCTGCGCGTCGGCGTCGAGGAACTGGCGCAGGGTCGTCACCGTGGCACCGAACCGGTCGAACTCGTCGATCGTCATGCCGTCGACGTCGTAGCCGCGCGCGAACTCAGGGGTCGCGGCGCGCAGGGCCGCGATGACGTCGGCCGGCACCTCGTCGTGGATGGCGTCCGGACGGAACGGGAACGCGTTCGCGTTGATGTCCTTCGACCACTGGAACGGCGGGGAGACGACGAGGTCGCCGCCCTGGAACTCCGACCACTGCAGCGCGTTGCGGAAGGCGGCGACGAGCACGCGCGACCGGAAACCACGCTCCTGGAACACGCGGTAGGCGTTCTTCACCGCGGCGACGCCGGCCCACTCGAGGATGCCGGGGTCGACCAGGACGTGGTCGCGCTTGACGACGGTCTTCAGCCAGTCGTCGAACCGGCCGGCCATCAGCGTGACGACGTGGCCGAACTCCTGGTCGGGCAGCCCGTCGGCGGCACGGCGGTCGAGTGCGCGCTCGATGGCCTCGCCGACGGCCACGACCTGCGGCACCGTGAAGGACACGGTCGCGTTGATCGAGACACCGCGGTACGCGGCCTCCTCGATCGCGGCGATGCCGACCTTGGTGGCGGGGATCTTCACGATGATGTTCGGGGCGAGCTGCGAGAACCGCACGGCCTGCTCGACCAGGGCGTCGGCGTCCCGGTGGAAGCGCGGGTCGGTCTGCATCGACAGGCGACCGTTGCGGCCGCCGGACGCCTCGAACGCGGGCAGCAGCTGCTCGGCCGCGGCGATGGAGAGCTCCTCGACGGCCTTCCAACCGATCCAGGACTCCCCCGCCGTCGGGTGCTCGGCGGCGATCTCGCGGATGCGCGGAACCCAGGTCTCCGGGTCCTGCTTGATGCACGTGTACGCGATCACCGGGTTGCAGGTCGCCCCGACGGCGCCGTACTCGTGGATCGCGGTCGACAGCTCGCGCGGGTCGGCGGAGTCGTTCCACAGGGCCGTCACGGTCTGCGACGCGGCCCGCAGCGTGACGGGTCGGGGGTCGGCGCCGGTGGGCGTCGTGGTCTCGAGGGTGTCGGTCATCGTGTGAGTCCCTTCTTGATCGTGTCGAGCTGGAAGCGCGAGACCTGGTCGGCGTTCTCGTCCTCCGCGAAGACGCTCGACACCGCCACGGTGTCCTCGCGCGCCGTGAAGCCGACCCGGTCGAGGGCGGCCCAGAAGGCGTCGAAGTCGACGTCCGCCTGCCCGACCGGCAGGTGCTGGTGCACCCGGACCGGGTTGCCGGGCGGGTTCGTGATGTAGCGCAGCCCGTGCGACCGGTGGTGGTCGTAGGCGTCGGCGACGTGCACGAGCTGCAGGGAGTCGCCCGCGGCGTCGATGATCTCGTCCATGTTGCCGCCGTAGTGGAACGTGTGGCAGGCGACGTAGACGAAGCCGATGCTCTTCGAGTTCAGGCCACGGATCACCCGGAGTGCCTCGAGCCCATCCTCGACGAAGTCGTCGGGGTGCGGGTCGATCAGGACCCGGATGCCGGAGTCCTCGATGATCGGCAGCAGTTCCTCCATCGCCCAGTGGAACTGGTCCTCGGACTCCTCGGCGCGCTCGGGGCGGCCGGAGAACTCCGTGTTGATCGTGTCCACGCCGAGGCGCTTCGTGATCTCGATGACCCGCTTCCACTTCTTGACGGCGGCCTCGCGGGCCTCCTTGTCCGGACCGGCCCAGCGCAGGACGGGCAGGACCGATGCGACCTGCACCCCGGCCGTCGTGCACGCCGCGGCGAACGCGTCGACGAGGTCGTCGTCGGCCGTCGGGTGCCGGTAGAACGGGATGAAGTCCTTGTGCGGGGTGAGCTGCAGGTACTCGTAGCCGAGGTCGGCGACCTTCTGCGGGAACTCCAGCAGCGACAGGTCGTGGTGGTACGGCGTGGGGTCGAGTGCGATCTTCGGCATCGATCAGGCCGTCTCGTAGAAGGCGGGCTTCGCGGTCGCGTACGTGATCGGTTCGAGCGCACCGGACTGCTGCGCACGCACGGCGACCTCGGCGACGACCGACGCCGTGTACCCGTCCCAGGCGCTCGGCCCGTCGATCCCACCGGCCCGTGCGGCGTCGACCCAGCGCTGCACCTCTTCGTCGTAGGCGGCACCGAAGCGCTCGACGAACGACGGGGTGACGCCCTGGCCGGAGACGCCCTGCGACACGAGGTTCAACGAGGTCTCGCGGCCGATGTAGGCGACCCCGGACTCGAACACCGCGTCGGTCGTGACCTGGTAGCCGAACTGGGCGTTCACGTTGATCTCGACGATCGCCATGGTGCCCGACTCGGTGGTGAACAGCACGAACTGCGGCTCGGGCAGGTCGGCCGGCGCGAGCGAGTTCTTGCGGGGCTTCTTCACCTCGACGCTCGTGATCGCCTCGCCCGTGATGAACGGGATGATGTCGATCTCGTGGATCACCGAGTCGTGGATGAGCATCGACTCGCTGAAGTTCGGCGGTGTGGTCGGGTTGCGGTGCGCGTGGTGCAGCGCGAGCAGGGCGCCGTTGGCACCGGACTCCCGCAGGGCACGCAGCTCCTGGTACCCCTTGTCGAAGCGGCGCATGAAGCCGACCTGGATCTTCGGACGGTCGGCGTGCTGCTGCTCGAGCTCGACGATCCGCAGGGAGTCCTCGGCCGACGTGGTGAGCGGCTTCTCGCACAGGACGGCCAGGCCGCGCTCGAGCGCCGGCACCAGGACCGGCTCGTGCAGGAAGCCCGGCGTCGCGACGATGACGGCGTCGATCGCGGTGGCGTCGAGTGCTTCCTCGAACGACGCTGCGGTGATCGCGCCGGGCGCCTTCGCCGCGGCGGCGGTCGCGCGGCCGCTGTCGGGGTCGACGATGGCGACGACGTCGGCGCCGGCGATGGTCGAGGTGATGCGACGGATGTGGTCGCTGCCCATGGCGCCCGCGCCGACGACGGCGACGCGGAGGTTGTCAGTGGTGCTCATGGCGGTGCTCCTGGGGTAGATGACGCTGCGTGGACGGCTGTTGGTGGCCGGTCAGGACACGCGGGCGGCGGACGTGGAACCGAAGATGTGCTGGAACGTGCGCTCGGCGATCGGGCCGGGGGCGTCGACCGAGCAGCCGTACATGTCCTGCTCGACGATGCCGAAGACGTCCGGGTTGATCTTCGCGACGGCCTCGATGATCGGGGCGAGTTCCGGGGTACCGTGCGGCGGCTCGGTCATGATGCCTTGCGACACGGCGGTGGCGAACGGCACGTCGTTCTTCAGCACGTCGAACAGCAGGTCGGTGTCGACCTGCTTGAGGTGCAGGTAGCCGATGCGCTCCGGGTGCGCGGCGATGAGCTTGAGGTTGTCGCCGCCGTAGTACGCGAAGTGGCCGGTGTCGAGGCAGAGGTTCGTGTACTCCGGGTTCGTCACCTCGAGGAACCGCACGGTCTCCTTGTAGGTGCCGACGTGGCTGTCGGCGTGGGTGTGGAACTGCTGGTGGACGCCGTACTCCTCGAGCAGCGCCTTGCCGAGCTGGTCGTGGCCCTTGCCGAGGCGGTCCCACTGCTCGTCGGTCAGGGTGCGCGACTCGAGCACCTCTTCCGTGGCGTCCGAGCGCCACAGGTCCGGGATCGTCACGAGGTGCTGGGCGCCGAGCTTGGCCGCCAGACCCGCGACCGCCACGGCCTGGTCCCAGGCGCGCTGGAACTGGTCCTCGCCCTTGTGGAACCCGGTGAACACGGTGCCGGCGGAGAGCTTCAGCCCGCGCGACTCGAGCTCGTCGGACAGCTGCGACGGGTCGGTCGGCAGGTAGCCGTACGGTCCGAGCTCGATCCACTCGTACCCGGCGGCGGCCGCCTCGTCGAGGAAGCGCTTCCACGGCACCTGGTTCGGGTCGTCGGGGAACCAGACGCCCCACGAGTCGGGGGCGGTGCCGATCCGGATGGCGTCGGTTGCGGTGGCGGTGTCGGTCATGACGTCGTCGTCTGCTCTCTGGGTGTGGTGCGTGTGGTGGACGGTGGTGCTCAGCCGAGCAGCGGGCGCTGGGCGGCGACCTGCTGCTCGTACTCGGCGCGGGCGGTCTGCGTGCTCGACAGCGTCGAGGTCTGCGCGACCGGCACGTCCCACCAGCCGTCGCCCTCGGGGGCGTAGACCAGCGGGTCCGAGTTGATGTGCACGAGGGTGGTGTGGTCGTTCGCCTTCGCCTGACGCAGCGCGGCCTTGAGGTCCTCGATGCTGTCCGGGCCGGGCTGGACCTCGATCACGTCGACGCCGTACGACCGCGCGTTCGCCGCGAGGTCGACGGGCAGCGGGTCGCCGTTGTCGAACGACTGCGTCTCGTCCAGGTAGCGGTACTTCGTGCCGTAGCGCTCGGATCCGACGGTCTCGGACAGGTGCCCGATCGACGCGTACCCGTGGTTCTGGATGAGTACCACGATGATCTTGATGCCCTCGGCCACGGCGGTGACGAGTTCGGTGTGCAGCATGAGGTAGCTGCCGTCGCCGACCATGACGATCGCGTCGCGGTCCGGGGCGCCACGACGGACGCCGATGCCGCCGGCGATCTCGTAGCCCATGCACGAGAACGCGTACTCGACGTGGTAGCCGAGGGCGTCCCGCACGCGCCAGAGCTTGTGCAGGTCGCCGGGCAGCGAGCCGGCCGCCTGGATGACGACGTCGCGGGGGTCGGACACCGACTGCACGGCGCCGATGATCTCCGGCTGGCCGGGCAGGTGCGCGCCGGACGGCGCGAACGCGCCGTCGACGGCGGCGTCCCACGCGGCCTTCAGCGAGGCGATCTCCGCAGCGTAGGCGGCGTCGACGACGTACGCGGGCTCTGCGGGTGACGCCGCGGTCGACGTGAGCGCCGCGGTCAACGCGACCAGGGCCTCCCGGGCATCCGCGATCAGCGGCAGCTGCGAACCGTGCTTGTAGGCGTCGAACGCGGCCACGTTGACGTTCACGAACGTGACGTCCGGGTTCTGGAACGCGGTCCGCGACGCGGTCGTGAAGTCGCTGTAGCGCGTGCCGATCCCGATCACGACGTCCGCCTGCGCGGCGACCGCGTTCGCGGCGGCCGTGCCGGTCGCGCCGATGCCGCCGAGGGACTGCGGGTGGTCCCAGACGAGCGATCCGCCGCCGGCCTGCGAGGTGCCGACCGGGATGCCGGTCGCTTCGACGAAGGCGGCGAGCTCGTGCTCCGCGCCGGCGTACAGCACGCCACCGCCCGCGACGATGACGGGGCGCTTGGCCGCCCGGATCGCGGCGACCGCACGCGCCAGCGGCCCGTGCTCGGGCAGCGGCCGACGGATGTGCCACTCGCGCGGCTGCAGGAACGCGACGGGGACGTCGAACTCCTCGGCCTGCACGTCCTCCGGCAGGGCGATCGTCACGGCACCGGTCTCGGCCGGGTCGGTCAGCACCCGCATCGCCGCGAGGGCGATCGAGAACAGCTGCTCGGGCCGCTCGACACGGTCGAAGTAGCGCGACAGCGGACGGAACGCGTCGGTCACCTGCAGGGAGGTGTCGTGCGGCAGTTCGATCTGCTGGAGCACCGGGTCGGTGGTCCGCGTCGCGAACGTGTCCGACGGCAGCAGCAGTGCGGGCAGGCGGTTCGTCGTCGCGAGCGCAGCGGCGGTGAGCATGTTCGCGGCACCCGGACCGACCGACGCCGTCGCGGCGAAGGTCGCACGGCGGCGGTGCATGCGCGCGAAGCCGACGGCCTCGTGCACCATCGCCTGCTCGTTGCGGGCCTGGTGGTACGGCAGCAGTCCGGGCTGCTCGACGTGGAGCTGCTTGATGGCCTGTCCGACGCCGGCGACGTTGCCGTGCCCGAAGATGCCGAAGATCCCCGGGATGGTGCGTTCGCGGACGTCGCCGTCGACGGTCCACTGGTTGGCCAGGAACTCGACGAGTGCCTGGCCGACGGTCATCCGGCGCGTGGTGGTGGTCACGCCTGCTTCCTTTCGTAGGGCAGGCGCGGGTCGAGCTGCTCGCTCGCCCATGCCTGGCGGACCCAGCCGTGCGCCGGGTCGTCGGTGATGTTCCAGACGCGCTCCGGGTCGGGCCCGGCCATCACGTTGAGGTAGTACATGTCGTAGCCCGGAGCGGCGACGGCGGGGCCGTGCCACCCGTGCGGGACGAGCGCGACGTCCCCGGTGCGGACTTCGCGGAACTCGTCGATCGGACGGTCGTCCGAGGCGTAGGTCCGGTGCAGCGCGAACGGATCGGCGGTGGCCGGAGCGGAGAGGCCGCGTGCGACCGCGGACTCGTAGTAGTAGATCTCCTCGAGGTTCGACTCCTCGCCGGGCACGTTCGTGTCGTGCTTGTGCGGCGGGTACGACGACCAGTTGCCGGCCGGCGTGATCACCTCGCACACGATGAACTTCACGGCGTCGAGGGCGGCCGGGGTGCCGAAGTTGTGCACCTGCCGGCTGGACTGCCCGGCACCGCGGAGCTCGACCGGCACGTCCTGCCGGGCCACGTACGTGGTCGGCTTGACGGTGTCGGTGGGCGCCTCGGCGACCGCGAACCGGCCGCTGCCGGTGATCGTCGCCTGCGATCCGGACCCCAGGTACAGGACGTCGGTGGGACCCTCGAACACGCTCGCGCGCCCCTGCAGGGCCTGCTCGCCGTCACCGGCGGCGCCCGCGTAGGTCACGTGGAACGCCCCGGCGAGCGGCACGACGATGCGTTCCACGGCGTCGGCCGGGAGGCGCAGCTCGCGTGTGCCGGTCGGGTCGCTGTCCGTCAGGGTGCCGGTCCGGAGCCCGGTGTGCGTCCATCCTGCAATGCGACCGTCGACGACGTCGGTCCAGCCCGCCTCGGGCCGGGAGCCCGCCGGGATGAACCACTGGTCGTGCTCGTGCTGTTCGTTCGCCATGCTGCGGGTCAGTTGTTCGACGGGAAGCCGAGGTTGATGCCGCCGTGCGACGGGTCGAGCCAACGGCTCGTGATCGCCTTCTGGCGGGTGAAGAAGCTCACGCCGTCGGCGCCGTACGCCTTGTGGTCACCGAACAGCGAGTTCTTCCAGCCGCCGAACGAGTAGTACGCGACCGGCACGGGGATCGGGACGTTGATGCCGATCATGCCGACCTGGACGTCGCGCTGGAAGCGACGCGCGGCGCCGCCGTCGTTGGTGAAGATGGCGGTCCCGTTGCCGTACGCACCCGAGTTGATGAGCTCGAGGCCCTCTTCGTACGTGGCGACGCGGACGACGCTGAGCACAGGACCGAAGATCTCCTCGGTGTAGACGCGGCTCGTGGTGGGGACCTGGTCGATCAGCGTCGGGCCCAGCCAGAAGCCGTTCTCGTCGCCGTCGGGTCGGACGGTGCGGCCGTCCACCACAACCACCGCACCGTCCTGCTCTGCGACCTCGATGTACGAGGCGACCTTGTCACGGTGCTGCTTCGTGACGAGCGGGCCCATGTCGCACCCGCGACGACCGTCGCCGATGCGCAGGGTCGCCGCGCGGTCCGTGATCTTCTGGATGAGCTCGTCGGCCACCGGCTCGACGGCGACGACGACCGAGATCGCCATGCAGCGCTCACCGGCGGATCCGAAGCCCGCGTTGATGGCGTTGTCCGCGACCAGGTCGAGGTCGGCGTCCGGCAGCACGAGCATGTGGTTCTTCGCGCCGCCGAGGGCCTGCACGCGCTTGCCGTGCTTCGTGCCGGTCTCGTAGACGTACTGCGCGATCGGCGTGGAACCGACGAACGAGATCGACTCGACGTCCGGGCTGGTCAGCAGCCCGTCGACGGAGAGCTTGTCGCCGTTGAGCACGTTGAAGACGCCGTCGGGCAGACCGGCCTCGGTGAACTTCTCGGCGAGCCAGATGGCGGCGCTCGGGTCCTTCTCGGACGGCTTCAGCACGACGGTGTTGCCCGCGGCGATCGCGATCGGCAGGAACCACAGCGGCACCATCGCCGGGAAGTTGAACGGGCTGATGATGCCCACGACACCGAGCGGCTGCCGGATCGAGTAGACGTCGATGCCGGTCGAGACCTGGTCGGAGAACTCGCCCTTCATCAGGCTCGGGATGTTCGTGGCGAGCTCCACGACCTCCTGCCCACGGGCGATCTCGCCCAGGGCGTCGTCGATGACCTTGCCGTGCTCGCTCGTGATGATCTCGGCGAGCTCGCCCTTGTCGCGGTTCAGGATCTCGCGGAACGAGAACAGGATCTGCTGGCGCTTGGTGAGCGACAGGTTGCTCCACGCCGGGAACGCCGCCTTGGCGCTCGCGATGGCGGCCTGGATCTCGTCCTCGTTCGCCAGGGCGACCTGCTTCGTCGCGATGCCCAGTGCCGGGTCGTACACGGGGGCGCTGTTGCCCGACGCGGACTCGACGTGCTTGCCGCCGATCCAGTGGCCGACGGTGGTGGTGGCGGTCTCCGTGGTGGTCATGCGTTGCTTCCTTCGAGTGTGGTGGTTGCTGCGTGCGTGGCGCCGGCGCTGCCGGTGTGGACGAGACCCGCGGCCACGTCGACCGCGGTGGCGACGTCGCCGTCCGGCGGGTAGAGCAGGGTGCGGCCGACGACCAGGCCGCGCACGCCGGGGAGCGCGAGGGCGTCGGCCCACTTGGCGTAGGTCTCGAGCGGTTTGCTCGACGGGTCGCCCCCGAGCAGGAGCGTCGGCAGCGTCGTCGCCGCCATCACCCGCTCCATGTCGTCGACGACCGGGATCTTCAGCCAGCTGTAGGCGCTGGACTCCCCCAGGCCCGCGGCGATCGCCATCGAGGTGATGACGGCGTCGGCGGTCAGGTCGTTCACCACCCGGCCGTCCTGCCACGCGGACATGAACGGCTCGAGCATGATCGGCAGCTGGAGTGCGGCGGCCTCGCTGACCGCACGGGCCGTGGCCTCGAGCGTCGGTGCCGTGCCCGAGTCCTCCAGGGCGATGCGAACCAGCAGCTTCGCGAAGTCGAGCCCGGAGTCCTTGATGGCCTGTGCCGAGTACGCCGTGTAGCGGTCGTCCATCTCGAACGTCGCCCCGCGCAGTCCGCCGCGGTTCATCGACCCGACGACGACCTTGCCGTCGAGGGCGCCGAGCAGTGCCAGGTCCTCGAGGATGTCGGGCGTGCCGAGCACCCCGTCGACGCCGGGGCGGCCGAGCGCCGTGACGAGCCGCTCGAGCAGGTCGTAGCGGTCGGCCATCGCGGACTCGTCGTTCCGGACCGCCAGGGCACCGCGTGCCGGGTGGTCCGCGGCCACGATGAAGAGCTTGCCGTCGTCGGCGAGCAGGGAGCGCTTGTGCCGAGCGTCGAGCACGGACCGCACCAGTTCGGGCTGTCCGGCGCGGATGTCCCGGAGGCGCTGGAAGTCAGCGGGGCTGATCTCAGGCATGGGTCTTCTCCTCGGTGCTCGTGTGGTTGGTGCCGTCAGCGGGGTTGCTGGCGATGAACGCCTCGATCTCGTCGCTCGTGGGCATCGCCGTCGAGCACTCGAACCGCGTCGCGACGATGGCGCCGGCGGCGTTGCAGAACGCGAGGATCCGCTCGAGGCCCCAGCCCTGCAGCAGGCCGTGGGTCAGCGCGCCGCCGAAGCCGTCGCCCGAGCCGAGCCCGTTGACGACGTCGATGTGGTGCGGGCGGAACTCGACGAACTCGTCGCGGGTCTTCGCCAGCACGCCCTTGGGGCCCTGCTTGACGATGGCGATCTCGACCCCGCGCTCGAGCAGGGCGTCGGCGGCGCGGACCGGGTCGGTCTCTCCGACGGCGACCTCGCACTCCTCGCGGTTGCCGACGGCGACCGTGGCGTGTTCGAGGGCGACGGCGACCTCGCGCGTCGCGGCCTCGGGGCTCGACCAGAACATCGAGCGGTAGTCCAGGTCCAACACGGTGTGGGTCTTCGTGCTGTTCTGCGCGGCGGAACGCGCTTCGTACGCGACGTGGTGCGCCTGGCGGCTCGGCTCTTCGCTCAGGCCGGTCACCGTCGTCCAGAAGATCTTCGCCCGCTCGATCTCGTGCAGCGGCAGGGACTTCGCCGTGATCATCAGGTCCGGCGCCTTCGGGGCCCGGTAGAAGTACAGCGGGAAGTCGTCCGGCGGGAAGATCTCGCAGAACGCGACGGGGGTGTTCAGCCCCTCGACCGTCTCGACGAAGGCGTTCGCGACGCCGAACTCCGGCAGGGTGCGGGCGATGTACCGGCCGAACGGGTCGTTGCCCGTCCGGGTGATGACCGCGGCATCGGCACCGTGGCGCGCTGCGGCGATGGCGACGTTGGTCGCGCTGCCGCCGACGGACTTCGAGAACGTCGTGACGTCTTCGAGCGGGCCGGTCTGCTGCGGGTAGATGTCGACGCTGACGCGTCCCATCGTGATCACGTCGTAGGCGTGGGGAGCGTGGTTCGTCATGCGACGTGGTGGACCTTCCGTGCGGCTTCATCGGCGGACGATCACGACTGTACACCCTGTTTGCCCTAATGTCATGACATGGATTCTGCGGTCCGTCACGTTGGTCCCGTGGCGCTGGTCACGCTGGTTCTGCGGTGCGCGCCGGAGTGCCGGGAGGCGCGGTGTCGGTGGGTTCTGCCAGGGTCGCGACATGCAGATCCTCGCCCTGGTCATCGGTCTCGTGATCGGCATCGCCGTCGGTGCGGTCGTCGCCTGGTCGCTCGCCCGCTCGCGCGCGGGCATCGACGCCGCGTCGTCCCGTGCGACGGCCGAGGCGCTCCGCGGCCAGCTCGAGGCGGCCCGACGCGACGCCGAGGAACGCCTCGACGCCCAGGACACGCAGTACCGCCGCCAGGTCGACTCGCTCGAACGGCGCTCCGCCGAGCTCGAGCACCTGGTGCAGCGCATGCACGGCGTCGACGCGGCACGGAACCAGAACGAGTCCAAGGTGCTCTCCGCGCTCAGCCCCGTGGCGCAGACGCTCGACGTGATGCGCACGAAGATCGCCGAGCTCGAGCAGTCGCGGAGCGAGCAGTACGGCGCGCTGTCGGCGCAGCTCCGGTCGGCCGCCGAGTCGGAAGAGCGGCTGCGCGCCACCGCCGACACCCTGGCCAGCGCCCTGTCGTCGAACAGCACGCGCGGCGTCTGGGGCGAGACGCAGCTGCGCAACGTGGTCGAGGCCGCCGGGCTGCTCGAACGCGTCGACTTCGACGTGCAGTCGTCCGTCACCACCGCCGTCGGCTCCGCCCGGCCGGACATGGTCGTGCACCTGCCCGGCGGCAAGACCATCGCCGTCGACGCCAAGGTGCCGTTCAGCGCCTACCTGCAGGCCGCCGAGATCCCGGCGACCGCCACCGGTGCCGAGGCAGCTCGACGCGACCAGCTCATCGCCCAGCACGTCAAGGCGCTCCGAGCCCACGTCGACGCCCTCGCCGCACGGGAGTACTGGACCGGCTACGACGCCTCCCCCGAGCTCACCGTCGCCTTCATCCCGTCCGAGTCGCTCATCTCGAGCGCCCTCGCCGCCGACCCCGGCCTGCTCGACCACGCCTTCCGCAAGCGGATCGCACTCGCCTCTCCCGTGACCCTGTGGTCCGTGCTCAAGACCGTGGCGTTCTCGTGGCAGCAGGACGTCGTCTCGCAAGAGGCGCACGAGCTCTTCAAGGTCTCCCGCGAGCTCTACGGCCGGCTGTCCACGATGGCCCGGCACGTCGACAAGCTCGGCCGCTCGATCCGGGGCTCCGTCGTCGACTACAACCGGTTCGTCGGGTCCCTCGAGCGCCAGGTGCTGCCGAGCGCCCGTCGGCTGTCGCTGCTCGACGAGTCGAAGGTCATCGCGGACCCGTCATCGATCGAGGACGAGCCGCGGCTGCTCACGGCGCCGGAGCTCGTCGGCGCCGTCGACGAGGACTGAGCCGCTCGCTACGATCGATCGTCATGGGGGAAGCACTGCAGAACCATCCCGGCGACCGCGAGTTCCCGGTCCGTCCACGCTGGCGGCACCGGGCGATGGTCGCCAAGGCGCGGAAGCAGACCGGGCGACGACGGGACCGCGCCGCAGCGTGGATCATCATGGCGATCGCAATCGTGGCGTTCTTCGTCGTGCTCCTGATCTCGATCCTCGCCCCGTACGACGTCCGGGCGCACTTCGGGTACGGCATCCAGGCGGTGTGGCGCTGCTTCTTGGTCGCCATCGTCGTGTGGTTCGTGTTGACCTTCATCACCTCGCTCCGTGACATCGGGCTGCCGGTGCGGGAACAGCGGCGGTACCGTGAGCGCACCGGCGCTCGCGAGCTGCCCGCCCGCCGGCTGCAGCAGCTGGCCCTCGCCTCGTTCGGCGACTTCCACGACGGATGGTGGCCGGCGTCGCTCGCCCCGTACGGTGCGCGGGTCGAACTCGGCGGCGAGTACCTGCAGGACACCACGCCGTCGCCCTTCGTGACGATCCCCCTGCCCCCGCTGACGTTCCTGCGCCGCGAACTCGACGAGACCTACAAGATCGCCAGCGGGCGGGACGCACAGGCCTTCGCCGTCGACCTGCTCGGTCCGAAGAGCGTGTCGTGGCAGTTCCTCGCGTTGAGCCGATCCGCCGAGGGTGAGACCCGGCTCACCCGGCTGTCCTCACTGCTCGGCACCGACCCGTGGGCAGGCTCGAGCCTGCTCGAACGCCGAGCGGACCGCCCGCCGAAGCTGCTCTGGTCGATGGACGTCAAGAACGCGGTCACCGCCGTCCGAGGTGCGTACGCCGCCGGGCTCCTGAACGAGGACGATGCCTGGTCGTCGATCGACCTGGTCTCCGATGTCGCCTTCACCCTGTTCGACTCGTGGGACGACTACTTCGACAACCTGCGGGCCGCGTACGCCCTGGTCTACGACGAGCTCAAGACGGTGCAGGAGTTCGATGCCGGGCGGCGTGAGCTCTTCGCCTCGAACTGGCCGGTCACGCGGTTGCCGTGGCCGGGGTCGCCGGGGGCGCTGCTGCCCCGGACCGTCAGCGACCCGCTGTGGGCGGACGAGGACGACGCGTCGGTTTCCTGACCGCGACCGGATCCTCCTCGGGGCGACGGCTCATGCGTCGGAGTACCCGGGGAGCGCGCGGACGGCCTCGGCGTTGCGGTCCCACACGTGTTCTTTCGCGACGAGAAGGCCATCGGTCATTCTGCCTGGCCAGCTGCCGAATCAGATGAGGGGGTTACCCTCGAGGACCTTCTTCGACAACGCTTCCCAATCACCAAAATCCGGCGTGTTCGCCCAGTTCGGCTCGACGTCAACTCCGTGGAACTGCTCCAGGTCTTTTGTCTGTTTGGAGTGATCGATCCGCGTGCGCTGCCCCTCGCCGTTCGGAGACAGGTGCAATTGATTGGAGAACAGGGGCTTGTTGGCCAGTGCACGTTCCTTCGGTCTGAAGTCATCAGGTTCGGGGAAGATCTTGTAGATCACTTCGCTGAGGAACAGCCGTCCGCCCCACCGGTTCGAATACGTGGCAAGGGTCACATTGCGATTGTTTGCGTCCCAAACGAACACTTGGAAAGCTGGCCCGTCGATGGCAATTCCGCCCCGAGGCGTGACCTCCATGGTCCAGGACGGTACAGCGGATGCGGGATCGATTTCAAAGCCGCCGTCGTCCCGCCTCACGAAGGTGCCGACGCTCGGTTCGGCGGGGACCACAGTGAACCAGTCCATCTGGTCATCCTGATGCTGGTGCCAACGCCCGCGACACTCTTGCTCGCTCAGGAATCCTCTCGGATCCGGCGTCCGGGTGAAGTGATTCCACTTCTGCATGTAGAGGTATCCGTGCTCGATCACGGGTTCCTCAATTGTCCTCGAGTTCTCGGCTCTACCGAATCTGAACATCAATCACCCTCGGCATTGAAAGAAGCACCGCGCCAATGTGCGTCAGCCCGCGCTGGGGGAAAGTTTCTGGGCACATATCGAGCGCCGACGCCATCCACGCTCTCGTCAAGCCGTAGTTCAGTCAATTGAATGCCTCTAGATCATTCACGCCGTCTGCCTCCGCTCGAGCTTAGCCGCACGATCGAGCACCTTGATCAACGGCTTCGGCGCCAGGAACGCTCGTGCCAGCCCTTGAGCGGTGAAGCCGTCTGCACCGACCAACCTGGCCTTCGCTCCGGCACTCAGCATTGCACTGGCGCCAGCCACCGCGTCGTCCACAGAGACCGGATGTGGGTTCGATCGATTCGGTCGCACGGGGAGAGAACGTCGTACGAGCAGTCGGAGCGGTGTCTCTCCAGCCACGGCAGAGTTGAGCAGAGCCGCATCGGCATGAACTGCTGATTGGATGTCGATGAGGGACCCATGCGTAGCGGCCTCGAACACGACCGATACGCCCGCCTCATCATCCTCGAACACCCGATCCTGCTGCAGCATGGCGATGAGCCCGGCGGGTGCGTCCCCCAAGATTCGGGCATAGCTCAGTGGGGTCGCACCAAGGTCGTTGACATGGAACGGATCAGCGCCGGCGTCGAGCAAGACGGCGACCGGATCAAGTCCGCCGTCGCCCGAGTTCGTCACTGCGAGCTGCAGCGGCGTCGTCCCCCAACGGTCCGGCGAGTCCACCTCCACCCCGAGGTCCAGGAGTGCTCGCATCGCATGCACCGCACCGGTCTGAGCCGCGAAGTGGAGGGGCGTGAGGGCGTCGGCATTGGCGCGTGACGCTGAAGACACTTCGAAGCCTTCCGACGCGATCCTCGTGATCGCCTGCGGATCGTCCGCGATGATCGCATCCCAGAACGCAGAACTGTCCATCGCTGTGCTCATCGGATGATGCTATCCAGGACGTCCACGCCACCCGACTGCAAGCCCAGCTGGTCGGATCTGCGCTTCTTCCGAGCAGTCTCACGTCTGATGAGACGAGACTGCTGTCGCCCCCTTGCACTCGCGGGAGAATGAGAGATCGATCCGTTCGACGGGTGACCGTCTCGAGCGCATCGCCCCAGCAATGCAGGAGCCCCGCTACTCGCGCGGCTGAGGCAGGCGCGTCATTCCGCCGAGATGTACCGCGCGGGAACGAGCAAGGCGAGGGTCACCCGGTCGTGGCCCTCCGAGAACTCCACGCCCTCCAGGTGCGCCCGAGCTGCATCGATTCGCAACAGGACGGGAGCGGTGGACTTGCGCCGCCCCGCCTGCATCGCCAGCTCGCGATCGGTCGTCAAATGCGCGTACTGGCGCCCCATCGGCAAGAGCCCGTCGCGCAGGATCGACTCAGCCGCAGCGGGGGAAGTTGCGTGCCAGAGCACCGGCTGCGGAACGATCGACGGCTTCACGATGCGCTCGTCCGTCGAGTGCCCGTACTGAGCACGGATCCGGTCGCCTTCGACGGCGAAGCGCTGCTTATCGGACTCGGCGACCACTCGGCGCAGATCTTCCAACGATGCCTGAATGCCCGACCGCTCCAAAGCGTCGGCAAGATCTGCGAGCGGGACGCTCCCGTCAGCACCGAGTTCCAGCCCGTACGCACCCGGTTCGTGCCGCAACGCGTGCGACATCGCCTTGCTGATCGACGCGTCCCTACGAGGCATGTCTCAGTCCTCTTCCTGCTCCGCGAGCCACGCTGCTCGATGCTCCTCCATCTCCTCCCACCAGACGTCGAAGGACGTCCACTGCCCCCGGTACTCCGTCCCAGGCGAAGCAAACGTATGGATGATCAGCACGGGAGGGTCGCCCGAATGGTCGCCACCGTCAAAGCAGAACACATCGTCAGTGCCCTGGTGCTTTGCGAAGGGTACGAGGGAACGGGCCGGATACTGCTCCCCAACGATGTCAACCCAGTTCTTTGTCTGGTTCTCGTACTCAGACGTCCACATGAAGGGATCGATGTCGGGAAGCGGGTCTTGTGGAAGGGCACGTTGGAAGCGCTCGGGGTACTGAAATCCCTCGGGCGCAATCAAGCGCGCCTCGACTTGCCGTTCCTCGACGGTTGTTAGTCGATGTTCCCTCTCTGTGGTCCTTCGGGGAGCTTCGGGGGTCGTGAGACCCATCTGGATTCGCTTTCAACCAATTCGCGCCTTGCGACTTTATCCGACCCTCAGCGCCCCCAGCGTTCTGGGCTCGGCGTGGCCACGCTTCGTGAAGCGTTCAACCTCTTTTGCCGTCAACGATTGATGAGGTTCGTGTACTCGGCCCCTGCACCGGAAAATCAGTGTGAGACTTGGCAGATCGTCGGATCAATTCAGATTGGCGCTTGATCAGTTCCTGCCTTGCCCTGCTACCCGACCAACGGTCAACGGAATCCCGAGCAATCGCAAAGAGTTCCAGCTAAGAACTCTGCGGGTGGACCCTCGACCGTCACCTCGTTCTCCTCCGCTCGAGCCGGAATTGGCTTCACCGAGACCGACTGATGACCCGCTGGCCCCGTTCCTCTATTTGTGATTCAACCGATGTGTTCGTTTGAAGAGCAAAACAGGCACTGCCGTCTTTTGGTACAACAAAGGGGCCATTTCCAGCTAGGCTAAACAATGGGTTTTGTGTCTCGTAATACTCTCGACTGTTGTACAGAACGATCCACCAATCGTCGGTCTCGATCCATCCCCTATCCCAACTAAGGTCTTCGTCAGCGCGCACTTCCTTCGCAAATTCGTCCTGAGCATCCTTCAGAGTTCGCATGCAAGATCACCGTGTCTTGAGTAGGAAGAGTTGATCGAAGTTCTCCAACTTGGCAAACGTTCCTGACTGTCCGTCGAGAAACGCAACGCCATTCCGATCATGCTGGCCGACTGGATCGGTACCCGCCCTGGTCCCAAAGACAACGCCACGAGCCCCCTCACCAGAGGAGTTCCACTTCCACTCGTGTAGCTGGGGCAGGCACGTCATTCTGCGCTGTCGCACTGTCCGGCCTCGAGCAACCCACCGCACGCCAGAGCAAAGCGCAGCACACGGTCAGTGACGAGTCGGTGAACGGCGGCATCTAGCGATGACGCCACCGGCGTCGAGCCGTCTGGTAGGCCATTTCAGATGTGGTCCGGAGGGTCCCTCCTCTTACAGGAGATCGAGCGGCAGGAAGGGCGATTTCATCTCAACGAGGTGCATGTCGGTCGCTTTCGCGATCGCCGGCAGTTCCAGCGCCCAATACCCGACGAATCCCGCACCGTAGCTGTCGCCCGGGGCGACTGCTTCCAGCGACCCCATCCAATCCATCGGTTTCATCCGTGATGGCCAGTCTGCGAGATACGTCTCGATGGCATGGCTGGCTTCGACTGGCTGCTCGAGCGCCGTGAGCAGGGGCCGCGCGAACCTCGGCGTCGAATGCTTGTTCTGATCCCAGGAGTGCTGAAGTCCGGTCGCAGACGCAAGCGCCGAGAACAGCGGGTCCGCCCCCTGCCGAACCACCGTCTCGAGGACCGTCCGCGCATGAGTCGTCCGGCCACAGCCCATCGTGATGCCGAGAAGCCGCAGCACACTGATGTAGTACTCGTTTCCGTCGCCGAGGCTGGGCGACGGCTTCTGGTCGGAGGACGCTAGGTCGACCCACGTGCAGTACGCATCCGCCACCGATTCAGCGACATCTCCGATGACGTCCAGGCCGACGCCCGCGGAGTACTGCGCGGCCAGGTAGCGGAGGCCCATGTGCCACTCGCCACGAACGGCGCTCAAGCGCTTCGTGGGATCGGTTGCTCGCTGCGCGGCAGCCTTGCGTCCTTCCCAATTGGTCGAGGTCACGTCGATGGCGCTCTGCCAGTATCGCGCATCGAACTCGGCGGCCCGCTGCCGGAGTGCAGTCTTGCGCCGGAAAAGCGGCATCAGGGGATCACCTTTCCACCCGTATCGACCATGAATCGTGTTGAACCTCCATCATGTCCGACGACGACGACACTTCGGGGGAGCTTTCCCTCGTCGAGCAGCTTCTGGATCGCGTCGAAGTGGCGCTCGTCCACGGCTCGTTCCAAACGAGTCAGGGCGTCCCGCCCCGCTGGAGAGTCGATCCACTGATCACTCAGCTGACGCCCGCTCAGTTTCGTGTTCTTCAACAGGCTGTTCGGAGCAGCATCATCGTGCTTCGAGAACTTCGCCTCGCCGATCTCGTACTCGCCGGTCTTCTTGTTGAAGTAGACACCGTCGAGCCCGTTGGCACTGGTGCTGCCCTTCGTGTCGATCCGGTCGAAGCCGGAGCGAGCGTAGAGGTCGTGCATCTGCTGCTCTCCGAAGGCAGCCTTCTCGTCCTTGGTCGCGGTCCGTGCCAGGGTCCGCCCGTTCGGGTTGACCCTGACGCCGAGGGGTAGTTCGACCCGACGCCCGAACGGAACGGCAGACTTGGCCTTCCCGATGACCGATCTTCCCGCGGCGAGGACCCGGCGGCCTGCGCGAGAGATCCCACCCATGCCTCTCGCGTACTTGCCCAAACTCGCCAACCGCCCCAGTGCGCCGGCTGCGGGGACGCAGTCGAGCAGGGAGAACGCGAGGTCCCACCCGTCGGCTTCGCCCTTGCTCATCTTGTACAACGTGTCCGCCAACACCACGAGCGCGATCGCCGCGATGATCAACGTCCACGGCCCCGGGATGATCATCGCGATGATCCCACCCACCGCCACGACGACCTTCGCCACCGACACGATGGTCTCCCACGCCTCAGACCCGAAGATCTTGTCCCACGTGGACTGCTTCCCGAGGCCCGCGTCAGCAGCTTCACCGATCTTCGTCGCAGTCCGCTGCTCCGCGTCCTGCCAATCACCCTTCGCATCCGCCACGAGCCGCTTCGCCGCATCGATCCGCGACTGCGCCGCCGAGATGTCCCCCTGCGCCGAGCTCACGGAACCCTGCGCGACGGAAGCGTTGTCGGACGCTGCCCGCAACTGCGCCGGCGAGGGAACATGCACCCCGTCCGGCACGTCGGAACCCGCCGGGTACTCGTCCGCGACCTTCGACAGGTCCTTCGACGCGGACTCGTAGTGCGACAGCGTCGACTGCGCATCCGCCAACCGGTCCTGCGCCGCGGCGAGGTCCCCGGTGGCGTCCTTCGCATCCGCCAACGCACCATCAGCCCGGTACTGGGTGTCATCGACCGTGTCAGCCCACCCCGACAACGCCGTCGCGGCGAGTTCGTACGAATCGACGAGCTTGGTCAGGTCCGACGGGGTGTCCTCGATGGCGTCGACGAACACATCAGCGGCTTCACCTTCCCAGTCGGTCAGCCACCCGGAGCCCTTCACCGACTGCAACCGGGTCGAGGCGTCATCGGCCGCGTCGGAGATGCGCTGGTACTCCCGCGCCATCATCCGCAACGTCGACGGATCACCCTTGACCGGGTCATCACCCTGATCGACAACGTCCCACCCCGACGGCCGCCCCATCATTCCTCCCCAGGTCCGATCTCTCGCCCTGTTCTCCACAGGCGCGCGAATGTGACCATATCAGGGGACATCGACGTGGACGCGTGCCCCCGACGCGGCCGCGGCGTCAGAGGGCTGCGCGGATGGCACCGAGCTCCGGGAACCCTCGGAGCCGGTACCGGGCGGGGCGGACGTCGAGCTCGTCGATCAGGTCGGTCGCCAGCTCCCGCAGCCGACCAAACGGCACGGGCTGCGTCTGCCCGTCGAGGGTCACGAGCACGATCGTGTCGACCGCGGCGACGACGGTCTCGACGTCCTCGGTCCACGACGAGTACGAGAAGGCCGGGTCGTCCTCGGCGAGCCGGGCGACCGAGACCGCACCGACGTGGACGTTCTCGCCCCGCCGGTCGAACGACTCCTGCAAGGCGTCCTGCTGCAGGTTCGCGGCGGTCGCCGTCCAGAGCGCGCGGATCGTCCGGAGCTCGCCGTCGAGTGACGGGTGCTCGAACCGGACCCACCCGTCACCGCGCAGCACCATGGGCGGTCCACTCAGGACCTCGCCCTCGTCGTCGGCCAGGATCTGCTGGGCGACACCGGCCGCGACCTGGAGCCCGTCCTCGTCCTGGTCGCCGGTGACGATGAACGTCGTCGGCGCAACCGGGAAGACCACTGCGCTGCCGCGGAACTCGATCCCCTGGAACGCCTGCGGTGCGAGCACGAGCACCACGGCGAGGTCGGGGTCCTGGATGACGATCGTGCCGGGCTGGATCACCGCCACGTCGCCTCCGGCCTGCTCCTGCGCGGCGGCGACGGCTGCACGCAGGACGTCGTCGTCCGCCCAGCCCATCTCGGCGAGCGCCGGCGCGGTGAGGATCGCGCCGTCCTCGTCCGCCAGGATCACGCCGAGGTCGGGCGCCACCGGCACGACGTGCGGCAGCCGGTCGGCCGTGCCGTCCGCCTCCGCGTGCAGCGTGCGGATGCCCGCGGTGTCCAGTCCGACGATCCGTGCCGTTGTCGCAGTCATGCGTCGAGCCTACGCAAGGGCACGTGCAACGGGGCGCCGCCGGGAGACCGGCGACGCCCCGAAGCGGCGGACGATCGTCCGGCCTAGAACCACTTCTCCGCACGGTGGTCCGCCTGGATGCGGCGGATGGTGTTCGAGCGCGACCGGAGCACGAGCGAGTCGGTGTGGATGACACCGCGCGAGCGACGGACACCGTCGACCAGGACACCGTCGGTGACGCCGGTGGCGACGAAGAACGTGTTGTCACCCGTGACCAGGTCGTCCTGGTCGAGGACCTTGTCCAGGTCGTGGCCGGCGGCGATGGCGCGCTCGCGCTCCTCGTCGTCCTTCGGCTGGAGCTTGCCGAGGATCACGCCGCCGAGCGCCTTGATCGCGCACGCCGTGATGATGCCCTCGGGGGTGCCGCCGACGCCGACGCACATGTCGATCGTCGAGCCGGGCAGGGCGGCGGCGATGCCACCGGCGACGTCACCGTCGAGCAGCAGTCGCGTGCCGGCACCGGTCGCACGGATCGCGCGGATCAGCTCGTCGTGGCGGGGACGGTCGAGCACGGCGACGACCATGTCCTCGAGGTCCTTGCCCTTGGCCTTCGCCAGCGCGCGGATGTTGTCGCCGATCGGCTTCTCGAGGTCCAGGACCCCGCGACCCTCGGGGCCGGCGGCGATCTTGTCCATGTAGAAGACGGCGGAGGGGTCGTACATCGAACCTCGGTCCGAGACGGCCATGACGGAGATGGCGTTCTGGCGGCCGGCGGCGGTGAGCGAGGTGCCGTCGATCGGGTCGACCGCGATGTCGCAGGCCGGGCCGTGACCGTTGCCGACGTGCTCGCCGTTGTAGAGCATCGGGGCGTTGTCCTTCTCGCCCTCACCGATGACGACGACGCCGTCGAAGTTCACCGTGCCGAGGAACTTGCGCATCGCGTCGACCGCGGCGCCGTCGGCGAGGTTCTTCTCCCCCCGACCGACCCACGGCTGCGCACGGATCGCGGCGGCCTCCGTCGCACGCACGAGCTCGAGGGCCAGGTTGCGGTCGGGCTGGAGGAACAGGGAGCCGGTTTCCGTAGAGGGAGTCACGACCCGAGCTTACCGACCGCCGTCGAGTCACACTCCAGTCCGGCTGACTACGATCGGCGGGGACATCACCGAAGTCGAAGGAGATCCACGTGCCCATCGCAACGCCGGAACAGTACGCCGAGATGATCGAACGCGCGAAGGCGGGCAAGTTCGCGTACCCCGCGGTCAACGTGTCCTCGTCGCAGACCATCAACGCGGTCCTCCAGGGCCTGCAGGAGTCCGGCTCGGACGGCATCCTCCAGGTGACGACGGGCGGTGCCGACTACTTCGCCGGCCACACCATCAAGAACCGCGCAGCGGGTGCCCTCGCGATGGCGAAGTTCGCCCACGAGGTCGCGAAGAACTACGACATCACGGTCGCGCTGCACACCGACCACTGCCCGAAGGACGCCCTCGACGGCTTCGTCCTGCCGCTCATCGCGGCGAGCGAGGAAGAGGTCCGGCAGGGCCGCAACCCGATCTTCCAGTCGCACATGTGGGACGGCTCGGCCGTGCCGCTCGACGAGAACATCGAGATCGCGAAGACCATGATCGAGAAGACGCGGAACATCAACGCGATCCTCGAGGTCGAGATCGGCGTCGTCGGCGGCGAAGAGGACGGCGTCGAGCACGAGGGCACGAACGACGCGCTCTACACGACCCCGAACGACGTCGAGAAGGTCGTCGACGCACTCGGCCTGGGCGACAAGGGGCGCTGGATCGCCGCGCTCACCTTCGGCAACGTGCACGGCGTCTACAAGCCGGGCAACGTCAAGCTCCGCCCCGAGCTCCTCGGCGAGATCCAGGCCTCGGTCGCGGCGAAGCACGGCACCGGCGAGAACCCCCTCGACCTCGTCTTCCACGGCGGCTCCGGCTCGACCGACGACGAGATCCACGAGGCCGTCCGCAACGGCGTCATCAAGATGAACATCGACACGGACACGCAGTACGCGTTCACGCGCTCGATCGCCGACTCGATGTTCCGGAACTACGAGGGCGTCCTGAAGATCGACGGCGAGGTCGGCAACAAGAAGCAGTACGACCCCCGCGCCTGGGGCAAGGTCGCCGAGTCCGCCATGGCGGCTCGCGTGGGCGAGGCCGCGAAGGTGCTCGGCTCCGCCGGTCACACCAAGGGCTGAGCAGGTCCGTCCGGTCGGGTCCACCGGCCGGGAGGAACGGGGCGCGTCCGACGGACGTGCCCCGTTCTGCGTCCGGTCGACTCCACCGCATGCCACGATGGGCGGGTGACCGTCGACGCCATCGCCTCCGAGTTCGCCCAGTTCGTCACCGAGTCGCCCACCGCGTTCCACGCGGCAGCGGCCTCCCGTGACCGCCTCGTCGCAGCCGGGTTCACCGAGCTGTCCGAGCTCGACGCCTGGCCGACCGAACCCGGCGCGTACGTGGTGGTCCGCGACGGTGCGGTGATCGCGTGGCGACTGCCGGAGGGTGCGTCGGCGACGACCCCGTTCCGGATCCTCGGCGCCCACACCGACTCCCCCGGCTTCCGCGTGAAGCCGAACCCCGGCGTCCGCACCGGGGGCTGGGAGCAGCTCAACGTGGAGGTCTACGGCGGCGCACTCCTGTCCACCTGGTTCGACCGCGACCTCCGCATCGCCGGCCGGGTCGTCGATGCCGACGGCAGCGTCCGACTCGTCAGCACCGACGCCGTCGCCCGCATCCCGAACCTCGCCATCCACCTCGACCGCGGGGTGAACGACGGCAAGGAGATCGATCGCCAGCGCCACACGCTGCCGATCGTCGGGGTCGACGGCGACGCCGGTGGGACCTCGGTCGTGGAGTGGCTGCGCGCCCGTCTCGGTGACGATGCCGTGTCGTGGGACCTCTTCCTCGCCGACACCCAAGCCCCCACCCGCATCGGCATCGAGCGCGAGTTCCTGGCCTCGGGCCGGATGGACAACCTGACGAGCGTGCACGCCGGACTCCGCGGCATCGTGGACGCCTCGGTCGACGGCGACCACATCCCCGTGTTCGCCGCGTTCGACCACGAGGAGATCGGTTCCTCGACCCCGTCCGGTGCCGGTGGTCCGTTCCTCGAGGACGTCCTCGGCCGCGTGCAGGAGGGCCTCGGTGCCACCCGCTCCGAGGCCGCCCGGGCGTTCCGCGCCTCGTGGTTGCTGTCGAGCGACGCCGGCCACCTGGTGCACCCGAACCAGCCGGAGAAGCACGACCCGACGAACCGTCCACGCCCCGGTGCCGGCCCGCTGCTGAAGATCAGCGCGAACCAGCGCTACATGACCGAGGCGAAGGGCGAGGCCGTCTGGGCCGCCGCGTGCGACACGGCCGGGGTGCCGTGGCAGCCGTTCGTCAACGTGAACACGATCCCCGGCGGCTCGACCATCGGTCCGATCGCGGCGACCCGGCTCGGGATCCCGACGATCGACATCGGCGTCGGGCTGCTGTCGATGCACTCGATCCGCGAGCTCGTGCACGTCGAGGACCTGGCGTCACTGCACGGCGCCGTCGCGGCGTTCCTGGCCGGCTGAGCCCCGGCTGGCTGAACCCGTCTGGCTGCGGTCAGGCGCCGGTCTGGCGCATCATGAACTCGACGAACTGCGGGTCCTGGAACACCACGACGACGAACGCGATGGTGCTCACGAACGTGGCGACGACCGCGCCGACGATCGGCACCCAGAACGTGCGCTTCCGTGCCCGGAGCCGGCGGATCGACCACCACGCCACGAGCGCGAACACCACGACGTTCGTGATCGCGCCGATGACGGCGGCACCGCTCAGCGCGCTCGGGTCGTTCAGCGCCGTGTACTGCGTCTCGAGGGTCCGCCGGACCGTCGAAGCGACGTTGGTCACGGCGAGCGACTGCACGACGGAGATGAGCCCGAAGGCGAGCAGCCCGACCGTCAGGACGAAGTCGGCGGGGGTGCGGCCGAACCGACTCGTCGCCACCGAACGCTGCGGCCCGCCCGGGGTCGGGTCGTCGACTGCGCCGGGTCGGCCCGGAGGCACGGTGCCTGTCGGCGCGCCGGCACCGGACCGGTACGCGGTCGCGCCGTCCCGCCCGGCCTGGCTCGCTGCCTGCTGGCGGCGGTCGCGCTCTTGCTGCTCGCGCTCCTGTCGTTCCCGTTCGACCAGGACCGGGTTGACCCACCCCTCGGGCGCGTACTCGCCGTACGCGGGGGCGGGTCGGCCGTGGACCCGGCCGCTCGCGGCACCGGCGGCCGTCGTCGGGGACGTGTCCTGGGCCTCCTGGCCGGCTGCCGCCGTGTCGTCGACGTGACCCGGCTCGCGTCGCGGCACCGAGCCCCACCCGTCCGCGCCGCTCATGCCCGACGCCCGCCGAGCGCGCGCGTCGGGTTGCCCGACGCGTCGGTGCGGAGCTCCTTGGGGAGCGAGAACATCAGGTCTTCGTGTGCGGTCACGACTTCTTCCACGGCGCCGTACCCGGCGTCGGCGAGCTGTTCGAGGACTTCGGCGACGAGCTCTTCGGGGACCGAGGCGCCGCTCGTGACGCCGACGGTGGCGACGCCGTCCAGCCACTCCTGGCGGATCTCCTCCGCGTAGTCGACGCGGTGCGCGGCCTTCGCGCCGTGCTCCAACGCGACCTCGACCAGGCGGACGCTGTTCGACGAGTTGGCGGAGCCGACCACGATCACCAGGTCGGTGCCCGGTGCGACCTTCTTGATCGCGACCTGGCGGTTCTGGGTGGCGTAGCAGATGTCGTCCGACGGCGGGTTCGCGATCGTGGGGTACTTCTCGCGCAGCAGGCGGACGGTCTCCATCGTCTCGTCGACGCTCAACGTGGTCTGCGACAGCCAGACCAGGTTGTCGGGGTCGGGGACGTCGAGCGCGGCGACGTCGTCCGGTCCGTTGACCAGGATCGTGCGGTCGGGGGCGTGGCCCATGGTGCCCTCGACCTCTTCGTGGCCGGTGTGCCCGATGAGGATGATGGTGCGCTCGGCCTTGGCGAAGCGGGTGGCCTCGCGGTGGACCTTGGTGACCAGGGGGCAGGTGGCGTCGATGGCGTGCAGGTCGCGTTCGGCAGCCCCCGCCACGACGGCCGGTGAGACGCCGTGGGCGCTGAAGACGACGTGTGACCCACGCGGGACCTCGGCGACGTCGTCGACGAAGACCGCGCCGCGCTGCTCGAGGGTCGACACGACGTGGACGTTGTGGACGATCTGCTTGCGGACGTAGACGGGCTCGCCGTACTGCTCGAGCGCCTTCTCGACCGCCACGACCGCCCGGTCGACCCCGGCGCAGTAGCCGCGCGGGGCTGCGAGCAGCACCTTCTTCGGACCGGCGACCGGCTCGTCCCGCAGGCGCCCACGCGCCGCGTGCACACGCGGCGGGGCGAGCGGGACCGTGTGGCCGTTGGTGATCGTCACGTCCCCGATGATAGGTGAGCGGGACGCGCGCGACCTGGGCGCGGGCACCATCCGTGGAGATCCCGCCGCTCGCCCGCTGTCACCGGTGTCGGGCACGATGGACGTCCCGCACGAGAAGGAGCGACATGGCGATCGAACAAGGCCCGCCGACGGCCGACAACCCGTGGCCGGTCGCACTCCTGGGCGCGAAGCTCCGCGACTGGATCGACCGGCTCGGTACCGCGTGGATCGAGGGCGAGATCACGCAGTGGAACGTCGCCGGCGGCAACGTGTACGGCAAGCTCAAGGACGTCGAGGTCGACGCCACGGTGTCGTTCTCGATCTGGTCGAGCGTGCGCTCCCGGGTGCCGGCGGACATCAAGCAGGGCGACCGGGTCGTCGCGGCCGTCAAGCCGAACTACTGGGTCAAGGGCGGCTCGCTGACCATGCAGGTCGTCGAGATGAAGCACGTCGGCCTCGGTGACCTGCTCGAACGACTCGAACGCCTGCGCCGCACCCTGGGCGAAGAGGGCCTGTTCGACCCCGCACGCAAGAAGCGCCTGCCGTTCCTGCCGCACCGCATCGGCCTGATCACGGGCAAGGACTCCGACGCCGAGAAGGACGTCAAGCGCAACGCGCAGCTCCGGTGGCCGCAGGTCGAGTTCCGCACCGTCCACACCGCGGTGCAGGGTGAGCGCACCGTCGGCGAGGTCACGGCGGCGATCCTCGAGCTCGACGCCGACCCGACGGTGGACGTCATCATCATCGCCCGCGGCGGCGGCGACTTCCAGAACCTGCTCGGCTTCAGCGACGAAGGGCTCGTCCGCGCAGCCGCAGCGGCGAGCACCCCGATCGTGTCGGCCATCGGGCACGAGGCCGACCGTCCGATTCTCGACGAGGTCGCGGACCTCCGTGCCTCCACCCCGACCGACGCCGCCAAGCGCGTCGTGCCGGACGTCGCGGAAGAGCTCGCGAACGTCCGGCAGGCCCGCGCCCGCATCGGACTGCGGTTGTCGCAGACGCTCGCGGTCGAGGCCGACCGGATCGCGGCACTCCGCTCGCGGCCCGCGCTCGCGTCCACCGCGTGGCTCGTCGACACCCGTGCGGAGGAAGTCGCGCGCGACCTCTCCCGGTCGCGGGAGCTGCTCGACCGCCGGCTCGAGCGGGGACACTCCGAGGTCGGGCACCTGACCGCCCGGCTCCGGGCGCTCTCGCCGCGGGACACCCTGCGTCGTGGCTACGCGATCGTGCAGCGGGCCGACGGTGGCGTGGTGCGGTCGTCCGACGACCTGTCCGGGCAGACGCAGGTGCACGTCACGCTCGGCGCGGGGACGGCGACCGGGACGCTCGAGCCGGACGGGCCGGGTCCGGACGGCTCGGGGTCGGGGTCGGGGTCGGCCGCCTGACGCGTCGGGGTCGCCGACGGTCTGCTCACCACCCGCGGTCGCGCAGCCAGGTCGTCGCCAGCGTGCTCCACGCCTCGGCCGGCCCGAGGCCCTCGGCGAGCCCGATGCCGTGCACCCCGCGCTCGAACACGTGCAGGTCGAACGGCACCCCGTGTCGCGCCAGCGCGTGTGCGTAGGACAGCGAGTGCGTCACGGGCACGTGCTCGTCCTCGGCCGTGTGCCACAGGAACGTCGGCGGGGTCCGGTCGTCGACGAGCAGGTCCGCGTCCACCGCGGACCGCTCGCGGACGCTCGCGCCCGGTCCGAGCAGGTTGTCGGTGCTGCCGACGTGCGGGTGGTCCGTCATCGACGTCACCGGGTAGCAGAGCACCGTCAGGTCGGGTCGGTCGTCGACGTCCGACACGGCGCGCTCCGCCGGCGTCGGTGCGTTCGAGACGAGGGCCGCCAGGTGCCCGCCCGCCGACGACCCGATCACGACGATCCGCGGATCGGACGGGAGGCCCGCCCAGCGTCCGGCACGCAGCTCGCGGACGAGCGCGCGGGTCGCCACCACGGCGTCCGGGTGACGGTGCGGGGCGAGCGGGTACGCGAACACGACCGCGTCGATGCCGATCCCGTTGAGCCAGCGGGCGTACCCCTCCCCCTCGTGCGGAGCGTGCATGCCGTACCCGCCACCGGGCAGGACGACCGCGAGCGCGGGGCGGCCTGCCCGTCCGCCGCGCTCCGCTCCGGATCCTGCTTCCGGTGCCGGGTACCAGTCCACGCCCTCGGGGAGATCAACCATGGCGCGACCCTACCGGCCGGTGTTCTCCCCAGGCGCAGCGGGCGGGACCGTGCGTCGGTGGACGCTCGGTAGGATCGGGTCGTGCCATCCCAGCAGGAACCCGAGCAGACCGACGTCCAGTCGCTGAGCTACGAAGCCGCCCGCGACGAACTCGTGCGCGTCGTGAGCGAGCTCGAACAGGGCTCCGCGACCCTCGAGCGCTCGCTGTCGCTCTGGGAGCGCGGCGAGGCCCTCGCCGCGCGCTGCGAAGAGTGGCTCGTGGGTGCCCGTGCACGGCTCGACGCGGCGCGCGCGGCCAGCAGCGCCGAGGACGGCTCCGCCCGATGACCGACGCGAACGGTCGTCCGATCGTCGCCGAGCTCGGTCGCCCCGAGACGGCCGAGGAGACCTGGGCGCGCAAGGACGCCGCACGGACCGCTCGCCGCCAGCACCAGACCGCCTTCAACCTCGTGATCGCGCTCATCGCGTCGCTCGGCATCGTCCTGTTCCTCGTCGCCGTGGTCGTGCGGCCGAACACCACGGTCGACCGCACCGTCGACTACCAGCAGATCGCGGCCGACGCCCACGTCGGGGACATCACCCTGGCCGCCCCCGACCTGCCGAGCGGCTTCACGTCGAACCGCGCCGACTTCTCGGACAAGGCCTCGGACGACGTCGACGTCTGGACCGTCGGGTTCGTGACGCCGGACAAGCAGTACCTCAGCCTGCAGCAGGGCATCGACGCCAACGGCTCGTGGGTGTCGAACCAGCTCGACCAGCGCCCGTCCACCGGCAGCCGCGTGATCGACGGCACGAAGTGGACCGTCTACGACCGACGGGACGAAGGCTCCGACGCCGGCAACCACGCGTACTCGCTCGTGTCGACGTTCGGCGCGAACACCGTCGTGCTCTCCGGCACCGCCGACGACTCGTCGTACCGCACCGTGGCGAAGGCCGTCGCCGAGCAGTTCGCCCGGTAACGACCGCCGGACGCCGCACCGCCGGACACCCCCGCAACCCGACACCGCCCGACCCGATCCGAGGAGCCCCATGCCCGACCGCGCCGCCTCCACCCCGTCCGACGCCCTGCGCCTGCTCGTCGACGGCAACGCCCGCTTCGCCGCCGACAAGCGCCGCATGGGCCGCACGGACCCCGACCGTCGCACCGAGCTCCAGGGCTCGCAGTCGCCGTTCGCGACCGTCCTCGGCTGCTCCGACTCGCGCGTGCCGTTCGAGCACGTGTTCGACGCGGGCATCGGCGACCTCTTCGCCATCCGCAACGCCGGGCAGATCGTCGACGACGTCGTGCTCGGGTCGATCGAGTTCGCGGTCGTCGCGCTCGGCACCCCGCTCGTCGTCGTCCTGCGCCACACCCGGTGCGGTGCCGTCGCCGCCGCCCGCTCGGGTGAGCCGGTCCCCGCGCCGCACCTGCAGGCCCTGGTGGACGCGATCGCCCCCAGCGTCGAGAAGGTCCGTGCCACCGACGCCGAGCTCCCGCAGGAGGCGATCGGCGCCGCCCACCTCGAAGCCACGCTGCGCCAGGTGCTCGAGCGCTCCGGTGCGGTCTCCGACGCGATCGCCGAGGGCCGGCTGGCCGTGGTCGGCGCGACCTACGACCTCGGCACGGGCGAGGTCACCATCGACACGGTCGTCGGCAACGCCTGACGCCCCCTCGGCGCCGCACCCGCACGTCCCCACACCCGACGCACCGGTACAGTCGAACGCGACGCCCGGCGCCGGTTCCGTGACCCACGGAGACCTCGTGCGCCGGCGCAGTCCCCCGACGCGACCGCGTCCGGCGAGCACCCCAGGAAGGACCACGACGACGTGACCGACACCACCGAGACCGAGTTCCGCATCGAGCACGACACCATGGGCGAGGTGCGGGTGCCGAAGTCGGCCCTGTACCGCGCCCAGACCCAGCGTGCGGTCGAGAACTTCCCCATCTCGGGCACCGGGCTCGAGTCGGCGCAGATCATCGCGCTCGCACGCATCAAGCGCGCGGCGGCACTCGTCAACGGCGAACTTGGCATCGTCGAGCCCGCTGTCGCCGACGCCATCGCCGGCGCGGCGGACCTGGTCATCGGTGGGCAGCACCACGACCAGTTCCCCGTCGACGTCTACCAGACCGGCAGCGGCACGTCGTCGAACATGAACATGAACGAGGTCCTGGCAACCCTGGCGTCGGAGATCGGCGGCACCGCGGTGCACCCGAACGACCACGTCAACGCCTCGCAGTCCTCGAACGACGTGTTCCCGACCTCGGTGCACGTCGCCGTGACCGAGGCCCTGCTCCGCACGCTCGTGCCGTCGCTCCAGCACCTCGCCGAATCGCTCGAGGCCAAGGCGACGCTGTGGGCCGACGCTGTGAAGTCGGGCCGCACGCACCTGATGGACGCCACCCCGGTCACCCTCGGGCAGGAGTTCGGCGGCTACGCGCGCCAGATCCGCCTGGGCATCGAGCGGGTGACCGCGACGCTGCCCCGCGTCGCCGAGGTCCCGCTCGGCGGCACCGCCGTCGGCACCGGCATCAACACCCCGAAGGGCTTCCCGCAGCGGGTCATCGCCCAGCTCGCGGCGGACACCGACCTGCCGATCACCGAGGCCGTCGACCACTTCGAGGCCCAGGGTGCGCGCGATGCCCTGGTCGAGGCCTCCGGGGCGCTCAAGGTGCTCGCAGTCAGCCTGACGAAGATCAACAACGACCTGCGCTGGATGGGCTCCGGCCCGAACACGGGGCTCGGCGAACTCCACATCCCCGACCTGCAGCCGGGCTCGTCGATCATGCCCGGCAAGGTCAACCCGGTCATCCCCGAGGCGACCCTGATGGTCGGCGCGCGGGTCATCGGCAACGACGCCACCATCGCCTGGGCGGGTGCGTCCGGTTCGTTCGAGCTCAACGTCGCGATCCCCGTGATGGGTACGGCCCTGCTCGAGTCGATCCGACTGCTGGCGAACAGCTCGCGGGTGCTGGCCGACAAGACCATCGACGGCCTGCAGGCGAACCTCGAGCGCGCCCGGGCCTTCGCCGAGTCCTCGCCGTCCATCGTCACCCCGCTCAACCGGGTCATCGGCTACGAGGCCGCCGCGAAGGTGGCGAAGTACGCCGTCGCCGAGGGCATCACCGTCCGGCAGGCGGTCGTGGCGCTCGGGCACGTCGAGCGTGGCGAGGTCACCGAGGAGCAGCTCGACGCGGCACTGGACGTCCTGTCCATGACCCACCCGAACTGAGCCCTCCGCCTCAGCGCTGACGCCTCCGCGCTGACCGCTCCGCGCTGACCCCTCCGCCGAGGCGACAGATCTCCGCGAACCGTTCGCGGAGATCTGTCGCTTTCACGAGGGGTTTGCCGGGCGCTACACCAGGTCGGGCGAGTCCAGCAGGTCCGTCACGAGGGCGGCGATCGCGGAGCGCTCCGACCGGGTCAGCGTGACGTGCGCGAACAGGGGGTGGCCCTTGAGCCGCTCGATGACGCTCGCGATGCCGTCGTGGCGGCCGACCCGCAGGTTGTCGCGCTGCGCGACGTCGTGGGTGAGCACGACGCGGGAGTTCTGCCCGATGCGGGAGAGCATCGTCAGCAGGACGTTCCGTTCGAGCGACTGGGCCTCGTCGACGATCACGAACGCGTCGTGCAGGGACCGACCGCGGATGTGCGTGAGCGGCAGCACCTCGATCAGCCCCCGTTCGACGACCTCGTCGAGGACGTTGTCGGACACCACCGAACCGAGGGTGTCGTAGACCGCCTGCGCCCACGGGTTCATCTTCTCGCCGGCGTCACCGGGCAGGAAGCCGAGGTCCTGGCCGCCCACGGCGTACAGCGGCCGGAACACCATGATCTTCTTGTGCTGCTGCCGCTCGAGCACCGCTTCGAGCCCGGCGCACAGGGCCAACGCCGACTTGCCGGTACCCGCGCTGCCGCCCAGGGACACGATGCCGATCTCGGAGTCGAGCAGCGCGTCGATCGCGAGCCGCTGCTCGGCGGACCGGCCGCGCAGCCCGAACACCTCGCGGTCGCCGCGCACCAGCGCCACGGACCCGGCGGTGTGCACGCGGCCGAGGGCCGACCCGCGCTCGGAGTGGATGACGACGCCGGTGTTGACCGGCACGCCGTCGAGCTGGACGGACCGGATCTCCTCCTTCTCGTACAGGTCGGCCATCTGCTCGCCGGACACCTGCAGGTCGGCGATGCCGGTGTAGCCGGAGTCCACCGCGAGCTCGGCGCGGTACTCCTCCGCCGCCATGCCGATCGAGGACGCCTTGACGCGCAGGGGCAGGTCCTTCGAGACGACGACGACGTCGAGCCCGTCGTTCTGCAGGTTCGAGGCGACGGCGAGGATGCGGGAGTCGTTGTCGCCGAGCTGCAGCCCGGACGGCAGCACGGACTGGTTGGAGTGGTTCAGCTCGACGCGGAACGAACCGCCGTCACCGAGCGCGATCGGGAAGTCGAGCCGTTCGTGTTCGATGCGCATCTCGTCGAGCAGCCGCAGGGCCTGCCGCGCGAAGTACCCGATCTCCGGGTCGTTCCGCTTCGACTCGAGTTCGCTGACGACCACCACGGGCAGGACCACCGCGTGCTCGGCGAAGCGGAACAACGCCCGCGGATCACTGAGGAGCACCGATGTGTCGAGCACGTACGTGCGCTGGGCGACCGACGTGGACGAGTTCGCGGTGGGCTGGTGCTGGGTTCCGCGAGAGACGTTCTGAGAGGTCACGACCACTCCATCCCCGGGCCGCGAGCAGCCCGGTCCATGTCCTCGAACGCGGCCGTGGAGCGGGTCCCGAAGCACCGACTGTGGCCGCTTCGATCGGGCGCGGTGCCCGATGGGGACAACGTACGTCCGGCCTCCGACACCCCGCCAGCGACACGCGGTCCCCGGCGTTACGGTCACGTGAACAACGCGGCGTTCTGCACGTCCACACCCGCGAAAGCGACAGATCTCCGCGAACCGTTCGCGGAGATCTGTCGCTCTGGCGGAACTCTGCTACTGCAGCGTGGCGTACGAGACGCAGGCGTCCCGGAACATGTCGAGCGTCTCGTCGGTGGTCGACGCGAACACCGACACCCGCGCGACGCCGAGCCGCGTGGTCGCCGTGACACCGTGGTTGTGCAGCGCGGCGGACAGTGCCGTCAGGCGCCCCTCGGCCGGCCGTAGCACGACGATGCCGGCGCGCTCGCGCGGGTCGCGACTGGACTCGACCTCGAGCCCGAACTCGTCCGCGATCGCGAACACGCGCTCGACGCGCTCGGTGACGCGCTCCTGCACGGCGGCGACACCGACGGCGGTCAGCCGGTCCAGCGACACCGCCAGGCGGGCCTGCGCGATCGGGTCGATGCGGGTCATCTGGTACCCGGCTGCACCGGGGCGCACGGCGGGGACGTCGACGGGCCAGCCGGTGGTGCCGTGCGGACCGGACAGCGCCGGACGCAGGCGGTTCAGGGCGCGGTCGCTGAACGCGGTGAAGCCCGTGCCCCAGCCGGCGTGCAGCCACTTCTGGCCGCCCGTCGCGACGACGTCCGCGATCTCGTACGGGGCGTCGACGACTCCGAAGCCCTGGATCGCGTCGAGGATCAGCAGGCGGTCGCCGATGACCTCGCGGATGCCGGCGAGGTCGGCCAGGTAGCCGGTGCGCCAGTCGACCAACGAGACCGCCACGGCCGTCACGTCGTCGGTCAGGCGCTCCTGGATGAGCGACGGGGTCATCCACCCGACACCGGACTCGATGACGACGGGCTGGACCCGGCCGCCGGTCGCCGATGCGGCGCTCGCCAGCGCGAGCGGCAGCGACGGGTACTCGTCCGCCGACACCAACACCCCGCCGGTCAGGCCGAAGGCGGTGTGCAGCAGGCCGGGGGTGGTGGCGGTCTGCGAGACGACCTGGTCCTCGCGGCGACCGACCAGCCGGGCGGCGACGGTGCGGACGCGGGCGTCCTGCTCGTCGAGCGTCTCCATGGCGCCGAAGCGCATGTGCTCCTGGATCGTGCCGAGCACGCGCTGCTCCTCGAGCACGGCGGTCTGCACGGGGCCGAACGCGGCGTGGTCGAGGTAGCCGGGGTCTTCGGAGAAGCCGGCGGCGTACTCGTCGATGTTCACAGGTGGTGCACCTTTCACGGGGTGGAACCCTGTGAGCCTACTGGGACGGGGCTGCCGGGGCCGAACCGACGCGGGACGTGGCCAGCGCGTCAGCAGCTTGGGCGACGTCCGTCGGTCAGCCGCCGAAGCGTCGCGAGCGGAGGCCGAAGTCGCGGACGGCGCGCAGGAAGTCGACCTCGCGCAGGTCGGGGTAGAGCGCCTCGACGAAGTAGAACTCGCTGTGTGCGCTCTGCCACAGCATGAAGTCGGACAACCGCTGCTCGCCCGAGGTCCGGATCACCAGGTCGGGGTCGGGCTGGCCCTGGGTGTACAGGTGGTCGCCGATGAGCTCGGGGGTCAGGACCTCGGCCAGGGTGTCGATCGTGCCGCCGCCCGCGCCGTGCGATTCCACGATGCTCCGCATGGCGTCGGCGATCTCACGGCGTCCGCCGTACCCGACGGCCAGGTTGATGTGGAGGCCGGTGCGGCCGGCGGTGCGCTCCTCGGCCTGGGCGAGCGCGGACACGAGCGAGTCGGGCAGGCCTTCGTTCGACCCGACGTGCTGGACGCGCCAGTCCGTGGTGTCGGCCAGGACCCCGGCCAGGTCGCCGATGATCCCGACGAGCTCGCTGAGTTCCGCTCCGGCACGCCCGGTCAGGTTGTCGGCGGAGAGCAGGTACAGCGTCACGACCTCGATGCCGAGCTCGTCGCACCAGGTCAGGAACTCGGGGATCTTCGCGGCGCCGGCGCGGTGGCCGTGTGCGGCGGACTCGAGCCCGAGCTGCTTCGCCCACCGACGGTTGCCGTCGACGATCATGGCGACGTGCTTGGGCTTCGCGCTGCCCTCGATCTGGCGGCGGATGCGGCTCTGGTAGGCGCGGTAGAGGATCCCTCGTCCTGCCCATCCCACCCTGCCGGTCACGCACCGAGCGTAGTGCACCGTCGGTCGGAGCGTCCCGAGTGCGGCTCCCCCGGAACTCGTGGCATCCGTTCGGGCGCGGGGCTTACAGTCGCACCATGCAGGACGAGCACGAGACCGCCACCCTCCCCCACGTCCCGTTCACCGAAGAAGCCGCGACGACCACGGAGGACACCCGCCCCGCCTGGCGCGGCTGGATCCACCTCGGAGCGTTCCCGTTCGCCGTCGCGATGGGCATCGTCCTCATCGCCCTCGCCGACAGCACCGCGGCGAAGGTCGGCAGTGCGGTGTTCATGGCGACGTCGCTGGCCATGTTCGGGGTCTCCGCGACGTACCACCGGTTCCCGTGGGGGCCGACCGTCAAGGCGGTGCTCAAGCGCATCGACCACACGAACATCCTGCTGCTCATCGCCGGCACCTACACGCCGATCGCGATCTGCGCCCTGCCGCACACCCTGATGGTGGTCGTGCTCTGGGTGATGTGGTCCGGGGCGGCGCTCGGGATCGCCTTCCGGGTGCTCTGGATCAACGCGCCGCGGTGGCTGTACGTGCCGATCTACCTGGTGCTCGGGTGCGCAGCGCTCGGGCTGCTGCCGCAGTTCTTCGCGGCGAGCGTGCCGATGACGGTGCTCGTGCTGTCCGGTGGCGTCGCCTACATCATCGGGGCGCTGGTCTACGGCTTCAAGCGGCCGAACCCGGTCCCCACCCAGTTCGGCTTCCACGAGGTGTTCCACGCCCTGACGGTGGTGGCCTTCGGCGCGCAGTGGGTCGGCGTGCTCATCGTCGCCCTGGACCCGGTGCGCTGACCGTCCGTCGCACGTTCCTTCCCAGAACGGGTGCGATGCCGGATCGTTCCGGGCGTACTCACCCGGAACTTCCGACCAGGTACGCCCAATTCGACCAGGTACGCCCGGTTCCGGCGGGTGCGCTAGCGCGTCAACCGCGCTCGGTGTCGTCCCCGACGTCGGCGCGGCCGTCCTCGGCCGCCCGCCGCTCCGACTCGTCCGTCGCCGGACCGTCGACCGCGGTGCCGTTCGCTTCCGCCTCAAGACGCTCGCGGATCTCCGACCGGTAGCGCGTCCGCCGGATGCGTCGGGTCATGTCGACGACCAGGACGATCGTCGCGACGGCCACGAGCGCGATGGCGATGAAGCCGACGACACCCGGGGTGACGTTCACGTCCGGTACGACGCTGGGGCTGGGACTGGGGGTGGCGGCGAGTGCCGCCGCGATGGAGCTCACGGGGTCGGTTCCTTGTCGGCTGGGATCCCGGCGAACAGGTCGGTCTCCGGGAGCTCGGTCGGCACGCGGGCCTCCACGAGCTGGTAGTCCTCGGTCGGCCACACCGTGGCCAGGAGGTCGTTCGGCCAGTAGAAGAACGCACTGTCCGGCGCCACCTGGCTGGCGTGGGCACGGAGCGCGGCGTCGCGGTGGTCGAAGTACTCGTGCACGTCGACGTGCGTGGTGGCGAGGTCCGGTCGGTCGGCGAACCGCTCGACCCACTCGCGCAGCTGTTCGATCGCGGGGCTGTCCGGGTCGCGCTCCTGCAGCGCCTCGAAGATGGTGCTGAAGCGTCGCGGGTTCATCGTGCGCTCGTAGTAGAGCTTCGCGATCGACCACGGTTCGCCGGCGCCGGGGTACGCAGCGGGGTCCGCCGCGGCGGTCCAGGCGGCGACGGACACCTCGTGCGTGCGGATGTGGTCGGGGTGCGGGTAGCCGCCGTTCTCGTCGTAGGTGACGAGCACGTGCGGGCGGAAGCGTCGGATGACCCGGACGAGCGCCTCGGTGCTGTACTCGAGCGGCACGGTCGAGAAGGTGCCGGGTCGGACGGTCTCACCCTTGTCGGCGTCGGGCAGACCGGAGTCGTGGTAGCCGAGCCACAGGTGGTCGATGCCGAGGGCTGCCTGCGCGGCGGCCATCTCGGTGCGGCGGTACCCGGCCATGTCGCGGTGCGCACGGCTGGTCGCCGGCTCGCCGAGCTGGTCGTTCAGGATGTCGCCGGCCTCACCGCCCGTGCAGGACACGACGAGCACCTCGTGCCCCTCGGCCACGTACTTCGCCGCGGTCGCCGCCCCCTTGCTCGACTCGTCGTCGGGGTGGGCGTGGACGGCCAGCAAGCGGTACGGCACAGGACTTCCTCACGTGTGGTGAGCGTGGGCGAGCGGGGACGGGAAGTGCACAGCGACGCGTGAACTACCCTGGGATCAGGATAATCACCCCGGGAGCCCCGAACTGTCCGAACAGCACCACGCCGCCACCCTCGACGACCGCTACGGCCGCACCCCGGCCCGCGCGCGCCGCAGCAAGGCCGTCGCGATCACCGCCGCGATCGCCGTCGTCGTGGTCTTCGCCGCCTGGGTGATCTGGGCGGGTCTGGACCAGTCCGACCGCGGCCTGACCGACGACGTCGTGGGGTACGAGGTCCTCTCCCAGCACAGCACGGTCGTGCACTCGCAGGTCTCCGTCGACCCGGGGGTCCGCGCGAAGTGCGCCGTCCAGGTCCTCGACAAGAGCTACTCGATCGTGGGTTGGAAGGAGATCACCCTCGCCCCGTCCGAGCAGCGCACGCGCAGCGTCAGCACCGAGGTGACGACGACGACCCGTGGCGTCACCGGCTTGATCCACGACTGCTGGATTCCCTAGACTGACCTGATTCGCCTCTCGAGACCGACCACTCGGCCGGTCTCGTTTTTTCATGGTCGAAGGGACAGAAGATGAGCAACGACACGCAGGTCACCTGGCTGACCCAGGAGGCGCACGACCGTCTCCAGGCGGAGCTCGACGAGCTGAGCGGCGAGGGCCGTGCCGAGATCGCGCGCCGCATCGAGGCCGCTCGCGAAGAGGGCGACCTCAAGGAGAACGGCGGCTACCACGCCGCCAAGGACGAGCAGGGCAAGATCGAGGCGCGTATCCGCGTCCTCACGAACCTCCTCAAGCACGCCACCGTCAGCGAAGCCGTCTTCGACGGCACGGTCGAGCCCGGCACGGTCGTCACCGCCGTCATCGCGGGCGACGAGTCGACCTTCCTGGTCGGTAGCCGCGAGATCGTCGCCGAGGGCTCCGACCTGACGGTCTACAGCCCGGTCAGCCCCGTCGGCGCTGCGATCGTCGGCCTCAAGGCCGGCGACAAGGCCACCTACACGGCGCCGAACGGCAAGGAGATCGCGGTCGAGGTCGTCAAGATCGAGCGCTACGAGCCGTAGGCCCGGCCCTCTGCAGACGGGAGGCCCGTGGCGACACCGCCACGGGCCTCCCGTCTGTCCGCTGGTCGCGCCCAGAGCGCGCACCGCATTTCCGACAGTCCACGCGTCGAACGACTCGTGGATCGTCGCGGACTAGTGCTCGAGGAGCTCCGGGCGGAAGCCGACCTCGTGGAGGCGCTGGATGACCTCCTGCGCGTGTTCGGGGCCGCGGGCCTCGATCGACAGGTCGAGGGCGACCTCGTTGATGACCAGGCCCTGTCCGTGGCGGGTGTGCAGGACCTCGACCACGTTCGCACCGGCGTCCGAAATCACCTGCGCGACCCGGGCGAGCTGGCCCGGGCGGTCCGGCAGCATGATGCGGATGCCGATGTACCGTGATGCGGCGACCAGACCGCGGGTGATCACGCGCTCCATCATGAGCGGGTCGATGTTGCCGCCGCTCAGCAGCACGACGGTGCGCCCGGTGTCGCGGACGGCACCCGACATGATGGCGGCGACGCCGACGGCGCCGGCGGCCTCGACCACGAGCTTGGCGCGCTCGAGCAGCACGAGCAGGGCTCGGGCGGTGTCGTCGTCGGAGACCGTGACGATGTCGTCGACCAGGTCGCGGATGATCGGAAAGTTCAGGTCACCGGGGCGGGCGACCGCGATGCCGTCGGAGATGGTCGGCTTCGTCGTGATGGTGACGGGTTCGCCGGCGCGGATCGACGACGGGTAGGCGGCCGCGTTCTCGGCCTGCACCCCGATGACCTTGATCGGGCGCCCGAGCCGCTCGGCCATGCCCTTGACCGCGAGGGCGATGCCGGAGATCACACCGCCACCGCCGATCGGCACGACGACGGTGTCGACGTCGGGCACCTGGTCGATGATCTCGAGACCGAGGGTGCCCTGACCGGCGATGACGGCCGGGTGGTCGAACGGCGGGATGAAGACCGCTCCGGTGTGCGCGGCGAAGTCCTTCGCGGCGCTCAGCGCTTCCTCCACCGAGTGGCCGCGCAGCACGACCTCGGCACCGTAGTGGCGGGTGGCCTGCAGCTTCGGCAGCGCGACGCCGACCGGGGTGAAGATCGTCGCCGGGATGCCGAGCTCGCGTGCGGCGAGGGCGACGCCCTGGGCGTGGTTGCCGGCGCTGGCGGCGACGACGCCCTTGGCGCGCTGTTCCGCGGACAGGGTCGACAGACGGTTGTACGCGCCGCGGACCTTGTACGCACCGGTGCGCTGCAGGTTCTCGCACTTCAGGTGCACGGGCGACCCGAGCAGTTCGGCCAGGAACTGCGAGGTCTCCATCGGGGTGACGCGCGCGACGCCCGAGATGGTCTCCCGTGCCGTCTCGATGTCCGCGAGGGTGGGGATCGCGGCGAGCGTGTGCTGGGAGGCGCTGGTGTCGGTCACTCCCCCATCATCGTCGTTCCGGGCGTTCGCGGCGAACCCGTGACACGAGGGATCGTGCAGCGTCAGCCTGCCGTTCCCTTGACCGCGGTCGGCTGCTCGTCGGTGCCGGGCTTCGGGACGTCACCGCGGCGCTCCCGCAGCTTCAGGATCCGGCGGCGACGCTTCGTCCTGACGTTCTCGTCGTGCGCCTCCTGCTTGGCCTCGCGCACGTGGTCGGAGTCCATCGTCTTCCAGCGGCCGCTCGAGATCGTCGTGACCATCGAGTTGACGGTCGCGATGAGCGGGACGGCGAAGAACGCGCCCGCGATGCCCGCCAGGCCCGAGGCCGCGGTGACCCCGAGGACGACGGCGAGCGGGTGCACCTTGACGGCGCTGCCCATGACGAGCGGCTGCAGGATGTGCCCCTCGACCTGCTGCACGATGAGGATGACGACGAGCATCCAGACCGCGGCCACCCAGCCGTTGAACACCAGGGCGACGAAGACCGCCAGGAACCCGGTGACGATCGCCCCGACCACCGGGATGAACGACCCGAGGAAGACGAACACGGCGATCGGCACGACGAGCGGCAGCTGCAGGATCGCGGCGCCGATGCCGATGCCGACGGCGTCGACGAACGCGACGAAGATCTGCACCCGGATGAAGCTCGTCAGCGTCGTCCACCCCGCGACACCCGCGCCGTCGATCGCGCTGCGGGCGTTCTTCGGGAAGAGCCGGACCGTCCAGCGCCAGACGTTCTTGCCGTCGATGAGCAGGAAGATCACCGTGAAGATGACGATGAACAGGCCCGTGAGGATGTGCGTCAGCGACGACCCCGCGCTGGCCACTCCGGACAGGATCGAGCCGGAGTTGCTCTGCAGCCAGTCGGTCGCCTGGTTGAGGTAGGAGTTCAGGTCCTTCTGGCTGATGCCGAGCCCGGACCCGAGCACGAAGTCGCGGATGTTGTCGTACTGCGACAGCGTGCGGTCGCGGAGCGACGGGTACGCGGCGGCGATCTGGTCGACGACGAGCCAGATGAGCGCCCCGACGGCGGCGAGTCCCCCGACCAGGCTGACGATGACGGCGACCCACTTCGGCACGTGGTGTCGCTGCATCCAGTTCGACAGCGGGACCAGGAGCGCGGCGACCACGATGCCGATGAGGAACGGGATGAGGATCTCGCTGAAGAGCGTCACCAGGTAGATGACCACCGCGACGACGCCCACCACGACGAGGATGCGCCACGACCACGCACCGGCGATCCGCATGCCGGGCGGCACCGCGTCATCGACGACGACGGGATCGGTGTGCGGTGTCTTCTTGCCCCAGGCCATGGGCCGATCCTAGCGATGCGCTCGGCGTCGCGTTCCAGATACGGCATACGTTCCGACGCCGTGCTGTCGGCGGGGTTCGGTAGCGTCGGCGCATGGTCAGGTCCTCGCTCTCCGCTGCCGAAGCCCGCCGCGTCGCCCTCGCCGCGCAGGGGTTCGGTCGGCCGCCGTCGACGGACGTCTCGACGCGCGCGGTGAACGCCGCCTTCGCCCGTCTCGGGCTGCTGCAGATCGACTCCGTGAACGTGTTCGAACGCAGCCACTACCTGCCGCTCTTCGCACGCCTGGGGGCGTACGACCGGTCCACGCTCGACCGGCTGACCCTCGGTCGGTCCGGCCCGTACACCGAGTACTGGGCGCACGAGGCCGCCCTCATCCCGCGCGACGACCTGCGGCTGTTCCGCTGGCGGATGGACGCCCTGCGGCAGCGCGACGCCGGCCCGACCCGGATCGACGGCGTCACCCGCACCGCCGAGGTCCGACGCGAGCTGCACGCGCTGCTGCGTGCCGAGGGGCCGATGCGAGCCAGCGCGGTCGAGCACGAGTCGAACGTGCGCCGTGGACCGTGGTGGGGCTGGAGCGACGTGAAGACCGGACTCGAGCAGATGTTCCGTTGGGGCGAGGCCGTGAGTGCGGGACGGTCGGGGTTCGAGCGCGTGTACGCCCTGCCCGAGCAGGTCCTGCCGGCCGGCTTCCTCAAGACGGCGCCACCGCGCGCCGACGCCGTCCTCGACCTCGTGCGGCACGCCACCCGCGCCCTCGGTGTCGGCACCCGCGCGGACATCGCCGACTACTACCGGCTGCGGTCGGACGACACCGCGGCCGCCATCGCGGAGCTGACCGCCGCCGGCGAGCTCCTGCCCGTGCGGGTCGAGGGCTGGGGCGAGCGGGCCTGGCTCCACCCCGACGCCCGGGTGCCCCGACAGCTCACCGCCGACGCCGTGCTCAGCCCGTTCGACCCGGTCGTGTGGTTCCGCCGCCGGGCGGAGCGCATGTACGGGTTCCACTACCGGATCGAGATCTACACACCGGCGCCGAAGCGGGTCTTCGGGTACTACGTGCTCCCCGTGCTGCAGGACGACCGGCTCGTCGGCCGGGTCGACCTGAAGAGCGACCGGCAGCGGGGCGTGCTTCGGGTCCGGACCGCGTGGCAGGAACCCGGCGAGCACCTCGACGCCGAGCGGCTGGCCGAGACCCTCCGACGCACCGCCGCGTGGCAGGGACTCGACGCGATCGAGGTCACCGATCGGGGCACGGCCGCGGCGGCCGTCGCCGGCGCGCTCGGCCTCTCGCTGGTCCCCCACGAGGCCGTGGACGACGCCGATCCCCCGGAACCAGCCGAGCAACTCGACGCAGCGGAGGCCTGACCGGCGTCAGAAGCGGTCGGCGTTCGCCCGCAACCGCGCGATGCGGTCCGGCAGCGGCGGGTGCGTGGAGAACAGCCGGTCCATCACACCGGGGCGCATCGGGTCGGCGATCCACAGGTGGGCCATCGACGAGTTCTGCGTCTGCATCGGGCGACCGTACGCGCCGAGCTTCTCGAGCGCCCGTGCGAGACCTTCTGGATGGCGGGTCGTCATCGCACCGGTGGCGTCGGCGAGGTACTCGCGCTGCCGGGACACGGCGGCCTGCACACCCGCTGCGGCGATCGGCGCGACGACGACGGCCACGATGCCGGCGATGAGCAGCACGGGGTTCGCGCCGCCACCGTTGTCGGAGTTGCGGTTCCGGCCGCCGGACAGGCCGCTGAAGATCGAGATGCGCAGGAGCACGTCGGCGATCAGGCCGACGGCCACCACCAGCCCGAACACCATCGTCGAGATCCGGATGTCGTAGTTCCTGACGTGGCCGAGCTCGTGGGCCATCACGCCCTGCAGCTCCTGGTCGTCCATGATCTGCAGCAGCCCGGTCGTCGCGGCCACGACGGCGTGCTCGGGATCGCGCCCGGTGGCGAAGGCGTTCGGCGACGGGTCCTGGATGACGTAGACCCGGGGCATCGGCATGCCGGTCGAGATCGCCAGGTTCTCGACCGTCCGCCAGAGCCGCGGTTCGGAGGTGCGGTCGATCTCGATGCCGCCGGCGATGGCGGTCGCCTGCCGAGCGGCGAAGAAGTACTGCAGCACCGCGTAGCCCAGCGCGACCGCGAGGACGATGACGCCGATCGAGACGTTCCCGGCCAGGTAGCCGCCCAGGAACCCGAGCGCGCCGATGATCAGCAGGAAGACCAGGACGATGACGACGGTGTTGCGCTTGTTCCGCGCGATGGCGCTGTACACGGCAGCTGCGGGACTGGGGTCAGAACTGGACGCGCGGCGGCTCGGCGATCGCTGCCGGCTCGGCGGTCTCGAAGAACGTCGCCTCGGCGAAGCCCCGCCGCTTGGCGAACGTGGAGTTCGGGAAGACCCGGATCTTCGTGTTCAGCTCGCGCACGCCGCCGTTGTAGAAGCGCCGGGCGGACTGGATCTTGTCCTCGGTGTCGACGAGCTCGGTCTGCAGCTGCAGGAAGTTCTGGCTCGACTGCAGCTGCGGGTACCCCTCGGCGACCGCGAACACGCTCTTCAGCGCCTTCTGCATGTGCCCCTCGGCCGCGGAGGCCGTCCCGGCGTCTCCGGCCGTGAGGGTCTCCGAGCGCGCCTTGGTGACGTCGTCGAAGACGGCCTTCTCGTGGGTGGCGTACCCCTTGACCGTGTCGACGATGGTCGGGATGAGGTCGGCACGCCGCTTCAGCTGCACCGAGATGTCGCTCCAGGCCTCGTCCACCCGGACCTTGAGCGTGACGAGGGAGTTGTACGTCACCCAGAGGTAGATCCCGATGATGACCAGGATCACCACCACCACTCCGACGACGATCAGCGTCGTGACGAGTCCGGTGTCCATGTGGGGGTGCTCCTTCTCGCGTTCGGATCCGCGGTGCTGCGTGGCCTGAACGGCCGTCGTGAAGTCTACCGACGCGTGCGCGGTGCTCCCGTCGACCGCCAGGGTTCACGGGCGATTCCCGAGTCATGCACACCGGGCATTCGGACTGACGGACGATCCGGGCCGGATGCCCGACATCATCCGCGAGGTGTATTGACCCGGCGGCCCACATCACGTGGGATGGACTCGGTGAGCACGCGCGGGGACAACGTGGACGACCGGGCCGTCGGGGGCGACGGCCCTCGTCGTCGTACCCGGTTCGTCGCACTCGCCTCGGCCACGGCGGTCCTCGCCGCGGCGCTGTTGGCAGCGGCAGCCGCCCCCGCGTTCGCCGTCGCCGGCGCCGCGGACACCGAGCGCATCAGCGCCGCGACCACCGCGACCCCGCAGCCGGGCGAGCTCGTGGGCCCGCCGAGCAGCGGCCGCCCGGGCACCCCGACGCCCCCGCCCGCGTCCACCGGGCGACCACCCGTCGCCCCGACCATCGCCGACCCGGGGGACGTCACGAGCAGCACCGCCCGGTTCCACGGCACCGGCACCCCGGCGCACGTGGTCCGCGTCACCGGCCCGGCGTCCACCGGGTCGGCCGGGTGCTCCGCGCAGGTGCAGGCGAACGGGTCGTGGGCCTGCCTGGGCACGGTGCGCTCGGGCCCCCAGCAGGTCTTCACGGTGCGTGACGTCACGACCCCGACCCAGCCGTCCGCGAGCGCTCCGGCGTCCGACGTCATCGTGCCGCCGACCGTCGCGTCCGACCACCCGACCAGCGGCGCACTGTCGGGCACCGGCTACCCCGGGTCCACCGTGCTCCTGTCGGTCTCCGGGTCGTCGTCGCAGCAGAGCGCCCCGGTCGGACCGGACGGTCGATGGGTGGCCTCGCTCGCGCTGCGGTCCGACGCCACCGTCACGGTCACCGCGTCGCAGACCGCGAGCACGGCGCACGGCTACCGCTCCGACCTGCGCAGTGCGTCCTCGGCCCCGGTGCGGGTCACCGTCGACCGCACCGCGCCGGCGGTTCCGCGGATCACGGCGCCCGGCGACGGCGACCGCGTCGGTTCGCGTGCCACGCTCGTCCGCGGCACCGGCGAGCCCGGCGCCGACGTGACCGTGTACGTCGACCGAGCACCGGTCTGCCGGGCCGCGGTGGCTGCGAACGGGTCCTGGTCCTGTTCGACCGCCGGGTCGCAGCTCCGGTCCGGCGGTCACGACCTCACCGCGACGCAACACGACGCCGCGGGCAACTACTCGCGGTCGTCCGCTGCCGTGCGGGTCACGGTGTGGTCGACGTCGGGCACCCCCACCGGGACGCCCGGCACCGACGGGGACGCACCCACGAACGGCACCGGCACCACGACCACGCCCGGCGACGGCCAGGACCCCGGTGACACCGGCACCCCTGGCGGGCACGAGAACGGAAACGGCACCGGCAGCGGGACCGGCACCGGCACCGGCACGAACGGGAACGGCGGCGGCGACGGCAGCGGCGGATCCGACGGCAGCGGTGGGTCCGGATCGGCGGCCGGACCCGGCGACGGCGCCACGACGAGCGGCACCAGCGTCCCCGGAGCGGCGGGCCCCGGCGGCGGCCACACCGACTGGTCCGGCCCCGCGGGCGACTGGACCGCAACCACCGCCTACGACCGCACCGTGCCGACGATCCAGGCCGCGTTCTCGTGGCGGACCGTGCTCATCGCCACGGCGGTCGCCGCGGGCTTCCTCCTGCTCGTCGCCGCGCCCCTCGCCCTCGTCGCCGCGGCGGCCCGCGGTCGCATCCGGTCGCCCTTCGCCGGCCTGCTCGGGCGGAACCGCTCGCGTTCGGACCGCTCCGGAACGGACGACGTCCTGCCGACGTGGGTGTCGATCACGATCGCGGTGACCGTGGCCGCCCTCTGCACGCTGCTGGGCGTGGGCGTCTCGCTCGAGGCCCGCTACGTCCGCCTCGCGATCGCCGTGCTGCTCGGGACCACGGTGCTCACCGCCGCCGTGGTGCTCGTGACCCGGTGGGCGGCCGGACCCGACCACCGCGCTGTGGGCTTCCGGGTGTCCCCGTGGCTGGTGCTCGCGGCGCTGATCGCGTGCGGCATCACGCGGGCCGCCGACCTCTCCCCCGCCCTGATCGTCGGGGTGGTGCTCGTGCCGTCGGGTCGCCCCGACCTGGACACCGGCGCGCTGCGCCTCGGCTCGGCGATCGCCGCGGGTGCCCGGAGCGCGACCTGGCGGACGGTCGCCCTGCTCGCACTCGCGGCCTCCGGCTGGGTGCTGCACAGCCTGACCGCCGGCGGGGGCTTCTGGCACGCGCTGACGTCGGAGTTCGCCATCACCCTGTGCGTGGGCGGGGTCGGAGCCGTCATCGCGACGCTGCTGCCGTTCGCCGGGTCCGCCGGCAGCGCGCTCCTCGCGGCCTCACGCGGCCGGTACGTCGCGCTGGCCGTCGTCGCGGTCGCGCTCACCGCCGCGGTCTACTCGGGCCCGACGGGGACGCACGTGTCGCCGGTGCTGCTCGGCGCGGTCGGCGCGGCCTGCGTGGCGGGCGCGATCGGGGCCTGGTTCTGGGCGCGCACCACGCGACCGGACGCGCGCGCCTGACCCGCACCGGGCCTCCCGTCCGCCGTCCCCGCGCGGCGGATACAGTGACGAACGGTGCGTGACGCGCCGCTCGACCGCCCCAGGGAGCGATGATGACCGAGACCCGATCCGACTACGACCCGACGCGCTTCCGTGAGGTGTTCGAGGGCAGCTTCACGTACGCGAACGGCTTCGCGCGGAACACCCACCGCTTCGCGGGCCGCCCTGCGCTGCGCGAGCCGGACACGGGTCGGTCGTGGACGTACGCGGAGCTCGGCGACGCCGTCGACCGCATCGGCGGATGGCTCGTCCGGCACGGCGCCGGCCGCGGTTCGGTCGTGATGGTCGAACTGTTCAACTCCCCCGAGTTCGCGATGCTCTACCTGGCGTGCCACCGCATCGGTGCGGTGTTCTCCCCCACGAACTTCCGGCTCGCGCCGGACGAGGTCGCCTTCATCATCGAGGACTCCGCACCGGTGGTGCTGGTGCACGACGCCAGCCGCACCGCCGAGATCGCCCGCGCACTCGAGACCTCGCCGCACCGTCCCGACCACCTGGTCGTCGTCGGTGGCGACGACCAGGCCGCACGCGACGACCAACACACGCACGACGCGCACGACGACCAAGACGCGCACGACGACCAGCCCGCACGCGATACTCGCGTCTCGTTCACCGCTCTCCTCGCCGCCGACCCGGTCACGCCCGCCGAGCTCGCGGCCACCGAGCCCCGCAGCGCCTACGACGAGACCACCCGGCTCTACACCTCCGGCACCACGGGACGACCGAAGCCGGTGCCCCTGCCGAGCCTGGTCGAGGTGCTCAGCGCCCACGACGTCGTGATGCACTTCCCGCTCAGCCCGTTCGACAAGACCCTCAACATGTCGCCGCTGTTCCACCGGGGCGGCCTGTACTCGGGCGGCCCGAACCCGGTGTTCTACGTCGGTGCCGAGCTCACGACCCTGCGCCACTTCGACGCCGAGCGGGTGCTCGACCTGGTCGAGTCCGAGCGGCTGACGTTCCTGATCGGCGCACCCCCGAACCTGGTGCAGCTCGCGGACGCGCAGGAGGCGCGTCCCCGCGACCTGTCGTCGTTGCACGGCATCGTCACGATGGGCGCACCGCTCGACCGCGCTGCCGCACTCCGCTACCAGGAGCTCCTGTCCCCGCGGATCTTCAACGGGTACGGCACGACCGAGACCTTCTGGAACACGTTCCTGCGTCCCGAGGACTTCCCCGACGGCGCCGGCTCCACCGGACGTGCGTCGACGGACGACGACGTCGCCGTGGTGCGGGTCTACGAGGACCGCCTGGCCGACCCGACCGACACCGTGCCGAAGGACGGATCCGAGATCGGCGAGTTCGCGGTCCGGACCGTCAAGTCCGGCTACTCGTACCGCAACCCGGGGCTCGAGGCCGAGAAGTTCGCGAACGGCTGGTTCTACCCCGGTGACCTCGCGACGTGGGACGAGCACGAACGGGTGACGATCGTCGGCCGCAAGGACGACATGATCATCTCCGGCGGCGAGAACGTGCACCCCGTGCAGGTCGAGGCCGCGCTGCAGGAGCACCCGGGCGTCGCCGACTCGATCGTCGTCGGGATCCCGGACGACCGCTGGGGCGAGGTCGTCACGGCGTACGTGGTCCGTGCCGCGGGACGACTTCCGGACGACGACGACGCCGCCGCTGCCGAACTCGAGGAGTGGACGGGCTCGCACCCCGGGCTCGCCCGCTACAAGCGGCCGCGGCGGTACCGGTTCGTCGACGAGCTGCCGTACAACGCCACGGGCAAGAAGGTGCACTACCTCGCGAAGGCGACGGCAGCGGAGGACCAGGCGGCGGGCCGGCTGATCGAGCCGTAGCGGGCTCTGCAGGTGCGCGGCGTCGGACGGGAGGCCCGTGGCGGCCCCGCCCCGCGCCTCCAGGCCGTCAGGCGGTCGCGTCCACCCCGCGGCTCGGCGCGTTCCGGGCGAACAGGCCCGGCAGCAGCCCGCCGATCTTGGTCCCGATGCACAGGCTGACGAAGGTCGCCAGGGGTGTCGCGAGGGAGTCGGGGTCGAACGTCGCCACCGCCACCAGGCCGACCGTCCCCGGCACGAGCAGCAGGAACGCCGGGAAGAACGACACCGTCGCGGGGATCGCCGGCACGAGCCGCTCGAGCAACCGCGTCGCGACGAACAGCAGGGCCGCCGTCGCTCCCGTCGCGACGACGCTCCCCCACACCGGCGTCGTCCCGCTCACCAGGGCGTAGGCGGTGACCATGACCGCCACCGACACGAGCGTCAGCCGCCAGCCCGACCGGAACACCAGGCCGAGTCCGACCGCCAGGACCACCACGGCGACCCACGACACCCAGTAGGACGGGACGGACTCCCACCCCGCCAGGTCCGTGCCGACGCCGGCGACCTCGCCGACGAGCGCCGCCGAGGACGGGTCGACGTGCAGCCCGGTCAGTGCGCTGCCCGAGGCGATGCCCGCGGCCATGAACCCGAGCATGATGAGCCCCTGGACGAGCCGCGAGGACCCGGTGACGATGTCGGCCGCGGTGAGCTCGAGCAGCGCGTTGGTGATGAGGGCGCCGGGGACGAACATCGCCACCGGCGCGCACACGGCGAAGAGCGGCACCTGCTCGAACCCGGCGCCGGCGGTGACGAGTCCGACGATGGCGGTCGACGCGAAGGCGGCCAGGAACGGGATGATCGCGACGGCCTCGCGGAAGCGGCGGAGCAGCAGGCCGATGACGCCGACGAGCGCACCGACGAGGAGCGCGAGCAGGATCGCCCACCACGGGCACCGGAAGACGACGGCGAGCCCGGCGGAGGTCAGCGCGTTGCCGAGGATCCAGGGCAGTGCGGGCGGCGGGACGGTACCGGCGCGGATGGCCCGGACCCGCGCGGGGATCTCGGCGAGGGCGATGGACCCGCTCTCCAGCCCGAGCACGACCCGGTTCGCGCGTGCGGCCTGCCGCGAGGACAGCTCGACGCCCTCGGCGTTCACGATGGTCGCCGCACCGGTCGAGACCTCGCTCACCATCACGAGCGCCGGCAGGACCCCGATCGCCAGGGTCGGTCCGACGCCAGCGGCGTCGCGGGCCTTCTCGAGCGCCGAGCGGACGTCGGTGACGGAGCTGCCCGTATCGAGCAGCAGCGCACCCAGCGTGCCGAGGAGCATGCCGACGGGGACGGTCTCGCCGTCGACGACCTCGACGTGGGCCTCGGGCCGACGGAGGGCGTTCTGCAGGTTCGCGAGTGCGCTTCCGAGTCCGACCACGCAGGCGATCGTACTGGCAGCGACGCGCTGGGCGAGTCGCGTGGTACCCCCGGTGGGACTCGAACCCACAACTCAGCGATTTTAAGTCGCGTGCCTCTACCGATTGGGCCACGGGGGCGGGCCGCAACAGCCTACCGATGCCCTCGACGACGAGAGGCGGCCACCCCGAAGGGTGACCGCCTCTGGCGTGCTGTTGCCGGGACTACTTGGCGTCGGCCGGGGCCTTCACGGGCTCGGCCTCGTTCGAGACGTCCTCGGCGGGCTCGCCGTACGCCGGGCCGGCGGCACCGGCGGGCTTGCCCTCCTCCGGAGCGGTCGTGGGCTTCGCGGCCTCGACCGGGGCGGCGGGTGCCTCGGCGGCGGGCTTCGGACGGGACGCGAACGCCTCGAACGCAGCGCGCGGGGTCTCACGGTCGTCGAGCGACGCGATGTCGCGACCGAGGAAGAAGCCACCGACCCAGTCGCCGATGACGCGCCACTTGCGCTCCCACGACGGCATCGCCATGCCGTGGTAGCCGCGGTGTGCGCCCCACGCCAGGAAGCCCTTCATGGCGAACTTGCCGGACTGGAACACGCCGATGCCGAGACCGAGGCCCGCGACGGCGCCGAGGTTCTCGTGCTTGTAGTCGGTCGTGGCCTCGCCACGGATGGTCGCGACCAGGTTCTTCGCGAGCTGCTTCGCCTGACGGACGGCGTGCTGGGCGTTCGGCACGCAGAAGCCGCCGACGCCACCACCGGTGAGGTCCGGCACGGCCGCGACGTCACCGCAGGCCCATGCGTCCGCGATCACGCCGTTGTCGTCGACGACGCGCAGGTCGGGCTGCACGCGGATGCGTCCGCGCTGCTCGAGCGGGAAGTCGGTGCCCTTGACCATCGGGTTCGCCATGACACCGGCGGTCCAGATGATGAGGTCGGACTCGATCTTCTCGATGGCGCCGTCGCTCGTCTTGAGCTCGCAGACGCCACCGACGGCCGAGGCCAGCTGGGTCTCGAGGTGGACGTTCGCACCGCGCTGCGCCAGGTTCTTGAGCACCCAGTGCGAGGTCTCGAGCGAGACCTCGGGCATGATGCGGCCCATCGCCTCGACCAGGTGGAAGCGGGTCTCGTCGAAGGACAGCTGCGGGTAGCTCTTCAGCAGGTCGGTGACGAAGGAGCGGAGCTCGGCGAAGACCTCGATGCCGGCGAAGCCGCCACCGACGACGACGACGGTCAGCAGGCGGTCACGCTCGGGACCGGCGGGGAGGTTCGCCGCCTTGTGGAAGTTCGTGAGGATCTTGTCGCGGATCGCCGCGGCTTCCTCGATCGTCTTGAGGCCGATGGCCTCGTCCGCGACGCCCGGGATCGGGAACGTGCGGGACACCGCACCGGCGGTCATGACGATCTGGTCGTAGGACTCCTCCCACGCCTCGCCCTCGGCCGGGGTGATCGTGGCGGTCTTCGTCGCGTGGTCGACCTTGGTGACCTTCGCGGTGACGACGCGGGTGTTCTTGAGGTGACGGCGGTGCGAGACGACCGCGTGACGCGGCTCGATCGAACCGGCGGCGACCTCGGGCAGGAACGGCTGGTACGTCATGTACGGCAGCGGGTCCACCATGACGACCTCGGCTTCGCCCTGGCGAAGGTGCTTCTCGAGCTTCCATGCGGTGTAGAAACCGGCGTAACCGCCGCCGACGACGAGGATCTTGGGCACGGGGGATGATCTCCTTGGATGGGGGTTTCGGAGTCGAGTCAGACTTCGCCGCCACCCGCCCCGACTCCAGCGTCTGCACCCTCATCATACGCCCGGCACTCGCACCGGGAGGGCGACCAGTCCGCGCGCTCGAGCGCGAGGTCGCCGATGGGGTTGACGCCGGGTCCGGCGGCGAGGGCGTGACCGACGAGGGCGTGCAGGCACTTCACACGGGTGGGCATGCCACCGGCGCTGATGCCGACGATCTCGTCGACGTGCTCGATCGACTCGCGATCGGCCAGGTAGGACTCGTGGGCCGCGAGGTACGCGGCCGCAGTGGTGTCGTCCTCGAGCAGTGCTGCCAGCTCCGGCATCACCTGGTTGGCCTCGAGGGTGCTGACCGCGGCGGTGGCCGCGGGGTGGCACAGGTAGTAGAACGTCGGGAACGGGGTGCCGTTCGACAGTCGGGGCTTCGTGGAGACGACCGTGGGGTTGCCACAGACGCACCGTGCCGCGATCCCGATGACGTCGCGTGCCGGTCGGCCGAGCTGCGCCGACACGACCTGGACGTCGCGGTCGGAGGGCGGGTCGAAGGGAGGGGTCGTCACGGGAACGTGAGCCTACCGGAGACCCGGTGCCCCGCGCACCGTCGTGCCGGACGGCTGCCGGGCGCTCGGCGCTACTTGCTCTCGCCGGTGCCCGAGACGTCCGGGGCCACCAGGTCGGCCGCGGTCTCGTCGGTGAGCCCGGACTGCAGCACCGAGGAGAGCATCGCCTGCACCCAGTCCACCTTCGGCGTCTGGACCGTGGTGCTGACCGGCGTGCCGGAATCCGTCGTCGGCACGGTCTCGGTCGTGCGGTTCTCGGCGCCCATCACGAGGTAGCTCTCCTCGCCCGGGTACACGTAGAGCAGGCGGTCGCGTGCCTGCGCCTCGATGTAGGCGGGGTCGTCCCAGCGGGCGACGTCCTTCTTCTTCTGCGTGACGTCGGCCTTCTGGCTCGCCACCTCGCGCTGCTGCTGGGCGATCTGCTCCTGCTGCTGGATGAGCGTGCGGAGCGACGGCGCGAGCACCACGACGAAGAGCACGATGATCGCGAGCATGAGCAGGCTGAAGCCGGAGAAGTGGATCGAGCGGTACCAGGGCTGCGCCGACGTGCTGCCGTCGGGCATCGCCACGGGGACGCGGCGGACGCGGGGCTTCTGGCTGGGCACGATCCGACGATAACCCGACCGACGTGGTGGGCACGCTCGGCACGCGGCCGTTCGGCGCCCTCTCAGCGTCTCGCCGACGTCCACACACGACGAGACGCCGTCCTCTCGGAGGAGGACGGCGTCTCGGTGGTGCAGGGACTGCTGAGCGGCTGGCTACAGCGACGCGGCGCGCGGGAAGGCCGAGCGACCGGCGTACACCGCTGCGTCGCCGAGCTCTTCCTCGATGCGGAGCAGCTGGTTGTACTTGGCGACGCGGTCCGAACGGGCCGGTGCACCGGTCTTGATCTGACCACCGTCGACCGCGACCGCGATGTCCGCGATCGTGGTGTCCTCGGTCTCACCCGAGCGGTGCGACAGGATCGAGGTGAGGCCGTGGCGGTGCGCGAGCGACACCGCGTCGAGGGTCTCGGTGAGCGTGCCGATCTGGTTGACCTTCACCAGGATCGAGTTCGCGGCCTTCTCGTCGATGCCCCGCTGCAGACGCTTCGGGTTGGTGACGAACAGGTCGTCGCCGACGATCTGGACCTTGTCGCCGAGCTCGGCGGTCAGGTGCGACCAGCCCTCCCAGTCGTCCTCGGCCAGCGGGTCCTCGATGGTGACGAGCGGGTAGTTCGCGACGAGGTCGGCGAAGTACGCGGTGAACTCCTGGCTCGAGAGCTGCTTGCCCTCGAACGAGTACTTGCCGTCGTGGAAGAACTCGGTGGACGCGACGTCGAGGCCGACGGCGATGTCCTTGCCCGGGGTGTAGCCGGCCTTCTCGATCGCGGTCAGCAGGAAGTCGAGCGCTGCACGGTTCGATGCGAGCTCCGGCGCGAAGCCGCCCTCGTCGCCGAGGCCGGTCGCGAGGCCCTGCTTCTTCAGCTCGCCCTTGAGGGCGTGGTAGGTCTCGACGCCCCACCGGAGCGCTTCGGAGAACGACTCGGCGCCGTAGGGCACGAGGAAGAACTCCTGGATGTCGACGTTGGTGTCCGCGTGGGCACCACCGTTGACGACGTTCATCAGCGGGACGGGCAGCGTGTGCGCGTTCGGGCCGCCGAGGTAGCGGAACAGCGGCAGGTCGGCCGAGTCGGCAGCGGCACGGGCCACGGCGAGCGAGGCACCGAGGATCGAGTTCGCGCCGAGGCGGGACTTGTTCTCGGTTCCGTCGAGCTCGATGAGCGCGGCGTCGACGAGGCGCTGGTCGGTGGCGTCGAAGCCCTCGAGCGCCGGGCCGATCTCGTCGAGGACGGCGTCGACGGCCTTGAGCACGCCCTTGCCGCCGTAGCGCGAGGCATCGCCGTCGCGGAGTTCGTACGCCTCGAACGCACCGGTGGAGGCACCGGAGGGGACGAGCGCGCGGGACACGACGCCGTCGTCGAGGAGGACCTCGACCTCGACCGTCGGGTTGCCTCGGGAATCGAGGACTTCGCGTGCGCCTACGGCATCGATCAGGGCCACGGGGTACTCCCTACACATTGGTTGTGGTGTTTGCGGGACCGATCCTAGCGAGCCGAGGTGAACACGACGTCGACCGTGACGCCCGGTGTGGACGACTCAGTCGAGCGGGCGGAACTCCACACCCTCGAGCGACGTCGTGTCGGCGCCGACGGTGGCGAAGGCGGAGAACCCCTGTGCGGCCAGACCGGCGAGCAGGTTCTTCGTGTTCTTGGTGCGCCGTTCGAGCCGTACGCGTCGGTGCGACCCGAGTGCCTCGGTCTTCAGGGCCGCGAGCCGGACCGGGTCGACGTCCTTGTCGTAGACGAGCACCACGGCGTCGGACTCCGCGGACTCCGGGAGTGTCACGAGGTCGACCAGGCGCTCGAAGCCCAGCGAGAAGCCGACTGCGGGGACGTCCTGGCCGAGGAAGCGGCCGATCATGCCGTCGTACCGACCGCCACCGCCCAGGCTGTAGCCGAAGTCGGGGTGCGCGACCTCGAAGATCGTGCCGGTGTAGTAGCCCATCCCGCGCACGAGCGTCGGGTCGAAGCGGAGGTCGACCCCGGGCAGGGCCTCGCGCAGGCGCAACAGGTCGGCGAACGCCTCGGAGTCGAGCCACGCGGCGCCCTCGACCGAGGTCCAGTCCGCGGCCTCGAGCGCGCGGATCGTGTCCTCGAGCCCCGGCAGCTCCTGCCCGACGGTGCTGCGGAGTTCGGCGGCGACGCCGTCCGGGCCGATCTTGTCGAGCTTGTCGATCGTGATGAGCGCGCGGTCGGCGGCAGCCGGGTCGGCGATGCCCCACGACGCCAGCAAGGTCAGCAGGATCCGCCGGTCGTTGATGCGGATCGTGGTGCCGGTCACGCCGAGTGCGTCGAGGGCGGCGGTCGTGGCGCGGATGAGCTCGATCTCGGCCAGCTGTCCGGGCTCCCCGAGGATGTCGATGTCGCACTGCACGAACTGGCGGTAGCGCCCCTTCTGCGGACGCTCGGCGCGCCAGACCGGCGCGATCTGCACCGATCGGAACACCGACGGCAGCTCGGCACGGTGCGAGGCGTAGAACCGGGCGAGCGGCACGGTCAGGTCGAAGCGGAGCCCGAGGTCGGCGAGGTCGAGCGGGGCCTGGGCCGTCTGCAGGTCCTCGGTGCTGAGCCCGCGCTTCATGACCGCGAACGCCAGCTTCTCGTTGTCACCGCCGAGCCCGGAGTGCAGGCGCGCGGCGTCCTCGACCACCGGGGTCTCGATCTCGTCGAACCCGTGCCGGGAGTAGACGTCGCGGACGACACCGAGCACGTGCTCGCGTCGGGCCTTGTCCGCGGGGAGGAAGTCACGCATGCCACGGGGTGCCGTCACGGTCGTCGCCATGCGGTCAAGTCTGGCAGATGCGCATCACCGGGTTGCGCGGCATGCGTTCTACTGGCATACTGCATTCAGTACCTCGGTTCGGAGCGTGCCTGATCCACTCTCCGAACCGATCGCGTGGGCACCGTGCTGCAGTGTGCCCCGCGACTCGAGCGGGTTCTGCGTGCACATCTCTCCCTGGGGGTGTGCCCACCCGCTCACGGGCGCCCTCCTTTTTCGGGTTAGGAGGGCGCCCTTCTCTTTTCGGGTGCACGCACGCTGCGGCTCCCGCGCACGCACGCTGCGGCTCCCCGCACCCTCACTCCGTGGCCCGGCCGGCGTCCTCGAGCGCAGCGACCGCGGCTCGGAGACTCGCGACCGGGTCGATGCCGTCGCGCACCGCCCTCGCGACCTCCTCGAGCATCGCGATCCCCCACGTGGGGTCCACGACCCCCGCACCGTCGGCCGGCGCCGGGGACCCGACCGATGCCCGAGCGGTCTCCGTTCCGGATACCGCAGCGGCCGTGGCGGACGGGTCACGGGCCTCCCGGTCGGCGGCCACGACGGACGCCACGGCCGCGACGGCCGCACCGTGCTCGTCCAGGCGCTCCAGCAGCTTGACGGCCCGTTCCAGCGGCGGCATCGCGCGCGGGACCCCGTCCAGCACACTCGTCCGGGCCGACTTCTCGGCCGCCTTCGCCGCGCGCCACACCCGGACGACGTCGTCGACGGTGTCCGCGGTCTCGTCGCCGAACACGTGCGGGTGCCGACGGACCATCTTGTCGCGGACCCCGGCGGCGACGTCCTCGAGGGTGAACTCCCCCGCGCGTTCGGCGATCCCGGCGTGCAGGACGACCTGGTACAGGACGTCGCCGAGCTCCTCGCGGACGTCGTCGGGGTCGCCGTCGTCGATGGCGTCGACCAGTTCGTAGGACTCCTCGACCGCGTACCGCGCCAGCGTGGCGTGGGTCTGCGCACGGTTCCAGACGCAGCCCCCGTCCTCGGCGAGCAGGCGGTCGACGACGGTGACGAGGTCCGGTACGGCGGTCATCGGGCCATCGTCTCACCCACGTATGCTGGTCGTGGTGTGTCGGGAAGTCTGGTCGACGGACACTCACCCGACCCCTCGAGACGGAGATCCATGTCGTCCCTCGTCCGCTCCCCCCGCTTCAGCGCCATCGCGCTCCTGACCGCCGCCGTGCTCGGCCTGGTCGTCGCGAACTCGCCCGTCGGCCCCGGCCTCGAACGCCTGCTCGACGCGCACCCGCCGCTGGGCGCCGTCGGCCTCGACCTGTCGATCGCGCACTGGGTCAGCGACGGCCTGCTCGCGGTCTTCTTCCTGCTCGTCGCGATCGAGCTGAAGCAGGAGCTCGTCGACGGTGAGCTGTCGAACCCGAAGACTGCGATCGTGCCGGCCATCGCGGCGGTCGGCGGCGTGCTCGTCCCGGCCGGGGTGTTCCTGCTGGTGACCGCGGGTACCCCGTACACGCACGGCTGGCCGATCCCGACGGCGACGGACATCGCGTTCGCCCTCGGTGTCCTGGCGATGTTCGGTCGTGGGCTGCCGAGCGGCATCCGCGTGTTCCTGCTCGCACTCGCGGTGCTCGACGACCTCATCGCGATCATCATCATCGCCGTCGTGTTCGCGCACGACACCGACTTCGCGGCCCTCGGCGGTGCGGTCGTCGCACTGGCCGTGTTCTGGGTGCTCGGCCGGATGCTCCGCCCGGGGCGCAGTGGCCAGACACTCCTGATCGTGGCGATGGTCCTGGTCGGACTCGTCACCTGGTGGCTCGTCTACCACTCCGGAGTGCACGCCACCATCGCCGGCGTCGCGCTCGGCCTCGTGCTGCCCCGCCGACCGGGCCACACCCTGCACGAGCACGTCGAGCCGTGGTCGAACGCGATCGTGCTGCCGGTGTTCGCGTTCGTCTCGGCCGCGGTCGTCATCCCCTCGGTCGGCATCAGCGAGCTCTCCCCCACGTTCTGGGCGGTCGTCATCGCGCTGCCGGTCGGCAAGGTCATCGGCATCACGCTGTTCGGCGTCGTCGCCACGCGGCTCTTCCGGTCACCGGGGCGGTCCTCGTTGTCGTTCTTCTCGATCATCACCGTCGGGGTGCTCGGCGGGATCGGGTTCACGGTCTCCCTGCTCATGAACGAGCTGGCGTTCGCCCGCAACGAGGAGGTCCTCGACGAGGGCGTGCTCGCCGTGCTCGTCGGGTCCGGCATCGCCATCGTCGCGTCGGCGGTCGTCGTCACGCTGCGGGCACGGGCGTACCGTGCGCGCCGCGAGCTGTCCGAGGCCGAGGACACCGAGTAGCGGGCCGCAGGCCCTGGCGCGGTTCGACCCGAAACGACGTTCTCGTTGTCATACGACATCGAGAAAGTCGTTCCGGGTCGAAGATCGCCGCCCCCTACGCGGCCGGCGCCTCCGCCGGCGTCGTCGCGCCGTAGACCGCGGTCAGGATGCTCTCGACCCACCGGATCAGGGCGTCGTCCGGCAGCGCCTGGTCGTGCGGCCGCGGCATCGGGATGCTCGCCGCGTTCTGCTGCGGGAACCACTTCGCGCCCGGGAACATCCGCTTGAGCCGCACCTGCGACGAGTCGGCGAGCTCCTTGCCCGCGACGCGCAGGTTCGACCCCATGACGACCACGTCGGACAGGCCGACCTGCTGCGCCATGCGACGGAGCCGGGAGACCTCGACCAGCGTCTGCACCGCTTGCGGCGGCTGCCCGTACCGGTCGGTGAGCTCGTCGAGCACCATGTCGATGGCGTCCTGCTGCGCCGTCGGGGCCGAGGCCGCGGACAGCTTCTGGTACGCCTCGAGCCGGAGCCGCTCGGACTCGACGTAGTCCTCGGGGATGTGCGCGTCGACCGGGATCTCGAGCCGCAGCTCGGTCTGCCCCTCGGCGACGTCACCGCGGAACTGCGAGACCGCCTCGCCGATCATCCGGAGGTACAGGTCGAACCCGACGCCCGCGATGTGCCCGGACTGCTCGCCACCGAGCAGGTTGCCGGCACCACGGATCTCGAGGTCCTTCATGGCGACCTGCATGCCCGCGCCGAGCTCGTTGTTCGCCGCGATCGTCTCGAGGCGGTCCTGCGCGGTCTCGGACAGGGGCTTCTCGGAGTCGTACAGGAAGTACGCGTACCCGCGCTCCCGCCCACGGCCGACACGACCGCGCAGCTGGTGGAGCTGGGACAGCCCGTACTTGTCGGCCTTGTCGATGATGAGCGTGTTCGCGTTCGCGATGTCGAGCCCGGTCTCGATGATCGTCGTCGACACGAGGACGTCGAACCGACGCTCCCAGAAGTCGACCATGACCTGCTCGAGGGTGCTCTCGGACATCTGCCCGTGCGCCACGGCGATGCGGGCGTCCGGCACGATCTCGGCCAGGTGCGCGGCGACGCCCTGGATGTCCTTCACGCGGTTGTGCACGTAGAACACCTGGCCCTCACGCAGGAGTTCGCGGCGGATCGCGGCGGCCACCTGCAGGTCGGACTGCGGCCCGACGAAGGTCAGGATGGGGTGGCGGTCCTCTGGTGGGGTGGCCAGGGTCGACATCTCGCGGATGCCGGTGACGGCCATCTCGAGCGACCGCGGGATCGGGGTCGCCGACATGGCCAGGACGTCGACGTTCGTCTTGAACTTCTTGAGCTGGTCCTTGTGCTCGACGCCGAACCGCTGTTCCTCGTCGATGATGACGAGGCCGACGTCCTTGAAGGTGATGCCCTGCGACAGGATCCGGTGGGTCGCGATGACGATGTCGACGGTCCCGTCGGCGAGCCCGGCGATGGTCTCCTTGGACTCCTTCTCGGACTGGAACCGGCTCAGGGCGCGCAGGTGCACGGGGAACCCGGCGAAGCGCTCCTGGAACGTCTCCATGTGCTGGCGGACGAGCAGCGTCGTCGGCACGAGCATGACGACCTGCTTGCCGTCCTGCACCGCCTTGAACGCGGCGCGGATCGCGACCTCGGTCTTGCCGTAGCCGACGTCGCCGGAGAGCAGGCGGTCCATCGGGATCGGCCGCTCCATGTCCCGCTTGATCTCGTCGATGGTGGTGAGCTGGTCGGCGGTCTCGGCGAACGGGAACGCCTCTTCCAGCTCGCGCTGCCACGGGGTGTCCGGCCCGAACGCGTGCCCCTTCGACGCCATCCGCGCCGAGTACAGCTTGACCAGGTCGACCGCGATGTCGCGGACGGCCTTGCGGGCCTTCGACTTGGCGGCGGACCAGTCCGAGCCGCCCATCTTCGACAGGCTCGGGGACTCGCCGCCGACGTACCGCGACAGCTGGTCGAGCTGGTCGGTCGGCACGAAGAGCTTGTCGCCCGGGTAGTTCCGCTTCGACGGCGCGTACTCGAGCACGAGGTACTCGCGCTGCGTCTTCACCGCGTTGCGGCCGCCGCTGGAGACCTCGCGGCTGACGAGCTCGACGAACTTGCCGATGCCGTGCGTCGCGTGCACGACGACGTCGCCCGGCTTGAGCTGCAGCGGGTCGACCACGTTCTTGCGGCGGCTCGCCAGCTTCTTGACGGTGCGCGCGCCCTGCTGGACGCTCCGGCCGTAGAACTCCGCCTCGCTGAGGACCACGATGCGCGGATCCGGGATGGCGAAGCCGTGCTCGACGGTGGCGGTCGTGACGATGGCGACACCCGGCTCGGGAGGCGCGGGCAGGGCTTCGGCACGGGCTGCGACGCCGGCGTCGGCGAGGACCTGCACCGCCCGTTCGACCAGCCCCTGGCCCTGGGCGGTCACCACGACCGCCCACCCGTCATCGGTGAGCGCCTTGACGTGCGCGATCGCGCCGTCGGCACTGCCCGCGAAGCTCGGCACCGCCTCGGCGCGGACGCGGATGTACTCGCCCGCCTCGGCTGCCGCCTCGGCGTCGGTGAGCACGCGCGCGGTGTCGCCTTCGTCGAGCCCGGAGTCGAACGGCGACACCGTCCACCAGGTGCGCTGCCCACGGGTGTTCTTGAGCTGCTGCACCGTCAGGAAGTTGCCGGCGTCGAGGTCGATGGGTGCCTGCGCCCCGGCGACCGCGGCGCTCCAGGCGGCCTGCAGGAACTCGGTGTTCGTCTCGGCCAGGCTGTTGGCGCGGCCGTTCACCCGCTCGGGCGAGAACACCGCGATGGTGGCGGTCTCGGGCAGGTACGACGTCATCGGCACGAGGTCCTGCACGAGCGCCGGGGCGAGGGACTCCATGCCCTCGACCGGGATGCCCTCGGCGATCTTCGCCAACATCTGCGACAGGTTGGGGAACTCGTGGAGCATCTCGCGCGCCCGCTGCCGGACGTCGTCGCTGAGCAGGAGTTCGCGCGAGGCGGTGAGCTCGACCGAGCCGAGGTCGTCCTCGGTGGTGCGCTGATCGGCGACCGAGAACGCCTTGATCGCCTCGATCTCGTCGCCGAAGAAGTCGACGCGGACCGGGTGGTCGGCCGTGGGCGGGAAGACGTCGAGGATGCCGCCGCGCACCGCGAACTCTCCGCGCCGGGTGACGAGGTCGACGCGGGCGTAGGCCATGTCGACGAGCTTCGCGGCGATCGCTGCCAGGTCGTTGCCGCGCGAGTCGGTCCGGAGCAGGACGGGTGCGAGCGAGGTCAGGTTGGCCGCGATCGGCTGCAGGGCGGCCCGGACGCTCGCCACGACGATGGTGGTGCGGCGGTCGGCGACGTCTGCGGCGGACCACGAAGCGAGTCGGCGCAGGGTCGCGATCCGGGTGCCGACGGTCTGCGCACTCGGGCTGAGGCGTTCGTGCGGCAGGGTCTCCCACGCCGGGAACTCGAGGACGTCGGCGTCGGGGACGTAGCTGCCGAGGGCGTCGCGGACGGCTTCGGCCTCACGCCCGGTCGCCGTGATGACGAGCACGCACTGCGGACCGTTCCGTTCGGCGATCAGCGCCCCGAGCAGCGGGACCCGCAGGCCGTCGACGACCGAGAAGTCGGCGTCACGAGGCGCGGCGCGGAGCACGCGATCGAACGCGGAGGCGCGCGAGAGCGCAGGGATGATGCCCGAGATCGTCACTCAGGAGATGGTACCGGCCCCCACCGACACCGCCCGCGTGGTGCGCGACGGGCGAACACGGCCGGGATCGGCCGGTGCCGTCAGGACGGCGCGTGCACGCGCTGCTGCGCGGCGACGAGCCCGAGCTCGGCGATCGCCTCGACCGCGTCCGCGGCGTCGGCCAGCAGGATCGGCAGCGACTTCTTCTCGGCTGCGGAGAAGTCACGCAGCACGTAGTCGGCCGGGTCCTGACGGCCGGGCGGGCGACCGATGCCGACCCGCACGCGCGAGAACTCGTTCGTACCGGTCGCCTTGATGATGTCGCGGAGGCCGTTGTGGCCGCCGTGCCCACCGCTGCCCTTGAGCCGGACGGTGTCGAACGGCAGGTCGAGCTCGTCGTGCACGACGACCAGATCGGCCGGGGTGGCGCTGTAGAACCCGAGCACCGACGACACCGGGCCGCCCGACGTGTTCATGAACGAACCGGGCTTCGCCAGCACGAACCGCGGGCCGCCGGGCACCAGGCGCCCTTCGGCGACCTGGTTCGGCGTCTTGTGCTTCTTGAACGTCGCGCCCATGCGGGACGCGAGTTCGTCGAGGACCATCTGGCCGACGTTGTGGCGGTTGCCGGCGTAGTCGGGCCCGGGGTTCCCGAGTCCGACCACGACCAGTGTTCGATCCGCCACAGCGTCGACCAGATGCCTTCGAAGGGGTGTTACTCGGAGACGGGCTCGGAGCCGCCCTCGGCACCGGCTTCGGCGCCGGCCTCGGCCGAGGCCTCGTCCGCAGCGTCGTCGTCGGCGGTGCCACGCGGGGTGACGATCTGCACGACGAGTGCCTCGGGGTCGGTCTCGAGCTCGGCACCCTCGGGGAGGGTCAGCTCGGACGCGACGATCTGCTTGCCGTCCTCGAGGCCCTCGACGTCGACGACGACGTGCTCCGGGATGTCGGTCGCGAGGACCAGGAGGGAGACGGTGTTCAGGTCCTGCACGTGGATCGTGCCGGAGAAGGACTCGCCCTCGATGACGACGGGCACGTCGACCGTGACCTTCTCGCCGCGGCGCAGGACCACGAGGTCGATGTGCTCGATGATCTGGCGCACCGGGTCACGCTGGACGTCCTTGACGAGGGCGAGCTGGGCCGCACCCTCGATGTCGAGGTCGACGACCGCGTTGGCGGTACGGACGAGCAGCATGGTCTCGTGACCGGGCAGCGAGATGTGCTTCGGCTCGGTGCCGTGGCCGTAGACGACCGCGGGGATCTTGTCGGCGGCGCGGAGCTTGCGCGCTGCACCCTTGCCGAACTTGGTGCGGACGTCCGCTGCGAGCTTCGTGTAGTCGGCCATGGTGCCTCCTGGTCTCGGGGGTCGACACCGGCGGTCCGGCATCGTGGGGGTCTGTGGTGTTGCAACTCGAACGCGTGCACGCGTGAGGAACGTTCCCTGCTGGGCCGGGTCTCCCACCGCGTCGATCACGGCCGCTGTCGCGGCCCTCGCCGAAGTCAATCACCGACTCTACCAGCACCCGCCGGGCGTGTCGTGCCTCAGTGCCCGGCGGCCACCGCTTCCTTCGGCACTCTGAGGAACGAGAGCACCACGAAGGCGAGGACGTAGAGGCCGACGAACGTCCAGACCACCCCACCGGGCCCGCCCCACGGCAGGACGGCGCTGACCACGGCGTTGCCGAGGAAGGTCGCACCGCCGGCCGCCGTCGCGTACATGGCCATCGCGGCGCCGCGGCGCTCCTCGCCGGCGAAGGCGGGGACGATCGCACCCATCGGCGTGAACCCGGCGAGCATGATGCCGAAGACCGTCCCCGCGGCGGTGGCGAGCCAGAAGCCCCACTCGGAACCGGCGGGCACCAGGTGCGGGACGTACCACCAGGCCAGCAGCCCGATGGCCGAGGCGCCGATGCCGAACCACTTGACGGTGCGGATCCAGCCGATGCGGTCACCGAGGGCGCCGAAGAAGGCGTTGAACAGGATGTTGCCGGCGTAGACGATCACCGTCATCGTCAGCCACTTCGACTGCCCCCACCCGAGCTCGGTGCCGATGATCGCCGGCATGATCACGAACATGCCGAACTCGGGCGCCGTGTTGACGAGCCGGATCAGGACGGCGAGCAGGACCTTGGGGCGCGTGATGCAGACCTCGATGCCGCTGGCGATGACCCGTGCGGCGGAGTGCGAGCGCGGGGCGATGCGGCCGAGTCCGGTCTGCTCGTGGACACCGAACCGGACGATCACCCAGCCGGCCGCGACCAGCACGAGCGACAGGGCCATCGACCACGTCTCCCCTGTGTGGCCGCCGCCGAACGCGGGGATGCTGCCGATCGCGATGAGCGAGCCGAGCGTCGGCAGGCCACCGGTGAAGACGACGTAGAACCAGCCGACGGCGGTGGCGTTCCGCTCACGTGCGACGGTGTGGTTCACCCAGCAGAGGAACGAGAAGGCGAACAGCGGGAACCCGAGTCCGCGCAGGAAGTACGTCAGGGCGATGAGACCGACCGACCCGGTGGGCAGTGCCGCGAGGAACGCGACCTGGAACACCACCCACAGGACGGCGCCGATCGTCATGACGCGGCGGGGCCCCCACAGCTCGGAGAGCACACCGGCGAAGTACGAGGCCACCAGGACGGCGACGCCGTAGATGCCGATGACCATCGCTGCACTGTCCGTGCCGCCGGAGCCGAGCGCCGCGGCGATGTGCGGCGCGATGAAGTTCGACTCGATGCCGTCGCCCGTCATAAAGACGAGGACGCCGAGGAAGCCCCACCGCAGTGGGTGCGGGATGCCGAGGCGGGCGATGAGGCCCTCGCGCCCGACGGCGGGTGCCGGTGGCGTGGAGCCAGGTGGTGCGGTCGCGACGCCGTTCGGCGGGGTCAGGGTCGTGGTGCGTTCGGTGCGGGGTTCCGACATGTGTCGTCTCTCCTGGAGGGGCCCCGGAGTGCTCGACCCGGCATCGCGGCATGTCTCCGGGGTGCGCCGCGCGCCACGCTCCCGACCACCCGCGCAGTGGCTGCGGGCGATCGGGGCGTCGGCGATGATGCGAGTCCTGTACCCGGGACGCCCCGTGCTGATGCGGAGACGGCTCCCGGCGGACCATCGCCGGCCCGAAGCATGGTGCCCGAGATTAGACCGCTCCAACGCCTCTCGTCAAGAACGACAACTGTTGTGTAACGATCGGCGCTCGTCCCGCGCGGAGGTGGTCGTTCCGGGCGTACTGGGGCGTTCCGGGCGTAGGTGGTCGTTCCTTTCGGCCGACTACGCCCGATTCGACCTTCCATCGCGCGCGTGATGGGAAAGAACGCTCCGCGAGGATCAGCGACCGAGGCTGCGCCGGTGCTCCTGCGCGGCCGCCAGCAGCTCGCGGGCGTCGTTGCTCGCAGCCTCGGCGGCGTCACGAGCACGTTCGAGGGCCTCGATCTCCGCGGTCGCCCGGTCGAGTTCGCGCTGCAGGTCGGCCCGGCGTTCCTCGGCCTGCTCGAGGTCCGCCTCCGCGGCGTCGAGCGCCGCATCGGCGTCCCGCGACTCGCTCCGGGCGGCGGTCTCCGCCTGGCGCGCGGCCTTCCGGTCGGCGGCCGGGTCACGCTCCGGCTCCGGCTCGGCGTCCGGCTCCGGTCGGTCCGGTGGTGCGGTCTCCGTCGACCGGGAGGCACGGCTCGCCTTCCGCGCGCCCCTCGCCCGGGTGATCGGGATGGGTGGGGCATCGCTGCCGGACCAGGCGTCCGGCACCGCGTCCGGGTCCGCGAGCGCCCCGTCCAGGTCGACCGCGTCGAACCCCACGCTCTCCAAGGGCGTCACGAGCAGCCCCGAGCGCACGGCGGCTCCGGCGTGCGGATCGGCCATCGCTGCCTCGATCGTCGCGCGCACCTGGTCGAGCACAGCCGACGTCGCGGGGTGTCCGGCGTCCGAGGCGAGGTCGGCCCCGGCCTGCGCCAGAGCCTCGATCACCTCGGAGCGTTGCTGTCGGAGCGTCCGGATCTCGCCGGGGTCGGCGTCGGCCTGGGCCTTGCGGAGGGCCGGCCCGAGGCCGACCGCGTCGTCGAGGGCGCCGTCGTGCGCGAGCAGGTCCACGACCCACGCTGCCGGTGCGGGCTTCCGGAGCTTCCCGATCGCCGCCGCCAGGTCGCGGTCGTCCTTCCGCACCGCGCGCTGGCGGGCCGTGCGCTCGGCGACGAAGTCCCCCGGCGCGACGAGCAGCAGCTCCCTGGCGACGTCCGCGAACTCCATGCCCCCAGCTTGCCCGCGATCCCCTCAGTACCGCTCGAGACGGTCCGCCCGGAGCACCGGGGTGTTCGCCGGAGCTGCCACGATGTACCCGAGCTCCCGGAGCGCCGTCGCCGCGACTTCGGGAGCGTCGTGGACGCCGACCGCCGTCTGGATCGAGCGGAATCGCCGCCGACCGGCGGCGAGTACGTGGCGGGCATCCTCGGCGTGATCGATCCCGAACTCGTTGACGAGCATCTCGAGGATGTCCTCGATCGATGGACGGTGCCGATGCCCGCCGAGCGGGAAGTGCAGCGTCGAGATCCGCGTGATCTTCCCGTTGGCAGCATCCTTCGCGCGACGCTTCCCTCGCTTGGTCCGAGCCATGAGCATCGCCCAGATCACCTCGTCTCGGTGCGCGTGGATGTTCAGGTGCGCAACGGGAACCGACTCGATCGAGTCGCGGACGTAGTCGAAGTGGAAGAACGGCTCGGCGACCTGCTCGACCGCCACGGCGAAGGAGGACTGTTCGACGGCGAGGTAGTTGCCGCTCGTGTTCCACCGACAGCGGAACTGGACGAGCAGGCGGAACAGGACGTGTCCGTCGACGGTGAGCGGGACGCCGATCGGATCAGACTGCGAGATCGCGACCTGCGGCCGCGCCGGCGATGTCCCGACCTTGACGTCGAAGGACACGGGTGTGCCGAGGACTGCCGAGAGTGTGTCGATCAGTTCTTGTGCGAACCCCTGGACCCGTGCTGCGAGGTCAGAGGTGCGGTCAGTCATCACCTTCGAGGAAGTCGAGTTCGTCGAGGGCGCGCAGGATCGACTGTTCTTCGGGGTCGAGCTGGAACGTCGCTCCCTTCTCGCGGAGGTCTGCCAACGGCATGTGCGCTCGGGCAAGCAGGCGTGAACGCTCGATCGCGATCGAGCTCCGGTCCATGAAGGTCACCGTCGGAACCATGTCGTCTCCTTTCACTTGTTGCGGGAACGATACTGCCGGACGCCACCGACGCAACGGTTTCTGTATGCATGGCGACCGCGAGGTACGAGCACCTCGCGGTCGCGGCGGGGGTCACCAGTCGTGGACGGTGCCGTCGGCCAGGCGGTTGAACGGCAGGTAGGCCTGTTCGTACGGGTACTTGCCGGCCTCGTCGACGTCGAGGCTGACCCCGAGGCCGGGCTCGTCACCGGGGTGCAGGTAGCCGTCCGTGAAGGTGAAGGTCTGCTGGAACACCTGGTTCGTCTGCGGCCCGTGCTGCATGTACTCCTGGATGCCGAAGTTGTGGATCGCCATCCCGAGGTGCATCTGCGCGGCGAGGCCGACGGGCGAGATGTCGGTCGGCCCGTGGAACCCGGACTTGATCTGGTACATCGCGGCGTAGTCCATCGTCTTCCTGAGCGGGGAGATGCCGCCCATGTGCGTGACGGCCCCGCGGACGTAGTCGATGAGCTGGTCGCGGATGATGTCCTTGAAGTCCCAGATGGTGTTGAAGACCTCGCCGATCGCGAGCGGTGTGGTGGTGTGCTGCCGGACGAGCTTCAGGGCTTCCTGGTTCTCGGCCGGGGTGCAGTCCTCGAGCCAGAACAGGTCGTACGGCTCGAGCGACTTGCCGAGCTTCGCGGCCTGCAGCGGGGTCATCCGGTGGTGGCCGTCGTGCAGCAGCGGCAGTTCGGGTCCGAACTCGTTGCGCACGGCTTCGAACACGGTGGGCACGTGGCGCAGGTAGGCGCGGGTGTCCCAGTCCTCCATGGCGGGGAAGGCGCCGCGCTGCGCCGGCTCGAAGTCGTACCGGACGCCCTCGTTGCCCTCGGTGGTCTTGTTCGAGGCGATGCCGTAGATGCTCTCGAGGCCCGGGACGCCGGTCTGCACGCGGATCGAGCGGTAGCCCTCCTCCTGGTGTTCGCGGATCGAGTCGAACAGTTCGGGGAGTTCCTTGCCCGAGGCGTGCCCGTACGCCATCAGCCCGGTGCGCGAGGCCCCGCCGAGCAGCTGGTACAGCGGCATGCCGGCGACCTTGGCCTTGATGTCCCAGAGCGCCATGTCGACGGATGCGATGGCGGCCATCGTGACGGGGCCGCGGCGCCAGTACGACGAGCGGTAGAGGAACTGCCAGGCGTCCTCGATGCGGCTGGCGTCGCGGCCGATCAGCAGCGGCACGACGTGCTCGGACAGGTAGGCGGCGACGCCGAGCTCGCGGCCGTTCAACGTCGCGTCGCCGAGGCCGGTGACGCCGTCGGCGGTCGTGATCTTCAGCGTCACGAAGTTCCGGTTCGGGCTGGTGACGATGACCTCGGCGCGCTCGATGAGCTGGCCGCGGTCGGCCGACGCCCACGTGTCCGGACGCCCGGAGGTCTGCCCGGTCGCCGCGCCGGTGTCGGCGGCGCCCGGCACCGGGGCCGCGGGGTTCGTGGTGGTGTCGGTCATGCGTGGACTCCTTCGTCGGTGCTGCTGGTGGTGCGTGCGGCGGTGCTCGCCGCCCGGATGTCGTCGGCCGCCGCGGTGATCGCGTCGACCACGGCGGTGGTGTCGAGGTCGGGGGCGATGCCGCGCAGCACGTCGTGCACGTCCGAGTCTGCCCCGGGGGCTCCGTCGTCGTCCACGAGGTCCGGCTGCGTCGTGACGTGGAGCCACCATGCTGCGATCGCCGTCGCGGCGCCGGGCCCGATGCCCGCGGACGGGTCGCGCCCGAGCCGGTGCCGCACGACGTCGACGACCCGGACGGGCAGCTTCTGCGACCCGCCGGAGGCGATCTGCCGCAGGGTGTGCCGGATGCGGGGGTTCGCGAACCGGTCCACCAGGGCGGCGCGGGCGGCGGCGACCTCGTCGGCGGGCAGCGGCAGTTCGCGGGCGGCCTCGTCCCACAGCTGCTCGACGGCGGCCCGGCACACCGGGTCGTCCATCGCCGCGGCGACGGTCTCGTGCCCGCGCTGGAGCCCGAGGTACGCGAGCAGCGAGTGCGAGCCGTTCAGCAGCCAGAGCTTCCGCTGCTCGTACGGGGTGACGTCGTCGACGATGCGCACGCCGGCGGTGCCCCACGCGGGCCGGTCGATGCCGTCGAAGCGGTCCTCGAGCACCCACTCCGCGAACGGCTCGGTGACCACCGGCACCCGGTCCCCGGCGAGCGCTCCCGGCAGGGCGGCGAGGCCCGTGACGTCGGCGTCGGTGGTCGCGGGGGTGATCCGGTCCACCATCGACGACGGGAACGCGACGTTCGCCTCGATCCACGCGCGCAGGTCGGGGTCCGTGGTGGCACCCAGCACGGCCTCGCGCAGCACCGCGCCGTTGTGCGTCAGGTTGTCGAGGCTGACCAGTGCGATGCGCCCGCCGCCGGCCGTCCGACGGGCGTCGAGCCCCGCGACCAACCGGGCCGGGACGTCGGACCCGGACCGGTAGCCCTGCTCGGTGACCGTCAGCGTGACGATGGTCGTCGCCGGCGACGCGACCACGTGCCTCCAGGCCGTGTCGTCGCTGCCCGCGTGGGCGGCCACGATCGTGTCGACCACCTCGGCGTCGTCGCCGGACGCGGCGCGGGTGACCAGCGTGTACCGGCAGTCCTGCGCGGCCAACGCGTCGGCCGCCGCGGGCGAGCGGCCGGTGAAGGCGGTGATGCCCCACGGCTCCCCCGTGGTGTGGGCCGTGTACCAGGCGAGGTGGGCGCGCGCGAACGCACCCACCCCCAGGTGGACGATGCCCGGTCGGCGGTCGGTCATGCCGACACCGGCACGAGGGACCGCAGGTACGCCAGGTTGTCGGCGGTACGGGCCTCGAGCGGCAGGTCGGTGGAGAAGTCCTCGATGGTGACCCAGCCGTCGTAGCCGACCTGGCGGAGGGCGTCGAGGTACTCGGAGACGGACGCCTGGCCGGTGCGCAACGGTGCCCACTCGTGCTGCCAGATCGTGCTGCCGTCGGCCCGGGTGTCGCCGGTGTCGACCCAGCGTGCGTTCTTCACGTGGGCGTGGGCGAGGTAGGGGCCGAGGAGCTCGAAGGCGGCGAGGTGGTCCTCGTACCCCTCGATGACCAGGTTGCCGAGGTCGTGGATGACCCCGACGTGCTCCGGGTCGAGGCCGTCGACGAGTCGCAGCGCCGCCGAGGCCGAGGGGGTGATGGTCATGTGGTGGAGCTCGACGAGCGCCTTGACGCCGAGCTCGGTCGCCCGGGTCACCGCCCACTCGAGGTCGGCTCGGGTCCGGTCGAAGATCTGCCCGTAGGTCTCGCCGGTGCGTTCCTTCTCCTGCCGGTACACCGGCATCGAGACCCGCACCTGCCGGGCGCCGAGCTCGCTCGTGACGCGGAGCATCGTCTCGACGCCCTCGTGGTCCGACGCCTGCTGGTACCCGCCGATGCCGGAGTACTCGAGGCCGGCGGCGTCGGTGATCCGGGCGATCTCGCCGACCTGGTCCTGGATGCCGGTGAACTGCCACGTCGAGGCGTTGCCGGCCCAGAACGAGCGACCGGCGGGCACGACGGTGCCGTCCGCGGGGCGGTCGTCGACGATGCGCCACTCGACGCCGTCCCAGCCCTGGTCGGCCAGCGTCGAAGCGGCCTGCGACGGGGTCCAGTCGGGGGTGGACGCGGTGAACACGGAGAACTTCATCGGGTGGCTCCTTCGGTCGCGGTGTCGGACGTTGCTGCAGCGCCCACCACGGGCACCACGTCGTCGTACTTCCCGTCGATCACGTCGTCGATCCGGACGAGCTGCCCGAGCGTCGCGCTGACGTAGAGCCCGCGGACGGTGGCGAGCGACACGAGGGCCGCGTCGACGGTCACGCCGGGCTCGCGGCCCTCGCGGATCGCGGCGACGATGTCGGTGTACTGCCGACCGTGGCCGGCGGCGAAGTGGTCGGGCTCGGCGGGGCCGCCGACGACGTGCTCCGGCGGGACGACGTCGTCCTTCTGGTCGACGGCGCCCGCGACCGCCGACGCGTTCGCGGTGGTCGACGCGGACTCGAGGGTGGCGGCGTCGGGTGCGATGTGGAAGTAGGCCAGGCGGTCGTCGTCGACGATCGCGGACCCGTGGGTGCCGTACACGGCGTAGCGGGCGGAGAGCCCCGGGTACGCGGCGGTCGTGCAGTGGATGACGCCGAGCGCGCCCCCGGCGAACCGGACGGTGGCGACGGCGGTGTCCTCGACCTCGATGCGGTCGTGCGCGAGCAGCCCGGTCTGCGCCGAGATCTCGACCGGACGGCCGAGCGCCCAGACGAGCAGGTCGACGGTGTGCACGCCCTGGTTCATGACCGCGCCGCCGCCGTCGAGCGCCCAGGTTCCGCGCCAGTCGCCGGAGTCGTAGTAGCCCTGCGACCGGTACCAGGCCACGCTCGCCAGGCCCGAGGTCACGGTGCCGAACCCGCCGTCGTGGGCGGCCGAGGCGACGGCGGCCGAGGCCGGGTCGAACCGGTGCTGGCTGATGACGCTCGTGACCAGGCCACGGTCGCGGGCCGCCGCGGCGAGCGCGGCGATCTGCCGGGCTCGGGGCATCGTGGTGTCGAGGGGCTTCTCGATGACGACGTGCTTGCCGGCGGCCAGGGCGGCCTCGGCGAGCTGCACGTGCATGCCGGACGGCGAGCAGATCGCAACGACGTCGATGTCGGTCTGCTCGATCGCCTCCTCGATGGTGGACGTCGTGATGGGGCGGGTGACACCCATCGCCTCGATCTCGTCGGCGGCGCTCGTGGCGGCCGCGGGGATCGCGTCGACGAGGGCGACGGCCTGCAGGTCCGGGTGGTGGACGGCGACCGTGGCGTGGTGGCGTCCGATGACGCCGGCGCCGACGACTGCCAACTTCAGTGGGGTGGTCATCGCAGGGTGACTCCGATCTGGTCGGTGAGGGTGCGGAGGGCACGACCGGCGCGACCGAAGGCCGCGGGGCCGGAGAACCCGCCGAGGGAGGTGAAGTCGCTGAGGTGCGGCTCGAGCGAGGCGTAGCCGGAGTACCCGGCGTCGCGCAGCGCGGTGAGGGTCTGGAGCAGCTCGCCGTCGCCCTCGCCGGCGGGGACCACCGACGAGTCGGCGGCGAGGGCGTCCTTGACCTGCAGGTAGTCGACGTAGGGCGCGAGCTGCGCCCACCCGTCGGTGAACGGCTTGACGCCGCACTGCACGTAGTTCGCGTTGTCCCAGGCCAGGCGGAGTGCCGGGGACCCGACGCTCTCGACGAGGTCGAGCACGCGCGCGGGGACGTCGCCGTAGATGTCCTTCTCGTTCTCGTGCAGCAGGGTCACGCCCTCGCGCTCGGCGAGGTCGGCCAGGGCGCGCATCCGGACGAGGACGTCGTCGCGGACGTCCTCGGGCTGCCGGCCTTCGAAGTAGAACGAGAAGATCCGGATGTTCGTGGTGCCGAGGGCGTGCGCGGCGGCGATCGCGCGGCCGAGCCGTCCGACCTCGTGCTCGACGGGCTCGTCGACGGAGACCTTGCCGATCGGTGAGGCGATGGCGGACACGGTCTGTCCGCGCTCCTCGAGCAGGCGGTGCAGTCCGGCGAGCTGGTCCTCGTCGAGGTCGACGACGTTCACGCCCCAGGCGCTGCGGACCTCGATGGCGCTCGCGCCGAGCGCCTGCAGGACCGCGACCTGGACGACGGGGTCCGCGTCGATCTCGTCGCCGAAACCGGAGAGTTCCCACGTGGGCTGGTCGGTCATGGTGTCCTTTCGTGTCGGACGGGAGGCACGTGGCGGGGCCGCCACGGGCCTCCAGTCCGGTTCTGGGTTGTGGTGACTGCCGCGCTCACTTGACGGAACCGGCCGTCAGACCGCCCACCAGGTAGCGCTGGAAGATGAGGTACAGGGCGACGACCGGCACCGCGCAGACGATCGAGGCGGCCATCATCTGGCCGTAGATCGGGACCGCGCCGCCCTCCTGCGTGGTGCCGAGTACCTGCAGGACCACGGCCACCGTCCTGGTGTTCGGGGTCGTCATGATCGTGGAGAACAGGACGTCGTTCCAGCCGAGCAGGAAGGCGAAGATCGCGGAGACGACGATGCCGGGCCACGACAGCGGCAGGACGATCTTGGTCAGGATCTTGGTGCTCGAGGCGCCGTCGATGCGCGCCGCTTCCTCGAGTTCCTTCGGCAGGCCACGCAGGTAGGTGACCATCACCCAGGTCGAGAACGGCAGGGCGAACGTCAGGTAGGTGACGAACAGGCCCCAGCGGGTGCCGATGATCTGCACGCCCGTGGCGCTGGCGATGTTCGAGAAGACGACGAACACGGGCAGCAGCAGGAGCGTGCCGGGGATCGACTGCAGCGCGAGGAGCCCGCGCAGGATGGTCAGGCGCCCGAGGAACCGGAACCGGACCAGCACGTACGCGGTCGACACGGCGAGCGCGGCACTCGCGATGGCGACCGCGCCGGCGGTGAGCATCGAGTTGACCAGCCCCTCGCCGAGCGCGACCGTCGACCAGATCTCGACGTAGTTCGACAGCGTGAACTCCGACGGGAAGTACTCGCCACGGGCGACCGCGACGTCCGAGTTCACCGATCCGAACAGGATGTACAGGACCGGGACGGCGATGAACGCGATGATGACGGCGATCACCACGATCAGCAGCCAGCGGGGCAGGAGCCGGGTGACGTCGGTGTCGTACGGACGCTTGCTCCGTCTCCCGCCGCTGCTGGTCGTGATGCTCTCGGTGAGCGTCGCGGTGGGGCGGGTGCGGGTGCTGAAGGACGTGCTCGGGGTGGTCATGCGCGTGCTCCGTCGATGTCGGCGGCGGTCGGGGCGGCGGCGAGCGTCGCGCGGTCGGCGCGGCGCTGCTTCCGGTTGGGGCCGGCGTCGTCACCGGTGTCGAGCTTCACGGCCCGCAGGTAGACGAACAGCGGGATGGCGACGATCACGAGCGAGCAGATCGCCATGGCCGCGGACAGGCCGAAGCGGAACGACTGGAAGCTCGCGATGTACGTCAGGACGGGCATGACCTCGACGCTCGACGGCAGCGGGATGCCGAACAGCACGAACGGCAGCGTGAAGTTGTTGATGTTGTGCAGGATCGAGATGATCACCGCGAGGCTGAGCGGCCCGCGCAGGTACGGGAAGATGATGTAGCGGAGCTTCGCCCACCAGGTCACCCCGTCGAGCGCGGCGGCCTCGTGCACCTCGTTGTCCACCGCCTGCAGTCCGGCCAGGGACAGCAGGTAGACGAACGGCCAGCTCGTCCAGATCATCACGCCGGCGAGCGCCCAGTACGACGCGGAGCCGTTCAACCAGAGCACGTCGGTGTGCAGGATCGAGTTCACGACGCCCTGCGGCTGCAGCATCGTGCGGAAGAACGTGCCGACGACGAACGCGGGCAGCACGTAGGGGATCAGGTAGATCGACCGGACGAGGCCGCGCCCCGGGAACCGGTTCTGCGTGGAGATCGCGGCCGCGACGCCGATCGGGACGGTGACCGCCGTGACGAGCACGGACAGCGACACCGAGATCCAGATCGAGTGGAGCAGGGGTGAGTTCGTGAAGGCCTCGGTGAAGTTCGCGAAGCCGACGAAGGGGGCGCTGAACCACTGCCGCAGCGTGTACTGGTCCAGGTCGAGCATCGCGATGAAGAAGCCCACCAGGAGCGGCACCACGATGACGGCGAGCATGAGGACGCCGCCGGGGATGAGCATCCAGAGCGGACGCTCCTTCTTGTACAGGGGCGTCTTGCCAGCCGGGCGCACGGGCCGCGGCGGCGCCGCGTCGGTGCGGGGCCGGGTCTGCGTGCTGGTCATCACAGACCTCCGTTCTTCTGACGGTCGAGGGTGGACTGGGCGTCGCGTTGCGCTGCTTCGAGTCGCGCACGGAGCTGGTCGTCGGTGACCTCGCCGCCCTTGAGTGACGGGATGGACTGCACGACGACGTCGACCAGGGCGAGCTGGATGTCGGACCAGGCGCCGGTGAAGGCGGTGGGCTTCGACAGGCGGCCGGCGTCGATGATCGGCTTGAGCTGTGGGTTGTCGGCCGCGAGCTGTGCGGCGGCGTCGGCGTTCGTCGGCAGGTTGCCGAACAGGTCGTAGTACTCGAGCTGGGCCTTCGGGGCGCTGAGCTGCTTGACGAAGTCGAACGACAGGTCCTGCTTCGTGCCGTAGTCGGCCACGACCCAGTTGTCGCCGGACAGGATGCTCGCGGCCTCGATGCCGTCGGTGGGGCGTTCGCTCGCGCCCGGTGGGACGGTGGGGAGCAGGGCGAACTCGTACTTCCCGTCGACCTTCGTGTCCGTGAAGGAGTTGATCGCGGTGGTGGTCGTCATCGGGAAGAACGCGGCCTTGCCCTCGGTGAACTGCGCGAGGGCCTGCGCGTTGTTCCAGCCGATCGCGGCCTTGTCGACGACGCCGTCCTTCGTGACCCAGTCGAAGTAGGTCCGGTACGCGTTCGCGACGGCGTCGCTGTCGATCTCGGCCTTCGAGCCGTCGACGATGGTGTTGCCGGCGTTCTGCGCCATGCCCCACACGAACTTCCACGGGTCGAAACCGTCGGCGTAGGCGATCGCCATGCCGTGGCGGCCGTCACCGGTCGTGGCCTTCGCGTCCTCGGTGAGTTCGTCCCACGTGGTCGGCATGTCGGTGATGCCGGCCTTCGCGAGCAGGTCCTTGTTGACGGCCATGACGAACGGGCGGCTGGCGAAGGGGATCCCGATCTGCTGCGAGTCGCTCGGACCCGAGATGCCGAACGAGGCCGGGTCGAACTGGTCCTTGCCGCCGATCGCCTTCCACTCCTTCGACCCCATCTCGACGAAGGCGCCGGTGGCGTACGCGGTCGGGGTGAACGTGGTGCCGATGGCGTAGACGTCGGGGCCCTGACCGGAGATGACGCTGGTCTGGATCGCGGTCAGTTCCTCCTGCGCGGACGAGTAGGTCTCCCACTGGATGTCCGCGCCGGTGGTGCGCTTGAACTCGGCAGCGGTGTCCTGCTGCCACTGCTTGCGCTCCTTTGGGTACGTGGTGTCCGCGCCCATCATCACGCGGAGGGTGTTCGGGTCGTCGCCGCTGCCGTTCACGACGGCGCAGCCCTGCAGGGAGAGAGCGGTGAGGGCGATCACCGCGACGGCACCGACGAGGGTGCGGGGCTTGAGCCGTGTCCTGTTCATCCGGGGGTTTCCTCCTCGAGACCTCCTCCGGGCGGCGCTGCCCGGTGGCACCACTGTTCCGCCGTTGGCAACATCCGGCAACCGGTTGCCACTTGTTGCCAGACGCGAATACGTTCGGCCTCGTGAGCAGCACAGACACGGACGTCGGCGACGCCTCCGGCGCGGGTTTCAGCGCCGCCCGACGCGTGACCATCCGGGACATCGCCGACGCGACCGGCGTGGCACCGTCGACCGTGTCCCGCGCACTCTCGCTCCCCGACCGCGTGAACCACAGCACGCAGGAACGCATCCAGCGGGCGGCCCGCGAACTCGGCTACGTCGCCAACTCGCAGGCACGCGCCCTGACTTCCGGTCGCACCCGCGCCGTGGCCGTGCTCGTCTCCGACATCACGAACCCGTTCTACTTCGACGTCATCCGCAGCACGCAGCACCAGCTCGCGGGTGCCGGCTGGACGCAGTTGCTCGTCGACACCGAGGAGTCCGCCGACGCCGAACTCGCCACCCTGAGCGCGATCGGCGCGAAGGCCGACGGCGTCGTCCTCACCGCGTCCCGCCTGTCCGACGCGCAGATCGCCCGGTTCGCCGAGCGCATCCCGCTCGTCGTCGTGAACCGTCGCCCCGCCGGGGTGCCCTCGGTGCTCATCGACACCCCCGGCGGCGTCGAGCAGGCGGTGCAGCACCTCGTCTCCCTCGGACACCGCGACGTCCTCTACGTCGCCGGTCCGGACAGCTCGTGGTCGAACGAACGCCGGTGGAAGGCGCTCGTCCGCGTCGCGAAGCGCCTCGGCGTCCGCGTCGCACGCATCGGGCCGCACGCGCCCTTCGTCGACTCCGGAGCCGCTGCCGCCGACGCCGCCGTGCACGCCGGGGCCACCGCCTGCATCGCCTTCAACGACCTGATCGCCATCGGGATGCTCGGGCGGCTGCGGGAACGGGGCGTCCGCGTCCCCGAGGACATGAGCATCGTCGGTTGCGACGACATCTTCGGCGCCGACTTCTGCAACCCGCCGCTCACCACGATGACCTCGCCGATCGAACGCGCCGGCCGGGTCGCGATCCGGATGCTGCTCGGCCGCCTCGGCGCGATCCCCGCCGACGAGCTGCCCGGTGAGCACATGACCGGCGCCGTCGCGCTGCCCACGCACCTGACCGTCCGGGAGTCGACGGGTCCCGCGCCCGCCTGACGCCGGCGCTCGCCCGCAGAACCCGCCGTCCCCGTCGTCCCCGCCGTCCCCGCCGTCCCCGAAGGAGTCGATGATGACCCAGACCAGCACCGCCACCCGTCTCGCGCCGCACCCCGACCGGCTGCTCCCCGCCGACCCCGGTGCACGCCGGGTGGCACGGACCGTCTACGACACGGTCAAGGACGCGCCGATCATCTCTCCCCACGGCCACGTCGACGCGGCGCTCATCGCCGCGGACCAGCCGTTCAGCGACCCGGCGTCGCTGCTCATCACGCCCGACCACTACGTGCTCCGGTTGCTGCACGCGAACGGGGTGGACCTGGCCGCGCTGGGACGCGCCGACCTGTCCGCGACCGGCACCGTGCCTCCCGAACCGGACGGCCGTGCCGTCTGGCGGAACCTGGCGGACCACTGGGACGACTTCCTCGGCACCCCCGTGCGCTACTGGTTCGAGACCGAGCTGCACGACGTCTTCGGGCTGACGGAGCAGCCGTCAGCGGCGAACGCCGACGCGCAGTACGACCACATCGCCGCCCTGCTGGCGTCGCCCGCGTTCCGCCCGCGCGCCCTGTTCGACACCTTCGGCATCGAGGTCCTCGCCACCACCGACGGCCCAGCCGACGACCTCGCCGCGCACGCGCAGCTCGCCGCCGACCCCACGTTCACCGGCCGGGTGGTCCCCACGTTCCGCGCGGACGCCGTGTTCGACCCCACCCGGCCGGACTGGAGGCCCGTGGTCGATGCCGTCGGACAGGCCGCCGGCATCGACACGGGGACCCACGCAGGGCTGTTGGCAGCACTGCGCGCACGTCGCCAGTACTTCATCGACCACGGCGCGACCGCCACGGACACGGGGGTGCTCGACGCAGGCTCCGCTCCCCTGTCGTCCGCCGAGCGGGAACGCATCCACGCGGCCGCACGGCGCGACCCGTCGTCGCTCAGCGAGGCCGAGGCGACGGCGTACCGGCACGACATGCTCTACCGCTGGGCCGAGATGAGCGTCGAGGACGGCCTCGTCATGCAGCTGCACCCCGGCGTGATCCGGAACCACCACACGCCGACGCTCGAGCGGTTCGGGCCGGACACCGGCCACGATCTGCCCGCTGTCGGCTCGTTCACCACGCCCCTGCGGCCGTTGCTCGAGGCCTTCGGGACCGCCCCGGGCTTCCACCTCGTGCTGTTCACCGTCGACGAGACCGTGTTCTCGCGCGAGATCGGTCCGCTCGCCGGCTTCTACCCCGCCGTGTACGCCGGTGCACCGTGGTGGTTCATCGACACCCCGGCGGCGATCGGCCGCTACCGCTCCGCGATCACCGACTCGGCGTCGTTCACGAAGACCTCGGGCTTCATCGACGACACCCGGGCGTACTGCTCCATCCCCGCGCGGCACGACATGGCGCGGCGGGCGGATGCGGCGTACCTGGCGTCGCTCGTCGTGACGCACGAGATCTCGGAGGAGGACGCGGTCCGCACGGCGGGGCGCATCGTGTCCGACATCCCGCGGGCGACGTTCAAGCTGTAGCGGTGCGGGCCGGGGCCGTGACGCTGCGGACGCGTTCCAGCGCGGAACGGATCTCGGCTTCGGCGGTCTCGGCGTCGGGCGCCCACCGGCACTCGAGCGAGACGGCGCCCCGGTACCCGCCGTCGTGCACGGCCGCGAGGAAGTCGCGCCAGACGTCGTCGACGCGCCGGGTGGCCGTCGGTCCGGGTCACTGAGGTGGACGTGCCCGATCCGGTCGCCACCGGCGCCGGTACGGTCGGACGATGGACCTCGACGTCACCGCTGCGTACGGCGACCGTGCCGGCGAGTACGCCGAGCTCCTCGGATCGATGTCGGCCGTCCATGACGAGGACAGAACACAGGTCGAGGCCTGGGCGTCCGGATCCGGCACGCGCATCCTCGACGCAGGGTGCGGGCCGGGGCACTGGGCCGCACACCTGGCGGATCGTGGACACGCGGTGATCGGCATCGACGCGGTCGCACCCTTCGTTGAACACGCACGACGCGCGCACGACGGCGTCGACTTCCGCCTGGGCGCGATCGAGTCCACCGGTCTCGACGACGGCAGCGTCGACGGGGTGCTCGCCTGGTACTCCGTGATCCACCACGATCCGTCCTGCGTCGGCGAGGTCTTCGCCGAGTTCCGCAGGGTGCTCCGGCCGGGCGGCGGACTGCTGGTCGGGTTCTTCGATGGGCCCGCGATCGAGTCCTTCGACCACGCGGTCGTCACGGCGTACCGGTGGCCGACGAGCGCGCTGGCGGAGGTCCTCGACGACCACGGATTCGACGTGGTGGACGTCCGGTTTCGGGTCGATCCGGGACAGCGGCCGCACGCTGCCATCCGCGCGACGCGGCGGTGAGGCGCCTCAGCCGGAAGTGACCAACAGCGCCGCAAGGATCGTCGTCACCGTGGCGTCGACCGAACCATCGATGGAGACGTCGACGGCGGCCTCGTCGGGCTGCGGCCGTTCGAGCGTCGCGAACTGGGAGTCGAGCAGCGACGACGGCATGTACTCGTGCTGCCGGTCCGCCTGCCGCTCGGCGATGAGGTCGTGCGAGCCGTCCAGGAACGCGATGACGAGGCCGGGCGCCGACTGCCGGAGCCGGTCGCGGTAGACGCGCTTGAGTGCCGAGTTGGCCATGACGCAGCGGCTCCCGGACGCCTCGACGGCCGCGATCTTCGCGGCGCAGGCGTCGAGCCAGGGCCAGCGGTCGTCGTCGGTCAACGGGATGCCCTGCCGCATCTTCTCCTTGTTCGCCGTCGGGTGCAGGTCGTCGGCGTCGACGAACACGGTCGGTTGGCCCTGCTCGGCGAGCGCGTCGGCGAGCGCCTGCCCGATCGTGGACTTGCCGGAACCGGAGACGCCCATGACGAGGACGGGTGGGAGGACAGCGGTGTCGGTCATCCCTCCACAGTATTGACGGAGTGAACAGCGGTCCCCAGTTGCCGTAACACCCGTGCGGTCCCAGGGCGCCGACCGTAGGTTGGTGTCACGTCCGGACGAAGGAGACGACGTGGCAGACAGCACTGGTCAGGCGAACATCGGGGTCATCGGCCTCGCCGTCATGGGGTCGAACCTCGCACGCAACCTCGCGTCGCGTGAGGGCAACACGGTCGCGGTGTACAACCGCACCTACGCCCGCACCGAAGAACTCATCAAGGAGCACGGCGATGCCGGCTTCATCGCGTCCGAGGACATCGACGGCTTCGTGGCCTCGCTCTCGAAGCCGCGCACGGCGATCATCATGGTGCAGGCCGGCAAGGGCACCGACGCGGTGATCTCGCAGCTCGCCGAGAAGTTCGAGGAAGGCGACATCATCGTCGACGGCGGCAACGCCAACTTCCACGACACGATCCGGCGTGAGCACGACCTGCGCGAGAAGGGTCTCAACTTCGTCGGCACGGGCATCTCCGGTGGTGAAGAGGGCGCGCTCAAGGGTCCGTCGATCATGCCCGGCGGCTCGAAGGAAGCCTGGGAGACCCTCGGGCCGATCCTGAAGTCGATCGCGGCAGTCGCCGAGGGCGAGCCCTGCGTGACCCACATCGGCACCGACGGCGCCGGGCACTTCGTGAAGATGGTCCACAACGGCATCGAGTACGCCGACATGCAGCTCATCGCCGAGTCCTACGACCTGCTCCGCCGCGTCGGGGGGCTCTCCGTCGAGGACCTGGTCAAGGTGTTCCAGGAGTGGAACGGCGGCGACCTCGAGTCCTACCTGATCGAGATCACGGTCGAGGTCCTGAAGCAGCGCGACGCCGACTCGGGCAAGCCGCTCGTCGACGTCATCCGCGACGAAGCGGGCTCCAAGGGCACCGGCGTGTGGACCGTGCAGAACGCGGTCGGTCTCGGCATCCCGGTCTCCGGCATCGGCGAAGCGGTGTTCGCCCGCGCGGTGTCGTCGAAGCCGTCGCAGCGTGCCGCCGTGCAGCAGGCGTTCCCGGACCGGCCCGACATCGCCGAGGTCCCCGACGGCTTCGAGGACGACGTCCGCGCGGCGCTCTACGCCTCCAAGGTCGTCGCCTACGCGCAGGGCTTCGACCTGATCATCGCCGGGGCCAAGGAGTACGGCTGGGACATCAACCTCGGCAACGTGGCGAAGATCTGGCGCGGTGGCTGCATCATCCGCGCGCAGTTCCTCAACCGCATCGTCGAGGCGTACGACAAGAACCCGGAGCTCGAGTCGCTGCTGGTGGACCCGTACTTCGCGAACGCCGTGCAGGAGGGCGAAGCCGCCTGGCGTCGCATCGTCGGGATCGCCGCCGCGTCGGGGATCCCCGCTCCGGGCTTCTCGTCAGCGCTGTCGTACTTCGACTCGCTCGCGTCCGAGCGGCTGCCCGCATCGCTGATCCAGGGGCAGCGCGACTTCTTCGGGGCGCACACGTACCAGCGCATCGACAAGGACGGCACCTTCCACACGCTGTGGTCCGACGACGACCGCCGTGAGGTCGACCAGGAACCGTCCACCCACTAGACCGCGGCACGACCGCACCCTCGAAGGGCCCCGCCGATCGGCGGGGCCCTTCCCACCTCCGACCGCGGTCGGCTCGGTTCAGGCGACGATGCGCTCTCGCGCGAGGTCGGCGACGAGCCGGTCCAACCGCGGCCCGCGGCCGAGCAGTCGACGGGCGCCGGGAGCGGTCCGCACGAAGAAGGTCGCGACCGCGGGGGTGTCGTCCGGCCGGACGTAGTGGATCGCGACCGCGCACGCCCGTCGACCGTCGGCGCGGTCGCCGTCTCCGTGGACGTCCTCGATCCCGACGTGCACGACCCGGCTCCACCGGATCACGAGCAACCGTGTGGCCTTGCGGTCCTCGAGTTCCCACAGCGACGCCTCGGTCGCCCCGAACGCCCAGGTCACCCTTGGTCCGAGGCTCGCCTCCGGCCGGACCTCGGCGATCGCGTCACGCAGTTCGGTCGTCGGAGCCGCCGGAACGAGCCAGACAGTGGGGTCGATGCGGCGGATTGCGAGCGCGAGGGCCTCGTCGGCGTGTCGGCGTCGCACCGCAGCGGCGCGGACGACCGCGACCACGATGACCGTGACGCCCAGCGCGATCGCGCCGAACTCGACGATCCCGAACCACGACAGATCGACCTCGGGCGCCGTGGAGACGACGACGACCCGTGCGGTGACGAGCGCCGCCCAGATGCCGACGATCACCCACCGCAACGTGGACAGCCGCTGCGCGGCCGACATCGGCGTGCGCTCGGGGCGGCGGGCGCGACCGGGGCGCGGAACGGGATCTGGACGCCTCGGCACACCCCGATCCTCGCACGGCCCGATCGGCAGGTGCTGGCCGGGGTCGGTGAACGCCCGGGGAACCGCACGCACAGGCCACGAGCGGGCGGGCGACCTACGCTCGGGCGGTGACCACCGAACGCACCACGGACGTCCCGACGCCGGGCGACCCATCGACGGACCAGCACACGGCCGGTGTCCCGCTGCGCCGGCCCGCGGTCCTCGCTGCGGCCGTCGGACTCGTGGCTGCCGCGGCCTTCCTCGGGATCGCCGAGTTCGGCGCGCTGCTCCTCGGTGGTGCCGGCAGCCCGCTGGTGGCCGTCGGTTCGGCCGTGATCGACCTCGCACCCGCGGGCGCCAAGAACCTGATGGTCGCCCTGTTCGGCACCGGCGACAAGGTCGCGCTCTTCGTGCTCATGACCGTCCTGGTCGCCGCGATCAGCGCCGGCGCCGGGGTCCTCGAGCGCGCTCGTCCGCCCTTCGGAGCACTCGTCTTCGCCGTCGGCGGGGTGCTCGCGTTGATCGCGGTCAGCACCCGTTCCGGCAGCGGCACGTTCGACGGCGCCCCGACCGTCTTCGGCGTCGCCGCCGCCGTGATCACCCTGCGGCTGCTGCTGCGTCGGCTCCGGCGCTGGGAGGCCGCCGCAGCCGTCCCGTCGGCGTCACCGCGACCTGCCTCGGCCGAGCGCCGCGCGTTCCTGGTCTGGGGCGTCGCGACCGCAGCGGTGGCGGTCGTGGTGGGCACTGCCTCCAGGGTGGGGTCGTCCGCGATGCAGGCGGTCGCCGCTGCTCGACGAGCCGTCCGCCTGCCCGCGGCGGCGACGCCCGCGCCGGCGGTGCCGGGCGGTGCCTCGCTCGACGTCGACGGGATCACGCCGTACGTCACGCCGAACGCCGACTTCTACCGGATCGACACCGCGCTGCGCGTCCCCTCGATCGACCCGGCCGACTGGAGCCTGCGCATCCACGGCGCCGTCGAGCACGAGGTGACGCTGACGTGGGACGAACTGCTGGCACTGCCGCTCGAAGAGCACATGGCCACCCTGAGCTGCGTGTCGAACGAGGTCGGTGGTGACCTGATCGGCAACGCGCTCTGGCTCGGGTACCCGATCCGGGAGCTCCTGGCCCGCGCGAAGCCGACCGGGGACGCTGACATGGTGCTGTCCCGCAGCATCGACGGGTTCACCGCCGGGACGCCGCTCGACGTGCTGCAGGACGAGGGCACGGATGCTCTGCTCGCCATCGGGATGAACGGGGAACCACTGCCGACCGAGCACGGGTTCCCCGCGCGGATGGTCGTGCCCGGGCTGTTCGGCTACGTGTCGGCGACGAAGTGGGTCACCGAGATGGAGGTCACGCGCTTCGCCGACGCGCAGGGCTACTGGACGCCGCGCGGCTGGTCGGAACGCGGGCCCGTGAAGCTCGAGTCCCGCATCGACACCCCGCGGAACGGGACGACCGTCACGGTCGGCGAGCAGGTCGCCATCGCGGGGGTCGCCTGGCAGCCGCACACCGGGGTGAAGGCCGTGCAGGTCCGCGTCGGTTCAGGCGCGTGGCAGCAAGCGGAGCTCGCCGAGTCGGTGTCGGCGGACACCTGGCGCCAGTGGGTGCTGCGGTGGACACCGACCGCGGGGTCGCACCGGATCGAGGTCCGCGCGGTGAGCGCCGACGGCGAGGTCCAGACGAGCGTCGAGCGGCCACCAGCGCCGAACGGTGCGACGGGGTGGGCCACGGTGACGGTGGACGCGAAGTAGGTCGGGCGGGGGGCGTGCGACCCGCCGTCTGCGTGTTGTCGACGTTCCGAAATCTCGGCATGTCGAGCGTTCGAACGGCCATCTGTGCGACCTCGGCGAACCTGAGCGGCGTGTCGCGGCCCCTGAGCGAGCGAGCCGGCAGCGCGGATCGCTCGTCGGGTCAGGCGGGGAGCGTCGCGACGACGCAGGTGCCGTCGACCTCGTCGTCCTGCTCGACCACGGCCGTGAACCCTGCGGCCACGAACGCCGCGACCGACGCATCTGCCTGCGCCACGGACACCTCGATCACGACCGAACCACCGGGGCGCAACCACTCCCCCGCTCCCGCGGCGATCCGCCGGTGCAGGTCCAGGCCGTCCGCCCCACCGTCGAGCGCGACACGGTGCTCGTGCTCCCGCGCCTCGACCGGCATCATCGCGATCGACGCCGTCGGGACGTAGGGGGCGTTCACCGCGACGACGTCGACCGCGCCACGGAACCGATCCGGCAGCGGCGCGAACAGGTCACCGGCGACGACGATCCCACGGTCGCCGATGTTCTCGGCCGCGACGTCGACGGCGTCCGGGTCGATGTCCGTGGCCACGAGGTCGAGTGCGCCGACCCGGCCGAACAACGCCACCGAGATCGCGCCGGCGCCGCAGCACAGATCGACCACGCGGTCGTAGCGCTGCAGCCGACGCGCGGCCTGCTCGACGACGACGGCCGTGCGGGCACGCGGCACGAAGACACCGGGGGTCACCCGGATGCGGTGTCCGTCGAAGGCGGCCCACCCGAGTACGTACTCGAGCGGCTCACCGGCCAGCCGACGCTGGACGAGTGAGCGCAGCCGGACGGGCTCGCCGGCTCCGGACTCGAGCAGCAGGTCGGCTTCGTCCTCGGCGAAGACGCTCCCCGCGGCCCGGAGTCGGGCCGCGAGGGCGTCACGCGCGGGATGGGTCAAGCGGCGCCGTCGAACATCGACGTGACGGATCCGTCGTCGAAGACCTCGTGGATGGCGCGGGCCAGGAGCGGGGCGATCGGCAGGATCTCAAGACGGTCCCAGCGCTTCTCGACCGGCACCGGCAGGGTGTCGGTCACGACGACGCGGTCGATGAACTCGCTCTGCAGCAGCTCGGTGGCCGGGTCGGAGAACACGGCGTGCGTCGCGGCGACGACGACGCCGATCGCGCCGGCCTCCTTCAGCGCCTCGGCAGCCTTGGCGATCGTGCGCCCGGTGTCGATCAGGTCGTCGACCAGCAGGCACCAGCGGCCGGAGACGTCGCCGACGATCTCGTGCACCGTGACCTGGTTCGGGACCAGCGGGTCGCGGCGCTTGTGGATGATGGCGAGGGGCGCACCGAGCTTCTCGGACCAGATGTCGGCGACGCGGACGCGGCCCATGTCCGGGGACACGACCGTCAGGATCGACGGGTCGAGGATCTCCTTGAAGTGCTCGAGCAGCACCGGCATGGCGAAGAGGTGGTCCACCGGGCCGTCGAAGAAGCCCTGGATCTGGGCGGCGTGCAGGTCGACGCTCATGATCCGGTGCGCGCCGGCGGCCTTGAACAGGTCGGCGACGAGGCGGGCCGAGATCGGCTCGCGACCGCGGCCCTTCTTGTCCTGACGGGCGTACGGGTAGAAGGGGGCGACGACGGTGATGCGCTTGGCCGAGGCCCGCTTCAGCGCGTCGACGATGATGAGCTGCTCCATGAGCCACTCGTTGATCGGTGCCGTGTGCGACTGGATGACGAACGCGTCGCATCCGCGGACCGACTCGTCGAACCGGACGTACAACTCACCGTTCGCGAAGGTCCGGGCGTCGGTGGGGACCAGGTCGACGCCGAGTTCCTCTGCGATCTCGGCGGAGAGCGCCGGGTGTGCTCGCCCCGAGACGAGGACGAGTCGTTTCTGGCCGGTTGTCTTGATTCCGGACAAGTGCGGTGCTCACTCCCTGACCCGTGTGGGGTCGATGTCGACGACCGGTGGTCGCCAGGATCTATTCGCCGTTCGCGTGCCGAGCAGCCTCGGCCGCCGGTGTGCCGGGTCGGTGTTCCTCGACCCATCCGTCGGTGTTGCGCTGTGGGGCGTAGCTGATCGCGAGCGATCCGGCCGGGACGTCCTTGCGGACCGTCGTTCCGGCACCCGTGTACGCGCCGTCACCAATCCTAACCGGGGCGACGAAGACGTTGTGCGAGCCGGTGCGGACGTTCGAGCCGACCTCGGTGCGGTGCTTGTGCACGCCGTCGTAGTTCGCGGTGATCGTGTTCGCGCCGATGTTCGAGTCCTCGCCCACCTCGGCGTCGCCGATGTAGGACAGGTGCGGGACCTTGCTGCCACGGCCGATCTTCGCGTTCTTCGTCTCCACGAAGGTGCCGATCTTGCCCTGGTCGCCGAGGATCGTGCCCGGACGCAGGTACGCGAACGGCCCCACCGAGGCGCCGTCGCCGATGACCGCGAGGGTGGCGTCGACCCGGTTCACCGTCGCCCCGGCACCGACCTCGGTGTCGCGCAGCGTGGTGTCCGGCCCGACCACGGCACCGGCGGCGATCGCGGTCGCACCGAGGAGCTGGGTGCCGGGCAGGATCTCGGCGTCCGCCTCGATCGAGACGTCGAGGTCGATCCAGGTGGTCGCCGGGTCCTGCACGGTGACGCCGGCGAGCTGGTGTCGGCGGACGATGCGGGCGTTGAGCTCGCGTGCGGCATCGGAGAGCTGCGCGCGGTCGTTGATGCCGGCGACGAGCCACGAGTCCGTCAGGGTGACCACGTCGATGCGCCCACCTCGGTCGCTGATCAGCGCGGGGGCGTCGGTGATGTACTTCTCGCCCTGCGCGTTCGCCGTGGTGAGCGACGGCAGGACCGCGCGGAGGTGCGTCACGTCGAACGCGTAGATGCCCGCGTTCGCCTCGGCGATGGCCAGCTGTTCGGCCGTCGCGTCCTTGTGCTCGACGACCCCGATGAACGCGCCGTCGGCGTCACGCACGATCCGTCCGAGGCCGGTCGGGTCCGGGGCGATCGCACTGACGAAGGTCGCCCCGTTGCCGCCGCGGGCGTGCGCGTCGACGAGCAGGCGGAGCGACGCCGCATCGAGCAACGGGACGTCGCCGGAGAGCACCACGACGGCACCGTCGAAGTCGGCGGGGAGCGCCTGGACCGCGACCTCGACCGCGCGACCGGTGCCGGGGACGTCGTCCTGGTCGACGACGATGGCGTCGGGCGCGCGCTCGGTGATCTCCGCCGCGACGAGGTCACGCTCGTGCCGGACGACCACCGCGACGTGTTCCGGCCCGAGGGACGACGCCGTCCGCAGGACGTGGGCGATGAGCGGCAGCCCGGCGAGCCGGTGCAGCACCTTGGGGGTGGACGACTTCATGCGCGTGCCCTGCCCGGCGGCGAGGACGACGACGGCGATGCGCTGGTCGGTCATGGGTCCATCCTGGCGCACCCGCGCTGCGGAGTCCGGCGGAACCGCGGCGCTGTGCACAACGATGCGCACAACCGCAGCGGTGCGGGGAGAGGCACCGAGCCTCCTGGCCGCACCGGTGCAGGGAGAGGCACCGAGCATCCTGGCCGCCACGAACGCGAGCCGACCCGAGCCGAGCCGAGCCGACGTTCCTTCCCAGAACGGCCGCGATGGAAAACGGAAACGGGCGTACCGGGTCGAAAGAACTGACCAGGTACGCCCGAATACACCAGCGACGCCCGAAACGCCCAGCCCAGCCCAACCCACCTACGCGCGCAGCGTCCGGGGCTCGGGCTTCACGAACGCCATGAGCACCAGCCCCGCGACGAGCACCACCACGATCCCGAGGATGCCGAAGCGCGTCGAGCCGCCGATCGTCACGGCGACGCCGAACAGCGCCGGCGCCAGGAACGACGCCGCCCGGCCGGTGGTGGCGTAGAGGCCGAAGAGCTCGCCTTCGCGGCCGGGGGTCGCCAGCCGCGCCAGGTACGCCCGCGACGACGACTGCACGGGTCCGACGAAGAGCGCCAGGGTGAGCCCGAGCACCCAGAACCACTCGGTTCGCGTGCCCGCGGCGAGCACGCCGAGTCCGCAAGCGGCGAGGCCGATCAGCGACACCATGATGAGCGCACGCGAGCCGAACCGGTCGTCGAGCCGTCCGGACACGAAGGTGGCGACGCCCGCGACGACGTTCGCGGCGATGGCGAACACGATGACCTGCGATGCGCTGAAGCCGAACACCTGGGCCGCGATGATGCCGCCGAACGTGAAGACCGCGCCGACACCGTCGCGGAAGACCGCGCTGGCGAGCAGGAACGCGAGCACGTTGCGCCGTTCGCGCCAGAGCCGGGCGATGTCACGCCCCAGGTCGCGGTAGGCGCCGAGCACGCCACCGGTCCCGCGCGGATCGGGCGCGGCCTCTGGCACCACGATGAAGAGCGGGATCGAGCTGACCGCGAGCCACACGGCGGCGATGCCGATCGCGACGCGGACGTCCCACTGCCCGGTCGCGACGGTTGCGGGCAGCTGCAGGAGCCCGCCGACGACACCGTCGCCCCGGAAGTCCTGGATGCAGAGGACGAGCAGCACCACGAGCAGCACGATGCCGCCGAAGTAGCCGGCGGCCCACCCGATCGCGGAGACCCGTCCGGTCCGTTCCCCCGACGCGATCTGCCCGATCATGGCGTTGTAGCCGACGCTCGCGATCTCGTACGCGACCGTGCCGATGCCGAGCAACGCGGCGCCGAGCACCAGGTACGGCTGACTCGGCGCGACGAACACCATGCCGCCGATGGACAGGACGATGCCGATCGTGGCGATGAGGACGGACCGGCGCCGGTGCCCGGACGAGTCCGCCAGACGCCCGATCGCCGGGGCGACGAGCGCGACGACGATGCCGGCGATCGTCAGCGCCGTGGAGACCACGGCGGCGTTGTGGGCGAGCTCGCGCTCCACGAAGGCCTTGCCGGCGGCGGAGGTGTCGGCCACCCGCGCCGGGTCGACGAACGCCCGGCTCGCCAGGTACGTGCTGAACACGAAGGTGGTGACGACCGCGTTGAACGCGGCGGAACCCCAGTCCCAGAGCGCCCAGGAGACGAGCGCGCGCCGGTCGGTGCGCTGCGGCACGACGGCGGCCGGAGAAGCGGTCATGCGCGAACCGTAGCGCGTCCCGGTGACGCAGCGGTGGCCCCGTTCCGGGTCACGTGCCGGACGGGAGGCCCGTCGCGGCCTGGCCACGCGCCTCCCGTCCGCACCGTGCGCACGCCGTCACCCCGTGCGCGCTTCCACGCACTGTGCCCGGCTACAACGCCGCACCAGACGGCCGACACCGCACCGTCCGACAAGCCGCGCACCGTGCGTGCGTCGTCACCCGGTGCGAGCTTCCACGCACCGTGCCCGGCTACAACGCCGCACCAGACGCGCAACGCTGCCCGGGCCGGCGAAAGCCGCACCGTGCGCGCGTCAGGCGGGCACGCCGCCGGGGTAGACGACGGACTTGAGGGACTCCGGGTCGGTGTCGCTCTCGAGGGCTTCGCGGACCTCGTCGAGCCCGAACCGACCGGTGACGAGCGAGTCCAGGTCGACCTGCCCGGACGCGACCAGGCCGATCGCGACCGGCCACGTGCCGGTGTAGCGGAAGATCCCGGTGACGGTGACCTCGAGGTTCTGGATGTGCTCGACCGGCAGCGTCATCTCGGAGTTGCCGAGCCCCACGAGCACCGCGGCGCCGGCCGGCCCGACGGCCTTGATGCCGTCGGACACGGCGCGGGGCGCACCGCTGGCGTCGATGAAGGCGTCGACCGGAGCGATGTCGGACGCGACGGACACCGTGGTCGGGTCGACGACCTCGGTGGCGCCGTACTGCAGCGCACGCTCCCGGCGCTCGGGGACGAGGTCACTGACGACGATCCGGGTCGCACCGAACGCCCGCGCTGCCTGTGCGCAGATGATCCCGATCGGACCGGCACCCGCGATCAGCACCGAGGAGCCGGGGACGATGCCGGCCTTCCGGACCGCGGCGATGCCGACCGACAGGGGTTCGAGCAGGGCGCCGGCCTCGAACGAGACGGAGTCGGGCAGGACGTGCGCGAACTCGGCCTCGATGGTGACGAACTCAGCGAAGGCCCCGTCCACCGGGGGCGTCGCGTAGAAGCGCATGTGCGGACAGAGGTTGTAGCGCCCGGCGAGGCACTGCGCGCACCGGTGGCACGGACGCTGGGGTTCGACGGCGACGCGCTCCCCGACGCGAGCGGGGTCGACGCCGTCGCCGACGGCGGTGATCGTGCCGGACAGCTCGTGCCCGAGGACGAGGGGCTCCTCGACGACGAAGTCCCCGATGCGGCCGTGCCGGTAGTAGTGCACGTCGGAGCCGCACACCCCGACCGCGGCGACCCGGACGAGGACGTCGCCGGGCTCGACCTCGGGGACGGGGCGGTCCTCGACGGTCAGGTCCTGGGTGCCGAGCAGCACGCTGGTGCGCTGGCGCTGGATGGAGGTCATGGGGTTCTCGCTTCCTCGGCCGCGTCGTCGCGGTCGGACGTGGGGGTGGTGGTGGCGACCGCGGTGGTCACGGTGCCCGGGTCGTGGAGCAGGTCGCGGAAGCCGATCTCGGCGGCTCCGTGCACGAGGACGTCCCTGCCCAGTGCAGCCGGGACGATGCGCAGCCGATCGGCCGTGCCCGCCATCGACTGCGCACGGACGGCGGTGACGATCCGGTCGCCGACGTGGTCGAGCAGTACTCCGAGGAACCCGCCGAGCACGACGACCTCGGGGTTGACGGTGTGGATCGCGTTGCGGAGCGCGGTGGCGAGGGCATCGACCTGCCGGTCCACGACGCGTTCGGTCGCGGGGTCGTCGGCGGCGAGCGCTCCGGCCAACGCGGCGAGGTCGTCGGGGGCCGTCCCAGCGACGGTGGTGAGGGCGTCACGCGAGGCCTCCGTCTCGAGGCACCCGACGGCTCCGCAGTGGCAGCGGATGCCGTTCGCCGCGACGAACGTGTGGCCGAGCTCGCCGGCGTACCCGTCGGCACCGCTGAGCGGCCGTCCGCCGGAGATGACCCCGCCACCGATGCCGCTCGCGCCGCCGTTGAGGTACACGAGGTCGTCGACGCCCCGTCCGCTGCCGGCGAGGCGTTCGGCCCAGGCCCCGAGGTTCGCGTCGTTGGCGGCATGGACCGGCAGTCCCGTGCGGTCGGCAAGCGGAGCTGCGAATGGTTCGTCGTGCCAGCCAAGGTGCGGCGCGTACTGGACGCTGCCGTCCTCGGCGCGGACCGTCCCGGGGACGGCGACGCCCACCCCGACGAGCCGCAGCCGCCCCGGGGCGGGCGCGGGCCCGGTGCCTGTGCCGGTGGTCTCGGCGCCGGTGGTCTCGGCGCCGGTCACTCGGACCTGATCGAGGAGCCGGGCGACGACGTCGACGGCCTCGGCAGCGGAGGGTGGGCGGACCTGCGCCTCGACCTGCCGCCGCCGGACGGTGCCGTCGAGTCCGACGAGGGCCACCTCGACGGCGTCGATCTCGACCGTGACGGCTGCGGCCACCACGTCTGCCGAAGCCCGCACGATCGGGCTCGGGCGACCGACCCCGGATCCAGCCGACCCGGCGGGCGGTGGGCCTTCGTGCACCAGCCCGAGCTCGACCAGCTCACCGACGAGTGCGAGGGTCGTGGACCGGTTCAACCCGGTGCGGCGGGTGATCTCGGCGCGTGCGATCGGGCCGTCCTCGTGCACCAGGCGGAGGATGCGCGCGGCGTTGCTCGGCGCCGGGGTGTGTGCCGGGCCCGTCGTGCGGTCGTGTTCCGTCACAGAGTTTCCCAGGACGTCCGCGATGGGAAGCGGGATCGGGCATACCTGGTCGGAACAAACGACCAGGTACGCCCGAGATCACCAGGTACGCCCGGAACGACCCCGCCGCCGCCCTCGCGCACGCTCACGCCCGCGACCGCGAGAACGCGGCGTCGAACGCGGCCGACGGCGGCGCGATCGTGCCGAGCTGCCGGACGAACGCCAGCGCCTCCGGGCCGCCGACGAGCCGGTCCATGCCGGCGTCCTCCCACTCGACGCTGGTGGGTCCGGTGTAGCCGATGTGGTTCAGCACGCGGAACACCCGCTCCCACGGCACGTCACCGTGTCCGGCGGTCACGAAGTCCCACCCGCGTCGGGGGTCGCCCCACGGCAGGTGCGACCCGAGCCGGCCGTTGCGTCCGTCGAGCTGCTTCACCGACTCCTTGCAGTGCACGTGGTAGACGCGGTCGGCGAAGTCGAGCAGGAACGCGGCGGGATCGAGGTCCTGCCAGACGAAGTGGGACGGGTCGAAGTTGAAGCCGAACGCCGGCCGGTCCGCGAAGAGCTCCAGCGTGCGACGAGCGGTCCAGTAGTCGTAGGCGATCTCGGACGGGTGCACCTCGAGCGCGAAGCGGACCCCGACCTCTTCGAAGACGTCGATGATCGGCGACCAGCGGTCGTGGAAGTCCTGGTACCCGGCGTCGATCATGGACGGGGGCACGGGTGGGAACCCGGCGACGGTCTTCCAGATCGACGAGCCGGAGAACCCGGTGACGGTGTCCACCCCGAGTGCCGCGGCGGCACGGGCGGTCCACTGCAGTTCCTCGGCCGCGCGCTGCCGGACGCCCTCGGGGTCGCCGTCGCCCCAGACGTGCGGCGGCAGGATGTCCTCGTGCCGCTGGTCGATGGGGTCGTCGCACACGGCCTGGCCGACCAGGTGGTTCGCGATCGTCCACACCTGCAGTCCGTTGCGTTCCAGGATCGCCCTGCGGTCGGCGACGTACGAGGGGTCCGTCGCGGCGCGCCGGACGTCCAGGTGGTCGCCCCAGCAGGCGATCTCGAGTCCGTCGTACCCCCAGTCGCCGGCGAGCCGGGCGACCTCCTCGAAGGGCAGGTCGGCCCACTGTCCGGTGAACAGCGTGACCGGCCGGGAGGCCCGGGTCGGCTCCGTCTGGTCGCTCGCGTCCGTCGTCGTCATCGTCGTCGTCCTTCCGTGCGGTGGTCAGGGTCCGTCACCAGGATCCGGGGGTGGACCCGGCGGGGACGGTGGCGGGTCGGTCGACGCGCGAGTGCACGTCGACGACCGTGTGGACGCGGGCGGCGGCCGAGACGGCCTCCATGACCTCGAGCACGTGGAACGCGAGGTCGCCGGAGGCCCGGTGCGGCTGGTCCGTCGCGATCGCGTGGGCCATGTCGGCGAGGCCGTAGCCGCGACCGGCGTCGGCGTACCCGGCGGCGACGGGCAGCTCGCGCCACGTGCGGTCGTCCGCGGTGGCGATCGACACCGGGTCCGAGAACCGGTTGGGATCCGGGACGCCGAGCGTGCCGGCCGTGCCGTACACCTCGAAGAGCGGCGCGCGGGTGGCCCAGACCTCGAACGAGACGGTGACGGTCGAGACCACACCGTTCTCGTGTTCGAGGATCGCGACCACGTGGGTGTCGATGTCGACCGGGATCGACGTGCCGGCGTTCGGTCCGGTCGCGATCGTCCGCTCGCGAGTGGAACGCGTGGCGCTGCCGCTCACCCGGACGACCGGCCCGAAGAACGTGACGAGGCTGGTCAGGTAGTAGGGGCCCATGTCGAGCAGCGGTCCACCACCGGGCTGGTAGTAGAACGCGGGTGCCGGGTGCCAGAGCTCGTGGCCGGGGGCGCTCCAGGCGACGGCCGCGCCGACCGGGGTGCCGATCAGCCCGTCGTCGAGGGCGGCCAGAGCGGTCTGGATGCCGGTGCCGAGCACGGTGTCCGGGGCACTGCCGACCCGGAGGCCCGCGGCCCGGGCTGCATCGAGTACCGGTTCGGCCTCGGCCGTGGACATCGCCAGGGGCTTCTCGCCGTAGACGTGCTTGCCGGCGGCGAGCGCCCGGGTCGCGACGTCGGCGTGGGCGGCGGGGATCGTGAGGTTGAGCACGACGTCGACGTCGTCGGCTGCGAGCAGCTCGTCGACGCTCGTGCCGCGCACGCCCTGTGCGGCGCCGACCGTCTGCGCCCGGTCGACGTCGAGGTCGGCGACCGCCACGAGCGACAGTCCGGGCAGCGCCGGGAAGTGCTCGAAGTACTGCTGGCTGATCACGCCGACCCCGACGACGCCGACCCGCAGTGCTCGTTCGTTCATCGTGCTGCCCACAGGAGTCCCCGTTCGATGATGGTGCGGAGTGGCTGCGACTCGACGACCTCGAGGCGGTGTCCGGGCGCCGAGACGAACACGCGGCCCTCGCCCCACTGCCGTGTCCAGATCGCCGGTGCGGTGACCGGTCGGTTCCAGGCGTCGAAGTCGCGCGCGTCCTGGGTGGTGGTCGCGAGGACGTCGTTGTACTCGTCGGACAGCACCCAGTACTGCTCGGTGACGAGGTCGAAGTCCTCGATGCCCTGCGTGATCGGGTGCGACCGGCCGAGGTCGGTGAGGTGCACCGTGTACGGGATGTAGTTGTCGGACTGTTCACCGACGCGCTCGTCGGGGTGCTTGCCGGCGTGGTGGGCGAACTGTCCGCCGACCATGTGCAGGTAATCGGCGGTGTTCCGGAACGCGTCCGCGATGCCGCCGTGCCAGCCGGCCAGTCCGGCGCCGCCCAGGACCGCGCGCTGCAGCCCGGCGAACTCGTCGTCGGCGATGGTCGACATGGTGACGATCTGCACGATCAGGTCGACCTCGTCCATGACGGCGGCGTCGGCGTAGACGGCCGTCGAGTCCGACACCCGGACCGCGAACCCGTTCTCGCGCAGGAACGGGACGAACAGGTCGGTGGTCTCGACGGGCTGGTGGCCGTCCCATCCCCCGCGGACGACCAGGGCCAGGCGGGTACGGTCGGCGGCGGTCACGAGGTCGCCGTCCAGCTGCTGCCGTCGGCGGCGCTGCGTTCGACGGCGTCGAGCACGCGCTGCACGTGCAGGCCGTCCTCGAACGAGGGCGACGGGTCGGTGCCGGACACGATCGCCTCGACGAAGTCCTTCACCTGGTGGCTGAAGGTGTGCTCGTAGCCGATGAGGTGTCCGGTGGGCCACCACGCCGCCATGTAGGGGTGCTCGGGTTCGGTGACCAGGATCCGGCGGAAGCCCTGCTCCCCCGCGGGGGCCGACGACTCGTACAACCGCAGTTCGTTCATGGACTCCAGGTCGAACTGGATCGCGCCCTCGGACCCGCTGATCTCGAGCGTCAGGCCGTTCTTCCGGCCGGTGGCGTAGCGCGTGGCCTCGAACGTGCCGATGGCTCCGTCGGCCGCGCCGCCTCCGAGTCGGGCGGTGAAGAACGCGGCGTCGTCGACGGTGACCTGGCCGCGCTCGCTCGACGCGGTGCCGGAGAGCCCGACCCCCTCGGCCATCAGCGGACGTTCGGTCACGAAGGTCTCGAGGGTGCCGGACACGGTGGCGAGCGACGAACCGGTGACGTGCTCGACGAGGTCGATCGCGTGCGCGCCGATGTCGCCGAGCGCACCGGAGCCGGCCTGCTCCTTGTCGAGCCGCCAGGTCATCGGGCCGTCCTCGTCGGCGAGCCAGTCCTGCAGGTAGAGCGCACGGACCTGGCGCACGGTGCCGATCCGGCCGTCCTGCACGAGCTGCCGGGCGAACGCGATGGCCGGCACGCGGCGGTAGCTGAACCCGACCATGGCACGGACCCCGTGCGACCGGGCGGCAGCGGCTGCGGCGGTCATCGCCTCGGCCTGTTCGACGGTGTTGGCGAGCGGCTTCTCGCACAGGACGTGCTTGCCGGCCTCGAGCGCGGCGATCGCGATCTCGACGTGCGACGAACCGGGCGACACGATGTCGACGACGTCGATGTCGGGGTCGGCCACGACGGCACGCCAGTCGGTCGACGCCGACTGCCAGCCGTGCTGCGCACGGGCGCTCTCGGTGCGTTCCGGGTCGCGCCCGACGATCACCGCCATCTCGGGTTCGACCCCGAGGTCGAAGAACCTGGGGGCGGTCCGCCATGCCTGTGAGTGCGCGGCCCCCATGAAGCCGTGTCCCACCATGGCGATCCGCAGTCGTTCCTGTGCCATCCGCTCGCTCCTTTGCGATCACGTCCTTGCCACAGCCAACACTACCGCTTATGTTGGGCGCGGCAACATTTTGTTTCGACGACGAACGGTGACCACCATGGCAACGACGCCCACCCGTGCAGACAAGTTCTCCTTCGGTCTCTGGACCATCGGATACAACGGCTCCGACCCCTTCGGCGGGCCCACCCGTCCGGCCCTCGACGTGGTCGAGGCGGTCGAGAAGCTCGACGAGCTCGGCGCCTACGGCCTGACCTTCCACGACGACGACCTGTTCGCGTTCGGTTCCACCGACGCCGAGCGCCAGACCCAGATCGACCGCCTCAAGGGCGCGCTCGACGCCACCGGCCTCATCGTGCCGATGGTGACGACGAACCTGTTCTCCGCCCCCGTGTTCAAGGACGGCGGCTTCACCTCGAACGATCGGCAGGTCCGCCGGTTCGCACTCCGCAAGGTCCTGCGCAACATCGACCTCGCCGCCGAGCTCGGCGCGTCGACGTTCGTGATGTGGGGCGGCCGCGAAGGCTCCGAGTACGACAGCGCGAAGGACGTGCAGGCCGCGCTCGAGCGGTACCGCGAAGCCGTCAACCTGCTCGCCGACTACGTCACCGACAAGGGCTACGGCATCCGCTTCGCCATCGAGCCGAAGCCGAACGAGCCCCGCGGCGACATCCTGCTGCCGACCCTCGGCCACGCGATCGCGTTCACCGAGACCCTCGAGCGCCCGGAGCTGTTCGGCATCAACCCCGAGGTCGGTCACGAGCAGATGGCGGGCCTGAACTTCACGGCCGGCATCGCCCAGGCGCTCTACCAGGGCAAGCTCTTCCACATCGACCTGAACGGCCAGCGCGGCATCAAGTACGACCAGGACCTGGTGTTCGGACACGGCGACCTGCAGAACGCGTTCTCGCTCGTCGACCTGCTCGAGCACGGTTCGCCGCAGGGCGGCCAGGCGTACGACGGCCCGCGCCACTTCGACTACAAGCCGAGCCGCACCGAGGACATCTCGGGCGTCTGGGACTCGGCCGCCGCGAACATGCGCATGTACCTGCTCCTCAAGGAGCGCGCACAGGCCTTCCGCGCCGACCCCGAGGTGCAGGCCGCACTCGAGGCCTCGAAGGTCGGAGAGCTCAGCACGCCGACCCTGAACGACGGCGAGTCCTACGACGCCTTCCTGTCCGACCGCTCGGCGTACGAGGACTTCGACGCCGACGCGTACTTCGGCGGCAAGGGCTTCGGCTTCGTCCGGCTGCAGCAGCTCGCCATCGAGCACCTGCTCGGCGCGCGCTGACGGGCTGCGGGGATGACACAGCTCGTCGCCGGCGTCGACTCGTCGACCCAGTCCTGCAAGGTCACCGTCCGCGACGCCGCGACGGGCGCCGTCGTCCGTGAGGGGCGTGCGTCCCACCCGGACGGCACGTCCGTCGACCCCCGCCACTGGTGGGACGCCCTCGGCGCCGCGATCGCGGACGCCGGTGGGCTCGCCGACGTCGGTGCGGTCGCGATCGCCGGGCAGCAGCACGGCATGGTCGCGCTCGACGCCGACGGTCGCGTGGTCCGCGACGCCCTGCTCTGGAACGACGTGCGCAGTGCGGATGCAGCCGCGCAGATGGTCGACGAGCTCGGACGGGAGGCGTGGGTCACCCGGACGGGTCTGGTGCCGGTCGCGTCGTTCACCGGTACCAAGCTGCGGTGGCTCCGCGACGCCGAGCCGGACAACGCCGGCCGCGTCGCGGCCGTCGCGCTCCCCCACGACTGGTTGTCGTGGCGGCTGCGCGGGTACGGCCCGGTCGACGAGAGTCCGCTCGGGCCGGACCTGGACGCCCTGGCGACCGACGCCTCGGACGCCAGCGGCACGGCCTACTGGGACCCGGTGCGCCGGGAGTACGACCCGGAGCTGTTCGAACTGGCGCTCGGCCGCCCGATGCGCGTCGCCGGGTCGGAGCCGGCCGCGGACACCGTCGTCGTGCCACGCGTCGTCGCGCACGACGAGGCGATGGGGACGCTCACCGTCGACGTGACTCTTCCGAGCGGCCGGGCCGCACCGGCTGGCCTGCTCGTCGGCGCAGGACTCGGCGACAACGCCGGGGCGGCACTCGGCCTCGGGCTCGGCCCGGGCGACGTCGCGGTGTCCCTGGGGACCAGCGGAACGGTCTTCGGCGTCACCGGTACCGACGTCCTGGACCCGAGCGGGACCGTGGCGGGCTTCGCCGACGGAACCGGGTCGCGCCTCCCGATCGTCACGACGCTCAACGCGGCCCGCGTGCTCGAGGTGATCGGCGGCCTGCTCGGCGTCGACCACGACGCGCTCGGCGAGCTGGCGCTGCAGGCGCCCGCCGGGGCCGACGGCCTGGTCCTGGTGCCGTACTTCGTCGGCGAGCGCACGCCCAACCGGCCGGACGCGACCGCCTCGCTGCTCGGGATGACCCCGGGCACGACGGACCGACCGCACCTGGCGCGCGCCGCGGTGGAGGGCATGCTGTGCGCCCTGGCCGACGGGCTCGCCGCGGTCGAGGGCACCGGCGTGACCGTCTCGCGACTGCTGCTCATCGGCGGCGCGGCACGGAACGAAGCCGTCCGGACCGTCGCCGCGCAGGTGTTCGGGCGGGACGTGCTGATCCCGGAACCCGGCGAGTACGTGGCGTCCGGGGCCGCGCGGCAGGCAGCATGGGTGCTGACCGGCACGCTGCCGTCGTGGGACACCGCGACGACGACCGTGCCGGCGGACCCGCACCCCGAGGTGCTCGAGCAGTACCGCGCCGCGACGCGCTGACCGAGGAGACCCATGGCACGCACCGACCTCCCGCTCGACGAACTCCGTCGGTACCGCCCCGCGGTCCGGCGACCGGCCGACTTCGACGCGTTCTGGGCGGACACGATCACCGCGGCCCGGGCGGCCGGAGCAGGGACGGCTCCCGTCCTCGCTCCGGCCGACACCCCGGTGACCGGACTCGTCGTCGAGGACCTGACGTTCCCGGGCTTCGCCGGCGACCCGGTGCGCGCCTGGGTCTCCCGTCCGCTCGCCGGTCGTGACACCGCGCTGCCCGTCGTCGTCGAGTTCCTCGGCTACGGCGGCGGCCGCGGGCGCCCCGGCGAACGGGTGCACTGGGCCCTCGCCGGGTACGTGCACGTCGTCATGGACACCCGCGGCCAGGGCAGCGGGTGGGCCGGCGGCGACACCCCCGACCCGCACGGCTCCGGACCGCACGCGAGCGGGTGGATGACGAGCGGCATCGGCTCCCCCGCCGACCACTACTACCGCCGCGTGTACACCGACGCCGTCCGCCTGGTCGACGCCGTGCGGACGCTGCCCGGTGTCGACCCGGCACGCATCGCCCTGACCGGCGGCAGCCAGGGCGGCGGCATCGCCATCGCCGCCGCCGCACTGGTCGAGGCCCACGTCGGACCGATCACCGCGGTGCTGCCCGACGTCGCGTTCCTGTGCGACTGGGAGGGCGGCACGGACGTCGCCGTCGGCGGCCCGTACCTGGAACTCGCGACCTACCTGTCCGTGCACCGCGACGCAGCCGAGACCGTGTGGGACACCGCGGCGTACTTCGACGGGGCGAACCACGCCGCCGGCATCACCGCACCGGCGCTGTTCTCCGTGGCCCTGATGGACGACGTCGTCCCGCCGCGCACCACCTTCGCCGCCTTCAACGCACTCGGGTCGGCCGACGCGCTCGGACCGGCCGACCGCCGGATCGAGGTGTACCCGTACAACGGGCACGAGGGCGGCGGCTTCCGGCAGTGGGAGCGGCAGGTGGCGTTCCTGCGCGCGCGGGCGTGACGGCAGCTCCACGCTTCCGGTGCGGACACGCCTCCCGCGACCGTTCGCCGCTCCCGGGCCGCCGCGCTCGCCTGCCGCTCACTCGCTCGACACGCGCTCGATGCGCTCGAGACCGACCCGGCACCGGCCGACGTACTCGGCGTACAGGTCCGGCCGTCGGTCTCTCGCCCACCGGGTCACGTCGACGAGGTGCAGCGCCGTGAGCGACGCCAGCGTCGCGTGGCCAGCCGGGGTGGCCAGCCCGGCGGCAGCGGTGAACTCGTCGTACTCGGCCCGCGAGATCGTCCCGTCGACGAACGCCCACTCGAACACCCGACGAGCGTCGGTCCACGGTGACGGGCCGGTCTCGGCAGCACCCCAGTCGATGAGCACGGGCGCACGCTCCGGTCCCCGTGCGATCAGGTTCCGCGGAGCCAGGTCGCCGTGCGCGAGTCCGAACGCGAAGCGCTCCGCGGCCAGCCGTTCGACGTGCCTCCGGAGCGCGCCGGCCGAGGCGTAGGCCCCGTCGTGGCGGAGTGGATCGTCCGCGACGAGCGCCGCGATGTTGTAGGCCAGGTGCGCCGACCACGCCTGGGCCAGGTCGGTGCCGAACCGGGTGTACAGCGACGACGGCGCCTCCCCCAGGTCGATCGAGGCGACGGTGCGCGCGGACGACCCGAGCCACGTCCAGGGGCGATCAATCGGCCGCGGGTCGGGTGCGACGTACTCGGACACGATGAAGGGGACGCCGTCCTGGACGCCGTGGTCGAGGGGACGAGCGACCGAGATGCCCGCTGCGGCAGCTGCCCGCGCGGCCCACGCCTCGACGGGGAACTCGTCCGAGCGCAGTGGATCGACGGGGAACCGCACGACGACGTCGGCACCGACCGCTCGGCGCACGCGGTACGTGTGGTTCACGGATCCGCCCGGCAGCCGTTCGGTCTGGTCGGCCGAGCTCCCGACGGCGCGCAGGACCGCGTCCAGTCGGTGGCGGTGGGTGTCGTCGTCGAGCACGCACCCATCATGGCCGCAGCGGACACCGCTGTGCCGCCGACGCGGGACGACCACTGGCGGAGCAAACCGACCGCGGCGCATCATGGACCATGGACAGTGCACAACGCGACGTCCTCGACCTGTTCGAGTACGCCGCCGGACGGCTCCTCGAGCGGTTGGCCGGGCTCACCGATGACGAGTGGGCGTGGCGCCCGGTCGCGGCCGACCCCGACGTGACCATCCGTTGGCGTCTCGACCACCTCGTCGACACGCTCACGGACGACCGGAACCGCGTGTGGCTGGGTCTCGTCCCCTCGCCGACGGACGCGGTTCCACCACCCCCGGACTCCGCGTCGGCAGCGTTGGAGGCTCTGAGCGCCGCCGTCTCGGGGTTCAGCGACCTGGTGCGGACCCTCGACGACGCGGCCGCCGAACCGATCGGCGCGGTGGCCGGCGAGTACGGAGCCGCCACTCGACGGTCCTTCGTCCTGCACGTCGTCGACGAACTCGTCCACCACGGAGCGGAGGCGGCCCTGATCCGCGACCTGTACGCAGCTCGCTGACCGCTGACTCCGCGCGCGGAGACGACCCCCTGCCGACGTCACACTCGACGCATCGTGTCCCGGGGGTACTCGCCGTGCCGGTCGAGGTACGCGGCCGAGAACCGGCCGGCGTGGGCGAACCCCCACTGCCGGGCCACCTCGGCGATGCTCGTCGCCGCCGGGTCGGCGTGCAGGAGCTCGTCGCGCACCCGGTCGAGACGAACCCCGCGCAGGTAGCCGTTCGGGCTGACGCCGAGCTGCCGCTGGAACGCCTGCTGCAGTGCACGCAGACTCAGGGAGGCGACCTCGGCCAGGTCGGTGCTCGTGATCGGCAGATGCGCGTGCTCGTGCACGTACTCGACGGCCCGGCGGATGTGCGCGTTGCGCGGGAGCAGGAGCTCGTCCGGCAGGGTGGCCGAGACGACCGGGTAGAGCTCGAGCAGGGCCAGCGCTCCCAGCCGGCCCATCTCCGCCTGCAGGAGCGGCGAGACCTGCCGGTCGAGCACGGTGTGCGAGATGAGCTTGACCGTGTTCCGCCACATCGTCACCGCGCGGTCGTCGGGCTGCACGGTGTGGTCGAGCTGCACCGCGCCCGAGGCCGCACCGCGTTCGCCGGCGACCTCCTCGAGCGAAGCCCGGTTGATCTGGACGAGCCGCTGGTCGTAGTCCTGGTAGGTGAACGCGGCGCCGTCCTGCGGCCACAGCTGTGGTCGGCCCGGGGCGCTGACGAGGCGGTCGTCACCCTCGCCGATGAAGCCGGTGCCGCGGGTGATCCACTGCACCACGAAGTCGTCCGACGGGGTCATCACGCCGTCGAGGTGCCCGTCGAACCGGATCGCGCGCAGCGTCATCGTCGTGTCGCCGACCGCCGAGTACCGGAACGTGAAGGGCTGCGCGGTGGTCTCGGCGCGCCACTCGGAGGCGTCGTACGCCCCGACCAGGAAGTCGCGTGCTTCGTCGACGTCAGCGGACCGGACGTCGTCCTGCACGCGCGCTCGTTCATCTGTCATCGGTTCACCGAGTGCAGTGTGACGGACCGGGGGCCAGCCGTCCGCACCGCTGTCCGAGAAGCGCTCCCGACGGCCTCCTGCGCGTGGAACGGATGCTGGATCCGGTGCGGCGATGTCCGGATTCCGACCGACGGGCTGCGTCCGACATCCGCGATCCGCCGACTCCTCGGTCCTGGCGCACACGGCCGGTCCCGCTGCTCCTACGGTCGATTCATCCGGTGGCAACGGGCCGCGCAGGAGAACACGAGGACGACATGACCGCCCTGACCGCAATCCCGGTCCACCCCATCAGCGCACCGAGGCAGGCCTTCGAGTCGGTCTCGACGACGAGCCGACAGGACCGCCACCGCGGCACCTTCACGGAGCTCCGGGACCTCCAGCGTCAGCGCATGCTGCAGATCGCCGCGGTCAGCACCGGCATCGTCTCCGTGAGCGCCCTCGCTTCCGCCGCCGCCGTGCTCGGGCTCTCCGCGTGATCCGCGACGGCTCCGCGGTCGAGGACGTCCGCACCCAGGCCATCGACATGACAGCGCTCTTCGCAGAACAGGAACGTCTCGAAGCATGACGCTCCTCACACTCACGCCCCCGGTCGCCGAGACGCCCGCACAGCGCACCGCTTCCAAGGCCGCCGACGACCTCTTCACGGCGCACGGCGTGATCCCGGTCCGCTTCGAGGACGTCGCCGCCCACGCGGGCATGAGCGTGGACGAGCTGACGTCCGCCTACCCGAGCAAGCAGGCCCTCGTCGTCGCGGTGCTGCGACGCTGGCACGGCGCCTGGCGTCGAGCCCTGGACCACATCGCCACCACCTCGGCGGATCCGCGCGACGAGATCCTCGGCATCTTCAGCTACCTGGAGGAGTGCTTCGCCGACGAGGGCTGGCGGGGCTGCGCGTTCATCAACGGACACGCCGAACTCGGCCGGCAGGACCCGGAGATCGCCGCGCTCGCCGCCGAACACTTCCGCGACGTCGAGAGCCACCTCACGCTGCTCTGCACCCGGGCGGACATGCCGGCGCACATCGCCGAGACCCTGTCGTTGCTGGTCGAGGGCGCTCGGGTCGAATCAGCCGTGCAGGGCTCGGCGAAGCCCGCCCGGAGTGCGCGGCTCGGTGCGGCCATGCTCATGTCGGTGTTCGAGGAGCGCACGGCCTTCTGACCGCACGTATGATCCGGGGAACCACTCGTCACCGAAGACGGAGACCGGAATGACGCGCACCACCCCCACCGCCGCCGCTCACCACGGCGCCACACGACCGACCCGGGCCACCGCATCGGTCGCCGCGATCCTGGCCGAGTCCGCCGCGCGGTACCCGGACGACGTCGCCGTGATCGTCGGCGACCACCGCACCACCTACGCCGAGCTCTGGTCGGAGACCCTCGCCTACGCCGGAGCGCTCCGCGCCCGCGGGGTCACCGAGGGATCACGCGTGGCGATGCTCGTGCCGAACGTCGCCGACTTCGCCCGCGTCTACTACGCCACGCTCGCGCTCGGGGCCGTCGTGGTCCCCGTGCACGCGCTGCTCAAGCGGCGCGAGATCGAGTACCTGCTGCAGGACAGCGGCGCGATGCTGCTCGTCTGCGCCGCTCCGCTGCTCGCCGAAGGTGCGGCCGGGGCCGAGCTCGCCGGCGTCGACGTCGTCACCGTCCTCGCACCGGCCGACCACGACGACCACGACGGCCCGGACCGCCTCGAGGCCCTCGCCGCGGCGGCCGAGCCCCTCGACACCTACGTCCCCCGCGACCCCTTCGACACGGCGACGATCCTGTACACGAGCGGAACCACCGGCAAGCCCAAGGGCGCCGAGGGGTCCCACTTCGCCCTGCTCGAACAGGTCAACACGAACCTGATGAGCACCTTCGACATGCACCGCGGGGACGTCCTGCTCGGCGCGCTCCCGCTGTTCCACACCTTCGGTCAGACCTGCACGATGAACACCGGGTTCCGCACCGGCGCCACCATCGTGATGCTCCCGAAGTTCGACGGCGACGCCGCGTTGTCGGCGATGGTCGAGCACGGCTGCGAGATCTTCATGGGCGTGCCGACGATGTACATGGCGCTGCTCGACGCCGCGACCCGCAACGACGCCCGCCCGACCCTGCGCTACGCGATCTCGGGCGGCGCCTCGTTGCCGTTGGCCGTGCTCGAACGGTTCCAGTCCGTGTTCGACGCGCCGATCCACGAGGGCTACGGCCTCACCGAGACCTCACCCGTCGCGACCTTCAACCACGTCGGCACCGCGCCGCGTCCCGGCACGATCGGCACACCGGTCTGGGGTGTCGACGTCGAGATCGCCGACCCCGCCACGCCCGACGCGATCGTGCTGCTGCCGCACGGCGAGATCGGCGAGCTCGTCATCCGCGGGCACAACCTGATGAACGGGTACCTGGACCGTCCGGCGGACACCGACGCGGCGATCGTCGACGGCTGGTTCCGCACCGGCGACCTGGGCACGAAGGACGACGACGGGTACCTGACGATCGTCGACCGCACGAAGGACATGATCATCCGCAACGGCTACAACGTGTACCCGCGGCAGGTCGAAGAGGTACTGGCGACGCACCCGGACGTCACCATGGCGGCGGTCTTCGGCGTGCCGCACGAACTGCACGGCCAGGAGATCGAGGCCGCCGTGGTGCTCCGCGCCGGCGCGACCGTCAGCGCCGACGAGCTCGTCCGCTTCGTGTCGGACGAGATCGCGGCGTACAAGTTCCCGCGCGTCGTGCACGTGGTCGACGCCCTGCCCCTCGGGCCGAGCGGTAAGGTCCTGAAGCGGACCCTGGTCGACCGGTTCAGCGCACCGGTGGACGCGGCGGCCGCACCGGCCTGACACACTCGGCACGTGATCACCAGCCCGCGTTCCGTCCTCCTCGCCATCGTCCTGACAGCGGGGCTCGTCCTGACCGGCTGCGCAGGCCCGGCGAACGCGCGGTCCAGTACGCCCGACTGGTTCGACGTGACCGGCTTCCAGCCGGAGGGCGCCGACCCCGCGCTGATCGACACGAACGCCTCGGCGATGGACGTCGTCGGCGTCGACGGCCTGCTGCTGAGCCGGACCGGCACGCGTGTCACGACGCCGTCCCGCGAAGCCAGGACGCAGCGCAACCGCGCGCACGCCCGCGGTCTCGAGGCGCAGCTGCTCGTCAGCAACTACGCCGACGGCGACTTCAGCGAACCGATCGCGCGCCGGATGCTCCGGTCCCCCGCCAACCGGTCCCACGTCGTCCGCGCACTCGCCACCGACGTGCGTTCCGGTGGGTGGGACTCGATCATGATCGACCTCGAGGCGTTGACCGCGGCGGACCGGCCCGGGTTGACGGCGTTCGCGCGGGAGCTCCGCGCGGCGGTCGGTGACGACGTGCGGCTCGACATCGCCCTGTCCGCGTCGACGACCGCGGCCGGCTACGCGCGCATGGGGTACGACGTCCGGGCACTCAGCGCCCCGCTGGACCACCTCACCCTGATGGCCTACGACCAGCACGGTCCGTGGGAACCGAACGCTCCGGGCCCGGTCGGGTCGCTGCGCTGGGCGTCGAAGTCGGCCAGGGCACTCGCCGCCCTCGCGCCCGCCGACCAGATCCTGCTCGGCGTCGCCGGGTACGGCTACCACTGGAAGGGGCCGCGGCCGGCGGGGCAGCTGTCCGACGACCAGGCCCGTCGACGTGTCCGGAAGGCCCACATCACCCCGACGTGGAACACCACGGTCGGCGAGTGGACCGCCACCCTGCCCAGCGGCGAGGTGCTGTGGTGGTCGGACGCGCGGTCGCTGCGTGAGCGCGTGGCCCTCGCCGAGCGACTCGGTCTGACCGGGGTGGCCGTCTGGTCCCTGGACCTCTCCGACACCCTCGGGGGTTGACTCGGTCGGCTAATGGTCTTAGCTTATAGCTAACACACTTAGCCATGGAGGCAGTCATGCTCGAACACCTGCGCACCGACGAAGGCACCATCGCGTACGACGTCAGCGGCGACGGCCCGCTCGTCGTCCTCGCACACGGCATGGGCGACAGCCGGCACGCCTACCGGTTCATCGTCCCCGAGCTCGTCGCCGCCGGCTACCGGGTGGCGAACGTCGACATCCGCGGGTGCGGCGACTCGAGCGCCGACTGGACGTCGTACCAGCGCGCCGACATCGCTCGCGACCTGGTCGCCGTCGTCCGGCACCTCGGCGGCCCCGCGGTCATCGTCGGGCAGTCGATCAGCGGCGGAGCGGCCACCATCGCCGCCGCCGACGCCCCCGACGTCGTCGCCGGCATCGTCGAGCTGGCGCCGTTCACCCGCAAGCAGGCCCTCGACCTCGGCGGCCTGCTGCGGAACCGCCGACACCGCACGGGCACGTTCCAGCTCGCCAAGGTGATGGCGACCGGCAGCCTCGCCGGCTGGCTCGCCTACCTGGACATCGCCGTGCCGACGAAGCCGGTCGACTGGACCGAGGAGCGCGCACGCATCGAGTCGACGTTGCGCCAGCCGGAGCGGATGGCGGTCCTCCGCGCGATGACGAAGACCTCGCCCGCCGACGCCGGCGCCCGACTGCCGGACGTCCGCTGCCCCGTCCTGGTGATCGAGGGCAGTGACGACCCGGACTGGGCCGTCCCCCGCGCCGAGGGCGAGCGGGTCCTGGCCGACCTGCCCGACGGACTCGGCGAGCTGGCCGTCATCGACGGCGCGGGCCACTACCCGCACACGGAGACCCCGACCGACGTCCTCGCGCTCGTGATCCCGTTCCTCGGCCGCACCCTCGCGCCCGTCGGTGGCCACCGTGGCTAGGGCCGGGCTCGACCCCGCCGCCGTCACCACCGCGGCCGCCGAACTCGCCGACGAGATCGGACTCGCGCGGCTGAGCATGAGCGTCGTCGCCGAACGACTCGGCGTGAAGTCGCCGTCGCTGTACAAGCACGTCGACGGGCTCACCGACCTGACCCGCCGGATCGCCGTCCTCGCTGCGAACGAACTCGGCGACGACCTGCGCGACGCGATGCAGGGGCTCGCCGGCCGTGACGCCGTCGAGGCCGCGGCGCAGACCGTCCGCCGGTACGTGCAGCGGCACCCCGGCCGGTACGAGGCGACGGTCGGGATCCGTCCCACCGGTCCGGACGACCCGTTGGCCGTTGCCCTGGAGCGCACCCTCGCCTCCTTCGGAGCGGCGCTGCGCGGCTACGGACTCGACCCCGCCGACGAGGTGCACGCGCTCCGGTTGCTGCGCAGTGTCCTGCACGGCTTCGCGACCATCGAGACATCCGGTGGGTTCCAGATGCGCACTGACGTCGACGCGAGCTTCGGGTGGATCATCGCGTTCCTCGACCGGGGGTTCCGCGCGACGACCGCCCCCAGTCATGGTCACGATTCGGACTCTCCGTCGGTCTGAAGCGGTCACTGGCCCTACGATCCGAAGACGCCTGAGCTTTCTCGGCTGATCCACACGATCCGGCACCCGACCGGACACGATCCAGGGGGACCCGTGCGCCACAGCGCCTCCACCGTCCGACGCGCCTGCGCCGTCGGCACCACCGCAGCCCTCGTCGCGCTGACGACCGGCCTCGGCCTCGTCACCGCGACGGCCGCCCACGCCGAGCCGGCGACCGATCCGACGGCGTCGACCGCGACGTCCGCTCCCGCCGCGACCGACACCCCGGCACCGACCGCGGACGAAGTGACCGGACCGACGACCGACGCCCCGGCACCGAGTTCGGCCGAGACCGCACCGGCCGCCGAGACCGGAGCAACTCCCGAGCCGACCGCACCAGCGGTCGACGAGGCGCTCCCGGCCGCTCCGACCCCCACCGTCCCGCCGCCCACCCCGACGGACGCACCGACCGCGCAGCAGCCCGTCGCCCCCGCCGTCACCATCACCGGCGACACGGAGGTCGGTTCCGTGCTCACCGCCGTCCCCACCGGTTTCGACGAGGACGGCGCGTTCCGGTACGTCTGGACCGAGGTCGGTTCCACCGCCGTGCTGGCGACGAGCGGCTCGTACACGATCGACGCCGCGCAGGCCGGGGAGCAGCTGACGGTCCAGGTCACCGGCGCCCTGTCGGACGGATCGACGGCGACCGTGTCCGCGACCTCGACCGCCGTCACCCAGGACCCGGTGTTCGTCGACGCCGCGGGCGAGCCGGTCACCGCAGGCACGGAGCAGGACGACGCCCTCCCCCTGCAGGCCACCGCCGGCGAGCCGTTCTCGTACACCTTCCGGGCGCAGGGCTCCCCCGCCCCGACGTACGAGCTCGCCTGGTACTCCGGCGACGACGACGGCGACGTCGTCATGACGAAGTCGCAGGCAGCGGCACTCGACGCGGGCAGCTCCAGCGGCCCCGGCTGGACGATCGGGTTCGGCTTCCAACCGGACGACACGGACGAGGAGTTCGGGCCGGAGATCCAGCTGCCCGACGGCATCACCTTCGACGCCGCCACCGGGGAGCTGAGCGGTACCGCGACGACGGCGTCCTGGTACCAGTTCGCGGTCACGGCCACGAGCGGCACCGAGTCGGTCACGCAGTACGTCGAGCTGACCGTCGACCCGGCCGCTGCGTTCGGCGTCCAGGTCTTCACCCTCGACGCGGAGTCGATCGACGCGCCGAAGAAGACGATGTGGATCATCGGCACGGACGGCACCGTCCTGACCGTGAAGCTCACCACCGACGAGGACGGCTCCTTCGGGGGTCTCGACGTCGTGGACGGTGGACGTCCGACGGTCGCGCAAGGCGGAACACTCGTCGTCTCCGGCAACCTGGTCGACCGTTTCGGGAACCCGATCGACTTCGCCGACGAGGATGGCAACCCCGCCTGGACGCCGATCGTCACCTCGGACGTCGCCAGTGACGTGATCGCGCCCTACACCGAGTTCGACGCCGAGAGCGCTGTCGGCGTCACCTTCCCGCACGCCTCGACGCACACCCTGACCGTCGGCGGCGAGGGGCTGCAGAGCACCTCGTTCCCGGTCGACGTGCGCCCCACCGCACCGACGGTGCCGACCGTCGCGGTCGCGGGAGCGACCCCGACCACGGGGCAGCTCGCCTACACCGGCTCGGACGCCGTCGGCGCCCTGCCGTGGGCGGCCGGCCTCGTCCTGGTCGGCGCCGGCCTGCTCGGCGCACGCGCAGTGCGCCGTCGTCGCGCCGCGCTCTGATCCGACACCCCTGAGTGACGGGACGCCCGGTGCCAGCTGGCACCGGGCCTCCTGTCCGGAGATCCATGCTCTCGACCCTGCTCATCGACGTCCCGTGGCTCGCGTTCGGCGTGCTGATCGCGGTCATCGTCGTCGCGCCCGTCGTGGGCGTCTGGCTGGCGCGCGTGCCGCGGCTCACCGCCGTGCTGTTCGGCCTCGCCGTGGTCGTGACGCTCGCGCTCACGCTGTCGCCCGACGGCGCTCCCCGGTCCGCCGTCACCTGCGCCGCCGGGCTGCCGTACCTGGCACCGACCGCGGTCGAGTCGACGGCCAACGTGCTGTTGTTCGTGCCGGTCGCGTTCCTGGCCGGGGTGCGGTGGCGGCGCCCGGTCCTCGCGGCCGTCGGCGCCAGCGCGTTCTCCGTCCTCGTCGAGGTCGTCCAGGCGGTCGTCCCCGTGATCGGTCGGGCGTGCGACACGAGTGACTGGATCACGAACACCATCGGCGCCGTGGTCGGCGGGGTACTCGCTGCCGTCTCCGTGCAGTGGGCACGTCGGCGCGTGGCGCGGGCCGGCTGAACCGACCCTCGACTCAGCCCTTCGCGCCCTCGACGGCGATGTGGATGGCCTGCTGCATCCGGACCGAGACCTTCTTCGACATCGCGACGGTCGGGTGGGTGCCGTCGATCGTGCGGTTCGACGGCCATCCGCCGTTCAGCTGCCGGTCCGCCGCCCACGGATCGACGAACAGGTAGCCGTTGGTGAGCGCGTAGTTCTGCAGGTCACGGTTCAGTATCTCGCCCTGCTTGCGACGGTCGATGTGCTTCTTGCCGTACTTCGTGACGTTCGACGGAGCGATCGCCGCGATGACGACGTGCCGGGCCCCGACCTTGTGGACCACCTTGCCGATGTTCTGCGTGATCGTCGTGCTGCTGCGGGCGTAGCGGATGTCGTTCGTGCCGGCCATGACGACGAGCACGTCGGCGTCCCGTGCCGAGACGTTCGTCAGGATCCGTGGGACGGTGGCGCCACCGATCGCGGTTCCGCCGATGTTCGTGAGCGTCTTGTCGTTCAGCTGCCGCATCCACGAGCCGTCCATCGCGGTCAGCGAGTCTCCGGCGTAGGTGACCGAGATCGTCGACGGCGTCGGCGTCGGCTTCGGCGTCGCCGTGGGCTTCGGCGTCGCGGTCCGCACCGTGGGCGCGGGCGTCACGGTCGGCACCGCGGTCGGCACCGCGGGCGCGGGCGTCCGAGTCGGCACCGCGGGCGCGGGCGTCTCGACCGGAGCCGACGTCGTCGGCGTGGCCGTCGGGGTCGCGATCGACGACTCCACGGCGGTCGCGGTGTTCGGGATCGCGGCGAGCAGGACACCGGCGACGACGACGACCGAGGTGGTGGCGGCGATGAACGGCAGGCGGGAGGGGCGCTGGGAGTGCGGCAACGTGAGCTTTCGTCTCGGGTACGAATCCGATCAGCCTACGGGTCCCGAAGACGCGTCATCATCCCCAACGCGGGGGGCGGACGACGACCGCCACCCGGTCGTGTCGTCGCGAGCCGACGCCCCCTGTGGAACAGTGTGCCCATGCCCTTCGACGACGAAGCCCCGGGTCGCGTGCTCGCACCGGGCCAGACCTGCCGGATCCGGATCTGGCGCCGAGCCGACCGCAGCGTGACCACCGTGCACGAGTCCGCCGAGCGACTGTACGAAGCGCCGAACTGGACCGCCGACGGCCGGCTCGTCCTCAACGCCGACGGTGTCCTCTGGACGATGCCGGCCGACGGCGCCGCAGCTCCGGAGCGTGTCGTGATCGAGGGCGTCCCGCCCCTGAACAACGACCACGTGCTCGACCCCGACGGCGTCACCGTGTACGTCAGCGCGAACGACTTCCACATCTGGAGCGCCCCGCTCGCCGGGGGCCCTGCGACCCGGGTCACCGCGGACGACGGCTGCCTGCACTTCCTGCACGGTGTCAGCTCCGACGGCTCCGAACTCGCGTACGTCCGGCTCGATCCCTCCGGCGAGGATGTGTGGTCCTCGGGCACGATCCGGGTGATGGGCGTCGACGGCACCGCGGACCGGGCCGTGACGACCGAGCCCGCCGCCGCCGACGGCCCGGAGTGGACCCCGGACGGTGCGTGGATCCTGTTCAACACCGAGCAGTTCGAAGCGACGCCGGGACACGCGCAGATCGCTCGGGTCCGATCGGACGGCACCGGGATCGAGCAGCTCACCGTCGACGAGCACGTCAACTGGTTCCCGCACCCCGCCCCGACCGACGACGCCGCCGTCTATCTTTCGTTCCCGCCCGGCACCGAGGGGCACCCGGCCGACAAGCGCGTGCGGCTGCGCCTCGTCACCGGTGACGGCTCCGTCAGCACCTGGGGACCCGAGGCCTGGCAGGCCGCCGAGACCATCGTCGAGCTCGACGGCGGGCAGGGCACGCTCAACGTCAACGGGTGGGCTCCCGACGGGTCTGCCGTCGCCTTCGTCGACTACCCCGCCTGATCACGCGGGGACGATTCCGCCGTCGCGTCCGTCCACCGGCGTCCCCCGGTTCCGAGATCGTCGCATCTCGGGGCGCGCTGGGGCCGTCCGCGGAACCTCGGGGAACGTGAGCGGCGAGTCCTGGAACCTCACGCCCGCGAACGCGAGGCGATGAAGGCGCGCAGGCCAGCGACGACCAGGTCGTGGTCCTCCATCGAGGACAGGCCGGAGGCCGTCGCGGCCGCGACCACACCGGCACCGCGGACCCGGATCGGGAACGACCCGCCGGTGACGGCGTACTCGGCGCCGAGCCACCCGATCGCAGCGGGATCGACCCCGGCGGCGGACAACCGGGCGTCGACGAGGGCACTCGACTGCTCCATCCGGAGCACGACCGCGGCCTTGCGGTCGATCCAGACGTGCTGGTCCGGGGTGATGCCCGGGGTCGCTGCGCGGAACACCCCGAGGCCAGGCCTGCGGATGTCGATGCCGACGGCGTGGCCGGCCTCGTGGGCGATGCCGCGGATCAGCGAGCCCAGGTCCCAGGCGTCGTCGTGGGTGAACGCGTCGAGGACGAGGTCGCGCTCCTGCTGTTCGAGGGTGGTGATGAGGTCGGACATCGTCGTCTCCTGCTCAGCCCGCGGCGATCGGTGCGCGGGCGGTGTCGATGTCTCGGGGATCGAGACCGGTACGACATGGTCGACGTCGTACGACGACCATGGTGTCGTACGACGTCGACCTGCGGTGAGGTGGCACGGTGTCGCCTCAGCCCACCGACCACTCCACGACGCGTGGGTCGTCGAGCGTGACCTCGTGCACCGGCCCGGTCACGTCGACCGTGGCGCGCTCCGTGGCGGAGCCGGGGACGGGCGGTCGGACCGGCCCACCGCCGGACGCGACGATCCCGCCTGCTGGCACCGGGCCTCCCGGTCGTGACGCCGCCGCGTGGGACGCGACCCAGACCTGCACGTCCCCGGGTTCGACTACCTTGCGCATCTGCCGGTCGGTGAACGCGAACCGCTGGACGGGCACCCGGAAGCGGACCCGCGTGGACTCCCCCGCGGCGAGCGCGACGCGCGCGTAGCCGAGCAGCTGGACTTCGGGTCGGGTGACGCTGCCGTGCACGTCGTGGCCGTAGAGCTGGACGACGTCCTCGCCGTCGCGGGAACCGGTGTTGCGGACGGTCACGGACGCCTCGAACCCGGCGTCGGAACGGACGGACGCGTCGACGACCAGGTCGTCGTACGCGAACGACGTGTAGCCGAGGCCGAAGCCGAACGGACGGACCGGGGTCGAGTCGGCGGCGGTGACGTCGGACGGGCCGCCGAGCCGCGGGTGCAGGTACGTGTACGGCTGCGCGCCGGCGGCCCGCGGGAGCGAGACGGGCAGGCGGCCGGACGGCGAGGCGGCGCCGGTGAGCAGGTCGGCGATGGCGGTGCCGCCCTCCTCGCCGGGGAAGAAGGCCTGCACGACGGCGGCGGGACGGAGCGAGCCGTCGGCACCGTGGTCGGCCCCGGCGACGCCGTCGCCGGCATCGGCCCCGGCCCCGGCGACGCCGTCGCCGTCGAGCGCCCACCCGATCGCGTACGGCCGCCCGGTCAGCAGCACCATCACGGTGGGGGTGCCGCTGGCGACGACCGCCTCGACGAGCTCGCGCTGCACGCCGGGCAGGTCGAGCGACTCGGTGTCGTTCCCCTCGCCGACCGTGCCGCGGCCGAACAGTCCGGCCTGGTCGCCGACGACGACGACCGCGACGTCGGACGCGGCGGCCACGGCGACGGCGTCGTCGAACCCGGCACGGTCGGACCCGGTGACGGCGCAGCCCGCGGCGAAGCGCACGGCGTCCTCGCCGAGGGCGTCGACCATCGCCTCGCGCACGGTCGGGATGGCAAAGCCGAGCGGCAGGTCGGGGTGCGAGGCGAGCACGTGGTTCGCGAAGGAGTAGCAGCCCTGCAGCGCCTCGGCGCGGTCGGCGTTCGGGCCGATGACGGCGACGGACGCACCGGCGCGCAGCGGCAGGACCGGCGCGGCGGTGCCGGTGCCGGTCCCCGTCCCGGTCCCGGTCCCGGTCCCGGTGCCAGCCGCGCCGCGCGAGTCGTTCGACAACAGGACCAGCGACCGCGCCGCCAACTGCTTCGCCAACGAGCGGTGCAGCGGGGTGTCCAGGTCGATCCCGGTCGGCGGTTCGTCCTCGAACGCCTGCGGGTCGAGCAGGCCCAGGCGCTCCTTCTGCCGCAGCACCCGCAGGACGGCGCGGTCGACCATTGCCTCGTCGAGCAGTCCGGACCGGACCCGCTCGACGAGCGGCGCCAGGTACGCGTCACCCGTCGGCAGCTCGACGTCGATGCCGGCCTCGAGTGCCAGCGCCGCAGCCTCGCCACGATCGGCGGCGATGCCGTGCATGACCTCGAGGAACGCGACCGAGAAGTAGTCCGCGACGACGGTGCCGTCGAACCCGAGCTCGTCACGCAGCAGGCCGGTCAGCAGTTCGCCGTTCGCCGCGACGGGGACGCCGTCGATCTCGGCGTAGGAGTTCATGACGCTCCGGGCGCCACCGTCGCGCAGCGCCATCACGAACGGCGGCAGGTACACGTCGGCGACCTCGCGGGGTCCGGCGTGCACGGGCGCGTGGTTCCGCCCCGCCTGTGACGCCGAGTACCCGAGGAAGTGCTTGAGCGTCGCGTCGACGCCGGCCGACTGCAGGCCCCGCACGTAGGCGGTCCCCACGGTGCCGACCAGGTACGGGTCCTCGCCGATGCACTCGTCGACCCGACCCCAGCGGGGGTCGCGGACCACGTCGAGGACCGGCGCGAGTCCCTGGTGGACGCCGAGCTGCCGCATCGACGCGCCGATGGCGGCGCCGACCTGCTCGACCAGGTCCGGGTCGAAGGCCGCGCCCCAGGCCAGCGGAGTGGGGAACGTCGCGGCCTTCCAGGCGGCGAGTCCGGTCAGGCACTCCTCGTGCACGAGCGCGGGGATCCCGAGTCGGGTTTCGCGCGTGAGTCGCCGCTGTTCCGCCCACAACCACGCCGCGCGGTCGTCGGGTTCGACCGGTCGGGTGCCGTAGACGCGGGTGAACTGGCCGATGCCGTCGCGGGTGATGTCCGCCAGCGTGCGGCCGTCGGCGGCCGCCGCCATCTCACCCTGCATGGGTGCGACGACGCCGTCCTGGTCGAGCCAGTAGCCGACGAGCTGCGCCGCCTTCTCGTCGAGGGTCATGGCGGCCAGCAGGGTGGTCGCGCGGTCGGGTCCGGCAGCGTCGGTCGCCCCGTGGTCGTCCTGGAGGCGCGGCTGGCTCCCGGTGGGCCGGGTCGCGTCCGTCGTCGTCACCCCTTCACCGCCCCGGTCAGCCCGCCGACGATGCGGCGTTGGAAGATGGTGAAGAACACCAGTGCCGGGATCATCGACATCGACGTGAACGCCAGCACCTTGGCCGTGTCGACCGAGTACTGCGACGAGAACGCCTGCACGCCGAGCGGCAGCGTGTAGCTCCCCTCGTTGTTCAGGATGAACAGCGGCAGGATGTAGCTGTTCCAGCTCGCGATGAACGCCAGGATGCCGACCGTGACGACGCCCGGCAGCGACAGCGGCACGACCATGCGGAAGAAGAACCCCAGGCGGCTGGCGCCGTCGATCGACGCCGCCTCTTCGAGCTCGTCCGGGATCGCCCGCAGGAACGGCACCAGGATGATGACCGTCGTCGGCAGGGCGAAGGCGATCTGGGGCAGAATCACGCCGGCCAGGCTGTTCGTCAGACCGAGGTCCTTCACGAGCAGGTACAGCGGCGTGATCGCGACGGTGATCGGGAACATCAGGCCGGCGGCGAACAGCGCGTACAGCGCACCGCGTCCGGCGAACCGGTAGCGGGCGAGCACGAAGCTCACCATGAGGCCGAGCACGACGACGCCCGCGGTGGTCGTCACGGCGCTGATCGTCGAGTTGGCGAGCTGCTGCCAGAAGATGCCGCTGGACAGCACCGAGCCGTAGTTGCCCAGCTCGAACGGTGCCGGCAGCCCGGCGGGGCTCGTGGTGATCTGCGAGTTCGTCCGGAAGCCGCCCAGCACGATGTACAGCACCGGGGCGAGGTTCGCGGCGACGAACAGGATCGCCACCAGGTAGGTGAGCGGGTTCGCACGGCCGATGGCGGCACTGGACCGCCGCTCCCGCGTGGCCCGCCGCCCGGGGGCGACGATGCTCGTGGTGGCCATCAGTTCTTCCTCTCGGTGAGTGCACCCGCGGTGTCGCGGCGGAGCACGAAGCGCTGGTAGATCAGGGCGACGGCGAGCGAGATCACGAACATGACCACGGCCACGGCGCTGCCGAAGCCGAAGTTGCCCGACGTGCGGCCGTTGGCGACCATGTACGTCGCCATCGTCGAGGTGCCGGCGGTCGACGAGATGTACTGCCCCCAGATGATGTAGACGAGGTCGAACAGCTGCAGTGAGCCGATGATCGACAGGAACGCCCAGATCCGGATGGTCGGGCCGAGCAGCGGCAGGGTGATCCGCCGCTGGATCTGCCAGTAGCCGGCGCCGTCGATGGCCGCCGCCTCGAAGAGTTCCTCGGGGATGCTCTGCAGGCCGGCCAGGAACAGGATCACCGCGAAGCCGATGTACTTCCACGAGATGATCACGAGCAGCGTCCAGATGGCGATGTCCGGGTTGGACAGCCAGTCCGCCCGCAGCCCGCCGAGCCCCATGCCCTGCAGCAGGTCGTTCACCGCACCGTTCGACTGCAGCATCAGGCTCCAGCCGGTGCCGACGATCACCTCGGAGATGACGTACGGCACGAACACGAGCACGCGGACGAGCCCGCGACCGTGCATCTTCTGGTTGAGCAGCAGCGCGAGCACGATGGCGATCGGCCCCTGCAGCACCAGCGACAGCACGACGATGAAGCCGTTGTGCATCAGGACCGCGTGAAACGCCTTGTCCTGGAAGATGATCAGGTAGTTCTGCAGCCCCACGAAGTCGGTGGGCGGGCCGTAGCCCTGCCACTTGAAGAACCCGTAGTAGGCGGCCAGCACCACGGGCAGGATCACGAAGGTGACGAAGACGATGACCGCGGGGCCGGCGAGCACCGCGATCTCGACGCGCTTCCGCCAGTCCGCGATGCGGCGCGTGGACCGCCGTCCGGCGGGGAGCGGCGTACCGCTCCCCGCCGGGGACGTCCCCGCGGCCGTGTCCGACCCGGTGGTCGGGGTCGTGCCGAGCGAGGTGTCGAGGGTCATGGTCAGCCCTTGGCCGCAGCCTGGTTGGTGGTCTCCACGATGTCCTTCGCGCTCCCCTTGCCGGCGAGCAGGTCGACGACGCTGGTGTTCAGCGCGTTGCCGACGTTCTGGCCGTACAGGGTGTCCAGGTACTGCGACACGAACGGGGCTTCCTGGTAGGCGGCGAGGGCCGACTTGAGGTAGTCCGCGTCGACGACCGACTGGGCCTCCTGGTTGACCGGGATGGCCTGGAACGCCGTGTAGTAGGCCTCCTGGTTGTCCTTCTGCACGATGAAGTTCAGGAAGTCCGTGCAGGCCTTCTTCGGGGCCTTCGCCGAGCAGGAGTTGCCGTCGACGCCACCCATCATCGACTTTGGGTCACCCTTGCCACCGTCGATGGTCGGGAACGGGAACCAGCCGAGGTCGGCCAGCGGCTTGCCGTCCGGGGTGAGCGAGCTGATCACGCCCGGGTCCCATGCGCCCATGAGCTCCATGGCAGCCTTGTGGTTGGCCAGCAGACCGGCGGAGCTGCCGGCGCCCTGCTGCGCGGCGGTCGTCAGGAAGCCGTCGTTGAACGGCTTGGTCGCGGTGAAGTCCTCGAGCTGCTCGCCGGCCTTCGTCCAGCAGGCGTTGTCGAACTTCAACGACTTCGCCGCGCCCTCGAGCGTCTTCTGGCTGCACTCGCGCAGCGCGAAGTTGTAGTACCAGTGCGCGGCGGGCCAGGCGTCCTTCGCGCCGACGGCGACCGGGTCGATGTCCTTGGCCTTGAGCTTCGTGATCGCGTCGTTCAGCTCGTCCATGGTCGTGGGCGTGCCCTTGATGCCGGCTTCCTTGAACAGGTCCTTCGAGTACCAGATGCCCTCGGGGAGCACGGCGCCGGGCATGGCGTAGGTGGCGCCGTCCTTCTCGTAGCCCGCGAAGGTCCCGGCGCTGATCGACTTCTTCGCGTCGGCGCTGATGGAGTCGGAGATGTCCATGAGCTGCCCGGCGGCGATCATCGCGTCCATCTTGCCGCCACCGCGCTGCAGGAAGACGTCCGGCCCGTCGCCCGAGTTGAGCGCGGTCTGCAGCTTGCCGTCCAGGTCCTCGTTCTGGATCGCCTGCGTCTTGATGGTGACGTTCGGGTACTTGTCCTCGAACGCCTTGACCGTCGAGGCCCAGTAGGCCTTGCCCGGTCCGGTGGTGGAGTTGTGCCAGAAGGTCATCGTGACCTTGCCGGTGCCGTCGTCGGCCGCGTTGCCGCCTGCCGAGCAGCCGGTGGCCACCAGTGCTGTCGCCCCGATCAGCGCGATGGCTGCCGCGGCACGGATCTTCCTCGTCATCGTGGAACTCCTCGTGTCGTCGTTGACATACAGCGACATCCACTGCCGCTGCGGAGAGCGTGCCAGGTGCTCCTGCCGCTTGTCAATCGATATCGATAACGTTTTCTAAGCCGTTTCGAGACCCACTTCAGCGGTACGGTGAGCACATGGACTCGGCTCTCGGCGCGCGTCCCGGTGCCGGCCGGGTGACGATCGGCGACGTCGCACGGGTCGCGGGGGTCTCGATCCCCACCGTGTCGAAGGTCATCAACCAACGTGACGGGGTCGCCGCGGCCACCATGATCCGCGTGCAGCAGGTCGTCGCGGACCTCGGCTACGAGACGTCCCTGGTCGCCCGGAGTCTCCGGAGCTCCCGCACCGGGGTCGTCGGGATCCTGGTGCCCGAGTTCGAGCCGTTCTCGACCGAGCTCCTGCGCGGCATCTCGAGTGCGACGACCGGCACCGGCTACGAGCTGCTCGCCTACGCCGGCCTGATGACGGGCGCCGACCGCCCCGGGTGGGAACGCCGGTCCTTGTCCCGCCTGTCCGGCACCCTCATCGACGGAGCCATCGTCGTCACCCCGACCACGGCGCTGTCGAGCTCGTCGATCCCGGTCGTCGCGATCGACCCGCACACCGGCCCCGAGGGCCACGCGACGGTCGACGCCGACAACGAGGGCGGGGCGGTGCAGGCCGTCCAGCACCTGCTCGCACTCGGGCACACCCGGATCGCGCACCTGCGGGGTCGCGCCGACCTGGCCTCCGCCCAGCTGCGCGAGGCCGGGTACCGCTCCGCCCTGACCGCCGCCGGGCTGACGATCGACGAGCGACTCGTCCGCGACGGCGACTACCAGGAGGAGCAGTCAGCCGCCGTCGCACGCGACCTGCTCGCGATGGACGACCGCCCGACCGCGGTGTTCGCCGCGAACGACTCGTCGGCGTTCGGCGTGCTGCGGGCCGCGGCGGAGCTCGACCTGCGGGTCCCCGAGGACCTGTCCGTGGTCGGGTTCGACGACGTCCCCCAGGCCTCGATCACGACCCCACCGCTCACGACCGTGTCGCAACCGTTGGCCGAGCTCGGGTCCCGCGCGGTCGACATGCTGCTCACGATGCTCCGTGGCGAGGCCGCGTCGGACCACGTCCGCCTGTCGACCACGCTGCGGGTGCGCTCCAGTACCGGTCCGGCACCGCGGGGCTGACCCCGGATCAGCGGCGCAGGGTCTGCTTCGGGTACTCGCCGAAGCGTGCCGCGTACGACGCCGAGAACCGGCCGAGGTGGGCGAACCCCCAGCGTCGGGCCACGTCGCCGATGACCCCCGCCTGCGGGTCGAGCTCGAGGAGCTCGCTGCGCACGCGGTCGAGGCGGACGTCCCGCAGGTACGTCAGCGGCGACACGTCGAACACCCGACGGAACGACTCCTGCACGGACCGCACGCTCAGGCCGGCCACCGCGGCGAGGTCGGCGATGGTCACCGTCTCGGACGCGTGCGCGTGCACGTACTCGACGGCGGCGCGCAGTCGGGCGTTCCGGGGCAGGGCCAGCTCCGTCGGCAGGTCGTCGAGCTGCGGCGGGAAGGTCTCGAGGAACGCGGCGATCGCGAGCGCCTTCGCCTCGGACCAGGTGTCCGAGTCCGGCCCGGCCACCCGGAGCGCGCGGGACAGCGACACGAGGGCACCCTGCCACCGACCGAACGCGGCACTGTCCGGTTCGCGCGTGTGGTCGAACCGCAGCGGTCGGTCTCCCAGCTCGAGCCGTTCGCCGGCGAACCGGTGCACGAGCTCCCGGTCGAGGTGCACCAGGCGCTGGTCGTGGTCCTCGGCGGCGAAGACGAACGCGGTGTCGCAGGGCAGCAGTGTCGGCACGTTCCGGCGCAGGTCGACCCGCTGCCCGCCGACGTCGAGGTGAGCGCTGCCGCTGGTCATCCAGGCGACGATGTAGTCGGTGCTGATCGGCATCGCACCGCGCAGGACCCCGCGCATCCGGGACCGGCGGATGCTGACCTCGGTGTCGCCGACCGCGGTGTAGCGGTAGAGGAACTCGTCGCCGGATCGTTGGGCGGACCACTGCGCGGCGCCGTGCACCGTGGCCAGGTCGCGCGCCGCGGACTCCGGCTCCGTTCCGGACACCTCGAAGCGGACCGACTCGCTCGCACGCCCGCTAGAGAGCGGCGCCTCGAACAGGTCAGCCACGGCGCACCGTCGCCGGAGTCGCCACCCGGACCTGGCAGCGGGACTCGTTATGTGGATACGCTGATCCGGTGAGTGCGGCGTATGGTGCTGCGGACCCGATCCGTGCGAAGGGGGCGCTCCCGTGAGCGATCTCGACCTCGTCGCGGCGCTGACCCGCCTCGAAGCAGCGGTGTCCGCACTGCGCACGCGACTGCGCGACCAGCTCGGCGTCTCGGGCAGCGACCTGACCGTACTGCAGTTCGTGTCCCGCGCCGAAGAGGCCGACCGGACCGTCCGCGTCAAGGACCTCGCGAAGCACCTCGGCCTGACCGGGCCGGCGGTGACCGGCATGGTGGACCGACTCGAGCAGAGCGGGCACCTCAGTCGCGTGCCGAACCCGGCCGACGGACGGAGTCGCCACATCGAGCTGACCGAGACCGCCAGGCGCGACTACTCGGTCGCCATGGACGGCACGAACAAGCACCTGCACGAGCTGTTGGCCTCCTTCTCGGAACGGGACAGGGTCCGGTTCGTCCGGATCGTCGATCGCATCATCGCGGCCGTCGACCTCGGCGCCCCGAGCCCCTGAGGGCAGGGTACGGGCGGTCAGCATCCGGTCCGGGCGATTGTCCACCATGCGCAGTTAGGTAACGATGCTACCTATCTCGGGCGCGGACGGGCGCGAGGAGCGACACCGAGTTCGGCCCCACGACGGCACTGGCCAGGTCGATGCGGGCCAGCCCGCCCGGCACCAGGGCATCCGCGATCGACAGACGGAGCGCGGTCTGCGTGTACCGCCCGGTCGTCGCGCGGCCGGCCGGGGGCGCGGCCGCGTCGAGGTCCTGCTGCACGTTGACACGGAGTGCGAGCACCCCGGGCAGGCGTGCGAGGACCGTCCCGAGTGCCCGGACGACCGGACCGCCGATCGTCGTCGTGAGCGTCGTGCCGAGCGTCCCCACGAGCGCGAACAACCGGGTCGTGAGCGTCCCCACCACCGCCTGGGTCAACGGGTTCACGAGCGAGGTGGCGAGGCCGGTGACCACGCCGAGCAGTCCGCCCAGGTCGAGTCCGAGCAGCGCGACCCCGACCGAGAGCTTCGTCTGCCCCGACATGAGCGCCGCGACGCCGGTGTCGACGCCGATCGACAGCGTCGCGATCTTCACACGGATGCCGAGCGCGAGCGGTGCGCTGAGGTCGGCCGCGAGGGCGATCCGGACGTGCAGGGACCCGAGTGCGGTCGTCAGCGCGGTCGTGATCTTCGCCGCCCAGGCATCCACCACCTGCCCGAGCCGGTCCGCCAGCGCGCCGAGGGTGACCGCATCGAGCACCACCTCGTGGTTGGGCGGCAGGTCGTTGAGACCGTGCGCGTCGTCACCGAGCAGGTGCGCGAGGTCCACCCGCACGGACCCCTTCGACAGGTCGAGCGACAGCGTGCCGCCGGCGTCCTGCACGGGTTCGGCGAGCAGCGGCGCGACCGCGTCCGCCAGGTCCGGCCCGGTGATCTCGACCGTGCCGCCGATGGTGCCGAGCTCGAGGCTGCCGGTCAGCCCGCCGAGGACGCCGAGCACGCTCTGGTTGATCGTCCGGGCGAGGACCCCGTCCTTCCCACCGAGCGCGTCGACGGCGGCGTCGAGCTGCACCACGGTGTCGTCCACCGCCGTGACCAGCGCGCCGACGAGCGGGCTGTCCACACGGAGGTCCAGGCTCGCGATCCCGTAGTCCCGCTCGAGTCCGGCGGGACCGCTGTCGGCGGCGGCCCGCTCGACCGCGGTCCGCAGGTTCGTCGCGAGCGTGCGCTGGACGACCCCACCCCACACCTCGTCGCTGATGGCGTCGCACCCGGCGAGCTGTGCGCTCGCACCGACCGCGCCGACGTCGAGCCCGACGTCGGTGACGTCCGCGATGCCCGGCAGCGCGCGGCTGAGCGTGACGGACGCCGGATCGGGGAGGTCGCCGGACGGGGTCGACGGCGTGACGAGCACGCCGCCGGAGTCCGCGACCAGGCCCGACGCCGCCACGGCCTCACCCGTGCCCGACGCCGTCGCGACCTGGTTCACCGCGCCGGCCGAACCCGCTGGCAGCCCGAGGCCGAGGCCGGTGAGGTCGATGCCCGCCACGTCCCCGAGCAGGCCGACGTCGAGCGGGTTGCCGAACGCCTGTGTGAAGGGGCGGCCGCCCGTGCCGAGCTCGGGCGCGGTGGCGGGCTCGACGGACGCCGGCGCCGCCCCGGTCTTCGCGACGTCGACCCCGCGCACCGTCGCGACGTCGTCGAGGTCGACGCCGGCGATGCTCCCGCCCAGGAACCGGCTCGAGGCCGTCGACGTGTAGTCCGCGTCGGTGCCGCAGTCGAACGACGAGGTCCCGACGGCCCCGTTCGCCCACGCACGGTCCGTCCACGACGCGGTGCTCGGGACGGCTGTGGGCGTGACGAGTGCGGCCGCGACGACGATGCCCGTGACGACCGCGAGCCGGCCGCGACGCAGGTGCAGGGGGCGCCGGGTCACGACCGGCTCCGGGGACGTCGGAGTCGGAGCGCGACGCCGGCGAGGACGGCCGCGACCGCGACGAGCACCGGTCCCGCGAACCCGCCGCCCGTCATCGCGAGGACGACCGGACCGACACCACCGGCTTCGTCGCCGTCGCCGCGAGCGGGGCGCCCCGACACGGCCGGGTCGTTGCCGCGGGCGGTCACGCCGACGCCCAGCTCGGCGGTCCGGGGCACCGTGGTGGCGGCGTCGCCGAGCGTCAGCCGGACGAGCAGGTACGCCTCGCCGTCGCCGTCCGGGTCGGGCACACGGACGGACGGTGCGGTCGCCGCCCAGTCGGAGGCGGGGACGGCGTCGACGAGCGCTGCCTCCTGTCCGCCGCACGCGGGGGCTCCGGACGGGTCGCGCCACGGCTGGTCGCACGTCTCCACCGACACGAGGACCCCGTCCGTACCGCCCGGCAGGCCGCCCCGTCCCAGGAGCTGCAGGTCGAGGGTGACCGGACCGGGTTCGTCGACGCGGGTCCGCACCTGCCACGTGACGTCCCCGCGGTCCCCCGCCCCGGGCAGCACGAGGGGCTCCGGACCGGTGTGCAGCACCAACCGGCCCGGCGTGCCGGTCTCGGCCACGGGCCTCCAGTCCGTCGACGCGACCGCCACCGCGGTCGTGCCGATGCCCGCCGCACCGACGAGCACGGCGGCGACGGCCGCGACGAGGGCGAGGGCGCGGTTCACGAGTCCTCCCGACGGGCCGGCCAGAACGCCCACGCGACGAGCACGCCGACGACCGCGACCGCCAGCCCGCGTGCCGGGGCGCTCGTGACCGCGACGAGCGCCGATCCCAGGCCGGGAGCGTGCGCCAGCACGAGGCCGACGTGCCGGACGACGTACGGGTCACGGTCGTCGGACGCGTTGTCGTCGCCCCGCAGGGTCAACGAGCGTGCGGCCGAGTCGCCCGGGACCCGGTCCACCGCCACGACCCGGTGCGTGACCGGCAGGCTCGACCCCGCGCGCGGCACCGTGACGACGTCCCCGTCGGTGACCTCGACCGCGGGCACGCGGTGCGTGATGGCGAGCCCGCCGGCGGGGATCGTCGGGGCCATCGACCCGGTGGTGACGACGACGAACGACAGCCCGGTGATCGCGACGGCCGCCCAGGCGAGCACGCACGTGAGCCCGACCGCGCCGGCGACCGTCAGGACGACGGTCCGGACGCGGTCGGCGGGACGACGGGGCGGCGCCGTGCCCTCGTCGGAGGACGTCGGCGCGGTGGATCCGCGCACGGCCGCGCTCAGTCGGACTCGGCGGCGAACTGCCACGCGGGCGCGACCGTCCGCCCCTGGAGCGCGTCGACCGTGGTGCCCGCGGGCAGCGTCGGTGACTCCGGCAGCGAGACCTCGAAGCAGTACACCTGCGTCGACCCGCCGGCTGCGGCGAGGGGCCGCGCGACCGTCGCGGCAGCCGTGCCGAGCGGCCCGGACGCGACGCTCGTCCAGGGCACGTCGAACGCGGTGGCGTCGCACACGGCGGTGGTGTCCGTGATCGCGGCGACCCGGACCTGCAGGGCGTTCCACAGGACGTCGTCGGCGTCGGTGACCGCGACGCCCGCCGCGGGGACCGCTGCCCGGAGCACGAGGTCCCCGGCGATCGAGTCGGCGGTGGTGCGCAGGGCGACGGGTGCGTAGGTCGCCGTGCCCGGCGAGAGGGCCAGCGCATCGACCGTGAACCGGAGGGCCTGCCCCGGGTTCGTCTCATCCGAGGTGAACCCCGCCGCGGTGAACGGTGCCGTCACGTTCTGCTCGACCTCGAACCCGGACGTGCCGACGCCGGGTCCGCCCGACCCGTCGCCGCCGAACACCCACTCGGTGTCCGTCCACGACGCGAGCGTGTACCCGGCTCCGCCGATGACGAGGACGCCACCGGCCGCGAGCGCGAGGACCCGGTTGCGGCGCCGGGAGCGGCGAGCGGTGTCGTCCGCGGCGCGACGGCCGTGGTTCCGGGCGCGTGGGGGCGCGGTGCTGTCAGCCATGACGTGTCTCCTGATCCGTGACGCCGATCGGTGGCGGCCACGGTCGGGGTGGTTGGTCCCGGCCGTCGCCATCGACGTCTGCTCCGATCCTGACGGACTATCCCTCAGGAATCAATGGCCACGTCACCCCTTGACGGCGCCGGAGGTGAGCCCCGACACGATCGAGCGGCGGAACACCAGCACCAGGATCACGATCGGCACCGTGGCCGCGACGCTCGCCGCGAAGATCTGCGCGAAGGGCACCGTGAACTGCGTGCCGAACAACGCGATGCCGACCGGGATCGTCCGGAACGAGTTCTCGCTGTTGAACGTCAGTGCCATCAGGAACTCGCTCCACGACGCCGTGAACGTGAAGACACCGACCGTGAACAGCCCCGGCTTCGCCATCGGCAGGATCACGCTGAGCACGGTCCGCCAGGCTCCCGCTCCGTCGATCTCGGACGCCTCCTCGATCGTCGAGGGGATCCCGACCAGGTAGTTCCGCATGATCCAGATGGCGAACGGCAGGTTGAACGCGACGTACGGCACGATCAGCCCCGGGTACGAGTTGAGCAGTCCGAGGTTGCGCTCGAGCAGGTACAGCGGCGTCAGCACGGCGATCGCCGGGAACACCGAGAGCATGAGCAGCGACGTCATGATCGCCGTGCGCCCGCGGATGAACCGGCCGGCCAGCGCGTAGCCCGCCAGGAACGCCAGCGCGAGCACGATCACCGTGGTCGACACCGAGACGATGACGCTGTTGACCATGTACTGCCCGAGCGCGTTGTCGCGGAAGGCCACGACGAAGTTGTCGAACGTGATCGACCGCGGGAACGCGGTGGGCGGCGACTGCCCGATCTCCGACGCCGGCTTGAGCGACGTCGACACGAGCCAGTACAGCGGCAGCGCCGTGAGCACCGCGATGACGACACCGCTGACGTTGACGGTGTTGACCCACTTCCGCCAGCCCTTGCGCACACGTTGACGGGGCATCAGGCATCCCCTCCCTTCGCCTGGTTCCGGAACGCCCGGAGGAACAGCAGACACCCGGCCGCGACGATGATCGCGGTGGACGTCGCGATCGCCGCGCCCGGTCCGATGTTGATGTCCTGGAACAGGACCTTGTAGCCCATGATCGCGAGCGACTGGGTGGCGGTACCCGGCCCGCCGTTCGTCAGCACGAACGGCAGGTCGAACACCCCGAAGGCCTGCAGGATGCGGAACAGCACCGCGATCGTCAGCGTCGGGGTGAGCTGCGGCAGCACCACCCGCCAGAACGTCTGCCAGGTGCTGGCGCCGTCGAGCTCGGCGGCCTCGTAGTGGTCCTCCGAGATCTGCACGAGCCCGGCGAGCAGGATGATCGCCACGAAGGGCGTCGTCTTCCAGATGTCCGCGACCATCAGGCCCGTGATCGCCGGGACGGGTTCGCCGAGGATCACCGGGGCGTCCCCGAACAAGCCGAAGAACCACGTCGCGACGCCGTAGGTGCTGTCGTAGACGTACTTCCACAGCTGCGCGTTCACGATGGTGACGAGCGACCACGGGATCAGCATCAGCGCGAGCATCCACCCGCGGGTGGCCCCGAGCCGCTCGAGCACCAGGGCGACGAGCATGCCGAGCACGAGCTCCACCGAGACGGTCACGACCGTGTAGAGCACCGTGAACCCGAGGGCCCGGTACCAGTCGGCGCTCTGCAGCAGGGCCGCGTAGTTGCCCAGCCCGAACGACTGGATCGTGAACCCCTCGTAGCCGACCTCGACGTCCGCGAAGCTCAGGACGATCGAGTAGACCACCGGGAAGATCGTCACCGCCGCGACGACCAGGAGCGCCGGGGCAGCGAATCCCCACGCACCGCGCGCGCGGATGCGGTCGAGCCGCGACCGTCCGCTCAGGCGGGGCGGCGGGTCGAGGCGAGCCGTGCCTCCCGGCCGCTCGTCCGACCGCGTGGCCGTGCCGGCGCTCACAGCGCCTCACCCTGCAGGGCGAGCGCGATGGCGGAGGCCATCGTGCTCGTACCGCCGTCGACGGACGCCTGGCCGCCGAGGATGCTGTTGCCGTTCTGGTACACGCCCTGCGAGACCTTCGGGTAGTACGCCGTCGACGTCGGACGGGGCACGAGCGTGATGCCGGCCGCGGTGCCGTAGGTGGGACGCTCCTGGCGCTTCGCGTCATCGCTGACGAGCGATGCGCTGCGGGCCGGCAGGACGCCGCCCTCACGGGTCAGGAACTGCTGCGCCGTCTCGCTCGACATCCAGCGCGCGAAGGTCAGTGCCGCCGCGGGCTCCTGGGTGTGCGGGTTGATGTAGTTCCCCCACCCGCCGATCGTCGAGTGGTGCTCGTCCATGCCGTCGAAGGTCGGCCGGGCGGCGAGCCCGACCTTGCCCGCGACCTGGCTGTCCGGTCCGTTCGCGATCCCCCACGCGTACGACCAGTTGCGCAGGAACGCCGCGCGGCCGCCCGAGAAGGCGTCGTTCGTGTCCTGCTCCTGGTACGTCAGCGTGGCCCGGGGTGACGCACCCGACGTCACGAGGGAGCGCATGAACTCGAACGCGCGCTTGGTCTCGGAGCTCGTGGTCTCGGGTTTGGTCAGGTCGTCGTTGAGCAGCGAGCCCCCGGCGTCCGCGACGAACTCGGTGACGTTGCAGGTCAGCCCCTCGTAGACGTCGCCCTGGAACGCGAACCCGTAGCTGACGTCGCCGGTGTCGACGAGCTTCGCGGCGGTCTCGCGGACCTCCTCCCACGACCCCGGGACCTGCAGGGAGTGCTTGGCGAGCAGGTCCTTGCGGTACAGGAAGAACGACTCGTCGATGTAGAGCGGGAACATGTAGTACGTCCCGTCGACGCTCGCCGCCTGCCGCAGCCCCTCGGGGAACTGGTCGAAGAAGTCCGCCCCCACGAGCTCGTTCACCGGGGTCGCGAGCTTGTTCTTCGCGAACTGCCCGGGCCACGCGACGTCGCCGAGGTAGACGTCCGGCGTGCTGCTGCCCGCCGCGATCTGGGTCGTCAGGCTCGTCCGGTTGGTGTCGGTGTCGCTCGGGGCACTGACGATCCGGACGCGGATGTTCGGGTGCTCCTTCTGGAACTCGGCGATGAGCCGCCGGCGCAGGTCACCGCCGTCCTTCGAGGCGACCTGGCCGGCCCACCAGCTGATCGTCGCCGCACCCTCGGGCGGGTCGGTCGGCCAGTCCTGGACCAGCGTGCGCTCGGGGCGCGTGGAGCAACCCGCGAGGAGCAGCACCCCCGCTCCCCCGAGCAGGAACATCCTGCGGTCGATGGCCATCCGTCCTCCTCGACGTGTGGTGCTGCGAACCTGTGCAACCACACAACCAACGGACCCTGAGCGCCCGGTGGGTGGGGGCGCGCGGGGCGCAGCCGCTGTCGCTGTCGCTGTCGCTGTCGCTGCCGCGAAAGCGACACCCTGCCGCGGAACGTCCGCAGGGATCTGTCGCTTTCGCGGGTGGCGATCTGGGGCCGCGGGGCGGCGGCCTGGAGGCCCGTGGCGGGGTCGACCCGCGCCTCCAGTCCGGCAGGTGGTCGCGAAAGCGACAGAAAGCGCGCAGGTGCCCCCATCGGTGCTGCGAGAGCGACAGTGTGCCGCGAACCGTTCGCGGAGATCTGTCGCTTTCGCGGATGGGGCCGGCGGGCGCCGGGAGGGGTCAGGCGGGGGCGGGAGCCGTGGACTCCGCGGACCGGAGCGTGCACGGCAGCAGGAAGTGCGGCAGGTCGTCGGACGTGCCGTCGAGCTGCTCGATCAGGGCGTCGGCGGCTCGGATCCCGAGCTCCTGACCGGGGGCGACCATCGTGGACAACCGCGGGTAGTGCTGGTCGGCGTTCGCCTCGGACGACGCGATGCTCAGGACGGAGACGTCCTCGGGGACCCGCCGTCCGGCGGTGTACAGCCCGACCAGCACACCGGCCGTGGAGTCGTCCTTCATCACGAGGACCGCGGTGACGTCGGGGTCGGCCGCGAGCAGGTCGCTCGTGGCCTGCCGCCCGCCGTCGCTGCCCGGCCCCGCGGTGACGACCGCTCCGGCCAGGCCGCGGTCGACGACGGCGCGCCGGAACGTCGACTCGACGCGCAGGTGCGGTGCGTAGCCGGCCATCGGGGTGCCGTCGAGGTCCTCGAGCACGAGTCCGAACCGCCGGTGTCCGAGTGCCTCGAGGTGGTCGAGGCTGTCCTCGATGGTCGTCTCGAAGTCGATGTCGACGAAGGGCAGCCCGCTGCTGTCGCGGGTCCGGCCGATCAGGGTGAACGGCACGCCGAGGTCGGTGAGGACCGCGACGCGGGGGTCGTCCATCCGCACCTCCATCAGGATGACGCCGTCCACGAGGCCGCCGGAGACGAGGTCGTCGAGGTCGTCGCCGGCGGGGTCCACCGGCCAGAGCACGAGGTGGTAGCCCCGCTCGGACGCACGCTCCGCCGCACTCATGAAGAACTGCGAGGTGGTCGGGCTGAAGCGGTTGCCGGTGGTCGGGAACAGCAGCGCGATGATCCGGGTCCGACGGCTCGCGAGCGCACGGGCGACGACGTTGCCGCGGAACTTCAGCTCGCGCATCGCGGTCTTCACCCGCGCGGTCGTGCCGGGGGTCACGTACTTCGTCCCGTTCACCACGAAGGACACGGTGGCGATCGAGACCCCCGCCCGATCGGCGACCTGCTGCATCGTGGCCATGCCGCCGATCCTAGCGCGCAAGAAGTCAGAAAAGCGCTTTACAGGTGAAGCGCTTATCTGTTAGCTTCTCGCCCCAGGAGCACAGCGACGATGACGTCAGCGGCCTCGTCGATGCGTGCCTGCCCCAGCATCCGTCAAGAGAAGAGCTCTGCAATGAAGCACAAGTTCACTTCCCCGTCGCGCCGGACGCGCGCCCTCGTCGGCGCGGTCGCCGTCGTCGCCACGATCCCCCTGGTCCTCACCGGCTGCTCCGGTTCCGGATCGGCCTCGTCGGGCGGCAGCAAGGCCCTGACGATCGAGGACTACTACGACGCGAACTACAACCCGGTCTACAAGCAGTGCGCGAAGGAGGTCGGCGCGACCGTCACGATCAACCACGTCGCCGGCGCCGGACTGATCTCGAAGGTGCTGCAGCAGGCATCCTCGAAGACGCTGCCCGACGTCCTCATGCTCGACAACCCCGACGTGCAGCAGATCGCGTCCTCGGGTGCCCTCTCCGACCTCAGCGACTACGGCCTGAGCGCCGAGGGCGACGTCCCCGGCGTCAAGGCGGCGAGCACCTACAAGGGCAAGCTCTACGGCCTGCAGTCGAACACGAACTCCATCGCGCTCTACTACAACAAGAAGCTCCTGGCGGACGCCGGCGTCGAGCCGCCCAAGACGTGGGACGAGCTCAAGGCCGCCGCGAAGAAGCTCACGAGCGGGTCCACCTACGGCTTCGCGATGAGCAACATCAACACGTACGAGGGCACCTGGCAGTTCCTGCCGTTCTTCTGGTCGAACGGTGGCGACGAGAAGGACATCGCCACGCCGGAGGCCACCCAGGCCCTGCAGCTCGTCGAGGACCTGCAGGACGACGGCTCGATGTCCAAGAGCTCGATCAACTGGGCGCAGGCGGACGTCAACAACCAGTTCCTGGCCGGCAAGGCCGCGATGATGATCAACGGCCCCTGGCAGCTGCCGGCGCTCAACGAGAAGAAGGGCCTCGAGTTCGACAGCGTGCCGATCCCGACGCGCACGGGCGAGGCCACGGTCGCACCGCTCGGCGGCGAGGCGTTCACCGTCCCGCAGACCGGCGACAAGGACAAGATGCAGCTCGCCGGCAAGTTCGTCGGCTGCCTCCACACGCAGAAGATGCAGAAGACCCTGTCCGAGGTGAGCGGCAACGTGCCGACGAACCTCGAGGCCGGCGCCGCCTGGGCGAAGGACCACCCGCAGGTCGCGTCCTTCGTGACCACGGTGCAGACCGCCCGCGCCCGCACCGGGGAGCTCGGACCCGACTGGCCCAAGGCCGCCACGAAGATCTACACCGCCGTCCAGCTCGCCCTCACCGGCAAGGCCAGCCCCGAGGCAGCGCTCAAGCAGGCGCAGTCGCAGGAGCAGTAGTCAGTCGCACGAGCAGTGGGGAGCCGGCCGACCCGGTCGGCTCCCGCCGCGTGAGGAAAGGACCCCGGCGTGAGCGCCTCGACACAGACACGACCACGGACGATCCCGTCCGTGACGACACCCCGACCCGGGCAGCGACGAGCCCGGTTCCGATCCGGCGTGACCCGATGGCTCTTCGTGGTGCCAGCGGCGGTCTTCGTGGCCGTCTTCTTCGGCTACCCGGTGGTGAAGAACGTCGTCATGTCCTTCCAGGACTACACGACGGCGACCTTCTTCACCGGCGAGGCCCCGTGGGTGGGACTCGCCAACTACATCTCGGTGTTCCAGAGCTCGGTCTTCACGACGAGCCTCGTGAACACCGCCCTGTTCACGGCGGGCTCGATCGTCCTGCAGTTCGTCATCGGGCTGAGCCTCGCGCTGTTCTTCCGCCGGCACTTCCCGCTGTCCGGCTTCCTGCGGGGGCTCCTGCTCCTGCCGTGGCTCCTGCCGCTCATCGCGTCGAGCGCGGTGTGGAAGTGGCTGCTCGACCAGGACAGCGGCGCGCTCAATCAGCTCCTCGGTGTGGTGGGCATCGCCCCGGTGCCGTGGCTGGTCAGCCCGAGCCTCGCGCTCATCGCCGTGATCGGCGTCAACGTCTGGCTCGGCATCCCGTTCAACACGACGATCCTGTACAGCGGTCTGCAGTCCGTGCCGCCGGAGCTGTACGAGGCCGGCTCGCTCGACGGCGCCACCGGGTTCAAGGCGTTCTGGTACATCACCTGGCCGAGCATCCGGTCGGTGGTCAGCGTCGTCGTCGTGCTCGGGGTCGTCTACACGTTGAAGGTCGTGGACATCATCCTCGGCCTGACCGGCGGCGGGCCGGCGAACTCGACCCAGACCCTCGCCACGAACGCGTACCACCAGTCGTTCATCAACTTCCAGTTCGGCATCGGAGCCGCGGTCAGCAACGTGCTCATCGTCGTCTCGTTCGTCTTCGCGATGGTCTACATCGCGATCTCCCGGAAGGCGGTCGACGAATGAGCGTCGGACTCGCGAACCAGACCGTCACCGCCACCCGCGCGATCACCACCAAGCGGAGCGCCCGGGCACCCCGGCCGCGCGGCTCGGTCAAGGGCCTCCCGTTCACGATCCTCGGCTGCGTGTTCCTGGCGATCATGGTGTTCCCCGTCTACTGGATGGTCAACACGAGCCTCCAGGCGACGTCCGGGGCCGCCACGGCGACGTGGTTCCCGTTCTCCCCGACCTTCGCGGGCTACGAGGCGGCGTTCGCCCAGCAGGGGCAGAACTTCCTGTCGAGCATGATCATCGGGCTCGGCACCGTCCTGCTGACGCTGGCCATCGCGACGCCCGCCGCGTACGGGCTCGCACGGTTCCGGATGCGCGGCGGCCGGGTGTTCCTGCTCGTGCTGCTCATCACCCAGATGATCCCGGCGATCGTCATCGCGAACGCGCTGTACACACTGTTCAACAACATCGGGCTGCTCAACAGCTACGTCGGGCTGATCCTGGCCGACAGCGCGGTCCAGGTGCCCTTCGCCATCCTGCTGATGCGGGCCTTCATGGAGTCGATCCCGCCGAGCCTGGTCGAGGCGGCCCTGGTCGACGGCGCCAGCGACTTCCGGGCGTTCGTCTCGATCGTGGTCCCGATCAGCCGGAACGCGATCGTCACCGCCGCGCTCTTCACGTTCCTCGGTGCGTGGGGCGACTTCCTCATCGCACTGACCCTGACGTCGACGACCGCGGTGCGACCGATCACGCTCGGCATCTACAACTACATCGGGTCGAACGTCACCGACTGGGGGCCCGTCATGGCGACCTCGGTGCTGGCGTCCCTGCCCGCTGCCGTCCTGCTGATCTTCGCGCAGAAGTACATCTCCGCTGGTGCCCTCGGCGGTGCCGTCAAATGACGGCCCCGGACCGACGCCACCACGCATCCCAGCCAGAAAGGCACACCATGACCACCACCCCGCTGCGCATCACCGTCTGGGGCGAGAACGTCCACGAACAGGTCGAGCAGCACGTCGCCGAGCGCTACCCCGACGGCATGCACGGCGCGATCGCCGACGGCATCCGCGAGAACCTCCCCGACGCCGTCGTCCGGACCGCCACCATGCAGGAGCCCGAGCACGGCCTGACCGACGAGGTCCTGGCCGCGACGGACGTCCTGACCTGGTGGGGGCACGCCGCGCACCAGGACGTCGACGACGCCGTGGTCGACCGGGTGCACAAGCACGTGCTGTCCGGCATGGGCCTGGTCGTCCTGCACTCCGGCCACTGGTCGAAGATCTTCGGCAAGCTGATGGGCACGACCTGCACCCTGCGGTGGCGGAGCGAGCACGACCAGGAACTCGTCTGGACCGTCAACCCGCAGCACCCGATCACCCGCGGCGTCCCGAACCCGATCGTCATCCCCGAGCAGGAGATGTACGGCGAGTACTTCGACGTGCCGACCCCCGACGAGCTCGTCTTCATCTCGGGCTTCACCGGCGGCGAGGTGTTCCGGAGCGGCATGACGTACCGCCGCGGCCTCGGGAAGATCTTCTACTTCTCCCCCGGCGACCAGGACTTCCCCGTGTACCACCACAAGGACGTCCGCCGCGTGATCGCGAACGCCACCGAGTGGGCACGGCCGGAGCGCGAGCGGGCGATCCCGACGCTCCGCCGCTACGACCTGGGCGAGTACTTCGACGGCCAGCACTACCGCGGCCCGTTCGACGACGCGCCCGTGGACGAGCACGCAGCCGACGCCGACGCGTCCGACCACGCCGGGGCGCAGGCGTGACCGCGCTGCGCGTCCTGCAGGTCGGGGCCGGGGGCATGGGCCGAGCCTGGCTCGGCACCGTCGCGGCCGACCCCGACGTCGAGCTGGTCGGCATCGTCGACCTCGACCTCGACGTCGCCCGGGCCGGGGCCGCGCACGCCGGCGCCCCGTCGATCCCCGTCGGCACCGACCTGACCGTGCTCGCGGCGGAGACCGGCGCGCAGGCGGTGCTCGACATCACCGTCCCGGTCGCGCACCACCCGGTCACGCTGCAGGCGCTGCACGCGGGACTCCCCGTGCTCGGCGAGAAGCCGGCAGCGCAGACCGTCGCCGAGGCACTCTCGCTCGCCGCGGCGGCCGAGGCCACCGGCAAGCTGTTCATGGTGTCGCAGTCGCGTCGCTACAACGACCAGCTCGTCGCGTTCCGGCAGCACGTGCGCGGCCTGGCTGCGATCGGCGGGCTGAGCACGCGGTTCGCCAAGGCTCCGCACTTCGGCGGCTTCCGCGAGCAGATGGACGACGTCCTGCTGCTCGACATGGCGATCCACGCGTTCGACTCCGCCCGCTACGTGCTCGAACGGGACCCGGTGTCGGTGTACTGCGAGTCCTGGAACCCGTCGTGGTCCTGGTACCGCGGCGACGCGGCCGCTGCGGCGGTCTTCGCCTTCGAGGACGACGTCCGCTACGTGTACGACGGCTCGTGGTGCACGCCGGGTGCCGAGACCTCGTGGAACGGCGACTGGCGGGCCTCCGGCGCCGCCGGCACCGCGCTGTGGGACGGCGACCACGACCCGTCCAGTGACCTCGACGGCATCGCTGGCGCACCGTCGCCCGCACCGAGCGTCGGGTACGAGATCGCCGGTGCGCTCACGTCGTTCGTGCACGCCGTGCGCTCCGGCGAGACCCCGGACGGCGAGGTGCACGGCAACGTCATGAGCCTCGCCATGGTCGAGGCGGCGATCGCCTCGACCCGGACCGGGCAGCGCATCGTCATCGACGAGGTGCTCGAGCGCGCGCACACCGAGGCACTCGCCGCCGAGCGGCACGACGCCGTCCGCGACCGCCTGGCGGCGTGGAGCTCGGTGCGCGAGGCCCTACGCGCGTCCGTCCCCGCGTCGTAGGGCGCACGGCACACCCGCACGGCTCGCCCGCGCGGCTCGCCCGCGCGCGTTCCCCCGAGGTTCCGAAATCTCGGCATGTCGGCGTCCGTCAGACTCCCGATCGGAACCTCGGCGGACGTGAGCGGCGAGTCGCGGGACCGCGACCGCTCGTGTCGGGCGCGGCGCGTGCGGTGGACGCGACCAGGAGGCGGACGGGAGGCCCGTGGCGACGCCGCCACGGGCCTCCCGTCCG
>NZ_JBSSCY010000009.1:0-107175 GCF_054060195.1 Curtobacterium sp. PvP017
CCTGCTGAACAAGACCTTCGGCACCGACGCCGTCAAGCGCGGCCTCCTCGTCGGCACCGCCACCATCACCGCACAGATCAAGTAACACCCCCACGCACCACCACGCGAAGGGCCGCCCCGGACAACCGGGACGGCCCTTCGTCACGTTCAGCGACGGCGGCGCCACCACCGGCGAGGTCGGTCGTCAGACCCGGCCACCAGTGCAGCCGCAGCCGCTGCGGCAGCGGCGAGACGGGCCTCCCGTCGCTCCCGCCACGCGGTCACCTCGTCGTCGACGTCCCGCAGCGGCGTCACGACCGGCGGCCCACCGAGCAGTTGGCGTCGGGCTTCCTTCACCCGGGCGTTGAAGTCCACGAGGACATCGCGCACGTCGGCCTCCGTGGACAGCGCGTCGAGGGCATCGTCGAGCTCCGCGTCCTCGGTGCGGAGCGCGAGTGCGGGCGGTGCGATGCCGCGGATGTCCTCGCGTTCGATCTTGGAGCGGATCCACCAGTCCGGGTCGTGCTGCCCGTCGTTCCCGGGCAGCGGCTTGCCGTGGTACGGGTTGCCCTCGAAGACGCCTCGGCGCTCGGCCTCCTCGATCTGTGCCCGCGCATGCGCTGCGACGTCGGCGGCCTTCAGCAGCCGGCGTTCCTCGCGCACCTCGTCCGGATCGAGCGACCCCCGCTCGATCTCGCTGTCGACCAGCTGCTGGTAGCGGTACCGGGCGGCCCTCCTGAGCCGGTCCATCCGCGCATCGACGTCGTTCATGACCCCTCCATGATCACGCCGAGTGGTCGTCCTCGCCAGTCAGCTCCTCGATCGTCAGCGCTGCCTGGATGAGCGCCAGGTGGGACAGTCCCTGCGGGATGTTCCCCATGAACGCTCCGTTCTCGCTGATCATCTCGCTGAACAGCCCGACGTCGTTCGCCTGGCCGACCATGTCGTCCATCAGCGTCCGCGCGTCGTCGATCCGGCCGGTGCAGGCCATCGCGGCCGCGAGCCAGAACGAGCAGGCGACGAACGGCGATTCCTCGTCCTCGATGCCGGAGTAGCGGTACACCAGCGGACCACGCTGCAGGTGCTTCTCGATCGCCCGGATGGTCGAGGCCATGCGCGGTCCGCGGTCGAAGGCACTCATCGCGTGCAGCAGGATCGACGTGTCGAGCGCGTCCGAGCCCGGGTACATCACGTAGTGGCCGCGTTCCTCGTCCCACCCGTGCTCGGCGACCCACTGCTCGATGAGTTCGCGGTTCTCGATCCACTTGTCGCGGGGGCCGTCGATCATGCCGGCGTCGTGGAGTTCCACGGCGGCGTCGAGTGCCTGCCAGCAGCCGATCTTGCTCGTGACGTAATGCTGGGTGTCCTCGAGCTCCCACATGCCGGAGTCCGGTTCCTCCCAGCGGTGACAGGCGTCGTCGGCGAGCTGCTGCAGGACCGCGGCGGTCTTCCGGTCGAGGACGTTGCCGGCGGCCACGTACTGGCGCAGGATCTCGAAGACGTCGCCCCAGACCCCGAGCTGCAGCTGGTCGCCGGCCCGGTTGCCCACCGTGACCGGACCGATGCCGTTCCACCCGGGGACGTCGCGCTCCTCGACGTCGTCGCTCTTCGTGCCGTCGAGCTCGTAGAAGATCGGCATGTCCTCGTCGTGCTCGGCGATGGTGCGCATCACCCACGACACCGCCGCGTGGGTCTCCTCGCGCAGGCCGAACCGGGTCAGGGCGTGCACGGTGTACGACAGGTCGCGCACCCAGGCGAAGCGGTAGTCCCAGTTCTTGCCGCCCGTCTGGTCTTCGGGCAGGCTCGTGGTCGGTGCCGCCGCGATCGCGCCGGTCGGCGAGAAGATGAGCAGCTTCAGGGCGAGGGCGCTCCGCTGCACCGCTTCGGCCCAGGGGCCGTCGTAGGAGAACTCCTCGGACCAGGTCGCCCAGTTGGCGATCGTCCGGTCCATCGCGGCGAGCGCGCTCTCCGGCCGCGGCATGAAGATCGGCTCGTCGTGCGTGCCGACGATGGTCAGGATGTGCTTCGAGCCCTCGTCAGCGGTGAACCGGCCGGAGAAGCGCGGGCCGTCGTCGTGCGCCGGGTGGAACCCCTGCTCGACGATGGCGATCGTGATGCCGTCGATGCCGATGACGGCGCCGTTCGCGGTGTCGAGGCGCTTCGGCTCGGCGGTACCCAGCAGGGTGCCGGGCACCACCGCCCACTCGAACTCCACGGAGCCGCTGACCGCCTGGACGCAGCGCGCGACCTCGGCCCACGGCAGGCGGCCGGCGACGCCGGTGACCATCGCGTCCGTCACGGTGGCCTGCCCGGACGAGGTCGTCCACGTGGTGACGAGGACGTTGGTCCCCGGCAGGTACTCGCGGGTGACCTCGGCCGACCGGTCCACCGGGCGGAGCGCCACGTGACCGCCGTGCTCGGCGTCGAGGATGCTCGCGAACACGGGCGGTGAGTCCATCGAGGGGATGGGCAGCCAGTCGATCTGCCCGTCGCGGGCGATGAGCGCGACGGTCCGGCCGTCCCCGATCGCTCCGTAGGTGCGGAGCGGGGCGTACCCGTCGGTGCGTGCGTGGGTGTCGACCGCGTCGAGGGTGTCTTCGGTGCGCTCCGTCATGCACCCAGCCTGCCCGGGCCCGAGGCGCGACCATCAGGCGGACGTACCCCGCTGTGGCTGTGCACGAGTCGCGACACACCCGGGTGAGTTGCGCATCCCGGGCGTGTCGCACTACTGTCGCTCTCCTGCCCATCGGCAGGAACGCCCGCGGCACCAACGCCGTCGGCAGGACCGCCCGCCCCGGGCACACCGGAAGGACCGCGCATGCGCGCCGTGCTGCACAACGAGGAACGCGTCGAGCTCCAGCTCGACGCGATCGCCGTGCTGCCCGAACAGCAGCAGCAGCGGTCCCTCCGCTATCCCGCGTAGGCACGCGACGTCCCACGACGCCCCGTGCCCACCCGGCCCGGGGCGTTCGTCATCACCGCTTCCTCCCGTCCGTCCGCCACGTCCGGCGACGACCAGGAGGCGCGGCGTGCGACCGTCTCGGACCGTCACCTCGACCGTCACGAAAGCGAGACGACACCATGAAGAAGATCAACGACCGATTGCTCAGCTGGGCCTCGATGCTCGAGGACAACACCGAGCAGCAGGCCCGCACGACCGCGCGCATGCCGTTCGTGTTCCCTCACCTGGCCCTGATGCCGGACGCCCACCTCGGCCTCGGCGCCACCGTCGGCTCCGTCATCCCGACGCTCGGAGCGGTCATGCCGGCTGCCGTCGGGGTGGACATCGGCTGCGGCATGATCGCGGTCCGGACCCAGTTCACCGTCGCCGACCTGCCCGCCGACCTGCAGGGCCTGCGCGAGCAGATCGAGCGCGCGATCCCGCTGTCGGCGGGTGCGTCGAACCGGAAGATCGTCGCGACCGCCGCGCCGCGGATCGCCGAGCTCGAGGCCATGGCCGAGACCGCCGGGTTCGACCCCACGCAGGTGCACGGTGGCTGGCGGAACCAGCTCGGCACGCTCGGCTCCGGGAACCACTTCATCGAGGTCTCCCTCGACGAGGAGGACCGGGTCTGGCTCTTCCTGCACTCCGGGTCGCGGGGCGTCGGCAACAAGATCGCGCAGCGCCACATCACGGTCGCCAAGCGGCTGATGGAGCGGTGGTGGATCCAGCTGGCGGACCCCGACCTGGCGTACCTGGTCGAGGGCACGCCGGAGTTCGACCGGTACATCGCCGAGCTGCGGTGGGCCCAGCACTTCGCGCTGCTCAACCGTGAGGAGATGATGGACCGCGTCGTGCGGCAGCTGTCCGAGGCCGTCGGCACCCCCGTCGACGAGCAGGAGCGGATCAACTGCCACCACAACTTCACGCAGCGTGAGACGCACTGGGGGAAGTCGGTGTGGGTGTCGCGGAAGGGTGCGATCCAGGCGAAGGCCGGTCAGCCCGGCCTGATCCCCGGGTCGATGGGCACCGCGTCGTACGTGGTCGAGGGGCTCGGCAACAAGCCCTCGCTCGAGTCGTCCCCGCACGGTGCGGGTCGGCTGTTCTCGCGGAGCGCGGCCCGGCGGACCTTCACCCACGAGCAGCTGCGCGAGGCGATGGTCGGCATCGAGTACCGCGACACCGACGCGTTCCTCGACGAGATCCCCGGCGCGTACAAGCCGATCGACCAGGTCATGGCGGACGCGTCGGAGCTCGTGTCGATCCGGCACACGCTGCGCCAGGTCGTCAACGTGAAGGGGGACTGAGACGCGGGCGCCCGTCGGACGGGAGGCGCGGGTGCGGCCCGCCCCGCGCCTCCCGTCCGGCGGCGGGTCGGCCCCACTGCCCGGCGCGGCCCGGACAGACCGGCCCGCGTCGGGCACGCTTGACCGGATGAGCGACACAGCAGAGCACGCAGCACAGGAGACCGGACGACAGGTCCGACGAGCGGCGGACAGCCGCTGGTTCGAGCTGACCGCTCGCGCCGGATTCGTCGGCAGCGGCATCGTCCACCTGCTGATCGGCTACCTCGCGATCCTGCTGGGCATCGGCAACGCGTCCTCCGGCGGTGAGACCGACCAGTCCGGGGCGCTGCAGCAGATCGCCGCGGTCCCCGGTGGGGTGTTCCTGCTCTGGCTGATCGCGATCGGCACGGCCGCACTCACCGTGCGTCTGGTCGTCGAGGCGATCGTCGGCGGTCGTTCGGACACCACCCGGGGCTGGCTCGCCCGGCTCAAGGACGTCGCGAAGGCCGTGGTCTACGGGATCATCGCGTACTCGTCGGCCTCGTACGCCCTCGGCGCCGGGTCGAGTTCCAGCAGCTCGTCGCAGAGTGCCGCGGCGAAGACCCTCGCGACGCCCGGCGGGGTGTTCGTGCTGCTCCTCGCCGGCGCGATCGCGGTCGCGGTCGGCATCGGGCTCGTGGTGATCGGTTGCCGCCGGTCGTTCCGCAAGCAGATCACGCGACCGTCGGGCCAGCTCGACCGCGTCGTCACCGTGCTCGGGGTCGTCGGGTACGTCGGCAAGGGCATCGCCGTGGTCATCGTCGGCGTGCTCATCGGCGTGGCCGGACTGCGGAGCGACCCCGACCAGGCGACGGGCCTCGACGCGGCGTTCGACGCGGTGCGCTCGATGCCCGGCGGCGTGTTCGTCCTGGTCGCGATCGGCATCGGGTTCCTCGCCTTCGGCGTCTACAGCTTCTTCCGCGCGCGGTACGCCCGCCTCTGACGTGCCGGGCGAGGTGGCCCCGGCTGAGGGGGCACGGAGCCGACGCCGGTAGACCGGTCCGATGAGCACCAGTGTGACGACCGGACCCGCGACCGTCTTCTCCGACACCCGGGCGGTCCTCGCCGAGAGCATCGTGTGGGACCCGTTGGCGCAGCTGCTCCGGTGGACCGACATCACCCTCGGCACCCTCGTCACCGCGCGGGCTGACGGCACCGTCGTGTCGACCGTCCCGCTCCCGCCGCCGCTCGCGAGCTTCCAGCCGCGGGCGTCCGGTGGGTTCGTCGCAGCCCTCGGCGACACCGTCGTCGTGACCGACGAGCACGGGGCGATCGAGCGTGAACTCACCCGCGTCGAGCACGCCACCGCCGGTCTCCGCTTCAACGAGGGCAAGTGCGACCCGTTCGGCCGGTTCCTGGTCGGCAGCATGAACCTGACGACCGGGGAGCCCGACGGTGCGCTCTACTCGGTCGAGGCCGACGGCACGACGCGGCTGCTCCGTGGCGGCTTCGGCGTGACGAACGGCTTCGAGTGGTCGGACGACGGCACGGTGATGTACGTCACCGACACGAGCGCGTCGACGATCTACCGCGGTTCCTACGGTCCTGACGGGGAACTCGGCGAGCTCGAACCGTTCGTCGTCGGCAACGCGCACGACGGTCTGGTCCGCGACGACGAGGGCTGCTCCTGGAGCGCGATCTACGGCGGCGGCCGGGTGGAGCGGTACGGCCCGGACGGGTCGCACCTCGAGACCGTGGAGCTGCCGACCCCGAACGTGACGTCGGTGGCCTTCGGCGGCCCGGACATGTCGACCCTGTTCGTCGCCTCGGCGCGGGAGAACCTCACCGAGGAGCAGCTCGAGCAGCATCCGTCCTCGGGGGCGATCCTCGCGGTGCCGACCCGGGTGCACGGCTTCCCCGCGAACACGTTCAGCGGCTGACCGGCCGGGAGCGCACGCAGCGTCGGGGTCCGCAGGTATCGTGGGCGCTCGCCCGACCGGAGGAGACCCACGTGGACGACGAGCGCACGGCAGCGACCCCGGACCCGGGAGGCGAACTCGCGAAGGCGGAGGACGCCGACGTCACCGTCGAGGTGGACCGGGTCGCGGTGGACGGTACCTACGTCCGCGTGAGTTCGATCGGGGAGCCGGGGGAGCGGGCGTTCCTGCTCGTCGCCGGCCTCGGCATCGCGGCCACCTACTACGAGCGACTCGCCCCGCACCTCAACGAGAACGGCCCGGTGCACGCACTCGACCTGCCCGGCTTCGCGGGCGTTCCGCGGTTCCGGGGGAAGGTGTCGATCGAGCGGTACGCCGACGCCGTCGAGAAGGTCATCGACGACCTCGGGCTGGTCGACCCGGTCCTGGTCGGCCACTCGATGGGCACCCAGGTCGTGACCGAGGTCGCGGCGCGTCACCCGGAGATCTCGGACCTCGTGCTCATCAGCCCCGTCGTGGACTCGCACGCGCGCACGGTCCGGCAGTCCGCGTTCCGGTTCCTGCGGTCGACGCTGCACGAGCCGTCGGCGGTCCGGTGGCACGGCATCACCGCGTACGCGCTGTGCGGCTGGCACTGGTTCTCGAAGGTGCTGCCGCGGATGATCGCGTTCCCGATCGAGGAACGTGCCGCCCACGTGCAGGCACGCACGCTCATCGTCCGTGGCGAGCACGACGCGATGGTCCCGCGGGACTGGATCCGGCGGCTCGCGCGGGTGTTCCCGTACGCCGTGCTGCGCGAGGTCGTCGACGGCGCCCACTCGGTGATGCACGCCCAGGCCGACGCGGTCGCCCGGCTGGCGGTCGCGCACGTCGACCACCGCCTGCCGGACCGCGGAGTCGGTTCGCTGCAGCGCGTGCGCGACGACTCGACGGCGTCCGACCTGTCGCGACTGAGCCCGAGCGAGGCGTGGATGCTCGTCAAGTCGCGTTTCGTCGAGCTGGTCGGCATGGCGAAGAACGACGACGAGACGCTCGAGGCGGCCAAGTCCGCCCACGCGGTCGCCATGGCCGACGGTGACGACCTGCCGGTCGACCCCACCGACCGCAAGGCGGTCGTCGACGCGGTCGCGCCCGAAGCCGACACGACCCGCTGACGCCGGGCACTGCACGCAACGGACTGGAGGCCCGGTGCCGGTTCCGCGAACCGGCACCGGGCCTCCCGTCGGTCGCGTCCACGGCGACCAGCGCGCCGGTCAGGCCGTGATGCGGCCCGGCAGCATGTCGGGCGTCAGCGCGTGGGCCTCGGCGAGGACCTTGCGGGCCTCGTCGGTCTTGTCCCAGACGTTCCAGAGCAGCACGCCGCGGACCAGGTCGTCGTCGTCCAGGTAGTAGACGACGCCGGTGACCGTGGGGTCCTGCCAGTCCTCGACGGTGCGGAGCTTGGTGGAGACCTGCCCCATCGCCTCGTACCCCATGTCGAAGACGTCGGAGTAGAACATCGGCGTGTGGTCGTAGGTCTCGTCGGCGTCCGCGAGGTTCCGGCCGGCTTGCCGACCCTGCTGCTGCGCGTTGTCGACGTGCTCGACCCGTCGGGTCCCGAGGATCCGGTCCGGGTACTCGGCGACGTCACCGGCGGCGAAGACCGATTCGTCGTCGGTCAGCAGCGTCGACGAGACGACGATGCCGTCGCGCACGGTCAGGCCGGCGTCGGCGGCGAGCTGCGTGGCGGGCTCGATGCCGAGGCCGGCGACGACCGCATCCGCCTCGAGGACGGAACCGTCGTCGAGGGTGAGACGCACACCGTCCGGCGTCTGGGTGCCGGACTCGACCCGGCGGCCGAGTCGCAGGTCGACGCCGGCGTCGACGAAGCGCTGCTGGAAAGCGCGCGCGAGGTCGTCCGGGAACATCCGTCCGCCCACGACCTCGTCCGGGTCGACCAGGGTGACGCGGGCGCCGTTCTGCACGACCCCGGCGGTGATCTCCTGGCCGATGTAGCCGCCGCCCACCACGACCACGTGCGCCCCGGCGTCGGCGAGCTCGCGGAGCTTCCGGTAGTCGTCGGCGCTGCGGTAGTCGAGCACACGGTCCGAGGGTGCAAGACCGGGCAGCCCACGGGGCTTGCCGCCCGTGGCGATGAGCAGACGCTCGTACCCGTGGGTCTGACCGTCGGCCGTGGTCACGGTCTTCGCGGCACGGTCGATCCCCGTCACCGCGGTGCCGAGGACGAAGGACGCCCCCGTCTCCTCGGTGTGCAGGTCGACCTTCTCGTCCCAGCTGAAGTCCGGATCGGTCCACAGCTTCTTCGACAGGGCCGGGCGGGCGTAGGGCCGGTCGACGTCCTCGCTGAGGATGCCGATCGTGCCGTCGGCGTCGAGCTCGCGGACACCGCGGGCGGCGGCGTCGGCGACCATCCCGCCGCCGATGATGAGGTATCGGTAGTCGGTCACGGTGCCTCCCGGGTCAGATCGTGGCGACCGAGCCGGAGTCGACCCGGTAGTTGGAGCCGTTCACGAAGCTCGCGAGGTCGGAGCAGAGGAACGCGATGACGTTCGCGACCTCTTCCGGCTCGCCGCGGCGCTTCAGCTCCATGTAGGGGCGCTCCTCGTCGAGGAAGCTGGTGATCGCGTCGTCGAAGCTCTGGTTCGTCTCCTTGGCGCGCTTGTTCATCATTGCGTCCGTCATGGGCGTGTGGATGAACGCTGGGCTGACGGTGTTCACGAGCACGCCCTCCCGCGCGTAGGTGCGCGACAGGCCCTTCGCGAACGACAGGACCCCGGCCTTCGCGGCGCAGTAGGGCAGTTCGTCGTCGTAGGGCTGCGAGGCGTCCTCGGACACCAGGTACACGATCCGGCCCCAACCGCCCTGCCGCAGGTCGCCGATGAACTCGCGCGTGATGCGGACGGGGCCCATCAGGTCGACGTCGATGGTGTCGGCCCAGCCCTGCTCGTCGATCTCGTGGAACAGCCCCTGGGCGCCGGTGACGCCCGAGGACTGCACGAGGATGTCGATCGCACCCACGGCGTCCCGCACCTTGCCGTGCAGGTCCGCCAAGCTCGCAGCGCTCGTGACGTCGGCCGCGAACGCGTGCAGCTTGCCGAGCGGCGCTTCGAGCTGGTCGGCGCTGTTGTCGAGCTGCGCCTGGTCGATGTCGCTCACGACCACGGTCGCACCCTCCGCCAGGAGGATGCGAGCCGTGTTCCAGCCGATGCCGGAGTCGGCACCGAAGACGAGCGCGGTCTTGCCCTGGATGCCGAGGTCCACTCGGTCCCCTAGGCGTGCGCCGAGGCGTCGGCGACGGCAGGCGTCGTGGCGGAGGCCAGCGGCGTGCTCGGCGCGCGGTTCTCGGCGGAGACCATCCACGCGAGCTGCTCGAGGCGCTCGATGAAGCCGTGGAGCAGGTCCGCGGTCGTCGGGTCCTCCTCGTCGACCTCGTCGTGGACGTCGCGCATGGTGCCGGTCGCCTGGTAGAGGCGGAGCGTCACCTGGTCGATGGCGTCGTGGGTCGTGATCTCGCCGTCGGGGAACTGGTCGAGGTGGCTCGACGCCGCGACCGTGCTCGAGCGTCCGTCCGGCACGGCGTACAGGGCGCGCATGCGCTCAGCGGTGTCGTCGGCGAACTCGCGTGCGGCGTCGACGATCTCGTCGAGCTGCAGGTGCAGGTCGCGGAAGTTCGTGCCGAGGATGTTCCAGTGGGCCTGCTTGCCCTGGAGGTGCAGGTCGATGAGGTCCACGAGGACCGCCTGGAGGTTCTTGGCCATCTTGTCCGAAGCGTGCATGGTGGTGGCTCCTTTCGCGTCGGTGACCACTCCGGTCTACGCGCCGCGGCCGAGTCCACTCTCAGTGCGCACGGAACCGCGCTGTCCCCCGGGGGTGCGGCTCAGTGCGCTGGGGCCGGGTCGACCTGGTCGACGGCGCCGCGCATCTGCTCGAGGAACGACGCGACGATGCGGGCCTCGGACGCTGGGAGCCCCTCGGCGATGGACATCATCCGGCGGTGCATGATGCCGAGGGTCGCGCGGACCTCGTCGTCGGTCTCGGTCGTCGGGGTGATCACGAGTGCACGACGGTCCGTGGGGTGCGGATCACGGCGCACGTGGTTCGACTTCACCAGCCGGTCGATCAGGATCGTGGTCGAGGCCGACGAGATCTTGAGGTAGGCGGCGAGGTCCTTCGGGCTCACGCTGCGGCCCGAGCGCTGCGACTGCAGCAGGAAGCGCACGGCGAGCAGGTCGGTCTCGCCCATGCCCATCGAGTCACGGGTGCGTCGGCGCATGGCGGTCTCGGCGGCCCGGTAGCGGCGCAGCGCGTTGAGCACGGCGACCCCGCGCTGGGTCGCGTCGTCGTCGGGGAACCAGTACCCGGACGGCTCGGTGATCTCCTGCGTTGCCATTGGCACAGGCTAGTCCGTCTCGTATGGAGGCTGTCTAGCGACTTCCTGTGGGTGCGGTCGACCGCACGGCCGACCGCACCCCGGTCGACTACGCGGCGGCCTGCTCCGTCGACGCGTCGGCGAGCGCGGTCAGTGCGCCCTGGACGAGCGTGGTGACCTCGGCGTCCTCGCGCGGGTGGGTCTCCGCGAAGCGGACGACCGACTGCGGGATCGCGACCTTGACGTCCTCCAGGACCTTCGCACCGGCGATGCCGGCGACCTTGCGGGCGTCGTCGTGGGCCCACACGCCGCCGTACTGGCCGAACGCCGAACCGATGGCGGCGAGCGGCTTGCCTGACAGCGGCGAGGCGCCGAACGGACGCGATGCCCAGTCGAGGGCGTTCTTCAGCACGGCCGGGATCGTGCCGTTGTACTCGGGGGTGACGAGCAGGACGGCGTCCGCGGCGGCGATCGCGTCACGGAAGGCGACGGCCGCGGCGGGCGGGGTGTCGCCGTCGATGTCCTCGTTGTAGAACGGCAGGTCGACGATGCCGTCGAACGTGGTGACCTCGATGCCCTCCGGCGCGTGGTGGGCCGCGGCCTCGGCGAGCTTGCGGTTGATGGAGTCGGCGCGCAGGCTGCCGACGAGTGCGAGGACGTTCGTCATGGTGATCCTTCTCGTTCTGGACGTTGTACTGGGGCGGAAAGGTGTCAGCGACAACCAATGCTGTCACGTCGTCAGCCATTCCCGATCCGTGCCCGGTGTCCGCTCCGCTGGGTACGGTGGCGACGTGAGCACGCTTCGGACGCCGGCCAGCACGCCCCGCACGACGAACCCGGACTGGTGGCGCGACGCCGTCGTCTACCAGGTCTACCCACGCAGCTTCGCGGACTCGAACGCCGACGGCCTGGGTGACGTCGCGGGCATCACGAGCCGTGTGCCGTACCTGGCGTCCCTCGGTGTCGACGCCCTCTGGCTCTCCCCGTTCTTCCCGTCGCCCCTCGCCGACGGCGGGTACGACGTGGCCGACTACCGGGCGGTCGACCCGCGACTCGGTTCGCTCGAGGACCTGGACGCCCTGCTCCGGTCAGCGCACGAGCACGACCTCCGGGTGATCGTGGACATCGTGCCGAACCACACCTCGGACGAGCACGAGTGGTTCCGGGCGGCACTCGCCTCCGCGCCGGGGTCGGCGGAACGGGCGCGGTACGTGTTCCGCGACGGGAGCGGTCCCTCCGGAGCGTTGCCGCCGAGCGACTGGGTGTCGAACTTCGGCGGGAGCGCCTGGACGAGGGTCCCCGACGGCCAGTGGTACCTGCACCTCTTCGCGCCCGAGCAGCCCGACCTGGACTGGTCGAACCCCGAGGTCCGCGCCGACTTCGAGGACACGCTGCGCTTCTGGTCGGACCGCGGGGTCGACGGGTTCCGGGTCGACGTCGCACACGGCCTGGCGAAGGACCTGTCGACGCCGTACCGCGCATCGAACGAGCACGCGCTGCCGCTCGACGGTTCCGACCCGCTGTACGACCGCGACGAGGTGCACGAGGTCTTCGCGTCCTGGCGCACCGTGCTCGACGAGTACGACCCGCCCCGGGCCGCGGTCGCCGAGGCCTGGGCGCCTGCACCGCGACGCGTCCTGTACGCCCGTCCCACCGAACTCGGACAGGCGTTCAACTTCGACCTGCTCGAGGCGCCGTTCGAGGCACCCGCCTTCCGGAGCATCATCGAGCGGAACCTGGCGGCGTCCGAGCAGTCCGGCGCCTCGAGCACCTGGGTGCTGTCGAACCACGACGTCGTGCGGCACGCCAGCCGCTACGGCCTGCCGGACGGCACCGACACCGATGCGTGGCTGCTGACGGAAGGGACCAAGCCGGAGCTCGACCGGGAGCGGGGACTGCGCCGAGCCCGCGCCGCGACCCTGCTGATGCTCGCCCTTCCGGGGTCGTCGTACGTCTACCAGGGTGAGGAGCTCGGCCTGCACGAAGCCGCCGCCATCCCGCGTGACCGGCTGCAGGACCCGAAGTGGCTGCGCTCCGGACACACCGTGAAGGGCCGGGACGGGTGCCGTGTGCCGATCCCGTGGACGACCTCCGGGCCGTCGTTCGGCTTCGGCGACGTCGCGCCGCTGCTGCCGCAGCCCGCCGACTTCGGAGCGTCGTCGGTCGAGGCGGAGGACGGCGACCCATCGTCGACCCTGACCCTGTACCGCGCAGCGCTCGCGGCCCGGCGACGGTTGCAGCGGGACGAGGAGCTCACCTGGTTGGAGTCCGGCGACGGCGTCGTGGCCTTCGCCCGGCACGACGGGTGGCGGTCGGTCACGAACCTCGGGTCGACACCGGTGCCGATGCCGTCGGGGGAGGTCGTGGTCGCGTCCGGTCCGCTCGGTGACGCGGCCGGTGTCCTGCCGAGCGTCCTGCCGGGCGAGACGACGGTGTGGCTGGCCTGAGCAGTCCGGCTCAGGTGGTCCTTCCTCCACAGCCAGGAGGCCCGGGGCGGCGTTCCACAGATCGGCTCCGGTCCGCCGTCCGGTGACGTCCGGATCGCGACGATCGGGGCATGACAGAACCCACTGCTCCAGCACCCGTCCCACGTCCGACCCGGCCGCGGGTGGCCCGCCGCCTCGCAGCGGCGTGCACCGCACTGACCGCGCTCGCCGTCCTCGCGGCCCCGACGATCCTGCCCGCGGGGTCGAGCGCGGCGGCACTCGACTTCCCGTACGTCAACCAGTTCTCCAGCGCGTCCGGCGGAGCCCTGCACGGTGACGCCACCGTCGCCGGCGGACGGCTGCGCCTGACCGAGGACGTCCGCAACCAGGCCGGCGCCTGGTCGACGAACGACACCTTCCCCTCCGACACCGGACTCGAGATCGAGTTCACCTACGCGATGCACACCGCGAAGGACGACCCCGGGGCCGACGGCCTGCTCCTCTACCTCGCCGACGGCGCGGCTGCGCAGGGCGTGGGGTCGTTCGGCGCCGGGCTCGGGTACGCCTGCCGCAAGGAGTCCACCGAGGGCGGTGGGCGACTGTGCGACCTGCCCGGTGTCCCCGGTGGGTTCGCCGGGATCGCGATCGACCACTACGGCAACTTCTCGTCGCGCATCAACGCGTCCGGGCCGGGAGCCCAGCCGGACCACGTCGTCGTGCGCGGGTCCGGCAACGGGATCGAGGGCTACCGGTACGTCGCCGGGGCTCCCGCACCCGGCGGCACGGTGACGAACGGATCGACGCCGCGGAAGGTCCGCATCACGCTGCTGCCGGGCGACGCCGGCGAACTCTCGATGACCGTCCGGCTGCAGGTGGGCTCGACGATGCGCACCGTGCTCGACTCCGTCCCCCTGCACGGGGACGACCAGACGCCGCTGCCGAGCACCCTCCGCCTCGGGTTCGCCGGCGCGACGGGCAGTCACGTGGACAACCACGAGGTCGACGCCCTCAGGGTGTGGAAGCCCGCCGACCTGTCCGTCGAGCACGACCTGCCCGCCACCGCGGTCGCCGGGGCACCCGTCCGCTACACCGTCACGGCGCGGAACCCCGGTCCGAACGCCGCCGACCCCAGCCCACTGCAGGTGGACGTCCCCGACGGCATCCAGGACGCCACGTGGACCTGTGAACCGGCGTCGGGCTCCGGTTGCGCCACCGCATCCGGGCAGGGCGACGTGGCGACCGACCTGGACCTGCCCCGCGGCGGGTCCGCGGTGGTGACGATCGAGGGACGGATCGCCGACGGGGTCGAGGGGCCGCTCGAGAGCGTCGCGACCATCGCGCCACCGACGTCGCTGTCCGACACGGACGAGTCCGACAACACCTCGCGAGCGAGCACCACGGTCGCCGCGGCCGCCCACGTCGAGACGGACAAGACGGTGTCGCCGTCCACCGTCGCGCCCGGTGACGAGGTCGAGTACACCGTGACCGCACGGAACCGTGGCCCCTCGGTCGCCCAGCAGGTCGGAGCGGTGGACGACCTGCCCGCGGCGATGCGGTTCGTCGGGTCCGACGACGGCTGCACCGCCGAGGGGCAGCGGGTGACCTGCCGGTCCGAGGTCGCACTCGCGGTGGGGGAGACCCACGACTTCCGGCTCCGTGCCGTGCTCGATCCGGACTACCAGGGGGACGGGTCCGACGTGGTGAACGTGGCCACGGCGACCTCCCCGACGGACCCGGACGGCGGCGACCCGTCGACGGAGGTCGCGATCGTCGTGGAGCAGGAGGACGAGGGCCCGGTACCGAGCCCGTCCCCGTCTCCGGCTCCCGGTCCGGACGACGTCGAGGCGTCGGTGCCGGATGCGCCCGACGATGACGCCGGTGACGACGGCGACCGGGACGCCCGCGGACCCGCTCCCGACGCCGGGCCGCGGGCCGTGCAGGGTGCCCTCGCCTACACCGGCGTCGAGGACCTCGGGCTGCTCGCCGCGCTCGCCGGGGTGGTCGTCGCGGCCGGGTCGACCTGCTGGTGGCTCGCTCGTCGGCGCGCACGGCGGTCGGCGGTGTCGGACGACCAGCGGCGGGCCTGACCCGGCGGTGGGGTGGCGTCGCTCGGCCGGCGCCGCCCCGACCGGGCATTCGAGCATCCTCAGTGCTGCCGGACCCACGGCGGTCGGTCGGCTCTCACCGCGGCGGTAGGATCGATCTCACGATCCGCATGCCTGAAAGAGGTCCCGTGTCCGACACCGTGGACGACGCCACCACCGTGAACGAGGCGACCCAACGCGCGCGGTACTGGCCGATCCCGATCCTCCGGGCCGTCCCCGCCGCGGTCGTCGCGCTCGTCATCACCTTCTCGACGAACCACGCCGCCGGCTACGGCCTCCTGCTGTTCGCCGGCTTCGCGCTGGTCGAGGGTCTCGTGCTCCTGTGGGCCGGCGTCGCGCGTCTCCCGCTGGACGGACGGTCACGCCGCACGACGCTGCTGCAGGCGGTCATCACCCTGCTCGCCGCGGTGGCGGGCTTCGCCGGCAACGGCCTCGGGCTGCCGGCGTTCATCTCGATCATCGTGGCCTTCGCCGTGCTGACCGGGGCGCTCGAGCTGGCACAGGGGCTGCGTGCCCGTCGACGTTCCCCCTTCGCGCGCGACTGGACCACGATCGGTGCGCTCACCCTGCTGCTCGCGGTCGCGTTCCTCGTCACCCCGCCGGACTACTCGCAGCAGCTCGGTGGCGTGGAACAGGTCACCGGCACCCTCGACGCCTCGATCGTCCTGGTCGGCCTGCTCGGCGCCTACCTCGCCATCACGGCGGTCTTCCACGTGATCGCCGGCCTCTCGCACAAGTGGGGCACGGCCACGCCGGCCGTCGCCCCGGACGGAGCACCACACGCATGACCACCCCCAGCCGTCGTGACCGTCTGCGCCCGGTCGAGCTCCTCGGGATCTCCGCGATCATCGCGGTGTTCACCGGGCTCGTCGTGCTGTTCTCGACGCGGGAACTGCAGCTGGCCGTGATCTTCCTCGGCGTCGCGTTCATCGTGGTGGTCGTCGTGCTCGCGATGCTCCAGCTCGCCTCGACGAGCGACCAGGACGACAACGACATGCTCGGCGGGCACAAGGCGCCCGGCGAGGGCGAGGGCGAGGGCGACGACTTCCACTGATCCACGGCGGGCGCCGTCACGCGGATCGCTGTCCGGACACGCCCGAGATCCCGTTTCCGCCACGGTCCTGTCAGGATCGCGCGTCCCGCCGACACCTCTGAGTGAAGGAGGTGGGATGTGGACGTGACGACCGGCACCGACACGGACGAAGGACTCGTCCGTGCGATCGCGCAGGGGGACACCGGTGCGCTCGCACGGGTGTTCGACCGCTACGCGGCCACGCTCACCCGGTACGCCTGGGCACTCGTCGACGACCGGTCGGACGTCGAGGAGATCGTGCAGGACTCGTTCCTGACCCTCTGGCAGCGCGCGGCGACGCTCGAACTCCCCGCGGACACCGTGCTGCCGTGGCTGCTCGTCGTCTGCCGCAACCACGCGTTCAACACCGGCCGCAAGCAGGCCCGGCGGCGGGCGGACGAGCTGCCCGAGCACCTCGCCGCACCGACCGACCAGGACGAAGCGCGGGAGCTCCTGCGGTGGGTGCGTGACGAGATCGCCGCGCTCCCCGAGACCGACCGTCGTATCTGCGAGCTCTGCCTGCTCGAGGGCTACTCCTACGCCGAGGCCGCCGAGATGCTCGGCCTCAGCGTCGGGGCGGTCACGCAGCGGGTCTCCCGCAGCCGGCGCCGACTCAAGAAGGTGGTGACGCACGATGAACACTGAACCTCCCGAGGGAGACGACCTGCAGCGCATGCTCGTCTCGATGAAGCAGAACGTCCTCGAGCGCGCCACCCCGCGGACGAGGCGGGGTCGTGGCCGATCCGGCATCGTCATCGGTGTCGTCGCGCTCCTGGCCGTGGGCACCGCGACCGGAGCCGTCGCCCTGACGCTCTCGCAGCAGGACACTCCGGTCGCTGCGCCCACCCGGACGCAGGCGCCCGAGCCGTCACCCACCGCGACGACCCCGTCCTCCGCGCCGATCACCGGCGCACCGACCCCGACGTCCACCCCGAGCGCCCCGGTGGCCGTGGCGACGATCCCGACGGACTGTCGCGCGCTCGTCTCGGCAGAGGACTACAGCCGGTTCTTCGGCGACGCTCCGTTGACGCAGGCCGACCCGCCGTCGGGAACCGATCGGGTCCCCGACGGCCAGGACCCGGCAGGCGTCGAGTCGAAGGTCTCCTGCACGTGGCGTGATCCGCGCGCGGACGTCTCGGGGATCGAGGTCCGGGCCGGGACCGCCACCGAGGCCACCATCCAGCAGGAGATCGACGAGTTCCCGGCGCACGACGGCGGGGGGACGTGCACCGAACGCGACGGCGGGACGTTCTGCCAGTCCCGCGGGATCGTGGAGCCCTACGGCGCGGAGAAGGCGTACACGTACTTCGCCCGAGGTGACACCTGGATCACCATCGAGCAGACCAACGTCCCGACCGACGGGCTCCTGCCCGCGCTCATCGCGACGATCTGGGGGGACTGACGGCCTGGAGGTACGCGGCGGACCCGCGCCGTGCCTCCAGTCCGTCGGTGGGTCTCACCCGCCGGCGCCGCGTCACACGACGCGCGCAGCGACGAGGTCGCGCGCCAGCGTGCGCACCGCGCGGTTCGGCTCCGGACTCGTGCGGATCGCCAGGCCGATGCGGAGCGGTTCGACCGTGTCCTCGAGTTCCAGGACCGCTCCGTCGTGCCGCACCCCGGAGTCCGGCACGACCCCGACGCCCAGCCCCGCCGAGGCGAACCGGATCACCGCGGGCATGTCGTTCATCTCGGCGACGATCCGCCGACGGATCCCGAGTCGTTCGAGTGCGCCGTCCAGGATGATCCGGTTGCCGAACCCGTGCGCGGTGTCGACGAAGGGTTCGTCCGCGAGTTCGGCGAGTGACACCGAGTGCCGCCCGGCCAGCGGGTGGTCCGATGCCGTGAAGACCCGGAACGGCATCTCGCGCAGCGGTTCGACCACCACCCCGGCGGGCACCGTCGGCAGGCCCGTGTACGCGAGGTCGAGCCGCCCGGCGACGAGGTCCTGCACGAGCCCGGTCGTCCCGGACGGCGAGGTCATGAGCTCCACGGTGACGAGCGGGTGCCGCCGCCGGAACCGCTGCAGCACGCCGGTCAGGTCGACGATGTCCATGCTCGTGAAGATGCCCAGTCGCACCCGTCCGCGCAGGTCGGCGTCATCCACGGTCGCCAGGTCACGCATCCGGTCGAGCGACTCCAGCACGGCGCGGGCGTGGGGGAGCAGGTCCTCGCCGGCGGTCGTCAGCACGAGGTGCCGCCCGGTGCGGTCGAACAGCCGGACGCCGAACGTCCGCTCGAGCGACGCGATCCCCGCCGACACCGTGGACTGCGCCGCCCAGAGCCGCTCGGCCGCACGGGTCACACTGCCCTCGGCGGCGACGGTCACGAACTGTTCGAGCAGGCGGGTCTCCATGCACTCATCATCGATCCGATCGATTGCTGACATCAAGAGCATCCGTTGGACTCGATGGTCGAGCCGCGCGATCATCGGAGCATGTCAACCGTGACCGACACCCCGACGGGCGCTCTCCCCGCCACCGACACCGCCACCGCTCCCGCGAGCGAGCGTGTCCCGGCCCCGCGCGGCCGTCGCGCGCACACCCGTCGGCGCCACGGCTTCGGCTTCTGGGCCGTCGCCTTCGCGTTCCTGTCGGTGATGGCCTTCGCGACCGTCCCCGCACCGCTCTACGTCATCTACCAGGCACGCGACGGCTTCCCGACGTTCACCACCACGATCATCTTCGCCGCGTACGGCGTCGGGGTCGTCGGGTCCCTCTACCTGGCAGGACACCTCAGCGACGTGCACGGGCGGAAGCCGCTCATCCTGGTGTCGATCGCGCTCGAACTCGTCGCCGCCGTGCTGTTCCTGGTCTGGAACGACGTCACCGGCCTGATCGTCGCGCGTCTCGTGACCGGTCTCGGCGTCGGCACGCTCACCGCCACGGCGACCGCCCACCTCGGGGAGCTGCGGGTCCGTGCGACCGGTTCATCCGACTCGGCGAAGGGCGCGAGCGTGGCAGCGGGCGCCGTCAACCTCGGCGGGCTGTCGCTCGGCGCCCTCGTCGGTGGTGCACTGGCCGAGTTCGTCGGAGCGCCGCTCATGGTGCCGTACGTCGTGTTCGTCGTCGCCCTGGCCGTGGCCTTCGTGCTCGTCCTCGTCGTCCCGGAGACCGTCGCCCGGCCCGAGACCCGCGTGGCCTACCGCCCGCAGCGCATGCAGGCGCCGGAGGGCAAGGCCGCGGCGTTCTGGGCAGCCGGTGCCGCGGCGTTCGCGGCCCTCGCGGTCCAGGGGCTCTTCACCTCGGTCGCCCCGACGTTCCTCGGCACCACGTTCCACGTCACCGACCGACTGGCGGCCGGTGCGACGACCTTCGGGGTGTTCGCCGCGAGCGCCGTGTCGCAGATCGTCTTCGCCCGTCTGTCGCAGCGCGCGCAGATCCGGCTCGGCATGGTGCTCCTCGTCGGCGGCCTGGCGGTACTGGCGGTCGCCGCGGTCCTGCTGCAGGTCGCCGGGTTCATCGGCGGTGGCGTGGTGGCGGGCGCCGGGGTCGGGCTGCTCTTCCGGGCCAGCATCGCGAGTGCCGGAGCCCTGGTCGGTCCCGAGCGTCGGGGCGGGGTGCTCGCGGCGACCTTCCTCATCGCCTACGCCGGGCTGACGGTGCCGGTCGTGGCCGTCGGCGCGGCGCTCCTGGTGATCCCGACCCTGCCCGTCCTGATCGGGTACGTGGTGCTCGTCGCCGTCCTGGCCGTCATCGCCGGCACCCGACTGGCCGCGCGCGCCTGACGCGGGGCGGGCCTCCCGTCCGACCGTCCTGTCCCCGGAACCTGGTTCCGGACACCGCACCACGCGATCGCGCGGTGTCGTGTCCGGAACCAGGTTCCGTCGTCCGCGACGCACTCCCGGCATACTGGGCGCGTGCCCCAGAACCACAACCGTCCCGTCGTCACGGGGATCGCGGCCGTGGTGGCTGCCGGTCTCCTCGCCGGCGGGCTGTTCCTGACGGCGCGGCAGGGCGCGGACGACCCGACCATCGGCGCCGGATCGAGCTCCGGGATGCCGACCGACGCTGCGACCGCCCCCGGTGACGGCACCGTCACGATCACCCGCACCGGGCCGGACCTCCCTGGTGACGCCGCCCTCGCACGGTGCGACTCCACGACCCAGGCGGCCGTCGCCCAGTACGACACCGCGGCGCTCGGCCGGGTCACCCTGCAGTGCGGCACGTCGGCGCAGGGCTACGAGCACATCCGGCAGCGGCACACCGCCGACTGGCAGGGGGTCGTCGCGGGCCACGGCTCGCGCGACTGGGACGACGCGATGCTCACGGCCGTGCAGACGGCGCTGGTCTCGTCGCGCGACGGGTTCCCGGTCGACGCCGGCGACGGGAAGGTCTGCTACGCGGCGCCGGTGCGGTTCGACGACGGCTCGCGCCCCGACGAGGACCCGTTCGTGAAGGTTATCGTCTCGGCCACCACCGACCGCGTCATCACGGCGTACCCGACGCGCACCGACGACTGCTGACGCGGGCGCGGGCGGGCATCGATCCCGAACGACACGCTCGATGTCGTACGACGTCGAGCATGTCGCAACCGTGCGTCGGCAATCGCCCGCGCGTGCAACGAACGACGAAGCCGATGTCGTGCGACGTCGAGCATGTCGCAACCGTGCGTCGGCAATCGCCCGCGCGTGCAACGAACGACGAAGCCGATGTCGTACGACGTCGACGATGTCGTTCCAGGTCGACAGGCGCAACGCCCGCGCGCCGCGACCCTACGCGTGCACCTCGTGCTCGTGCCGCCGGTGCGACGCGGGCTCCAGCTGGAAGGTCGAGTGCTCCACGGGGACGTCGAAGTGCTCCGCCACGCACTGCTGCAGCTCGTCGAGGATCCGCGGAGCGTGCGCCGTCGAGAAGCACTCGTCGTCCACCACCACGTGGGCGGTCAGGTTCGGGACGCCCGTCGCCACCAGGGTCGCGTGCAGGTCGTGCACCGCGATGACGTGCTCGAGCTCGAGGATGTGGCCCCGCACGTCGTCGAGGTCCAGCCCCGGCGGCGTGGACTCGAGCAGCACGTTCGCGGTCTCGCGCAACAGCCGGATCGCCCGCGGCAGGATGAGCAGGCCGATGAGGATGGCGGCGACCGAGTCGGCACGCTCCCACCCGGTCAGCATGAGGACGACCGCGGCGGCGATGACGGCGACCGAGCCGAGGGTGTCGTTGAGGACCTCGAGCCGGGCGGCGCGCGAGGTGAAGCCCTCGCCCGAGGCCCGCAGCAGCACGCCGTAGGCCACCAGGTTGCCGACGAGTCCGATGATCCCGAACACGAGCAGCGGCCCCGAGTGGATCTCGGCGGGGACGAACAGCCGCTGGACCGCCGAGATGATCACGAAGACGCCGACCGCGAGCAGGATCGCCGCCTGGGCCGTGGCACCGAGCACCTCGGCACGTTGGAAGCCCCACGTGCGCTGCGTCGTCGGACTGCGGCGGGCGAGCCGCGTCGCGACGAGTCCGATGCCGAGCCCACCGGTGTCGACGACCATGTGCCCGGCATCGACCAGCAGCGCGAGGGAGCCCGTGACGACGGCACCGACGACCTCGGCCAGCAGGATCGTCGCCGAGATGCAGAACGCGATGAGCAGTGCGCGCTCGGACGCGTGCCCGACGTCGTGCCCGTGGTCGTGTCCCATGTCCGACATCGTAGGGATCCGCACCGACGACATGCCAGGATCGGCACGTGACCCGGTCGCCCTACGAGCTGTCCACACCGTCCAAGGTGCTGGCCCGGTTGCACCCGCGGCTGTCGACGTACTTCGGTGCGATCCCGCCCGGTCACGTCGGCCGCGGTGAAGGGGTGTTCGACGTCGTCGGCACGCCTCGCCGGTGGCTCTGGCCGCTGCTCGCCTGGTTCGCCCGCGACTCCGTCATGTTCCCGGTCTGGGAACGGGACGTCCCGTTCACGATCGAGAACCGGCCGGCTCGCGTCCGTCGTGGACCCGGGAACGGTCTGGAGGCCCGCCCCGCGGTCCGCGCGCACCGCACCTTCCGGTTCCGCTCCGGCAGCCGCACGATGGTGGACGCCATCACCGCCGAACCGGACGGCCTGGTCGACCACCTCGGTCGCCACGGGCGCGTCAGCGCCCGGCTCCGGGCGGAGGTCGACGCGCACGGGCCGGACGCGGGCGCCCTGCGCCTGGTCTCCACGCGCGTGACGTTCCGCGCGCTGGGACGCGAGGTGCGCCTCCCGGCCCGCATCGCACCGCGTGTGACGCTGAAGGAACGATTCGATGACGAAGCCGACCTCCAGCGCGTGTCCCTGGTGCTCACGGCGCCGGTGCTCGGCACGCTGTACCGGTACGAGGGGGCGTTCCGGTACGAGATCGCGCCGGACACAGGACGGGGATGAGATGAGCGACCAGAAGGGCCGCGTCGTGATCGCGGGAGCGAGCGGGTTCGTGGGGCAGTACCTGCGGGAGGCCTTCACCGAGGAGGGCTACCAGGTCGTCACGGTCGGCCGGACCGGCGATGCGGTGTGGGGCAACACCCTGCGCATCCGCGAGCTCGTCGACGGTGCAGCCCTCGTCGTGAACATGGCGGGCAAGAGCGTCAACTGCCGCTACGGACGACGCAACCGCGCCGAGATCATGCGCTCCCGGGTGGACACCACGCTCGAGCTCGCCGAGGCCATCCGCACCGCCGAGCACCCGCCGCCGCTGTGGCTGAACGCCTCGACCGCGACGATCTACCGGCACGCCGACGACCGACCACAGGACGAACTGACCGGCGAGCTCGGCGAGGGGTTCTCGGTCTCGGTGGCGCGCGCGTGGGAGGACGCCCTCTTCGGCGCCGACCTGCCGTCGACCCGTCGGGTGGCACTCCGGATGGCGATCGTCTTCGGTGACGGCAGCGCCCTCGTGCCGCTCATCCGGCTGGCGCAGACGGGGCTCGGCGGCCCGCAGTACGACGGCCCGTGGGTGCCGACGCGTTCCCGACTGCGGGCGGGGACATATCACCACCACCGGCCGACCCGCGGCCGACAGCGGTTCAGCTGGGTGCACATCGCCGACGTCCTCGGCTCGATCCGGTTCGTCCGCGACCACCCTGAACTCGAGGGGCCGGTGAACGTGTCGAGCCCGAACCCGTCCGACAACCGCACCGTGATGGCGACGATCCGCGACGCCGTGGGCCGCCGGTTCGGACTGCCGACGCCGCGGTGGATGCTCGAGGTCGGGTCCTTCGCGATCCGCACCGAGACCGAACTGGTGCTCAAGAGCCGGTGGGTGGTGCCGACGCGGTTGACCCAGGCGGGTTACGAGTTCCGCTACCCGCACCTGCGCGGTGCGCTCGCCGGGATCATCGCGGAGCGTCGCCAGCACCGGGGCTGAGCACCGGCACCGGGACTCCGTCGATCGGCGTCTGCACGGGGACCGCGGAAGGCGACGAGTGCGACGGACCCGACGAGTGCGACGGACCCGACGCGCGTGCCGGTCGCGACGACCACAGCACCGCTCCGACCACGACGGCGCCGGCGAGCACCTCCACCAGGTCGGGCACCTCGCCGAAGGCTGCCCACGACGCCAGCACGCCGACGACCGGCACGAGCATCGAGAACGGCGCGACGGTGCTCGACGGGTAGGTCGCCATCAGTCGCGACCAGATGCCGTAGCCGACCAGGGTTGCGACCAGCACGATGTAGAGCAGGCCGAGGTCGGCTGGCAGTGCCTCGGCGGTGAAGGCCGTGCCGAGTGCGGCGCCGATGCGGTCCGGCCCCTCGACCACGAAGGACAGCACGGCCATCGGGATCGGCGGCACGACCGACCACCAGAGCGTCAGGTGCAGCGGGTTCGCGGCTCCTGCTCGTCGGGTCGCCACGTTGCCGATCGCCCACCCGAGCGCGCCGCAGAGCGCCAGCACCACCGGCAGCAGCGCCGCCGTCTGCGACCGGTGCAGGGCGATCAGGCCGAGGGCGGCGACCGCGATCGTCACGCCGACGACCTGGCGTCCGGTGAGCCGTTCGCGCAGGAACACGCCGGCGAGCACCACGGTGAACGGTGCCGAGGCCTGCAGCACGAGCGACGCGAGCCCGGACGGCATCCCCGACGCCATGCTCAGGTACAGGAACGAGAACTGCAGCACCCCGAGCCCGAACCCGACGAGCAGCAGCCGCCCGAACGGGATCCTCGGCCGCGGCACGAACAGCAGCGTCGGGACCGCCAGGATCGTGAACCGCAGGGCCGCGAGCAGGAACGGCGGGAAGTGCTCGAGGGCGAGCGCGGTCGCGGGGAAGTTGAGGCCCCAGACGACGGCGACGACCAGGGCGAGGAGGCGGTCACGAGCGGTCATGCTCCGATCGTGACCGCTCCGAACGTGTAGGACCAGCGAATTGTTCGCAACCGACGTTGTAGCCTCCCTGCATGGTCGACTTCGACGTGCAGCTGCTCGCCGTCCTCCGCGAACTCGCCGAGCGCGGCAGCGTCACGGCGGTCGCCGAGGCCACCCACCGGACCCCCAGCGCGGTGTCGCAGCAGCTGCAGACGTTGCAGCGGCAGGTGGGTGTCCCACTCGTCGAGCGGGTGGGTCGCGGCGTCCGGCTCACCGCCCACGGCGAGGTGCTCGCCGGCCTGTCCACCGGCGTCGCCACGGCGATCGCCCGGGTCGACGCCGCCTGGCAGGAGCACCTGGGCGGGGCGACGGGACGCGTCGACCTCGCGATCTTCCCGTCGGCAGCCGAACTGCTGCTGCCCGGGGTCCTCACCCGGATGCGCGCGCACCCCGGCATCGAGCTGACGCTGGTCGACGTGGACGTCAGCGAGGGGGAGTTCGCACCCCTCGCCGCCGACCACGACATCGCCGTCGGGCACCGGTCCGACGGCGTGCGGCCAGCGGACCAGGGATCGGTGGAGACCGTGCCCCTCCTGCGCGAACCGCTCGACGTCGCGGTACCGCCGGGGCACCGGCTCGCCGGTCGCGAGCGGGTCGGGATCGACGAGGTCGTCGGCGAGACCTGGATCGGCGTGCCCGAGGGCTACCCGATCGACCGGGTCCTGCAGGCGATGGCGGCGGCGTCGGACGCCCCACCGAGCGTCGCCTTCCGGACGATCCACCTGCCCGTCATCGAGAACCTGGTCGCCGCAGGCCACGGCGTCGCACTCGTGCCGCGGTACACCTCGGGCACCCGGGCGTCCGGCCGGTTCCACCTGGCCGAGCTGGCCGACGTGCGCGCGGGGCGCCGGATCGAGGCGCTGGTCCGCCCCGACCGTGCGGTCCGCCCCGTGGTGCGCACCGTCCTGGAGGCACTGGTCGCCGAGGCCCTGGACGTCACCACCTGAGACGGTCGCGCCCACTGCCGGGCGCACGCCGTGCCTCCCGTCCGGACGTGGGCCGCGGCAGACCCGCTCCGTGCGCGGGATCGCGCTCAGCGCACCTGGAACGGGGTGCCGAGCGGCAGGAGCTCGGCCAACGCGGTGATGTCGGCGTTGTGCATGCGGATGCACCCGTGCGATGCGGCGGTCCCGATGCTCGAGCTGTCGTCGGTGCCGTGCAGGCCGATCTGGCCCGGGCCGCCGCCGAACGAGTTGAGGACGTCCGAGAACGCCGTCGTGCCGTACGCGTACGGGCCGTAGCCGCTGTTCGTCGGGGCGAGCAGCTCGGTCAGGGCGAACCGGCCGGTCGGTGACGGGGTACCACCGGTGCCGGTGGCCACCGGGTAGCTGTCGACGACCTTGCCGTCCTTGTACAGGTCGAGCGTGTTGTCCGCGCGGGTGACCACGATGGCGTACGGGTCCTCGGAGAGGGTGACCGCGCTCGTCGGGACCCATCCGGTGCTGCCGTTCGGGCGCTGTGCGAGCTGCACCTGCGACCAGCCGTCCTGCTGGTCGACCACACGGAAGACGAGTGGTGCGCCGGACTGCTGCGGGTTCGACAGGGTGCTCGTGGCGGCGCCACCGGGCGTGCTGCTGACCGGCACCGAGTCGCCGCGGACGGCCGCGACGGTGGTGCTCGCGGGCGCGTCGACCGCGTCGGTCGGGCCCGCGGAGCGCGTCGGGCCCGGTGTCGCCGTGGGGGTCGGGGTCGCGCTCGCGGCGACGGACCGTGTCGGGGTCGGCGTGGGCGCCGCCGACAGCGGGCCGAGGGCGACGAACGCCACCGCCCCGGCGCAGACGACGGCCACGGCGGCGGCGATCAGTGTCGCGCGCCGCCGTGGCTCGGTCGGGAGGATCGGCAAGATCAGCCCGTGAAGGTCGCCGTTCCGGGCACCGGCACGGCGACCGGCGCCGTGGCCGCGTCGGCCGTCACGGTGAGCGTCGTCGTGGCCGTCTGCCCCGACGACAGGCCGACGAGACCGAGCACGTAGGTGCCGGCCGAGTCGACGAGGTCAGCGGGCAGGACGATGGTCCCGGAGACGTTGCCGTCGGCGTCGGCGCGGAACTGGACGCCGGGGATCGCGACGGCGTCGGCTGCGTCGCCGACCGCAGCGGTGACGACCTCGTTCGGGGCGAAGCCCGAACCCTGCACGCGGACACCGGTCGTGGTGGCCTCGGTCAGGGTGGCGGAGGTGGTGAGCAGACGTGCTGCCGCGGTGGGCTGCGGGGTGAAGTACGTGGTGGTGTCGTCGATGCGCAGGGCCGAGATCGAACCGCTGGCGTCGGCGGCGAGGGCCTGGGCGTCGGACTCGAGCGGCGAGGCGAGGCTCTTCAGCTCGGCGCCGGGGGCTTCCTCGACCGGGGTGGTCGGGGCCGTGGTCGGCTCGTCCGTCGGCTCCGCGGTCGGCTCGACCGTGGGCTCGTCCGTCGGGACGGGCGTCTCGGTCGGGGCCGGCGTCTCGGTCGGAGCGGGCGTCTCGGTCGGTGCCGGCGTCTCGGTCGGCTCGTCGGTCGCGGGCGGTGCGGGGACCTCGGCGGTGATGTCGATGCCGACGTAGACGACGTAGCCGACGACCTCGGCGTCCGCTGCCTTCAGGTCCGCAGCGAGGTCGGCGGTCGACTCGGTGGTGCCGGTGCTCGGGTCGATCCACTTGGTCGAGGTACCGCTGAGGCCGGCGTCGCCGTCGCCCGCCGCGAAGACGACGGTCTGCGCACTGGTGTCGCCGCCCTCCTGGATGGCGAGGCCGAACGTGGTCGCGCCGGTGGTCTCGGCGCCGGCACCGGCGACGAGCGCGCCGAGGCTGCTCGGAGCGACCGGCGTGTTGAGCCCGCGGACCAGGCCGACGGCCTCGCCCTCGGAGACGGAGATGCCGTCCTCGTCCAGCGTGGCGAAGTCGGTGATCTTCCCGCCCGCGGTCGGGTCGGACAGTGCCGCCCAGTACCACTGGTCGGTCAGCGGGAACTCGCCCTCGGGCGCCGCCGTGAAGTCGGCGGACGAGTCGGTCCAGGTGACGACGGCCGAAGCGGCATCGTCGGACACGTTGGCGGTGGAGACGGTGGGGACGAGCGCAGCGGTGACGCCGAGCACGGTGGCGCCGACGGCGGCCGCGGTGATGCGGGAACGAAGCACGGTGTGGAGATCCATCCGGTCAGAGGGCAGGGATCGTCCTCTGTGACGCCCCCGGTGCTGAGACGATGCTCAGCACCACGAACCTACCGACTTCATGAGGATTCCGCACCCCTTTGCGTCGTTCTCATTGCATCTGGCCGGTGAACAACAGTGGTCGGGCCCGTACCGGGACCCGACCACTGTTCACGAACCGCGTGCGCGGCACACGGTGCTCAGACGTCGAGGTGGTCGACCAGCTCGTCCGCCAGACCCGTGTACGTCGCCGGCGTCAGGTTCGTCAGGCGGGCCTTCGCGCCGTCCGAGATGTCCAGGCCGTTCACGAAGACGATGAGGTCCTGCTGGGTCACGCGCTTGCCGCGGGTGAGGTCCTTGAGCATCGCGTAGGGGTCCTCGATGTTCGACTGCCCGGCGGTGACCTCGGCGCGGATGACCGTCTGGATGGCCTCGGCGAGGACCTCCCAGTTGTGGTCGAGGTCGTCGGCGAGCTTGGCCTCGTTCACCGCGATCTCGCCCAGGCCCCGGCGCAGGTTGTCGAGCGCGAGCAGCGAGTGCCCGAACGCGACGCCGATGTTCCGCTGCGTGGTCGAGTCGGTCAGGTCGCGCTGCAGACGGCTCGTCACCAGGGTCTCGGACAGCGTGGAGAACAGCGCCGACGAGATCTCGAGGTTCGCCTCGGCGTTCTCGAACTTGATCGGGTTGATCTTGTGCGGCATCGTCGACGACCCCGTGGCACCGGCGACCGGGATCTGCGTGAAGTACCCCATCGAGATGTAGGTCCACACGTCGGTCGCCAGGTTGTGCAGGATGCGGTTGGCGTGCCGGACCCGGTCGTACAGCTCGGCCTGCCAGTCGTGCGACTCGATCTGCGTGGTGAGCGGGTTCCAGGTCAGCCCGAGGCCCTCGACGAACTCGCGGGACAGCGTCGGCCAGTCGGCTTCGGGGTCGGCGGCGAGGTGGGCCGAGAAGGTGCCGGTCGCACCGGAGAACTTGCCGAGGTACTCGCCGCCCTCGACCTGGGCCAGGACGCGCTCGAGCCGGTAGACGACGACCGCGAGCTCCTTGCCGAGCGTCGAGGGGGTCGCCGGCTGCCCGTGCGTGTGGGAGAGCATCGGGACGGCGCGCAGCTCGACGGCGAGCGTCCGCAGCTTCTCGAGCACGGCACGGAACGCCGGCAGCCAGACCTGGTCGACGGTGTCCCGCACGGTCAGGGCGTAGGACAGGTTGTTGACGTCCTCGCTCGTGGCGGCGAAGTGCGTGAGCTCCGCGATCGAGTCGAGCCCGAGCTCCGACAGCCGTCGGCGGACGAAGTACTCGACGGCCTTGACGTCGTGGCGCGTGGTGGCCTCGATCTCGGCGAGTTCGGCGATCTGGTCGTGCCCGAAGGTCTCCGCGATGCGCCGGAGCGCGGCCTTGTCGTCGACGCTGAGCGGCGAGGTGGTGAACATCGCGTGGTCGGTCAGGAAGACCAGCCACTCGACCTCGACCACGATGCGCGCACGGTTGAGCCCGGCCTCGGAGAGGTGCTCGCCCACCGTGTGCACGATCGGGTAGTAGCGCCCGTCGAGCGGGCTGATCGGCTGCGGGGGAAGGGGGGTCATGGGGCTCCCTGACGGACGGCCGGCTCGAGCTGGTGGAAGAGCGCCCGGCAGGCCCGTTCGACGGTCGAGAGCACTCGGTCGAACTCGTGCCGGTCCGCGTAGTACGGGTCCGGCACGTCGGTCTGCTGGGGCCAGGCATCGTCGTACCGCAGCAGGAGCGTCACCTTGGCGGAGTCGTCCATGGTCGGGGCCCACGATCGCAGGACGCGTTCGTGGGAGCGGTCGAGTGCGACCACCAGATCGAGGTCCGGGAACCGGTCCGGGTCGAACTGACGGGCGCGATGCCTGCTGCCATCGTATCCGCGCGCCGCGAGGGCGGCGATCGTGCGCTCGTCGGCCGGTTCGCCGACGTGCCAGTCGCCGGTGCCGGCGGACTCGACCTGGAAGCGGTCGGCGAGCCCGGCGTCCGCGGCGATCTGCGCGAAGACGACACCCGCCATGGGGGACCGGCAGATGTTGCCGCTGCAGACGAACGAGACGCGGAACGGGGCGTCGACGTCCGGGGCCATGGTCACATCATGGCCCAGGGAGGTGTCCTCCGCGAGGTCCGTCCGCGTCACGCCCGCTGGCGGTTCAGCACCGGACGGACGAACAGCCCGATCAGCCAAGCGAAGACGGCGAGCACGAAGGCGCCCACGATGCCCCAGCCGAAGGACTCGACCTCGAGTCCGAAGCCGAACGCGTCCGAGATGCCCGCGACGATGAGCAGCAGGATCGCGTTCACGATGAAGGAGATGAGCCCGAGGGTCAGGATGTAGATCGGGAACGCCACGATCCGGATCAGCGTGCCGATCACGGCGTTGACGAGCCCGAACACGAAGGCCACGAGCAGGTAGGTGAGCACGGTGGCCGTGGTCCCACCGTCGCCGAACGCGGTGACGGAGACGCCGCTGACGATGAGCGTGGTGAGCCAGAGGGCCACGGCGTTGACGACGAGGCGGACGAGGAATCGCATGCACCCATGATGCCCTCCGACACCCGCGCACGGGCCGGTAACCTGATCCGGTGACTGACGAGCGTGTGCACATCCGGCCGGAGATCGCTGTGCTCCCCGCCTACAAGCAGGGACGCCAGGCCGCCGACGACGCCTTCAAGCTGTCGAGCAACGAGAACCCGTTCCCGCCCCTCCCCGGTGTCGTCCAGGCCGTGCAGGCGCAGACCGCGTTCAACCGCTACCCCGACGCCACCGCCCTCGCCGTCCGCGCCGCGCTCGCGAACCGCTTCGGGCTGACCGCCGACGAGGTGCACGTCGCCCCCGGCAGCGTCGCGATCCTGCACGAACTCGCCCGCGCGACCTCCGGCCCGGGTGACGAGATCGTCTACGCCTGGCGGTCCTTCGAGGCCTACCCGGGTGTCGTCACCGTCGCGGGGGCCACGAGCGTGCAGGTGCCGAACCGGCCGGACGGCGGCCACGACCTCGACGCGATGGCCGCTGCCGTCACCGAGCGCACCCGCATGGTGATCGTCTGCACCCCGAACAACCCGACCGGCCCGATCGTGACCGAGTCCGAGTTCGCGTCCTTCATGGCCGCGGTGCCGCAGTCCGTCCTGGTCGTGCTCGACGAGGCATACGCCGAGTTCGCCACCGACGAGACCGCCGTGCACGGGCACCCGCTCCTCGCGCAGTACCCGAACCTGGTCGTCCTCCGGACCTTCTCGAAGGCGTACGGTCTCGCGGGTCTGCGCGTCGGCTACGCCCTCGGCCCGGTGTACGTGCTCGACGCGGTCCGTGCGTGCGCGATCCCCCTCTCCGTCACGGCCCAGGGCCAGGCGGCCGCACTGGCCAGCCTGGAACGCGAGGACGAACTGCTCGAGCGGGTGTCCGAGATCGCCACGCTCCGCGACCACATCGTCACCGAGCTCCGCGAGCAGGGGTGGGCCGTGCCGGACGCCCAGGGCAACTTCGTCTGGCTGCCCACGGGGGACGGCACGGTCGCCGCGGCCGCCGCCTTCGAGGACGCCGGCATCATCGTGCGGCCCTTCCCGCCGGAGGGCCTCCGCATCTCGATCGGCGAGCACGAGGCTGTGGAAACGCTCCTCGAAACGGCCCGCTCGCTTGTGGGGGACCTCCAGGTGGCCGACTGATGGCTGCCGCTACGCTGGCCCGCATGTCATTCCGCGCCGCGGCTCCCGCGACGACCACCGTCCGGCTCCTCGACCCCGAGGGTCGGTTCGTGGAGACCGACGAGAACGCCGAGTTCGCCGCCGCCGCGCGGGCGATCCCCGACGAGACCCTGCTGGCGATGCACCGCCGCATGGTCCTCACCCGACGGTTCGACCACGCCGGCCACAACCTGCAGCGCACCGGCCAGCTCGGCCTCTGGGTGCCGAGCCACGGGCAGGAAGCCGCGCAGACCGGCTCCGCCTTCGCCCTGCGCGCCCAGGACCACGTCTTCCCCTCGTACCGCGAGCACGCGGTCACGATGCAGCGCGGTGTCGAGCCGATGGAGATCATCGCGATGTACCGCGGGCAGACCCACGGCGGGTGGGACCCGGACCAGCGCGGCAACACGCACATCTCCACCCTGGTGATCGGTTCGCAGACCCTGCACGCCACGGGCTACGCGCTCGGGCAGAAGCTCGACGGCGACGTCGGGACGGGCGACCCCGACCGCGACGCCTGCTCCATCGTCTACTTCGGCGACGGCGCGACGAGCCAGGGCGACGTGAACGAGGCGTACGTGTTCTCGGCGTCGACCAAGGCGCCCGTCGTCTTCTTCCTGCAGAACAACCACTGGGCGATCTCGGTGCCGGTGTCGGTGCAGTCCCCGACGCCGCTCGTCGACCGCCCGCGCGGCTTCGGGATCCCGAGCGTGCTCATCGACGGCAACGACATCCTCGCCTCGTACACGGCCTCGGTCGTCGCCACGGACCACGCCCGCAGCGGTCAGGGTCCCGCGTTCATCGAGGCGGACACATACCGCATCGGCGCGCACACCAGCTCGGACGACCCGAGCCGGTACCGCGCCGACGGCGAGCTCGAGGACTGGGTCCGCCGCGACCCGATCGTCCGCTCCGAGGCGTACCTGCGCTCGAAGGGTGCCACCGACGCACAGTTCGCCGCGTTCGACGAAGAGGGCGAGGACATCGCCGCCGACGTCCGCCGCCGCACCGTGGCGCTGACCCCGCCGTCCGTCGACGTCATGTTCGACAACGTCTACCGCGAGCCGCACCCGCTGGTCGCCGAGCAGAAGGCCTGGCTCGAACAGTACGAGGCCGGCTTCGAAGGGGGCGCCCACGCATGAGCACCACCGAGCAGCTCTTCGACTACACGCTGCGCTCCCACCCGGGCGCCGGCGAGGTCCCGAGCGACCCCACCCCGACCCTGCCGATGGCGAAGGCCCTCAACGCCGGGCTCGCCGCGGCGATGCAGGCGGACGACAAGGTCCTGCTGATGGGCGAGGACATCGGCCAGCTCGGCGGTGTCTTCCGCATCACCGAGGGCCTGCAGGACCGGTTCGGCCCGGAGCGCGTGCGGGACACCCCGCTCGCCGAGGCCGGCATCATCGGCACCGCGATCGGCCTCGCCCTGCGTGGCTACCGCCCCGTGGTCGAGATCCAGTTCGACGGCTTCGTGTGGCCCGGCTTCGACCAGATCACCTCACAGCTCGCGAAGATGGCGAACCGGCTGCCGGCGCACATGTCGCTCCCGGTCGTCATCCGCATCCCCTACGGCGGCCACATCGGTGCCGTGGAGCACCACCAGGAGTCGCCCGAGGCGTACTTCGCGCACACCCCCGGTCTGCGCGTCGTCAGCCCGAGCACGCCGAACGACGCCTACTGGATGATCCAGGAGGCCATCGCCTCGAAGGACCCGGTCGTCTTCCTCGAGCCGAAGTCGCGCTACTGGCCGAAGGGTCAGGTCGACCTCGTCGACGGGCACGTCCCGATGCACACCACCCGTGTGGCGCGCACCGGCACCGAGGTCACCCTCGTCGGCCACGGTGCGATGGTCGCCACCCTGATGCAGGCCGCCGAGCTCGCCGAGTCCGAGGGCACGAGCTGCGAGGTCATCGACCTCCGCTCGATCTCGCCCATCGACTGGGAGCCGATCCTCACCTCGGTCCGCAAGACCGGTCGCCTCGTCATCGCGCAGGAAGCCTCCGGCTTCGTCAGCGTCGGCAGCGAGATCGCCGCCACGGTCGCCGAGAAGGCGTTCTACACGATGCAGGCGCCGCCGCTGCGGGTGTCCGGGTTCGACGTCCCGTTCCCGGTCTCGAAGTTGGAGCACCTGCACCTGCCGGACGCCGACCGCGTCCTCGAGGCCGTCGACCGCGCCCTCGCGTACTGATCCAGCTCGACTGACCCAACTCGTCCGAACGCCGAAGGAGCCGTAAGTGGCCGTCGCCGAATTCCCCCTGCCCGACGTGGGCGAAGGCCTCACCGAGGCCGAGATCGTGCAGTGGCGCGTCGCGATCGGGGACGAGATCACCGTCGACCAGGTCCTGGTCGAGATCGAGACCGCGAAGTCGCTCGTCGAGCTGCCGTCGCCGTTCGCCGGCACCGTCACCGGGCTGCTCGTGTCCGAGGGCGACACGGTCGAGGTCGGCAAGCCGATCATCCGTGTCGAGTCCGACGCGTCGGTCGCGTCCGGTGCGCCGGTGACGGCTCCGCCCGCTCAGTCGGGAGGCCCGGCACCGGTCGGCGACAGCGTCCCGACCTCGCCCGCGGTCGCCCCTACCCCGCCTGTGGCGCCCGCCCCGGCTGCTCCGGTCGTGCAGACCCCGCCGGCTCCGGCTCCCGCCGCAGCTCCCGTCAGCCCGGCCCCGACCCCGGCCCCGGCTGCCGCAGCGCCCGTGGCCCCGTCGGCTGCACCGGTGCAGCCCGTCGCCGACGGCGCCTCCGTCGTCGGGACGGACGAGTCGTCCGGCGCCGTCCTCGTCGGCTACGGTTCGGCGACCTCGTCGCCGTCGCGTCGCAAGCCGGGTGCCCGCCGGGCCGCAGCACTCGCGGCCGAGGCGAGCCGTGCCTCCAGTGTGGATGCCGCAGCAGCGGCCGAAGCGGCCAGTGATCCCGGTGAGGACACCACCGCCGAGGCCATCGCCGGTCTGGCGTCCGCGCCCGCACGCAAGCAGACCGTCGCGACCAACGTGCTCGCGAAGCCGCCGATCCGGAAGCTCGCGAAGGACCTCGGCGTCGAGCTCGTCGAGATCGTGGCGACCGGCCTCGCCGGCGAGGTCACCCGCGACGACGTCATCCGGCACGCGAAGCAGGCCAGCGTCTTCCGCAACATCGAGACACCCGAGTGGGGCGAGGTGCGCAGCGAGACGATCCCGGTCAAGGGCGTCCGCAAGGCCATCGCGACCGCGATGACCACTTCCGCGTTCACCGCACCGCACGTGTCGCTGTTCGTCGACGTCGACGCGACCCACACGATGGAGTTCGTCAAGCGGCTCAAGGCCTCGCCGACGTTCGCCGGCGTCAAGGTCTCGCCGCTGCTCATCGTCGCGAAGGCCGTCATCTGGGCCGTCCGCCGCAACCGTTCGGTGAACTCGACCTGGACCGACCGCGAGATCATCGTCCACCACTTCGTGAACCTCGGCATCGCCGCGGCGACCCCGCGCGGGCTCATCGTGCCGAACATCAAGGACGCGCAGGACATGTCGCTGCTCGAGCTGGCGCAGGCGCTCGAGGAACTCACCCTCACCGCCCGCGACGGCAAGACGACGCCGAAGCAGATGGCGAACGGCACCGTCTCCATCACGAACATCGGTGTGTTCGGCATGGACACCGGGACCCCGATCCTCAACCCGGGCGAGGTCGCGATCGTCGCCATGGGCACGATCAAGCCGAAGCCGTGGGTCGTCGACGGCGAGGTCCGGTCGCGCATGGTCACGACCATCGGTGCCTCGTTCGACCACCGGGTCGTCGACGGTGACGTGGCGTCCCGCTTCGTGCACGACGTCGCCTCGGTGCTCGAGGAGCCCGCGCTCCTGCTCGACTGAGTGCGTTCAGGGACCGACGCGTCGGTCGTCGAGCAGCGCGGCGAGTTCCGCGCGGAAGGCTCCGACGGCGACCACAGCGTCGAGGGCGAGGTTCTCCGTGGCATCATCGACACCGCCCGCCGCGATCGACAGCCGGGCGTAGGTCGTTGCGCCGACCGCGTCGGGCCCGCTGAACAGGTCGCAGACCGCGAGGAGTGCGTCGGCTCGGTCGCGTTCCCTCAGTGGGTCCAGGACTCGCTGCACGGCTCTGGCCGCTCGCCGTTCTCCTGAGCGGAGGTCGGCGACGAGCACCCAGGCGAAGTCGTAGAGGTCCTTGTCCGCTCGGCGCCAGTACGCACTCGCGCCCTTGGCGGAGAGGTACCCGCCGATCCCGGTCACAGTCGCGCGCTCGCCGGCGACAACCGTGTCGTGGACGTCCCGGAGCGCCGGCCCCGGACCCCGGAGGTTCTTGGCCCCCAGGGTCTCGGCGCCCGGTAGCGCGATCTCCTGGTCCAGGTTGTCGGGGACGTCCACCAGGAACTCCACCTGGATCGGGAAACCACTGATCTCCTTCAACCATCGCCACCCCGTGTTGGGTGTCGACGTGACGAACCCTGCGGTTTCGAGCGCCTGCTCGAGCCACGCGAAGTCGAGGCCGTCTCGGTCGTAGACGAGGCCGATGTCGAGGAGGATGTCGACGTCGTTGGTGCCCTGGTGTGGTTCGTCCGAGTGCACCAGGTGCTCGGGCACGAGCCCGCCGATCAGCAGGAGCCGCCCGCGGTTCGGGCCCACTGCCTTGAGGAGTGCAGCGAACCCGGTTTCCGCGAGTGCGCGCGCATCCCGGCTGCGTAGAGCTGACGCGTTCACGAGAACTGCCGGAGAGCGAGCTCTCGGAAGGCTTCCGCGGCCTCGAGCTCCCGTTCTGAGCCGGCGAGCAGGTCCGCGTACGTGCGAGCGGGGGAGGAAACCCAGGTGCGGTGTCCAGGGCCCCTCGTCTTCACGATCACCTGGGAAGCCGGCGCGAGGCGGATCCGAGGCACTGCGGCGGGGATCATCTTCGCGCGCCGGGTACCGAGGTCCACCCCCGGCCACCCGTCCGTCGTGTCGACGTACGCAGTCACCACCCAGCTCCCCGTGAGCATCGGGCGGATCTCTTCGCTCGCGGCCGCTCCGGTGAGGATGAGAGACCGGCCGAACGCGGCGCTGAGATCGTCGATGACGCGCTGCGGTTCGCGGTGGATCGAGTGGTACCCGTCGAACCGTCGCCGCTGGGTGGACTCCCACATCGCCCACGAGTCGAGGAGTGCCGGAGCGTTTGCGACGATCCGACTGCGCGACTGCCTTCCTCGGGCTGTCCAGCCGTTGGCGTCGAACGAGGCGAGGGTGTTCGCGACGGTTCCCAGCGATCGGCCGGACAGGTCCGCCAGCGCCTCCACTTCGGGAACGTCGTCTGCTCCGGGACGCTCTGGCTCCCGCTTCGCCATGATTGCCAAGAGAGCCTCTGCGACGTCTGCCCTGCCTCGGGTCCAACCGATCGCGGGTCGGAGCGCTGGGTTCGTCCTGCTGCCGTCCCGGTCGACCCACACCGTGCCGAGTCGCAGTTCTGCCGAGCCGTCGAGGCCGAGCCAGGAGAGCCCCTCCGAACGCAACAACTGGCGCGCCCCGTCCGACAGTGTTCGGGCCGCGATGACCACGAGGTCCTCCTTCGAGCGTGCATCGATCACGCGCTCGTCGCGAAGCGTCCGCTCGACGTCCCTCGGGTACCCGTACCCGGCCCAGGCGAGGTGCAGTGCCTTCCTCGTCCCGTCCGGCAAGACCGCGCTGAAGTCGCCGTCGGCTCTCGTGCGAAGGGACACGGAGCCGCGCGGGAGCGCTGCACGGAGTGCTGCTTCTGCGGCTGCTCGATTTTCGAGATTGGGCACGTTTTCACTGTACAGTGAAAAAGGCAACGGAGTGAAATAGTTCCGGTCTGCGGATCAGCGGGGTCCCGCAAACGTCGCGTGGTGTTCACACGGATGTCGGTGGTGCGGGGCATGATCGGGACATGGTCCACCAGCTCCTGACCCCCTCGCAGGAGATCCGAACGGATCGCCTCCTGCTCACCCCGCTCACGCCGGCCGACATCGACGATGTGCACGCGGTGTTCTCCGACGCCCGGACGTGGCAGCACCTGCCGAGCGGTCGGCACGTCGCCCGGAGCTCGAGCGTGGACATGGTGCAGCGGAAGATCGGTGGTCGGGCTCGACACGGACTCTGCTCATGGGCCGTCCGCACCGCTGCCGATCACGCGTTCGTCGGGGTCGGCGGCGTGGACATGACCGCCGGCGGGGTCTGGAACCTCGGGTACCGGTTGGCGCCCTCCGCCTGGGGGCAGGGCTTCGCCTCCGAGATCGCCCTCGCTGCCGTGCGCGCGGCTGCCGACACCGCACCGGACGTCCCCGTCACGGGGCGCGTGCTCACGAACAACCCGGCCTCCGCAGCGGTGCTCCGTCGTGCCGGGCTGTCGCTCGTGTGGCAAGGGGCTCCCGGGGTGCAGACGTCCTCCGCCGCGGGGGTTGAGGGGCAGGTCTGGACCGACCGGCTGCTCTCCGACGAACAGTTCGCCTGGCTCGTCCGCAACGCCTGAGCGCGGTCACGTCCTCGGTGCGTTCAGCGAGACGCTCCGAGTGGCGAGCGCCTCGACGGCCGGCGAATGGGTCGCGATGAGCACAGCCGCCCCGTCGCCGGCGAGTTCGGCCAGCAGGTCGAGCACCATCGCAGCGTTCCCGTCGTCGAGAGCGCTGGTCGGCTCGTCGGCGAGGACGACCGACGGGCGCTTCACCAGGAGCCTCGCCATCGCCACCCGTTGCTGCTCCCCGCCGCTGAGCTCGTGGACTCGGTCGGTTGCCCGTCCGGTCAGGCCGACGCGATCGAGAGCGTCGCTCGTCCGGACCTCCCGGCTCGGTCCGCGGGAGGCCCGAGCGATGTCGATGTTCGCCTGAACGGTCATGTCGGCCACCAAGCCGAAGTCCTGGAACAGGTAGCCCAAGTACCGCTGGCGCAGGAGCCGAGCCTGCCGCCTGTTCCGACTCACCGGTTCGCCGGCGATGCGGATCGTCCCCGAGTCGAGCGCATCGAGGTGTCCCACGCAGTCGAGGAGTGTGGACTTCCCAGAGCCACTCGGCCCGACCAGGCAGACGATCTCGCCGCGCGCGACGTCGAACGACAGATCGTTCCACAGTGTCCGTCGTCCGTGGTGTTTCGATGCGTGTCGTACCTCGATCATCGTGCTCCGTTTCCTCGATCCCGGAGGGTGTTGCGCGCGGTGGCGGCCAGGACGGCGCCGTTGACCGCACTCACCACTGCGATGGCGAGCAGCGCCAGTGCTCCGGCGGTCCCCGCCGACTGCGCGACGGGATCGAGTACCGAGCTGCGCCCGGTCCCGTCCGGGCGAGCGCCCCACCAGGAGTTGACAGTGGCGACGACGGCGATCGAGACCAGGGCGGTCTCGACGAACAGGAGCCCGGCGTCGGCCCGGACGGCTGAGGTGCCGCTGGCGAGCTTCGCGAACAGCGCGCGGCCGTGGCGACGCCGGTGGGCGATGGTCCCGAGCAGCCCCAGCATGATGCTGACGATCAGGGTGCTGACCACCGTGGCCGTGGCGATCACGGTCATCGTGGCCGCGAGCCGTGCTTGCTCGGCGGCGACCTGTCCCACTGCGACCACCGCGCTGAACTCCCTGCGGACGTCTGACGTGTTGATCGACCGTTCCGCGACGGTGCGGTTCTTGAACACCACGTCTCCAGTGGACAGCCACGAACCGAGCTGATCGGCGGAGAAGACCTCCGCGGGTTCCGGGACGACCACGATGACCGCGTCAGCGAGCCAGGAGCGCGTCGACGAATCGTCCGGGTACGAGTAGACCTGCTGGCGTGCAAGTCGACCACCGGTGATCTGCTCCCGCGCGGCGGCGGGCGCTTCGCGCAGCTGCCAGTCGGCGAGCGCGGCGACGAGCCGACGCCGATCGAGTCGACTGTCGGCTGGGATCCACACGGAGATGTCCGCGTCGTCGGCGGTGATGCGGCTGCCGTCCTCGGTGCGGACGTCCTGCAGACCGAGGTAGCCAGCGTCGACGAAGAGCGCCGGAACCGTGGACTTCCCCTGCCCACTGGACACCTCGACGGTCGCGGCGAGCAGCGCATCACGCTGCTCGAGCGCTCTTCCGGCGAAGGCTCCGATGCGGTTCCAGTACTGCTGCGAGTCGATCGGACGGGGGTCCGGGGTGACCCAGAGCTGGACGGTCTCACCTGCGGCTCGGAGGTCGCGTTCTGCTGTCCCGGAACGGACGGTCGCAACGGCACCCGACAGGTCGAACACGGCGGTGACGAGCAAGAGGAGCGCGGGAGCGCGGGCGACCTGCGCGACGAGCACGAGCGCTCCGACGGGTCGAGCACCTCGGAGTGCGGTGGCCAGCGGCTGTCGACAGGCGAGCACGGTGCCGATCGTGTGGGCGGCGATGACCGGTGCCAGCAACGCTGTGCCGATCACGACGACTGCTGTGGCGAAGGTCGCCGCTGACGCGAGCCCGTTGTACAAGAACAGACCGAAGACGACCACGGGGGTGCCGACGACGGTGGCGAGCAGGGTGCCGCGGACCTCGGCCAGCTCACTGACCACGATGGAGGCGGTGCTCTGTCCGTGCAGTCGTCGAACCGCACTCCGGCGAGGGGCGCCGAGCGTCCCCATCAGGCACAGCGTGACGCATCCCAACATGAGGGCGCCGACGAGGCCGGACGTCCCGCTGAACCCGTCGCTGACTCCGATGCGGCGCAGGAACGGCACTTGTTCCGAGCTGACGTCGTAGCCGAGGCCGGAGAGGGCATCGAGTACCGCGCGCCGAGCAGCGTCGTCGCCGAAGACCGCGTAGGAGCCGACGGGATCGAAGTGGTCGAGGTCCGACATCGGGAGGACGGTGGTGCTCATCGACCTGGTGAAGTCGCCGTACCCGTCGCTGAGCCAGCCGGCACCCAGACTCGACGGCGCACCGGTGACCAGCGCCTGGCGGAGCGTCGTCGGTGCCGCGCGATCGGCCACGACACGGACGATCGTCGCGCCCTCGGTCTCGGCGACCTGTTCGAGAGACTTCGCGACCCGCTGGTTCGACGCGGTGTCGGCGCCCGCTGCAGCGGTCACCACCGACGATGCACCGACGAGCCCGGCCTCACTGACCTGCACGAGGCCGATGAACCCGAGAACGGACGCGAGGAGCGGCGGGACGACGTACGCGAGTGTCACCGAGCGGATGTTCATGCTCCCCCTTGCGATCGGAGGAGCGGGCTCTCCCTCGGAGCGCCCGCTCCTCGCCTCAGCAGTTGTGGTAGTACGCCTTGTTGCCGCTGCTCGCCTTCGGAGTCATCGCCATCGCGTACTTCCCACCGGGCACGTTCGACACGCGCTTCGACTTCTTGCCGACGGCGGTCGCGCCGTGGCACCGCTTCTCGCGGAAGTAGTTCGACCACGTGTCGTCTCGACCCACACCCCACTGCCAGAAGCTCCCACCCCCACCGTCGCCATGCGTCGAGTAGTCGCGGGTTTCACCGCTCACGCCCGCACCCGGGTCGATGATCGTGACGCCGCCGGTTTCCGCGCCGGACCCGAGGACCTTGAGCGCTGACGCGGATGCGACCGTGGCCGGCCCGGCGATCAGGCCCACTGCCAGACCGATCCCGATCAATGCCTTCGCCTTGCTGTTCTGCATGGTTCCCCTTTCGGACGCCCCCCTGTGGGACTCGAGCGTCACACTGACAGAGCTGAGAATGTGATGTCAAGCCGGTGAAACATCAACACTCCCCGCCGTCCTGCCCAGGCGGAACGTCACGCACGTTGGCGTTCCGAGGTCGACTCGCTACTGTGATGGGAACTGGTCATGTCCGCGCATGACCACCACCCAGGACCAGCAACGGAGCACGAGGGACGCATGACGAGCCGCATCACCGAGGGTGCCGAACCGAAGCACCAGCAGTTGCGGCGCATCCTGCTCGACCTCGCCACCGCGCGCCTGGCCCCCGGCGCCGCGATCCCGTCCGAACGCCAGCTCATCGCCGAGTACGGCGTCTCGCGGATCACCGTGCGCGAAGCCCTCGGGCAGCTCGTCAACGAGGGCTACCTGGAGCGCGTGCGCGGCAAGGGCACGTTCGTGGCGCACCGGCCCGTGCAGTCGACGTTGCACCTGGCGTCGTTCACCGAGGAGATGCGGGCGATGGGCCACGTGCCGACGACGGTCGTCCTGGTGCGCGAGGAGCGTGTGCCGCCGAGCGACACCGTCGCGGCCCTGCGGCTCGACGCCGAGGTGTCGGCCTTCCACGTGAAGCGGCTGCGGATGGCGGACGGCGCTCCGGTGTCGATCGACGACGCCTGGCTCGTGGCCGACGCGTTCCCGGGCCTGCTCGACCACGACCTGTCCGGGTCGGTGTACTCGATCATCGCCAACGAGTACGGCACCCCGATCGACCGGGCGCAGCAGACGGTGGCCGCGAACCCGGCCGCCGACGACGTCGCGACCCTGCTCGGCACGAAGACCGGCGCTCCGGTGCTCGAGTTCGACCGGGTGTCGTACGCGGGGGAGCGCCCCGTGGAGCACACCCGCAGCTGGTACCGCTCGGACCGCTACCGCGTGCAGATGGAGGTCACGGCGACCCCTGCGGTCGCCTGAGTCTCCGGCCGGGTACGCGAAAGCGACTGTGTGCCGCGAACGGTTCGCGGTGCACAGTCGCTTCGGCGGGAAGGACCGGGAAGGGCCGGGGTGGATCCGGGTCAGACCTCGAACAGGGTGTCGCCGTCGAGCACCGAGGTGCCCACCGTGCCCTGGTCGACGGTGTCCGGCGCGGAGCCGAGCACCACGACGGGGCAGATCGGCGAGTAGCCGGCGGCCGAGATCACCGAGGGGGTGAACCGGACGACGGGGTCGCCGGCCGTGACCGTCGCGCCCTCGGCCGCGAGGAGCTCGAAGCCCTCGCCCGACAGCTTCACGGTGTCGATGCCGACGTGGACGAGCACGTCCGTGCCCGCCGAGCCCTGCAGCGCGAAGGCGTGCGGGTGCAGCTTCACGATGGTGCCGTCGACCGGGGCCACCGCGGTGACCGCGCCCTCGACGCCCGTCGGGTCGACGGCCACGCCAGCACCGACGAGCTGGCCGGCGAACACCGGGTCCGGCACGTCAGCGAGGGCGACGACCGGACCGGCGAACGGCGTGCGGACCGCCGTCACAGTTCGTCCTGGATGTCCTGCGCGAGGTTGTCGGCGACCGTGCCGACGATGACCTGCCAGCCGGTGCCGCCACCGACGACGGCCTGGGCGCCCGCGGCCTGCAGCGCGGCCTTGTCGACGAGGTCGCCGTCCTCGACCTCGACGCGGAGGCGCGTGATGCAGCCCTCGACCTCTTCGATGTTGTCGGCACCGCCGAGCGCGGCGATGATGTCGGCTGCCTTGATGTCGGCCATCGTTTCCTCCTCGTTAAGGGTTTGCGTACCAGGTTGACACGGGACCGGTCTCGGTTCAGACTACGGAACTGGTCATGACCGGACAGGACCGGACCTGGCGACACCGCCGAGGTTACCTGCGCTGGCTGCACGACTCAACTCACCCCGACAGCTCCACCCAATGACGAGAGGACCTCCGATGAGCGCCACCACTGCCACGGACGTGCCGGAGAAGAAGAAGCCGAAGAAGCAGTCCCGGCTGTTCGCGCAAGCGCAGCGCCTCGGACGGAGCCTGCTCCTGCCGATCGCGGTCATGCCCGCCGCGGGCATCCTGCTCCGCCTGGGGCAGTCCGACATGCTCGGTGCGATCCCCGGCTTCGAGCAGGGCGCGACCATCATCGCCGCGGCCGGTCAGGCCGTGTTCACCTGGCTGCCGCTGCTCTTCGCGGTCGGCATCGCGATCGGGTGGGCGAAGAAGTCGGACGGCACCACCGCACTGGCCGCCGTCGTCGGCTACATGGTCATGTACCAGGTCTTCGCGGCCATGTCGCCGATCGTGCTCGACGGGGTGAAGGACGCGAACGGCAACCCCGCGACCATCAACTTCGGTGTCCTCGGCGGCATCGTGATGGGCCTCGTGGCTGCCGTGCTGTGGGAGAAGTTCCACCGGACGAAGATGCCCGACTTCCTCGGCTTCTTCTCCGGTCGTCGACTGGTCCCGATCCTCACCGCTGCCGCCGGTCTGGTCATCGCGGTCGCCATGTCCTTCGTGTACCGCTACTTCGACATCGCGCTCACGGCCGCCGGTCAGGCCGTCGCCGACAACGCGGTCATCGGTGGCGGCATCTTCGGGTTCGCGAACCGCATGCTGATCCCGATCGGGCTGCACCAGCTGCTCAACTTCTTCCCGTGGTTCCAGCTCGGCAGCTTCACCGGTGCGGACGGCGTCATCGCGCACGGTGACGTGAACCGCTTCCTCGCGGGCGACCCGACGGCCGGCACGTTCATGACCGGCTTCTTCCCGATCATGATGTTCGCCCTGCCCGCCGGTGCCCTGGCGATCTGGCGCAACGCCAAGCCGCAGAACCGCAAGCTCGTCGGCGGCATCATGCTCTCGGCAGCACTCACCTCGTTCGTGACCGGCATCACCGAGCCGCTCGAGTACTCCTTCATGTTCGTGGCGTTCCCGCTGTACGTCATCCACGCGGTGCTCACCGGCACCTCGCTGGCCCTCGTCAACGCGCTCGGGATCCACGACGGGTTCTCGTTCTCGGCCGGTGCGATCGACTTCGTGCTCAACTTCGGCAAGGCGGACGGGGCGATCTGGCTCATCCCGATCGGCCTCGGCTACGCGGTCGTGTACTACTTCCTGTTCAGTTTCGTGATCAAGAAGTGGAACCTCCGCACGCCCGGGCGTGAAGAGGACACGATCGCCGAGAACACGATCGACGCGGCCACCAAGCCGTAGACGCGAGCGTCTCCATGGCGGGAGGCCCGGTGCCAGCTGGCACCGCGCCTCCCGTCCGTCTGTCGTCACCACCAGAGCGCTGATACCGGTTTTGACAATCGTTATCAGCAAGCGCTACCGTCGGAGCATGCACAACCGACTCCTCGCCCTCCCGCTCGTCGCCGGCGCCGCCGCGCTCGCCCTGACGGGCTGCGCGACGTCTTCGAGCTCGGGCGACGCCGACAGTGGCGGGAAGATCGCCGTCGTGGCCTCGACCAACGTCTACGGCTCGATCGTCGAGTCGATCGGTGGCGACCACGTGTCGGTCACGAGCATCCTCGACGACCCCTCGCAGGACCCGCACTCGTTCGAATCGAGCGCCCGCACCCAGCTCGCGGTGTCGAAGGCCGACCTGCTCATCGAGAACGGCGGCGGGTACGACGACTTCATGACCACGATCGCCGACGCCTCGGACACCACGGCCGACACCATCAACGTCGTGAAGCTGTCCGGCTTGGACAGGGGTGGCGACGCCGAGTTCAACGAGCACGTGTTCTACAGCTACCCGACGATGGTCAAGCTCGTCGACGACGTCACGAAGCGCCTGTCCGCGCTCGACCAAGGCGAGAAGGCCACGTTCGAGCAGAACGCCGACGCGCTCACCACGAAGCTCGAGGACCTCGAGTCCCAGACCGCCGACCTGAAGAAGACGTACGACGGCGACGCGGTGGCGTACACCGAGCCGGTGCCGGGCTACCTGTTCGACGCGATCGGCCTGGACAACGAGACCCCCGACGCCTTCTCCGAGGCGATCGAGGAGGACGACGACGTGCCGCCGGCCGCCCTCAGGGACACCCTCGCGCTGTTCACGAGCGGCGACGTGAAGCTCCTGGCCTACAACGACCAGACCTCCAGCCCCGAGACCGAACAGGTCAAGAAGGCGGCGGAGGACAACGACGTCCCGGTGGTCGGTGTCACGGAGACGCTCCCCAAAGGGCAGGATTACGTCTCGTGGCAGCAGGCGAACATCGACGCGGTGCAGGCGGCGCTCCAGAAGTGACGACCTCGACCGCAGCAGCGACGACCGACGGCCCGGCGACCACCTCGGTGGACGACCGGGCTGCGGCCCGTCCGGTCCTGGCGCTGCGCGACGCCGGGTTGTCCTTCGGTGAACGGAAGCTCTGGGGCCACCTCGACCTGGACATCGCGCCGGGGGAGTTCGTCGCGGTCCTCGGGCCGAACGGTGCCGGCAAGACCTCGCTCCTGCGCACGGTGCTCGGGCAGCAGCGCCTGACGAGCGGCACGATGTCGTTCCTCGGCCAGCCCGTCCGTCGCGGGCACCGGAAGATCGGCTACATCCCGCAGCAGCGGCTCATGGAGGCCGGCACCCCGCTGCGCGCGCGCGACATGATCGCGCAGGGCGTGACGGGACACCGCTGGGGCGTCCTGCCGACGTCGAAGGCCGACCGGGCCCGCATCGACCGGATCCTCGACGAGGTCGGTGCCACCGCGTTCGCGGACGCCCCGGTCGCCGAGCTGTCCGGCGGTGAGCAGCAGCGCACCCGCGTCGGTCAGGCCATCGCCGCCGACCCGGCGCTGCTGCTCTGCGACGAACCCCTCATCTCGCTCGACCTCCGGCACCAACGCGGCGTCACCGAGCTCATCGACCGGCAGCGTCGGCAGCACGAGGCCGCCGTGCTGTTCGTGACGCACGACGTGAACCCGATCCTCGACGTCGTCGACCGGGTCCTGTACATCGCCGGCGGCCGGTTCCGGATCGGTTCCCCGGACGAGGTCCTGCGTGCCGACGTCCTCAGCGACCTGTACGGCACCCCCGTCGACGTCGTCCGCACGATGGGCCGCATCGTCATCGTCGGCGCGAACGACGCGCACGACCACCACCACGGCGAGGTCGACCCGCACGCCCCGGCGTCGGACGAAGGGCGGATCTGATGGACGTCCTGTCGACGGTCTTCTCGTTCCAGGACTACGGCGAGCTCGTGGCCCTGGTGCAGAACTCGATCTGGGCCGGCGCGGTGCTCGGCATCGTCGGCGGGCTCATCGGCCCGTTCGTCGTCGCCCGGAACATGCCCTTCGCGGTGCACGGCATCTCGGAGCTGTCCTTCGCCGGCGCGAGCGCGTCCCTGCTGCTCGGCGTCAACGTCGTCACGGGCTCGCTCGTCGGGTCGGTGATCGCAGCGCTGCTCATCGGGGTGCTCGGCTCGCGGGCGCGCGACCGCAACTCGATCATCGCGGTGCTCATGCCGTTCGGCCTCGGGCTCGGCATCCTGTGCCTGGCGCTCTACAAGGGGCGTGCGGCCAACAAGTTCGGGCTGCTCACCGGCCAGATCGTGTCGGTGGACAACCCGCAGCTGACGTTCCTGATCGTCATCGCCGCCATCGTCGTCGCGACCCTGCTCGTCATCTGGCGCCCGCTGATGTTCGCGTCGGTGGACCCCGACGTGGCCGCGGCCGCCGGCATCCCGGTACGGACCCTCGCGATCGTGTTCATGCTCGTCCTGGGCCTGGCCACCGCGGTGTCGGTGCAGATCGTCGGCGCGCTGCTCGTGCTGTCGCTGCTCGTCACCCCGGCGGCCGCGGCCCTGCGGCTCAGCTCGCACCCGGTCGTCGTGCCGGTGCTGTCCACGGTGTTCGCCGTGGTGTCGGTCGTCGGTGGCATCCTGCTCGCACTCGGCGGCGGTCTGCCGATCAGCCCCTACGTGACGACCATCTCGTTCGCGATCTGGGTGGTCTGCCGGATCGTCGGGGCCAGGCGCGACCGCCGTGGACGCGACCGGGTCGTCCGCCGCGACCAGCGTGGCGGGGGCGCACCGGGCCTCCCGTCCGGAACGAACGGAACTGGAACCACCGGAACCGGAACCACCGGGACGAAGCCGGCAGCCGGCCAGAAGGAAGAGGTGCCAGCATGAACGCCGTGCAGAAGGTCAAGCGGAACACGTGGCAGCGCGAAGCGGTGCGCGGTGCCCTCGACTCCACCGAGGGGTTCGTCAGTGCGCAGGCGCTGCACCAGCACCTGCGTGACGAGGGCTCGACGATCGGTCTCGCCACCGTCTACCGGGCGCTCGCCGACCTGGCGACCGAGGGCGACGCCGACTCGTTGCAGCAGGACGGCGAATCGCTGTACCGGGCGTGCACGACGGACGCGCACCACCACCACCTGATCTGCCGGAACTGCGGCCGGACCGTCGAGATCGAGGCGGACCCCGTCGAGCAGTGGGCGCAGGACGTCGCCGCGGCGAACGGGTTCACGAACGCCAGCCACGTCGTCGACATCTTCGGCGAGTGCGCGGTGTGCACGGCGGCGGCTGCTGGAACCGGAACCGGATCGCGGACCGGCGACGCCGCCGGCGAGTAGGGTCCGCGCCATGCACGTCATCCTCGTCCCCGGGTTCTGGCTCGACGCGAGCGCGTGGGACGACGTCGCCCCGGTACTGCTGCAGGCGGGCCACACGGTCGAGGCGATCACCCGCGACGGCGACACGCTCGACGAACAGGTCGCGGCGCTCGTGGAGCGCCTGGACGACGTCGCCAGCCCCGACGAGCCCGTCGTGCTCGCCGGACACTCTGGTGCCGGACCGATCGCGTACATGGCCGCCGACCAGCGGCCCTCGCTCGTCGCGCACCTGCTGTACGTCGACACGTTCCCCGGCCCCGCCGGTGGCTGCGTCAACGACGAACTGCCCGTGGTCGACGGAGTGGTCCCGCTGCCGTCGTGGGACGTCTGGGAGCCGGCCACGGTGCGCGGGATGACGCCGTCCTTGCGCGAAGCGTTCGAGCACCGGGCGATCCCGGAGCCCGCCGCGGTGCCGTCCGATCGCTTCCACTACGCCGACGCCGCCCGGCACACGATCCCGGCGACGGTGATCACCTGCGAGATCCCGGCGACCGAGCTCGCGACGATGGTGGCCGACCACCAGACCTGGGCCGAGGAACTCGTCGCCACCGAGGAACTCAGCATCGTCGGACTCGAGACCGGACACTGGCCGATGTTCACGGCACCGCTCGAGCTCGGGGAGCTCATGGTGCGTGCGCTTGCGACACGCCCGGACCTCGCGTAGGCTCTCCCCTTGGTTCTCCACGTCCGCGTGGTGGACCCGTTGTTCCAAGCCCTCCGACCGTCGCGAACGCCGCGGTCGCGTGGTGTTCGTTCCCCCTTCGACAGGGGCTGCGGGCCTGGGCGGTGTGCACAACCCCCTCGCATGCACCACTCCGGTGGTCCTGCGCGTGCGCACCAGGCAAGTGAACTTGGGTGCGGCCGTCCGGTCGCACGGTACCTCAGGAGGAAACCATGGCAGCAGTGTGCCAGGTGACCGGCGCCGTTCCCGGCTTCGGTCACAACATCTCGCACTCGCACCGCCGGACGAAGCGCCGCTTCGACCCGAACGTGCAGAAGAAGACGTACTACGTGCCGTCGCTGCGTCGCAACGTGACGCTCAACGTCAGCGCTAAGGGCATCAAGGTCATCGACGCACGCGGCATCGAGTCCGTCGTCAAGGACGTCCTCGCCCGTGGGGAGAAGATCTGATGGCGAAAAAGGGTCAGGACATCCGTCCGATCATCAAGCTCCGCTCGACGGCGGGCACCGGGTTCACGTACGTGACCAAGAAGAACCGTCGGAACAACCCCGACCGTCTCGTGCTGAAGAAGTACGACCCGGTGATCCGCAAGCACGTCGACTTCCGTGAGGAGCGCTAAGCATGGCGAAGAAGAGCAAGATCGCGAAGAACAACCAGCGTGCCGTCATCATCGCGCGCTACGCCGAGCGTCGTCTCGAGCTGAAGAAGGCCCTCGTGGACCCGAACGGCACCGACGAGTCGCGTGAGGCCGCTCGCGTGGGCCTGCAGAAGCTGCCCCGCGACGCATCCCCGATCCGCTACCGCAACCGCGACGCGATCGACGGCCGCCCCCGTGGCCACCTGGGTGAGTTCGGCATCAGCCGTGTCCGCTTCCGCGACATGGCCCACCGTGGAGAGCTCCCCGGCATCACGAAGAGCTCCTGGTAAGCACTCGCAGTACCCGACGCCCCGTCACCTCCTGGTGGCGGGGCGTTCGCTGTGTACGGGGTACATGCGACCCGTCATTCGTCACATCTGCCCCTCCAGCACCCGTCTCCGAGCCCGACAAGCCCGGAAATCCGGGCGAGTCGGCTGTTTTCACCCCCTGCGGCTGGTAGGTTCAACTCCGGTTCCGCCGGGCCCTCGGCCCACTGGCACCGTGGCACGGGGCAACCGCTCCGGGCGCCGGACGGCACGCTCGTCCGACCGATACTGCAAGAAGTCCGAGGAGGACATCCATGGCTGACAAGTCACTGAACCGCACCGAGCTCGTCGCTGCCGTCGCCGCCGAGTCCGGCCAGAGCCAGGCCACCGTCAACGGCGTCGTCGACGCGCTCTTCAGCGTCGTCTCGTCGTCCGTCGCGGACGGCACGAAGGTCACGATCCCCGGTTGGATCGCCTTCGAGAAGACGCACCGCGCCGCCCGCACCGGCCGCAACCCGCAGACGGGTGAGGCCATCGAGATCGCCGCGAGCGACTCGGTCAAGGTCAGCGCCGGCTCGAAGCTCAAGGCTGCGGTCAAGTAAGACTGTTCCGCGCATCGGGAGGGACGGCTTCGGCCGTCCCTTTCGTCGTTCCCGGGGGTGCGTTCGTCGGGTGGGGTCGCGGCGCTTCGCGGCGCGTCCCATCGCGTCGGGTCGCGTTGCATCGCGTTGGGTCGCGTTCGTCGCGCTGCGTCGGCCGGGAGGCCCGTGCCGGTTCCCACAGGTCGGCTCGGCCGGTTCTGCGGCCTGGTGGGCACCGCCTAGGCTTGACGGGTGAATCGGATCGCGCGCATCGCCGGTCCCGCCGTGCTCCTGCTCGTCGGGTTCGTGGCGCTGCTCACGGCACTCGTCATCGGCGGTGGTGCGAACGCAGCGCTGATCGCCGACCCCGGCCCCCTGGTCCGTTTCGGGCTGCCGATCTCCCGGCTGGTCGTGGACCTGTCCGCCGCCGCGACGATCGGCGGTCTGGCGCTCGCCACCGTCGGGCTCTCGCGGTCCGGCCCCGAGTGGAACCGCGCCATCGACGTCGCGGCCGCCGCCAGCGGCATCTGGACGGTGTCGTCCGCGGTCACCACCTTCTTCACCTTCCTGAGCGTCGCCGGCTCGAAGATCAGCATCGACGAGCAGTTCGGCCAGTCGATGGGCGTGTTCCTGACGGGCACGGACCTCGGCCTCGCCTGGCTCGTCACGGTGCTCGTCGCCGCCGCGGTCACGGTGCTCTGCTTCGCCGTGCGCTCGCGGGGGATGGTCGCCCTGACCGCCGGCGTCTCGATGATCGGCCTCATCCCGCTCGCGCAGCAGGGCCACGCCGCCGGTACCGCCAGCCACGACGCCGCGGTCACCGCGCTCGGGCTGCACCTGGTCGGTGCCGCGCTCTGGGTCGGTGGTCTGACCATGCTCGTGCTCCTGCGCGGCGTGCTGCCCGGTGACCGTCTGGCCGTGGTCGTCGCGCGGTACTCGAGCATCGCGCTCGGCTGCTTCGTGCTCGTCGCGGTGTCGGGTGTCGCCTCGGCCCAGATCCGTGTCGGCGCCCTGTCGAACCTGTTCACGCCGTACGGCACCCTCGTGCTGGTGAAGATCGGCGCCATCGTGGCCATCGGGGTCCTCGGCGCCGTGCAGCGTCGGCGTGCGATCCGCTCCCTGACCGAGGCCCCGGCACGGCACCGCCCGTTCTGGACCCTGATCGTGGTCGAACTCGCCGTGATGGGCGTCGCGTCCGGCTTCGCCGCGGCGCTCGGACGCACGGCGACCCCGGTCGACCAGATCGCGCTGAGCAAGACGACCGACCCGAGCCCGGCCGAGCTGCTCACCGACGACCTGCTGCCGCACGCGCCCGGGGCCTGGGGTTGGCTGACGCAGTGGAACATCGACCTGTTCTGGCTGATGGCCGCCGTGCTGCTCGCCGCGACCTACGTCGCCGGCGTCGTCCGCCTGCGCCGTGCCGGGGTCCGCTGGCCGGTGCGCCGTTCGGTGGCGGCGGCCCTGGCGGTCGTGTCGCTCGTCGTCGCGACGTCCGGTTCGCTGCACCAGTACGACCGGTTCCTGGTGTCGGCGAACGTCGGCGCGCACGTGCTGCTCGGACTCGTGGTGCCGGCGTTGGTGTGGGCGGCGGCTCCGGTCGTGCTCATCCGGGCTGCGGTGCACCCGCGCGACGACGACAGCACCGGGGTGCGCGAGTGGACCGGTGTGCTGGTCGACAACGCCGCGGTCCGCTACCTCGTGCAGCCCTTCCCCGCGTTCCTGCTCGCCGCAGCGGTGTGGTGGGCGTACTTCGCCACCGACGCCGTCCGGTGGTCGGTGAGCGACTCCACGGGGCGCACCGTCATCGACGTGGGCTTCCTGCTCGTCGGGCTCCTCGCGATGCCGACGCTGTTCACCCCCGTCGCGGCGGGCCGGAGCCACCCGACCCGGGGGGCCGCGGTCGTCCGGATCGTCGGCGCCGTGGTCGTCGCGGCAGGGGCGGTGTCACTCGGCATCGCGATGCGCGGGCCGCTCGGGCTGCTGCAGGCCTCGTGGTTCGGCGCGATGGGACGCACGTGGGGGCCCGACCCGCTCGTCGACCAGGCCCGCGGCGGGCTCGTGCTCGTGGCCGCCGGCGTGCTGCTCCTGGTGGCGGTCGTCGTCGTGGTGCTCGCGCAGCTGCGGCGTGCCGGAACGTCGGGTCGCACGGCCGCGGCGGACGCTCGCACGGCCGCGGCGGACGCTCGCACGGCCGCGGCGGACACGCGCGCCCTCGAGCAGGACGCACGATGAGCATCGAACTCAGCGACGAGCAGCGGGCCGTCTTCGAGTACATCGAGCACACCCGCGACCACGTCTTCATCACCGGTCGGGCGGGGACGGGCAAGTCCACCCTGCTCAACCACCTGTCGTGGAACACCGAGAAGCAGGTCGTGATCTGCGCACCGACCGGGGTCGCGGCCCTGAACGTCGGCGGTCAGACGATCCACTCCTTGTTCCGCTTGCCGATCGGCCTGATCGCCGACGCCGAGCTGCGCCAGGGGCCGGACACCCGGAAGCTCCTGAACACCATCGACACCCTGGTCATCGACGAGGTCTCCATGGTGAACGCCGACCTGCTCGACGGGATGGACCGCTCGCTGCGGAAGGCCCGTGGCCGGCAGTTCGAGGCGTTCGGCGGCGTGCAGGTCGTGATGTTCGGTGACCCGTACCAGTTGCCGCCGGTACCGGGCGGCGCCGACGAGCGCGCGTACTTCACCGACCACTACCGGTCGATGTGGTTCTTCGACGCCAAGGTGTGGCTCGAGGCGAAGCTGAACATCATCGAGCTCGCCACCGTGCACCGCCAGCGCGACGACGCGTTCGCCGCCATGCTCACGGCGGTGCGGCACGGCCGGGTCACCGCCGAGATCGCGGACCAGTTGAACACCGCAGGCGCGCGGCCCTCGCCCGACGACGCCATCACCCTCGCCACCCGGAACGACACCGTCGCGCGCATCAACAAGGCGGCGCTCGATCGGTTGCCCGGCAAGGTCAAGACCGCGAAGGCCGACGTCAACGGCGACTTCGGCGGGCGGAACTTCCCGGCCGACGAAGCCCTCGAGCTGAAGCCCGGCGCGCACGTGATGTTCCTGCGCAACGACGCCGACCAGCGGTGGGTGAACGGCACGCTCGGCATCGTCACGGCGATCCGCGACACGGTGTGGGTCGACGTGGACGGGGAGTCGTTCGAGGTCCAGCCGTCGGTGTGGGAGAAGTTCAAGTACTCCTACGACGCCGACAAGAAGGAACTCAAGAAGGACACCGTCGGCGAGTTCCAGCAGTTCCCGTTGCGGCTCGCCTGGGCGGTCACGATCCACAAGTCCCAGGGCAGCACCTACGACCGAGCGGTGGTCGACCTCGGCAACCGGGTGTTCAGTGCCGGGCAGACCTACGTCGCGCTGTCACGGCTGACCTCGCTCGAGGGGCTGTACCTGACCCGGCCGCTGCGGCCGCAGGACATCATCGTCGACACGGACGTCCGACGCTTCATGTCCGAGGCGCCACGCATCGTCGCGACGGCACTCGAAGCCCCGAAGCCGGAGCCCGCGTCGGACCCCGACTCCGACGACGACGCCTGACGCACTCGCGCACTGCACCCGCGCACTGCACCCACGCTCCGCGCACACGACGACGCCCGCCTGCCGGAGCGGCAGACGGGCGTCGGGGAGCGGGTCGGTGCGTCAGGCGCGAGCCGCCGCACGCAGCGCGCGGAGGTTCTCCTTGTCGGCACCGAACGCCGTCAGCAGCAGGACGACCCCGACGATCGCGTGGAACACGTTGTCGGTGGTGTTCAGCGCGAAGATGTTCGCCGAGGTGTTCACGAACACGAAGCCGTAGACCGCCAGCACGACGAGCACGGCACCGACGAGCAGGTTGCCGTTCCGTGAACCGATGGTGTTGCCGAGGCCGGTGATGAGGAGGACGGCGGCGAGCAGCACCCAGATGAGGGCGAGCGGCGGGTTCACCCCGAAGGCGTTCCACAGCATCCCACCCTGGCGGCTGAAGAAGCCCGGGTCGCCGTCGGCGGCGAAGAAGAAGCCCAGGATGCCCCAGAGTGCGAGGACGCCACCGACCGTGAGCGCGAGCCCGCGGTTCGGTGAGGCGGTGATGCCCGGTTCCTTGATGGCCACTTCGGTCTCCTCCTCGTACACTGCCGACGCGACGTGCGTCAGTCCGGCGGTGCCCGCCGGACTGCGCGGCGCGGCACTGATGGGCACGGCGCGGGATCCGCGGGCGACGGCCGCACGGTTCCCAGCCTCCGGCCGGTGTGCCAACGGTATCGTGTCCGACCCCGACCGTCCGAATCGCAGCGCCGTCACCAGGCGTGCGACGAGACCGACGACGACCACTCCGAGGAGGACCAGCCCGGTGACCTTGACACCCGAGCGCAATGCACCGGAGTCGCGTGGACCGAGCGTCTCGCGGCGGTTGCGGTGGGGTGTGCTGGCGGCTCTGGGGTTCGTGATCGTGCCTTCCGTCTACGCGGCCGCGGTGCTGACGCCGGTGGGGCAGCGCATGGAGGACGCCGCGCTCGGCGGGGTCCGGGAGTCCGACCTGTTCAGCTCGGACACTGCGCTCAACGTCATCTCGGTGCCGGTGATCCTGTTGCTCGTTGTCGTGATCGTCGCGGTGGCGTTCGCCAGGCGACGGCTCTCGGTGGGGCTCGGCGCGGGTGCAGTGGTGCTCGCGTCGGCGGCCACCTCGACGCTCGTCAAGCGTATCGCCGAGCGCCCGGAGATCGCCCAGTCGACGACGCCGAACTCGTTCCCCTCGGGGCACGCGACGATCGCGCTCGCCGCGCTGTTCGCCGTGCTGATGGTCACGCCCCGTCGCTTCCGGCCGATCGTCACCCTGCTCGGGGCGGTCTACGCGGTCTTCGTGGCCAACCAGACGGTCGTGTACGGCTGGCACCGGGTGAGCGACATCATCGGCGCGTGCGCGATCGCGATGTTCTGGCTCGGCGTCGTCCGGGCGTTCGGGCCGAGGGTCGACCGGGGGCTCCGCGGTGACCGGGACGGCCGTCGGGGGCCGCGCCGGGTGGTCAGTGTCGTCCTGCTCGTCGCGACCGGGGTCACGCTGGCCGTCGGTGTCGCGGCGCTCGTCGTCGGCCTGACCGGGGACGGGGCCCACGACCGTGCCGCGATCCTGATGGCCGGACGCCTGGCCTCGAGTGCGAGCGTCCTGGCGGTGGTGACCGCGGTGTGGTTCCTCGACGGCATGCACCACGCGGCCCGGACGGACCCGGCCGCACTGCCCGACGCCCGCTGACGCGACCGGTCCACACCTGGCGGGAATGCGCCGGCGTGCGCTACGTTGTACCCAGCAAGTCGATGCAAACGCATCGATATCGCGAAAGGCGGCGCATCATGCAGTTCGGCATCTTCACGGTCAGTGACGTCACGACCGATCCCACGACCGGCACCACGCCGGACGACACCCAGCGCGTCCGTGACATCCTCACCATCGCGCAGCACGCCGACCAGGCCGGACTCGACGTCTTCGCCACCGGTGAGCACCACAACCCGCCGTTCGTCGCCTCGTCGCCGACCACCCTGCTGGCCTACCTCGCGGCGAAGACGAAGGACATCACGCTCTCGACGAGCACCACACTCATCACCACGAACGACCCGGTGCGCATCGCCGAGGAGTACGCGATGCTCCAGGTGATCTCCGACGGCCGCATGGACCTCATGATGGGGCGCGGCAACACCGGCCCCGTGTACCCGTGGTTCGGGCAGGACATCCGCCAGGGCGTCAACCTGGCGATCGAGAACTACGCGCTCGTCCGCCAGCTCTGGGAGAACGACGTCGTCAACTGGCAGGGCAAGTTCCGCACGCCGCTGCAGGGCTTCACCTCGACGCCGCGCCCCCTCGACGGCGTGCCCCCGTTCGTCTGGCACGGCTCGATCCGCACGCCCGAGATCGCGGAGCAGGCCGCCTACTACGGTGACGGCTTCTTCCACAACAACATCTTCTGGCCGATCCAGCACACCGAGCAGATGGTCGGGCTGTACCGCCAGCGCTTCGAGCACTACGGTCACGGCCGTGCCGACCAGGCGATCGTCGGTCTGGGCGGGCAGTTCTTCGCCCGGAAGAACTCGCAGGACGCGGTCGACGAGTTCCGGCCCTACTTCGACAACGCCCCGGTCTACGGCCACGGTCCCTCGATGGAGGACTTCGCCGCCCAGACCCCGCTCACGGTCGGTTCGCCGCAGCAGGTCATCGACCGGTACGCCGCGATGAAGGACCACGTCGGCCACTACCAGCGACAGCTGTTCCTGGTCGACCACGCGGGACTGCCGCTCAAGACGGTGCTCGAGCAGATCGACATCCTGGCGACGGACATCGTGCCCGAACTCCGCAAGCTGAATGACGAGGGTCGTCCGGCCGACGTGCCGTCGAACCCGCCGAGCCACACGGAACGCGCCGCCGCGGCGCTCGCCGCCGGCACGGTCGGCAGCGACCACGTCGCCGCCGAGGACGAGTGGACGGGCGCGTCCGTCTGATCGTCACGTGACCACCTGACGGACGGGAGGTGGGCCCCATCCGCCGGTTCCGGCGTGACGCGCCAGTGGCACGACGGCCGTGCCGGGAGGGACGGTGCCAGCTGGCACCGGGCCTCCCGTCCGTCTCGGCGCGCGCCCAGTGCGCTGCGTCGCGAACGCGACAGTCCTGCGGATGGCGCTGTCGTCACCTTCGCAAGAGCGACAGTTGCCCGCCGATCATCCGCGGAGATCTGTCGCTTTCGCGAGAGGAGCGGCGGGCTCTGCGACGGGACGAGCCGGCACGAGCTTCAGGCCGACGACGCAGCCGACGATCCCGGCGATGAACAGCACGCGCAGCACCGTGACGGGCTCGGCGCCGGTCGCCATGCCCCACAGGACGGTCAGGGCTGCACCGGTGCCGGTCCACACCGCGTACGCCGTGCTGATCGGGATGTGCTTGAGGACGTAGCCGAACGCGACGAGGCTGATCACGATCGTGACCGCGAACACGAGCGTGGGGCCGGGGCGCGTGAAGCCGTCGCTCTCGCCGAGGGCGGTCGCCCACACGGTCTCGAGTGCGGCGCTCACGAACAGGACGATCCAGGCCACCTCAGCTCACCACCTTGAGGCCGACGACGCAGGCGACCAGGCCGAACACCAGGCCGAGGCGGGCGAGCGACGCGGCTTCCTGCCGGCGCAGGATCGACACGACGACCGTCAGTGAGGCGCCGATGCCCACCCAGACGGCGTAGGCGGTGCCGACCGGGATCGACTTCATCGCGAACGCCAGGCCGACCATGCTGAGGGCCATGCCGGCGACGAACACGATCGTCGGGACGACCTTCTTGAATCCGTTCGACGCGCTCAGCGCGGTGGCCCAGACGGCCTCGAGCACGCCGCTCAGCACGAGGATGACCCATGCCATGACGATGTTCCCTTCGTTCCGATCGAGTAGTCGCACGACTGTGCGACAACCGTTCCGACGCTAGCACGAGTTCGTACGACTGTGCGAGTATGGCGTCGTGGCCAGGAGCATGGACGTGGAGCAGCGGCGTCGGACCGTGTCCGAGGCGGCGTGCCGGGTGCTCGCCCGCGACGGACTGGGGGCGCTGAGCGTCCGGAACGTGGCGGCAGAGGCGGGGCTGCCGCCGAGCACCGTCCGCTACACCTTCCCGACCCAGGCGAGCGTCCGGTCCCACGCGCTCGAGCTCGTGTTCGACGCGACCGCAGCCCGGATCGACGCCGTGCCCACGGACCTGGAGGGGACGGCCTACGCGCACGCGGTGCTGCTCGAGCTGCTGCCCCTCGACGAGGAACGACGCATCGAGCTCGACGTCTACCTGGGCCTCGGCACCGCGGCGCTGACCGACGCCGAACTCCGGCCGTTCCACGACCGGGTCGTCGACGAGATGCGCGAGTGGTGCGGGCGGATCCTGCGGGCGCTCGGAGTGCCGGACGCCGACGCCGCCTACGAGACCCGCCGCCTGCACGCCCTGGTGGACGGGCTCGCGATGCACATCGTGCGGCTCGATCCAGGGGGTGACGCCTCGTGGGCGATCGACACCCTCGACCGGCACGTGGCGGGCATCGCCCGGGGCTGACCGCGGCCCTCGCACGGTGCCGGGTTCGCGGGCCGGTGCGGCGTTGTGGCTGGCGGGGGAGCAGGTGCACGGTGCTGGGTTCGCGAACCCGTGCGTCGTTGGTTGCTCCGTGCGGCGCTTCAGGCCTGCACCGAGCGAGCAACCCTGCACGGGGTGAACGAATTCGCACGGTGCGCGGGTGCGCGCGCACGGACCGCCACGCAGCACGCGTCGCCTATCCTTTCCGGGTGACGACGACCACGCCGCCGCAGCAGCGCTCCCGCTTCCGTTCCCTGACGGGCCCGGGCCTCGTGCTGCTCACCGTCGTCGTGCTCCTGGGGATCCGGCTGCTGTCCCCGAGCATCGGGACCGCCGGGCTGCCGGACGTCGTGCAGGACTTCCTGACGCTGGCGATCAGCGTCGTCGTCGAGTCGCTGCCGTTCGTGGTGCTCGGCATCGTGCTGTCGATCGTCGTCGAGGTCTGGGTGCCGGTCGGCGCGCTCGAGAAGGTCCTGCCGCAGAACGCCTTCGGCCGCCGCGCCGTGATCTCCCTGATCGGCATGCTCTTCCCGGTGTGCGAGTGCGGCAACGTGCCCCTCGCCCGCGGCCTGATGATGCGCGGGTTCACCCCCGCCGAGGCCGTGACCTTCCTGGTCGCCGCCCCGATCCTCAACCCGCTCGTCATCATCAGCACCGCGCAGGCGTTCGGCTGGTCCGGGTGGATCCTGCCGGTCCGGATCGTCGGCGGGTTCGTGATCGCGAACCTGGTCGGCTGGATCGTCGCCGCGCACCGCCGTCCGGCCGACCTGCTGCTCCCCGCCTTCGAGGCCCGGTGCCGCGCGGCCGTCGGAGCACCCCGGGGTGTGCACCGCTGGCGACAGAGCGCCGCACAGTTCGGCGGCGAGACGGCGACGATGATGCCGGCGCTGTTCGTCGGTGCCGGCCTGGCCGCCGCGATCCAGGTCGCCGTGCCCCGCTCGACCCTGGTCGCGATCGGCTCGAACCCGGTGCTGTCCGTCGCGGCGATGATGCTGCTGGCGATGACGGTGTCGCTCTGCTCGAACGTCGACGCCTTCTTCGCGCTGTCGTTCGCCTCGACGTTCCTGCCCGGGTCGATCACGGCCTTCCTGATCATCGGGCCGATCATCGACGTGAAGATGATCGCGCTGCTGCGCACGACGTTCCGGGTCCGGTTCCTGGTGCTGCTCGCCGTCGTGTGCGTCCTGTTCGCCGGCGCCGTGGGATTGGTGATGAATGTCCTCGTCTGATGCACGCGGCAACGCGCCCGCGTACCTGGGCCTCGGGTCGGTGCTGGCCGTGGCGCTCTGCACGCTGTGGCTGGCACTGGTCGGGCACCTCGACCTGTACATCAACCCGCGCTACTCGGTGTTCACGATCGTGCTCGCCGCCGTCGGGGTCCCCGCGTCGATCGCCGGCCTCGTCGTCATCGCCCGGGGGCACGGCCACACGCACGGCGACGATGAGCACGAGCACGAACACGAACACGAACTCGGTGGGCGACCGGGAGGCGCGGGTCGCCGCACGCGCATCGCGCTCGGCGGGGCAGCCGCGATCGTCACGATCGGCGTCACCGTCGCGATGCTCGTCCTGCCCCCGACGACGCTCTCCGCCCGCACCGCGCAGCAGCGGAGCGTCGACTCGGCCACCCTGTCGAACGCCACGGGCTCCGAGGCAGCGGTGTCCCTGCTCGGCAGCGAGGGCGTCGACACCTCGCAGTACGGCGTCAAGGACTGGGCGGCGCTCATCCGGCAGACCACCGACACCACTGCGCTCGTCGGCAAGCAGGTGCGGCTGTCCGGCTTCGTGGTCCCCGGCCAGGACGGCTCGTTCACGCTCACCCGGTTCGTGATCAGCTGCTGCGCCGTCGATGCCCAGCCCGTCGGTCTCGGTGTCGTGACGGACGCCGGCGACCGTCCCGACGCGGTGCCCGACGAGGGACAGTGGGTCACGGTGACCGGCGCCCTCGCAGCCAACCCGGACCAGTCCGCCGACGCCCGCATCGTCATCAAGGCCGCGAAGGTCACCGAGATCGCGCAGCCGAAGGACCCGTATGAGTACTGAGGGGCGCCGTGGTCGCCGCCCGGTCGCGCACCGGTTCCACCGCCGGTACCTTGCCGTCGTGGTGGTCCTGGCCGTGGTGGCGGCGCTCGCGGCCGTCGTCGGGTCGCAGCAGGGACCGCGCCTGCGCGACGTGTCGTACGACGCCAGCGGCCTGGTGTCCCGACCGGCGCAGCGGGTGATCCTGACGGCGAACCAGGCCCTGCAGCAGGTGTCCGCCGACGACGTCCGGGTCAGCCCGGCAGCGGCCCACACGGTGACCTCGAGCGGCAACACGATCGCGGTCGAGTTCGCCGGACCCCTGGCTTACGACCGCGACTACACCGTGACGGTCGTGAACGTCCGGGCGCCGGGGCAGCGCGCCACGTCGGACCTCACGGCGGCGATCCGCACCGGCAGCACCGACGTCCTCGCCCTCGTCCCCGGGCCGGCCGGGGCGAAGGACCGCATCGTCCGCCGGTCCCTCGACGCGGGCGGTGCGACCACGGTCTACGAGGGCACGGCGATCAGCGAGTACGCCCGGCTCGGTCGTTCCCTGGTGGTCGTGAGCGGCACGGACGCCAGTTCGTCCGTCGACGTCGTGGCGCTGAGCGGTGGGGTGCAGGACGACGACGCCCCCGTCGAGCACCTCACCCTGCCGTCGTCGCAGGGTCGGGTCACCGCGCTGCACGTCGCCGACGACGGCGCCTCGTTCGGGTTCGAGTACGCCGACACCTCGACCGGGCAGTCGCGGAACACCGGCCTGTACGTGGTCGACATGACGGGCACGCACCTGCCCACCGCGATCGCGGCGAACGGCAAACCGAAGACCGGTGCCGTGCCGATGACGGTCGGGCAGTGGGCCTACGTCCCGCGCACCGAGAGTGCCCTGGTCCGGACGGGCAGCGACGACCTGGTGCTCGTCGACATGAGCGGCCGTGCCGATCCGGTCCGGCTCGGCAGCGCCACGTACCTGCACGGGTTCGTCGGCACGGGCACCACGGCCGTGGTCGAGACCGGCACCGGCATCGAGCGGCTCGACCTGACCGACGGTGCGAAGACGGCGCTGCGGGCCCCGGCCGCCAGCACCGACGCGGCGGTCCTCGGCCGCATCGCCCCGCTGACGGACGACACGTACCTGCGGGTCCTGGGGGACGTGCGGTCGGACGGGACCGTCTCGGCACGGATCGTGCGTGTGGACGGGGGACGGGCCTCCCGGCTGCCGGTGAGCATCCCCGACGACGCGAGCGTCACCGCGGTCTGCCCGTCGCCGAACGGCCAGTTCGCCGCGGTCGCGACGAAGTCGGCGACCGACGAGCTCGTGAGCATCGTCGACGCGACCTCCGGCGCGCTCGAGGCGAGCATCGACGCCGGCTCGGTCGACTGGTGCGGTGCCCTGCCGTCGGGCGACGAGGTCGGCTGACGGTCCGACGGACAGGCGGACAGACGGGAGGCCCGTTGCCGGCTGGCAACGGGCCTCCCTGTCGCGCAGGTGGTGACGACTACGCCAGCGTGGCCGCGTCGATCACGAAGCGGTAGCGGACGTCCGAGGACAGGACGCGCTCGTAGGCCTCGTTGATCTGGTCGGCGCTGATGAGCTCGGTCTCCGGCAGGATGTCGTGCTCGGCGCAGAAGTCGAGCATCTCCTGGGTCTCCTGGATGCCGCCGATGGCGGAACCGGCCCAGCTGAGCCGACGCGGGATGAGCGCGAAGGCCGGGACCTCGAGCGGCTCGGACGGTGCACCGACGTTGACGAGCGTGCCGTCGACCTTGAGCAGGCCGAGGTACGAACCCATCGGGATCTTCGCCGAGACGGTGTTGATGATGAGCTCGAAGGAGTTCGCGAGCTTCTCGAACGTCTCCGGGTCCTTCGTCGCGTAGTGGGCCTTCGCGCCGTAGCGGAGCGAGTCCTCCTGCTTCGAGGTGGTCTGCGACAGGACGGTGACCTCGGCGCCGAGCGCGACGGCGATCTTGACGGCCATGTGGCCGAGCCCGCCCATGCCGACGACGGCGACCTTCGTGCCGGGGCCGGCCTTCCAGTGGTGCAGCGGGGAGTAGGTGGTGATGCCGGCGCAGAGCAGCGGCGCGACCTTCTCGATGTCGAGCGACTCGGGGACGCGGAGCACGAAGTCCTCGTTCACGACGACGGCCTGCGAGTAGCCGCCCTGGGTGATCGAGCCGTCGGCGGGGTCGACGCTGGCGTAGGTGCCGATGTTGCCCTTGAGGCAGTACTGCTCCTGGCCGGCGACGCAGTTCTCGCACTCGCCGCAGGAGTTGACCATGCAGCCGACGCCGACGCGGTCGCCGACCTGGTGCTTGGTGACGTTCTCGCCGACGGCGGTGACGTGGCCGACGATCTCGTGGCCGACGACCTGCGGGTACTGGATGGGGCCCCACTCACCGCGGACGGTGTGGATGTCCGAGTGGCAGATGCCGGCGTAGGCGATGTCGATCGCGACGTCGTCCGGGCCGACGTCCCGACGGGTGATGGTGGTCTTGACGAGCGGCTCGGTCGCTGACGGTGCCGCGTACGCGTTGACGGTGCGCAATGATCTCCTCGTGGGGGTGGTTCGTTGCGGGCCGGTTCCGGCCCGGAACCAGTCTGATGGAGCGCGCCACGGCGTGGGAGGTTCCGATGGGGCTCCCCAGGGCGGGAATCGGGGTGCTCAGGCCAACCGTGCGAGCCGCTGGCCCGCGATGGCGGCGAAGCGCAGCGGATCGGCGAGGGCGTCGTCCGGTTCGCCGGTGGTCTGCGTGGCGAGCACGGTGAGCGAGGCAGCGGCGGCGTAGTCGTCGAGCGATGTCTCGATCGCGCCGGCGACGAGCATCGACCGAGCCCCGGGTGCGTGCGTCGCCGTGAGCGACCGCACCACCGACGGGACCTTGCCGGCGGCGGACTGGCCGTCGTACCGGCCCTCGCCGCTGATCACGACGTCGGCGCCGTCGAGTCGGTCGGCCAGCCCGAGCACCTCGGCGACACCGTCCGCGCCGCGGGCCAGGGTCGCACCCCAGACGAGCAGGCCGAAGCCGACGCCACCCGCGGCGCCGGCGCCCGGGGTCGCGGGGTCCACCGAAGGGAAGCGCGCGGCCCAGGCGGCCAGCTGCTCGTCGAACGCGGCGACGCGCGAGGGCGCGATGCCCTTCTGCGGCCCGAAGACCGCGGCGGCGCCGGTCGGGCCGAGCAGGGGCGACGTCACGTCGGTCAGCACGGTCACGCCGAGCGGCGGCAGGGCACGCAGCGAACCGCGGTCGCCGTCGAACCCGAGCGCCTCGAGCACGGGCCGTCCGCCGTCGGTCGACGCGCTGCCGCCGATGCCGAGCACGAGCCCCGTGGCGCCGGCGTCCAGCGCGGCGGCGATCGCCTCGCCGAACCCCCGGCTCGTGGCGGTGTCCGGCAGCAGTTCGGTGAGCAGGGGGAGCCCGCTCGTCGCCGCGAGCTCGACCACCGCGCGGCCGTCGGGCAGCCGCAGCCAGTGGGTGTCGACGGGTTCGCCGGCCGGACCCGTGACCGTGACGGGCACGCGGACCGCGCCGGGGACCGCGGTCGCGAAGGCGTCGAGGGTGCCCTCGCCGCCGTCGGCCATCGGCACGAGCACGACGTCGTCGTCGGGTCGCTCGGACAGCCAGCCGTCGCGGACTGCCTGGGCGACGGACGCCGCGGTCGCGGTGCCCTTGAACGAGTCCGGAGCCACCACGATGCGCACGAGGACCACCGTAGCGGGCGCCGAGTGACACCCCACACGTGCTGGACACGGCAGGTAAGGGTGTCCTAAGTTAACAGTTAGGTGAGGCTCACCTAACTTCACGAACCAGCACTCGGGATCATCTCCATGTCGTCACTCCGTCGCGCCTGCACGGCCGCAGCGTCCGCCCTCGTCGTCCTCGCCGTGGCGACCGGCTGCACCGGCGTCGGTGCCGGCACCGCGGGTGCGACGCACGCGGCTGGTCGCGGGACGAGCGCGACGGACCCGGCCGCGGGCCTCCAGGCCATCGCCCCGGTGACCGACGCGAAGGGCGTGACCGGCCCGCGGACCGCGACCCTGGCGACAGACCTGCCGCCGACGGCGAGCGAGGTCGACGAGCCCGAGCTGCCCGTCACCGTCACCGACAACCAGGACACCGAGGTGACCGTCACGAGCGCGGACCGCATCCTCGCGCTCGACATCTCCGGCACGCTGTCGTCCACCGTGTACGGCCTCGGTCTGGGGGACCACCTGGTCGGGCGGGACGTGTCGACCGGCTTCTCGGGCACCGAGGACCTGCCGCTCGTCACCCAGAACGGCCACGAACTCTCCGCGGAGGCGATCCTCGCGCTCCGGCCGACGGTCCTGCTCACCGACACCTCGCTCGGACCGTGGGACGTCGTCCTGCAGATCCGGAAGGCCGGCGTCCCCGTCGTCGTCGTGGACCCGCACCGGGACACCACGAACACCGACGCGATCATCGACCAGGTCGCCACGGCGCTCGGCGTCCCGGCGACCGGCGACCGTCTGGCCGCCGAGGTGCACGCGCAGGAGCAGGCCGTCGCCGCGCAGGTGGCCCGCATCGCGCCGTCGGATCGCGCCGACCAGCTGAAGATGGTGTTCCTGTACGTGCGGGGGAACGCCGGGATCTACTACCTGTTCGGCCGAGAATCCGGCGCCGACTCGCTCATCGACGCCGTCGGCGGGCGGGACGTCGCGACGGAACAGGACTGGACGGGCATGCGGCCGGTCAACGCCGAGGCGCTCGTCGCGATGCAGCCGGACCTGGTCATCATGATGACGAAGGGGCTCGAGTCCGTCGACGGGGTCGACGGCCTGCTCCAGCGGGTCCCCGCGATCGCGAAGACGCCCGCGGGTGAGCACCGCCGCATCGTGGACATGGCCGACACCACGGTGATGAGCTTCGGGCCGCGCACGCCCGAGATCGTGGCCGCCTTGGCCACGGCGATCTACGGTCCGGCGGACGCCTCGTGACCGTCCGGGAGGAACGGATCACGCCCGCAACGCGCGTCCCCGCCGCGCAGGCGGTCACGTCCAGGTCGCGGGTCGGCCGCATCGCGCTCCTCACCACCGGGCTCGTGGTGGCGCTCGTCGTCGCGACGCTGGTGTCGGCGAGCGTCGGACAGCTCGGCATCTCGCCGGCCGAGGTGCTCCGGACGGTGGCCCGGTCGGCCGGGCTGCCGGTGGACGGCCCCGCCAACGACCTCGTCACCCAGGCGCTGTGGACGATCCGGTTCCCCCGCGTGGTGATGGCGCTGCTGATCGGTGCCGCGCTCGCCGCAGCCGGTGTGCTCATGCAGGCCGTGTTCGCGAACCCCCTGGCCGACCCCGGTGTCGTCGGGGTGTCCGGCGGAGCCGCCTTCGGGGCGTGCGCCTCGATCGTCTTCGGCCTGCAGTTCGCCGGGTACTGGACGACGCCGCTGATGGCCTTCTCCGCGGGCCTGGTCGCGACGCTGCTCGTCTACGGGCTGTCCCGTGCCGGCGGCCGGACCGAGGTCGTCACGCTCCTGCTCACGGGCATCGCGGTCAACGCGTTCACCGGGGCGGGGCTCGCCTTCCTGACGTTCCTCGGCGATCAGCAGGCGCGTGAGCAGATCGTGTTCTGGCAGCTGGGGTCCCTGAACGGTTCGATGTGGGACCAGGCCGCGGCGATCGCCCCCGTCGTCGGTGCGGGGCTCGTCGGCGCCGTGGTGCTGACGCGCTCGCTCGACCTGCTCGCGCTCGGCGACCGGGCCGCGCGGCACGTCGGGGTGCGGGTCGAGGCCGTCCGGGTCGTCGCGATCGTCGTGGTCGCCCTGCTCGTCGGCGCAGCCGTCGCGTTCGCCGGCATCATCGCGTTCGTCGGGCTCGTCGTCCCACACCTGATGCGGATGGTCATCGGCCCGGCGCACGGTCCGCTCCTGCTCGTCTCGACGCTCGGCGGCGCCCTGCTGCTGACGATCGCCGACCTGCTCGCGCGCACCCTGGTGCCGTACGCGGACCTGCCGATCGGCATGCTGACCTCGCTCGTCGGCGGTCCCTTCTTCTTCTGGCTCCTGCGCCGTGCGCGCCGTCGGTCGGGGGGCTGGGCATGATCGGGGCGAGCACCGCCGGCGCGGTCGTGGTCTCCGGGATCGGCGTCGTCATCGACGGGCGACCGCTGCTCGCCGACGTCGACCTGACGGTGTGCGCGGGCGAGGTCCTGGCGCTCGTCGGTCCGAACGGTGCCGGCAAGTCGACCCTGCTCCGGGCGATCGCCGGTGACCTCGCCCACAGCGGCACGATCGCGATCGACGGGGTGCGCACCGGCGGCGAAGCACCGCTCGCCACCGCTCGTCGGCGCGCCGTGCTCGAGCAGGACACCGCGGTGGCCTTCGGGTTCCGCGTCGGCGAGGTCGTCCGGATGGGCCGGGCACCGTGGCGTGGGACCCGGCGAGCGGTCGACGACGACACCGTGGTCGCGCGCGTGCTCGACCAGGTCGAACTCGCCGACCGGATCGACCAGGCGTTCCCCTCGCTGTCCGGCGGCGAACGCGCCCGGGCCTCGTTCGCCCGGGTCCTGGCGCAGTCGACCCCGGTGCTGCTGCTCGACGAGCCGACCGCCGCCCTCGACCTGCGCCACCAGGAGGCCGTGCTGGCCGTCGCCCGCGCGCACGCCCGGGCCGGTGGCGCCGTCGTCGTCGTGCTCCACGACCTGAGCCTCGCCGGAGCGTACGCCGACCGCGTCGCCATGCTCGCCGGTGGCCGGATCGTCGCCGACGGCACCCCCACCGACGTCCTCACCGCCGACCGCATCGGCGCGGTCTACCGGCACCCGGTCACGGTCGTGCCCGACCCGAACACCGGCACGCCCGTCGTCGTGCCGTCCCGAACCGTCCAGGAGGCCTCCTCGTGACCACCCGCACCCGCCCGCTCCGGCTCGCGCTCGCCGGACTGCTCGTCGCGCTGAGCGCCGGGGGAGCCGCCCTGGCCGGGGTCGCCCCCGCATCGGCAGCCGGCCGGGTCAGCGTCGCGATCGAGGGGCACCCCGAGGTCACGAACCAGGTCGACTCGACCTACCTGACGACCCTGCGCCTGAACGGTTCCGGCTTCCAGGGCATCAAGAACGGGTACGGCGGCATCTACGTGGCGTTCGGCACCGTGACCGGCACCTGGCAGCCGAGCAAGGGCGGAGTGACGGGCGCGGACTACAGCTACGTGCCCGACGACGAGTCGAACCCCACCGGGTACCTCGACTTCGTCGCCTTCGAGGGCAGCTCCACCGCGTCGGCGGCGAACGGCGGCACGGTCGACTCGGCCACGGGTACCTGGTCGGCAACCCTCCAGGTCCCCGGTTCGACGTTCCAGGCGCTCGACCGGAACGGCACGGTGACGACCGTCGACTGCACGGTGGTGCAGTGCGGGATCATCACGATCGGTGCGCACGGCGTCGCGAACGCGAACAACGAGTCGTTCACCCCGGTCGCCGTCCAGAACCTGTACGGCAGCGGCGGCACGTTGGCCGGTGGGGGGACCAGGCCGACCACCGGGCAGCCGCAGGCCGACCCGGCGGACGCGGGCAGTGCCTCCCGTCCGGTCGCCGAGCCGTCGCCCGGGGCGAGCGCGACCGCGAAGGCGACCACGCGGCCGACCGCGACCGCGAAGCCCACCGCGACCGCGCGCCCCACTGCATCGGCGGCGCCCACTGCACCGGGGGCGACCCCGTCGACCGTGGCCGCCGCTGCGGACGGTTCCACGGGCGGGATCGACCCGGGCGTCCTGCGGATCGTGCTCGGCGGGCTGTCCGCGCTCGTCGTGGCCGTCGCCGCACTCGTCGCCGTCGCGATCGTGCACTCCCGGCGCACCGCACGGCGCGTTGCGACCGACGTCTCGGACGTCGCCCCCGACGCCCCGTAGGACCACCAGACCCGGGCGCCCACAGGGGGCGCCCTCATCGAAAGGGAACACCGACATGGCACGAATCGCACGCTCCTTCGGGATCACGCTCGCGGCAGGGGTCGCAGCGGTCGGCATCGCCGTCCTGCCCGCCGTCAGCGCGTCCGCCGCGACCGCCGTCACGAACGACTACGGCGCCAGCCTGTCGGTCAGCGGACCGGCCTCGGTCGTCACGGACGGCTCGGGGTCCGTCCACGGCGTCTCGAACGGCACGGTCACGGTGACCGGCGACGGCTTCGACGGGAACGCCCAGGGGCGCGGCTTCGGCGTCTACGTCGTCTACGGGCCCAAGCAGGCGGACTACGCCACCAACTCCGGCTGGTTCGCGTCCGCGCAGTGGGTGTCGAAGAGCGCGTTCACGGCCGGTGGCGGGTTCACCACGACGATCGACATCGTGAAGTCCTACACGGCCGACCCGCACCACACCGGTGACGCGGCGTCGACCGTGAGCTGCGACTACGACACCACGAAGACCGCGACCGCCAACGCGGCGCTCGGGCAGTACGAGTGCTTCGTGCAGACGTTCTCGGCCCACGGCGTCGCCAACGACCCGGCCGACCTCGACGAGGTCCAGGTCCCCGTCACCTGGTGACCCCCGCGGGGCCCCGGGTCCGCCCGGGGCACCGTCTCCCCACACCCGCACCACCCGACCCGAGGAACCGATGCACACCCAGACCAGACCCGCCCGTCGTCTCCGGGCGCTCAGCGCCACCGTCGCCGCGATCATCGGCCTGACGGCGGCCGTCGTCGGCACCGCGCCCACGGCAGCCGAAGCCGCGGGTCCCGCCGCGACCGTGTCGGGTGGGACGCTCGACTGGGGGTTCAAGCAGTCGTTCCGGAACTACGTGCCGGCCGCGGGGCAGTCGGTGTCCGGCGGTGCGTCGAAGAACGCCGACGGCACGTTCCGGTTCGCCGCATCGGGCGGGAGCTACGACCCCGGCACGCGGAAGCTCAGCGTTACGGGTTCCGGCGCCGCGGTGTTCGACTACCGGGCGCACACGTTCGTCATCTCGCTGCGCGACCCGGCGATCGAGCTCACGCCGACCACCGGCACCCTGACCGCCGGGGTCGACGTGCGGCTGGTGGACCCGACCACCGGTGCCACCACGTCCGACCCGGGAACGAAGCGCATCGCGTTCGCGACGATCGACGTCACCAAGGGCACCCGCTCGGTCACCGACGGGAAGTACTCGTGGACCGGTCTGCCGACGACGATCACCGCGGCGGGGGCAGCGGCCTTCGCCGCGGACGTCACCGGTGGCAGCAATCCGACGCAGTTCTACGCGGCGGGCACCGCGCTCGACCCGCTGTCGGTCTCGGTCACGGGCGACTGGGCCGCCGAGGGGGCGGGCGGCGACGAGGAGTTCAGCGACCCGGGTGTCGCCGGCGTCATCAGCACGGGGGTGCAGACCGCGGTCGGTGACACGACCATCGGCCGGGTCACCACGGTGGTGCGGGACGCCCCGCGTGCTGCGATCGTGGTGCAGGTCCCCGCTGCCGGAACCGCCAAGGCCAGTTACTTCGTCGTGGACGACGACGGCAAGCGCATCGCCGGGCCGATCGACCCAGGGATCGCCACCTCGAAGCCGAGCGTCGACCCGTCCACGGGCGACATCGTCGCGACCGCATCGCTGCCCGCCGCGGAGTTCGGCGGCACCGGCGCGAACGTCCAGGGCTGGGTCGTCATCGAGCGAGGCGCGGACGCCGCGTACCGGAACGTCGTGCACGTGAAGCCGTCCGTCGCGGTGCCCGCTGCGAAGGCGTTCGCGGTCGACCCCGCGGACGGCTCGATCGTCGCGCAGGTCGCCCCGGCTGCGAACGGCGGGTCCGCGGGGCTGCTGCGGGTGGCCGGCGGCAGTGGAGCGGGCTCGGGTTCGGGTTCGGGTTCGGGTTCTGGTTCCGGTTCCGGTTCTGCTGCGGTGGCCGAGGTCGGCACCAGCCCTGCCGGCGGGACCGTCCGAGCCGTGACCCGCACGGCCACCCTGATCGGCTCAGTCACCGGGACGATCTCGTCGGTCGGCATCGACTGGACGGGGAAGCGCGCCGTCGTGTTCGACCAGGCAGCCGCACTCGCACGTGTGCTCGACCTCGGCACCGGAGCCTCGGTCGCCGACGTGTCGATCGGCGCCGCAGCGACGTCCTGGGCCACCGGCGGGACCGTCGTCGACTCGCAGGGCCGGGCCTGGTGGAGCAACGACGGCGACGCCACGCTCCGCGCCGTCTCGCTCCGGGGGGCCCCGGCCGTGACGACCTCGATCGACCGGGTCGGCGGCGCCGCGTACCTGGCCGTCGACGAGTCCGCGAAGCGCCTCTGGGTGTCCGCTGCCGGCTCCACCGACGCGGGCAACGTCCTGCGCTCGTACGCGATCGACGGCAGGACCGCGGCGACGATCGGTGCCGAGTACACGCCCGGCTCCACCTACACCGGTGATCCGTTCGTGCTCACCGACGACGGGCGTGTGGTCGTCGGGATCACGAACGCCGCGTCCGACGCCGGCGCCCAGGGCCTCCGCACCTTCACCGTCGCGACCACGCCGTCCGTCACCAAGCAGCCGGCGGACGTCTCCGTCACGTTGACCGGCGCGACCACCGGCACGGACGGCGGCACGACCCCGGCGACTCCGAAGCCGGTGTCGTTCACCGTCGCCACCACCGGGACCCCGACGCCCACCGTGCAGTGGCAGCAGCAGACCCCGTCCGGCTGGGCCGACCTGCAGGACGGCCCGTCGGTGTCCGGCGCGACGACCAGCACGCTCCGCATCACCGCCACCGAGGGCCTGGACGGCGACCGGTACCGTGCGGTCGCCACGAACGTCGTCGGGTCCACCGTCGTCGGACGGGTCGCGTCCGACACCGCGACCCTGCGTGTCACCGTGCAGGCGCCGACGAACCCCGGTGGTGGGGACGGCGGCGGGGGAACGGGCGGCGGCGGCACCGGTGGCGGGTCGACCGTCGTCGGGGCGGACGGTTCGATCACCGGGGCGAAGAACGCCCGCGGCGCCTCCACGAACGTGCGGCCGGCCACGGGCCTCTCGACCGCCGCGGCGGGCACGAAGCTCACCGTGACGGGCTCCGGCTTCACGAAGAACACGAACGGCTCCGGGCTGTACGTGCTGTTCGGGTACGTCACGAAGCACCCCAGCGCCGGGGGAGCGGCCGGCGCGGGCTACGACTACGTCCCCGGGTCCGGCGGCACCGGGCAGGACGGCCAGGGCTTCGTCGCCTGGCCCGACAACACCGGAACCGGAGCAGCAGCGACCGCGGCGCTCAGCGGCACGAAGAACGCGGGCTTCACGCAGGGCGGCATCGTCGCGCGCTCCTCGTTCACGGGCCAGTCGACGAAGCGCGTCGACTGCCTGTCCGGTGCCGTGCAGTGCGGTGTCCTGACGATCGGTGCGCACGGCGCCGCCGACGCCGCGGTCGAGACCTTCACCCCGGTGTACTTCGCCGGACAGACGGTCCCCGGCTCGCTGCCGACCGGTCCGACCTCGGGTGGCGGTGGTGCCGGCGCCGGCGGCACGGTCATCCAGCCGCCCCTCGTGCAGCTGCCCCCGACGGCGGGGCCGCCGACGATCACCACCGCAGCGGACACCGTGCCGGAGAACAGTGCCGGGGCCGCCGCGCCCCGGAACACCGCGCCCCGGAACACGGCGAAGGCCCCGTCGGCCGCTGAGCCGCCCACCGCTCCGGCCGCGGACTCGGACGAGCTGCTGCGCCGGATCCGCGCCGGGGACATCAGGACCGTCGCAGCCGCCGACGCCGGGATCCCCGACGAGGTCAGCGCGGGCGACCAGCTCGAGCTCCGTCTGGCGTGGACGGGCGACGACGCGGGCGGGAGCGTGTGGACCTACTCCGAACCGGTGCAGGGCGACGACTTCGCCGTCGACGACGACGTCGCCACCGCCACGGTCGACACCACCGGCCTGGAGGTCGGCGACCACCACGTCGTGCTCGTCGGCGACGCGGGCACGGTCGTGGCGGTGCCGTTCGCGGTGACCGACGGCGTCGAGGCGGTCGCGCAGCCGGCCGACGGGTCGATCGCCGCCGCGGCTGCCTCCGACCCGGGCGGCGACGGGATGTCCACCGAGACGCTGCTGCTCGTCGTGATCGGGTTCCTCGCCGGGCTCGTGGTCCTGGCGATCGGGCTCGTGGTGCTGCTGCTGACCGGAGTGCTGCAGGTCCGGACCCGGCGGAGGCCGGTGGTGGCTCCGGCTGCAGCGGTCGTCTGACGACGGCGTCGTGCGCGTGCGTGCTGCGTCAGGCGCCGACGGGACCGAGCCCGACGAGGAACAGTGCCTCGGCCAGGGCCATGTGCTCGATCTCGGACGGGTCCACGCTCTCGTCCGGCGCGTGCACGTTCGCAGCGGGCTCGGACACCCCCGCCAGGACGACCTCGACCCCGGGGATCGCCCGTTCGAGCGTCGCGCAGAGCGGGATCGATCCGCCGCCACCGAGGGAGCCCACCGACGACACCCGGTACGACGACGCCAGTGCGCTCCGGAACGCCGACGAGTACCGCCCGGCCGTCGCGCGGAACCCGTCGCCGGTCCCCGTCACGCGCGCGGTGACCTCGACCCCGGCGGGCGCTCGCCGCAGCAGGTGCGCCACCAGCAGTTCGCCGGCGGCAGCGGGGTCGACGCCCGGCGGCACCCGGAGGTTCAGCGCGGCACCGGCGGTCGCCTGCACGGACGGCGACGACCCGGCGACGGCCGGCGCATCGATGCCGACGACGGTCAGCGCCGGCCGTGCCCAGACCTGGGATGCCGGGTCCCCGGACCCGATCGGCACCGCGCCGTCGAGCAGCCCGGCGTCGGCGGCGAACCGGCCGGCGTCGTAGGGCAGGCCGTCCCAGGTCTGGGACCCGTCGAGTCCGTCGACGGTGGTGTCCCCGGCGTCGTCGCGCAGCGTGGCGAGCAGGGCCACCAGGGTCGCGATGGCATCGGGCGCCGCACCGCCGAACATCCCCGAGTGCACGGTGCCGTGCAGCGCCCGGATGCGCAGTTCGACGAACGCGGTGCCGCGCAGGGTGGTCACGAGCGCTGGGGCCCCGACGGCGGCGTTGCCTGCGTCCATCACGACGGCGGCGTCGACGTCGGCGAAGTCCGCTGCGTGGGTGGACACGTACTGCTCGAGACCGTCGGTGCCCTGTTCCTCGGATCCCTCGACGACCACGACGAGCCCGACCGGGAACGCGCCGTGCACGTCGAGCAGCGCCCGCAGGGCCACGAGGTGGGTGACGACCCCGCCCTTGCAGTCCGCGGCACCGCGACCGTACAGGCGACCCTGGCGCTCGGTGAGGGTCCACGGGTCGCTCGTCCACGCCGCGAGGTCGCCGGCGGGTTGGACGTCGTGGTGGGCGTAGAGCAGGACCGTCGGGGCGCCGGGCGGGGCCGGGTGGGTGGCGAGGACCGCCTGTGAGCCGTCCGACGTCGTGACGAGGCGCGACGCCAGGCCGAGGCCGTCGAACGCGACCCGCACGCGCTCGGCGACCCGGTCGCAGTCGTCGAGCGACTGCACGGCCGCGTCGTGCACGGACGGGATGGCGACGAGCGTCGCGAGCTCGTCGAGCCCCGCGGGCATCCCGCTCCGGACCGCGTCGCGGAGCAGGTCAGCGGACGCGGCCCCCGACAGCGCGGCGTCGCCGGTGCTCACGAGCGCCCGATCTCCCAGATGCGGAACTCCCCCGAGGCGTCAACCGACTTCGTCAGCCCAGTGAGCGACTTTTGCCCGATGACGTTCTCCTGCCCGGCGAGCAACGGGATGAGCGGCACGGACTCGGCGGTGTCCTGCTGGATCTCCTCGATCTGCTTGGTCCGCTCGGTCGCGTCGGCCTCGACCGCCTGCGATGCGACCAGCTGCTGCACGGCCTGGTCGTCGAAGTGGTTCGCGAGCAGGTTGACGTCCTCGGAACCGTAGGCCGGCGTCAGGTACGACGAGGCGTCGGGGTAGTCCTGGAAGAACCCGAGCTGGAAGACCGGGTACTCGCCCTTGCCGACGTTCCCGACGTAGGTGTCCCAGCTCGCCGACTGCAGGTCGACGGTGAACAGGCCGGTGTCCTCGAGCTGCTGCTCGATCAGTGCGTACTCGTCGTCCGACCCGGAGCCGTAGTGGTCGGTCGTGTACTCGATCGGCAGCGCGACGGGCGTGTGCACGCCGGCCTCCTCGAGGATGGCCGCGGGGTCGGCGCCGTCGTACTCCGTCTGGAACGCATCGGTCGCGCCGGTGAAGTCGGACGGCACGATCGAGTACGCCGGAGCGTAGGTGCCCTGGTAGACGTCCTTCGCGATCGCCGCGCGGTCGACCGTCGCGGCGACGGCCTGGCGGATCGCGGTCTTCTGCGCGGTGTCGTCACCGGGCATCGTGTCGAGGTTGAAGCCGAGGAACCGGACCTCGCCCGACGAGCCCTGGACCCGCTGCAGGCCGTCGTCCTCGGACAACGAGGTGACCTCGGTCGGCGTGAGCTGGCGGTACGCCACGTCGGCGTCGCCCTCCTGCACCGCGAGCTTGAGGTCGGCGGACTTCGTGTACTGCTTGATCGTCACGCTCGACGACTCCGGCGCGGTGCCGTCGTACTCCTCGTTCGCCGTCAGGGCGATGGTCGCCCCGCCGTCGGCGGACTGCTGCAGCGCGTACGGACCGGACCCGACGACCCCGTCGTCCGCGTGGACCTTCGTCTTCGAGAACAAACTGCTGTCGACGATCGCGCCGGCCATGCTCGCCAGGACGTACGGGAACGTCTGGTCGTTCGCCTGCTCCAGGGTGAACGTGACCTCGTCGCCGTCGGCCGCCACGGACGCCATGTTGGCGAGCAGCGACCCCGGACCGTTCTCGGAGCCGATGCCGACCTGGCGCTCGAACGAGAACACGACGTCCTCCGCCGTCAGGGCGTCACCGTTCGAGAACGTGAGCCCGTCGCGGATCCGGCACGCGTAGTGGGTGCCGTCGGTGAAGTCGCAGGACTCGGCGACCTCGGGACTCGGCGTGGTCCCGCCGGCCGGGTAGGTGAGCAGGTGCTGGTACAGCTGCGTCTGCACCGTGTAGCTGCCGCGGTCCCAGGCGCCGGCCGGGTCGAGGGACGTGACGGGATCGGTCGTCCCGATCACCAGGCCGTCGGAGACGTCGGTGGACGCCCCTGTCGAGACGCAGCCGGTGAGCACGGCGGCGACGGCAGCGGAGAGCGCGAGCGCGGAGAGGAGTCGGGTCGTCACGGGGTTCCTGAGGGGGATGGTTTCGAGAGGGAGAAACGGGGATGTGCGGCCCCGCCGGTCGCGAGGTCGGCGATCATGTCGCCGAGCAGCGGTGCGAACTTGAAGCCGTGGCCGGAGAACCCGGTCGCGACGGTGACGGGACCACGTCGGTCGATCACGAAGTCCTCGTCGGGGGAGTTGTCGTACAGGCAGCTGATGAAGGTCGGCTTCGACGCGTCGACACCGGGCACGTACCGCGCGACGTAGGCCTGCAGCCGCTCGGCCTCGGCCGGCACGGGCGTGAAGTCGCGGTGGTCGGGATCGACGACGGGGCCGGTGCCGTGGAACCCGACCTTGACGCCCTCGCCCGGGGTGAGCAGCCCGTACACGTCGTCGTCGGCGGCCCAGTGCACGAAGCTCGGCCACGCCTGGTCCGGCAGGTGGCTGGGGAAGTGCGCGGGCTGTTCCTGGGTGACGCGGATGGCCGGGAGGCCCGCCCCGCGTCCGGCGAGCAGGTCGCCGACCAACGTGGGAGCCCACGACCCCACGGCCGCCACCACGGACGAGCTGCGGTGGGTGGACCCGTCGGACAGCGTCACCGTCACGTCGTCGCCGTGGTCGTCGAGCCCGGTGACCCGGGTGTCGAAGCGCAGGTCGGCGAGCCCGGTCCGCTCGGCGAGGGTCAGGAAGGCCTCGATCGCGTGGTCGGACCGGATGCGACCGGCCGTGGCGTGCGCGAGCACGTGCCCCTCGAACGCGATCCCCGGCCAGCGCGCGGCGGCGTCGTCCGGGCTGAGGGTCTCGTGGGGGATGCCGGCGTCCGTCAGCGCGGCGGCGATGGCGTCGACGACCTCGGCGCGGCCGTGGTCGACGGCTCCGGTGCGGACGATGAGCTCCTCGCCCGCAGCGCCCTCGAGCGCTTCCCACAGCACCAGGGCGCGGGAGGTCAGGGCGACGTACTCGGGGTCGGCGTAGCCCTGCCGGAAGATCCGGGTGGCGCCGTGCGACGAGCCGTTGTGGTGTCCGCGCTCGTGCTGTTCGACGAGCAGGACGCGCTCGCCGCGGAGTGTGAGGGCGTACGCGGTGGCTGCACCGACGACCCCGCCGCCGATCACGACGTGCGTCGGGGCCCGGTCGCTCAGCGCGTCGCTCACGACACTGCTCCTGCACGTCGGGCGTCGGCTTCGCGCCGCGCCGGCATCATCGCGACCACCTCGGCCTCGGTCGGGGCCGCCGCCGGGAACCGCGCCGGGGCGTAGCGGCTCGCATCGCCGAGGGTGGTCGTGCCCGTGACGCTCAGCTCCGCCGCGATCCGCCCGAGCCCCGGACCGTGCGTGACGCCGGACTCGTTGTCGCCGCCCGCCACCACGAGCCCGCGCAGCTCGGGGACCGCGCCGACGATGAAGTTCCGGTCGGCGGTCATCGAGACGACGCCCTGCGTGGGGGTCTCGTCGACCCCGAGCACGCTCGCGGCAGCAGGGAGCAGCCGGGCGACGATCGGGTGCAGGTACGTGCGCATGGCGTCGAGCAGGTCCGTGCGCACGGGGCGGCGAGCGGGCTCGTCGCGCCGGTCCGCGCCAACGACGTGCAGCGGCTCGTACCCGGGGCCGGCACCGTACGTCAGGCCGCCGCGGTGCTCGCGGATCCACAGGCCGTGCAGCTCTGGCAGCATCAGGGTCGGCAGGGACCCCGGCAGCCCGAACGGCGTCGTCACGAGGCGGCTGGCGACCACCCGGACCGTCGGCAGCTCGCGCCCGAAGGGGGCGAGCAGCGCGTTCGTCCAGCTGCCGGCGGCGAGCACGACCCGATCGGCGCTGATGACCTCGCCACCGGCGGTCCGGATGCCCGTGACGGAGCCGTCACGGGCCTCCAGTCCGGCCACCGGCGTGTGCTCGCGGATCTCGACACCGCGTGCGCGTGCCGATGCCGCCAGGGCACGCGCGGTGTCCGGCGCGCTGATCTGGATGCCGTCGGGGTGCAGGAAGCCGGCGGTGACCGCGGCCGGGTCGAGCCCGGGCACGAGGTCGGCCGCCTCGGCGGGGGTGAGGGTGCGCGCCCCGGCCGGTCGGAGCGGGTGCTGCTCGAACGGCGGCAGGTGGTCGGCCCGGCCCTGCTCGGTGACGGTCAGCCACACGTTGCCGTTCTGCCGGTACCCGGTCGGGCCGTGACCGGCGCCGGCGAGGTCGCGGTAGAAGTCGATGCCGTACTGCTCGACGTCGCGTTCGGACTCGTTCCAGTACCAGGCGTAGCCGGCTGCCCACTGGCCCACGAACCCGGCACCCGCGGTGGTGGTGCCGCCGGCGACCGTCCCGCTGTCGAGGAGCAGGACGCGCTGCCCGAGCCCGGCGAGGTGCCATGCCGCACTCAGCCCGATGATGCCGGCACCGACGACGACCACGGGGGACTCGGGGGAGGACATGGAGCGAGCGTAGTGTCCCGAGGTCGCCGACAGGTGTCGTTCATGACGCCGTGTGACGCGGTGCAGAACGGCGGCCGTCGCCCCGGTCGCTCAGCGGTCGAACGCGTCGAGCACCGCCGCGGCCGACCGCGCCACCAAGGCGTCGTCGTAGGCGGCGTCGGGGTCGTTCCGCGTGGTCAGCACGGAGAGCACGATCGGTTCGCCGTCGGGCGGCGTGACCCGTGCGACGTCGTTCCGGATCCCGCCCGCGCCACCGGACTTGTCCACGACGACCCAGCCGTCGGGCGCACCGGCGCGGATCAGGGCGTCGCCGGTCGCGTTGCCGCCCATCCAGTCGACCAGCAGCGCGGTGTCGGCGCTGTTCAAGGTGCTGCCGTCGAGCACGGTCGCCAGGGCCGCGGTGAACGCCGCCGGGGTGGTGGTGTCCTCGGTGCTGCCCGGCTCGATGGTGTTGAGGTCCGGCTCGCCGTGGACCACCTCGGTCGTGGTGTCGCCGAACTCGGCCAGCGCAGTGTCGAGACCGCTCGGACCGCCGATGCGCGTGAGCACGAGGTTCAGGGCCGTGTTGTCGCTCATCCGGACGGCCGCCTCGGCGAGCTGCGCGGACGTCAGCCCGTCGGCGACGTGCTGCTCGGTGACGGGCGAGTACCCCGCGGCCGCGACGTCCGCGGCCGTCCAGTGCACGACCTCGTCGCGGGCGTCCGTGGGGACCGAGCGCAGGAACTGTGCCGCGGCGAACACCTTGATCGTGGAGGCGTAGCCGAACCGACGGTCGCCGTTGTACGCGACGGTCGCACCCGTGACGGTGTCGGTCGCGACGACGCCGACCGTGGCGTCGTACTCCCGCTCGAGGGCCGCGAGCGCTCGGTCGACACTCCGGTGGTCGAGTGCGGCGGCGCTCGACGACGGAGTGGGCGAAGAAGGCGACGTCCGGGAACCACCCGGTGCCGGAGCCGTTCCACCGGAGCACCCGGTCACGGCGACCACGATGACCGTGGACACCACGACGCCGCGGGCGACGGTGGAGGGCAGACGACGCATGGAGCGAGTGACGGGAATCGAACCCGCGCTACCAGCTTGGGAAGCTGGAGTTCTACCATTGAACTACACTCGCGCGCCCCGCTGAACGGGACTCCGCAAGCCTAGCGGATTCTCGGCTGGAAGCCAGCCGACCGCGCACCGTACGCCTCCTGCCGGGCGTGTGTCGTGCCTCCCGAGTCTCCGCTGTGAGCACGCCGGCCTGACGGACAGGTGTCGTCCTCGTGTGTACCGTCCAGGGAGTTCCAGCGCCGAAGAACCCGAGGAGGACCGGATGGTCAGGCATCCCCTCATCGACGACGTGGTCGGTCCCGCCATCGTGGTCGAGTCCGCCTCGCCGGTCGTGTGGCTGACCGACGCGCTCGCCTCACTGCTCCGTCGGTCGGCGGACGCCGGCCGCACGGTCGTGCTGCGGACCGGGCGGGAATCCGCGATCACCCCGGCCCTCCGGCACGCGCTCGGGGCGTACGGTGCCGCGTGGGCCGTCGCGGACTTCGACGGCACGCTCCGGGACGGCCGGACGGGCGTCGCCGCCTCGGGCATCGAGGACTTCGTGCACCGCGGTCCCGAACTCGTCGGCACACCGTCGCCCGAGCACCCCGTCTCGGCGGACTCCGTCCGCCAGATCAGCATCGACCTGACCCTCCGCCACCACGCCGAGCGCGCCGTGGACATGGGATCCGCGATCGAGGCCCTGTGCCACACCGTGGGGACCTGCCCCACCCGCTGGGGCACCGCCGAACCACTCACCGTGCCGTGGGACCGCTGGGTCGTCACGCAGTACGCCAAGCACGAGGCGCCCGGGGTGTCGACGTCGTACGCCGTGGGTGAGGGCTTCTCCGCCACCATGACCGCTCACCTGGTCGGTGGCGTCGTCGTCGAGACGATGTCCGCCGTGCTCACCGTGCCCGAGGAGAACACCGACCCGGAGCTCGCGAACCGCCTGTTCGACGCCGTCCAGCAGGTCGCTGACCAGGTGGTGCCGGTCTTCGGTGTGGTCATGCAGCGCCGCGGAGACGCCGACCACCTGGTCCGCGCGGTGTCGCACGGCGAGCCGTCGCCGCTCGCCGTGGTCGTCGGGCCCGAAGCATCCGAGTTCCTCGACCGCGACGGGGTCTGGCCGCCGCCGCGCACCACGACGGCGACGTTCGGCACCCGGGCCGGGGCCGACGGCGACCGGAGCGAGGACGGCGACACGGACAGCGCCGACGGCGGCATGATCGTCCGGTTCGAGGACGGCTGGGAGGCCCTCGAGTCCTTCCTCGACCGCATCGACGAGGACCGCTTCCTGCAGCTCGTCGGCGGAGCACCGCTCGATCCCGCCCACGACGAGGGCACGCTCGACGGGCACGTGCGGGACGCCCGGGTGACGGGCGGTCACGGTGCCCCGTGACGTCACCATGCTCTGCCGTCGACCGGTCGAGACGCGGGAGGTCGCCGAGGCGCTGCTCCTGCACGACGAGTCCTGGGGTGTCCGCGCCCTCGACGACGGCCCGATGCTGCAGGTCTGCCGCGACGCCACCCACCCGGTGATCACGGTGCTCGGGGTGCGGCGGGTGGACTCGTTCGACGAGGTCGAGCGGATCCTGCCGGACGCCCCCACGATCGCGACGCCGCTGTGGTGGGTGGACACCGTCACCCCCGCGGGCTCCGACGGCGAGTCCGGGATCTCGGCGGCGCTCGAGGCCGCACTGGACCTCGACGCGGTCTGCATCGTCCACGGCGACTGACGGAGCGGGCGCGGCCGCCGGGCGCGCGTCAGTCGCGGCGCGCGCTGTCCGACGCGTTGATCGCCGCCAGGCGTTCGTTGTACGCCTTCAGGTCGGCGTCACCGTCGCGCTCGGCCTTGCGGTCGAGCCGCTTCGCGTCACGCTTGTCCGTCCGGATCCAGTTCCGCACCACGAGCAACGCCACGAAGACCATGGGCAGCTCGGAGGCGCCCCAGGCGATGCCGCCGCCGGTGTGCTGGTCGTCGAGCAGCGCCGCGTCGTTCGTCTGGCCGAGGGCGTGGAACCAGTCGATCGCGAACACCGACTGCGAGGTCATCACGGCGACCCCGAAGAACGCGTGGAAGGCCAGCGTCGCGAGCAGCGCGATGATCAGGATCGGGTACGGCGGACGCTTCGGACCCGGGTCGACGCCGACGAACACCCAGAAGAACAGGTAGCCACTCAACACGAAGTGGACGACCATCGCCACGTGCCACTCGTGCGACTGCATCGCCGACTGGTACGCCGGCGTGAAGTAGAACACCACGAGCGACCCGGCGAAGATGACACCGGCGACGGCGGGCTTGCCCATGAACTGCATGTACCGCGAGTGCACGAAGAGCATGAGCCACTCGCGGGCCCCGCGGGAGCCGTCGTTCCGGACCGGCAGGGTGCGCATGGCCAGGAGCACCGGACCACCGAGCACGAGCGGCAGCGGCACGAACATCATGAGCAGCATGTGCTGGACCATGTGCGACGAGAAGTGGATCATGCCGTACACGGCCGGGCCGGCCGAGGTGGTCCAGATGAACAGGGCGCAGCCGATGACCCACGCGATGGTGCGCCCGACGGGCCACTTGTCGCCGCGCTTCCGGAGCTTCCGCACGGCGAGCAGGTACCAGACTGCCCCGACGACGGCGAGCCCGAGCCACACCCAGTCGACGTGCCACTGCGTCAGGTACGTCTGCATCGTCTGCGCCGGCGGGAACGGGAACCCGATCAGGCCGGAGCGGGTGTCCTCCCCCGTCTCGGGCGTCTGCGGGATCGGCGGCTGGGAGCGCGAGACGGCGACCGAGACGCCGATCGCGACGGCCATGAAGACGATCTCGGCCAGCGCGAACCGGGTGAACCGGCGACGGTCGAGCGGCGCGCGGAGCAGCCCGGGCACGAGCTTGCGGCGCTGCACGACGCCGGCGATCCCGAGCAGCACGAGGATGGTCGCCTTGACCGTGATGAGCGCGCCGTAGGGGGTGGTGACGAGGTCGAGCGGACCGGTCAGCCGCAGCGAGGCGTTGACGATGCCGGAGAACGCGACGGCACCGAACGACCAGCCGGCCAACGTCGAGTAGCGGGAGACCACCCGTCCGGTCGCGCCCTTCGTGCGGGTGCGCAGCAGCACCACGGCGACGAGCCCACCGGCCCAGACGCACACCCCGATCAGGTGGATCGCGAGCGAGTTCACCGCGTTGGCGTGCTCGAGCGAGCCGGCGGCGTGGCCGGACAGCGCCAGGGGGAGCAGTGCGAAGACGCCGAACACCGTGGCGACGGCGAGCGTCGTGACCCGGGTGGCGAACGCGGCGATCACGGTCGCGATGAGGATCGCCGCCGCCGAGACCACGAGCGCCTGACCGATCTCGACCTGGAACGCGAACAGCATGAAGTTGCGGGCGAACACCGGACTGGTGAGCGGGACGCCGAGGGTGTTGGCGCCGGTCAGCACGACGGTGACGGCAGCCGCGAGGAACCAGACCGATCCCGTCGCCGCCGCCCAGCGCGTGGCGCGGTGCTGCACGCTCGAGAGTGCCCGGTGGTCCTTCTTCTGCGCCGGCAGCGCGAACGCGGCGACGATGAGCAGGCCGACCGTCAGGGCCGCCATGGTGTCGTGCACCACGCGGGCGATCGGCAGGCCGTACTCGACGACGTCACCGGCGGACACCAGCTGCTGGTTCGCGGTGAACGCTCCGGTGATCGTCAGCCCGAGGAGCGAGCACGCGACGGCGAGCGGGATCGCGACGACCAGCACGGTCGCGACGGTGGACGTGCGTGCGGTGACGGGCGCGGATTCCGGCGCCGGGCCTCCGGGCTGGGTTGCGGGGGACGTGACGGTCATCAACCTTGTTCCAGGGACGCGTGCGTCCGCGAGACCGCGGACCCTCCATGGTAGGCGGGTCGGTCTGGAGGAGCGGTGTCAGTCCGCAGCGCGCGCTGCGGCCCGCCTCAGGCTCGCGCCGACGACCCCTGCAGGTCGCGGATCCGGCCCAGCTCGTCGAAGTCGACCGTGATGGTCCCGTCCGCCAACGTCAGCGTGCGCCCGTCCCAGGGGACACCGCGGAGCGACGCCCAGCTCCCCACGGCGCGGCGGTGGTCGCGCACCTCGGTCGTCTGCAGGCCCTCACTGAAGACCCGCACCATCCGGGGGACCGTCGGCGGCACGAACAGGACGTCCTCGAACAGGACCCACAGCCGGGAACCCCCACCGACGTGGCCGCCGAAGCCGAACCACGAACCGGTCGCCAGCCGTGCCGCGATCGACATGTCCCACGCGAACTCGTACCCGGCGTCTGCGGCGTCGGCCTGCCGGTGCTCGCCGAACGGGACCTCGCCCTGCACGAGTTCCGGGACACCGAGCCGTTCGCCCAGCGCGCGGGTGGCGTTCGCGGCGGCGAGCACCGACGCGGGGTACTGCGACGGGTTCGCCCAGCCCCAGAGCCAGGTGCGCGGCCCCGGTGCGGCCGACCCGAGGAGCTGGATGCGGAACTCACCTGGGTGCGGCCCGACGAACTGCAGGGTGCCGGCGGCGAGGTCGACGTTCCAGCGTTCGTGGTCGTCGTACCGGTCGGCGAGCTGCAGCTGCGCCTCCCAGGCCAGGAAGACCCCGTCGCTGACCAGATCGTCCAACCCCCGTGAGCGTGCCATGGGGGAACCCTACGCCGGGCGGTGTTCCCAGATCCCCTCGCTGCCGACGCCGACGAACCCGACGGCCTCGTTCACGTCGAGCATCGGGCGGTTCTCCTCCGCGTTGAACGTGATGATCGACGGTCGGCCCGGGAAGCGCCGCTCCAGCTCCTCGATCCCGACCACCTTGAGCAGCCACCCGAGCCGGTGGCCGCGGTGCTCCCGCAGCACCAGGGTGTCCCACTGCATCGCGGCGCGCGCGGAGTCGTCCGGCACCGCCACCTGCGTGAAGCCGGCCAAGATCCCGCTCGGGACGTGCTCGACCGCGACGGTGAGCATGGTGCGCGGTGCCCGGGCGAGCTCGTCCTCGTGGGCGCGCAGTCGTTCGGGGGTCCAGACGTCCTCGGGTTCGTCCATGTCGCCGGACGGCGCATCGGTGCTCATTCGGGTCTCGAGCAGCGCGATGCCCTCGAGCCACTCATCGGGGGTCCGGCCCGTCCAGGCGTGCACCGCGTAGTCCGGTCCGGCAGCGGCCGACGCCCGGTCGTGCAGCTCGCGCACGACGGAGTGGTCGGCGGGCAGTGGCAGCCGGCTGATCCGGTTCACCTGCCCGAACCGCCAGCCGCGGCGGGTCAGGAACCGGACCCCCGCTTCGTCCTCGGGCACGGCACCGAATCCCGTCGGCGCCTGCACGTACCCGGGTCCGGACGCCGGACCCACCTGGCGGGACACGGCGTACGTCTTGCACTGCGTGCGTCCCTCGGCTCGGGCGATGCCCTCGAGGTGGTCGGCGAGCAGTGTCCCGACCCCGCGACGCACGTGCTCGGGCGCGACACCGACGGCCAGCCAGCAGTTGCTCGTGCCCGGTTCCTGCTTGGTGTCGTACGACCCGGCGGCGACCGTCGCGCCGGTCTCGTCGCGCACCGCGAACAGGCGGCTCGGAGCTCCTGGCTCGTGGCACATCGGCAGGTACTCGTCCGGTACCCACACGAGTTCACGGAGTCCGTGCACCGCGACCTCGGCGGCGTCGGACACAGCGAGCCATTCGCGGAACGCCTGCACGGTCCCCGGGTCGTCGTCCATCGTGGCGGGGACCACGAGTTCGTGGACGGTGTACGCGGTCATGTCGGTTCCTCCCGGCGGTGCGACGCCGCCCGGCCCCGGACAGCCTCGCAGCATATCGGCGGGGGTCCGCTGCCGCTAGGCTGCACGGCGTGCTGCTCTCCGATCGCGACATCACCGCCCAGCTCGCCGAGGGCCGGATCGGTCTCGACCCCCACGACGCCTCGCTCGTCCAGCCGTCGAGCATCGACGTCCGGCTCGACAAGTTCTTCCGGCTGTTCGACAACCACAAGTACCCGCACATCGACCCGGCGGTCGACCAGCCCGACCTGACCCGGCTGGTCGAGACCGACCCGGACGAAGCGTTCGTGCTGCACCCCGGCGAATTCGTGCTCGGCTCGACGTACGAGGTCGTCACGCTGCCCGACGACATCGCGGCACGGCTCGAGGGCAAGAGCTCGCTCGGCCGCCTCGGGCTGCTGACCCACTCGACCGCCGGGTTCATCGACCCCGGGTTCTCCGGGCACGTCACGCTCGAGCTCTCGAACGTCGCGACGCTGCCGATCAAGCTCTGGCCCGGCATGAAGATCGGGCAGCTTTGCTTCTTCCAGCTGTCCAGTCCCGCCGACAAGCCGTACGGCTCGGCCGAGTACCAGTCGCGGTACCAGGGCCAGCGCGGCCCGACGCCGTCGCGTTCGGCGCAGAACTTCCACCGCGCGGACGTCTCAGCGCGCCCCTGACCGCGGTTCGCCCGACCCGGAACGACTCCACCGACGTCGCACGACATCGATGTCGTCGTCACGGGTCGAGGACTCGCGTCATCCAGCGGACGAAATGTCGCATTCTGTGTATCGTTGCAGCATGTCCGCAGTCCCTCCACGTTCGGCGCCGACGGTGTCGGCGGCCGCGCTCATCCGCGATGCCCGAGAACGCGCCGAACTCACGCAGGTGCAGCTCGCCCGGCGGGCCGGTGTCACGCAGAGCGTCATCAGCACGTACGAGAACGGCCGGCGCGAACCCTCGCTCGCCGCGCTCCAGCGCATGCTCCGGGCCGCGGGCTTCACCACGTCGATCGACCTGCTGCCGGTCGAGGACCCGCCACCCCTGCGCGAACGCGTCGCCGCCGCACGGCAGGACCTGATCACCGTCGTCGAACGGTTCGGCGGTCGGAACCCGCGCTTGTTCGGCAGCGTCGCCCGCGGTGAGGACGGCCCGGGCAGCGACGTCGACCTGATGATCGACGTCGACGCGGGGCTCGGCATCTTCGCGCTGATGCGGATCCAGGACGCCGCCGAACGGCTGCTCGGCGTGCGCGTCGACGTCGTGGACGCCGCCGGCATGAGCCCCGAGGTCGTCCGCCGCGCGGTGCCGCTGTGAGTCAGGACCCGACGACGCACCGCCTGGTCCGGGACCGACTCGACGACGTCATCGGTGCGTGCGAGGCGATCAGGCGCTACGTGGGGGACGCGCGCTTGCCGGAGGACCTGGTGCACGACGCGGTCCGGATGCGCCTGGTCGAGATCGGCGAGGCGGTCCGCGTCCTGCCGAGCACCGTCACCGCGAGCGAGCCGGACATCCCGTGGTCGCGGGTGTCCGACCTCGGCGAACGCCTGACCCGGCGCTACTTCGACACCACCCGCGCGGTGGTGTTCGGCACCGCCCACACCGACGTGCCGCACCTGGCGGAGGCGGCGCGTCGGTTGCGCGCGACCCGGTCCTGACCCGGCGGGTCGCGCGGGTACCGGACGTGCGTGCACGGCGGACGGGAGGCACGGATCACGACGTGCCCCGGGCCTCCCGTCCGACCGTGGCCGGCCCCAGGACGACGCAGGACGGCCCCGTCTCGCCGAAGCGAGACGGGGCCGTCCGTGGTGCTGGGGAGATCAGCCCTTCTTGGCGAGCTCCTCGAGGGTGTCGTTGCCCTTGTAGGCCTCGACGGCGTTGTCCTTGGTGACCAGGACCGGCGTGAGCTCGATCGCGGGGACCGTCTTCTTGCCGTTGTAGTTGTTCGTCTTGTCCATCTTCGTGTCGGGCTTGTCGCCCTTCGACAGCGTGGAGACGAGGTCGACGGCCGCCTGGGCCTCCTTCGACGTGTCCTTGAAGATCGTCGAGTACTGCGTGCCCTTCATGATGAGCGGGATGGACGCGGTCTCCGAGTCCTGGCCCGTCACGACGGGGTTGTCCTTGCCGGCGGCCTTGGTCGCGGTGAGGATCGCACGGGCGAGGGTGTCGTTCGGCGACAGGACGCCGTCGAGCTCGGTGTCACCCGTGTAGTACTGCGAGAGCAGGTCGGTCATGCGCGACTGGGCCTTCTGCGCGAGCCAGCCCTGCGTGACGACCTTCTGGAACGTGGTCTGGCCGGAGACGACCTTGATCGTGCCGTCGTCGATCTTCGGCTGCAGGACGTCCATCGCACCGTTGAAGAACACGGTCGCGTTGGCGTCGTCCGGCGAACCGGCGAAGAGCTCGACGTTGTACGGCTTGTCGCCCTTCTTCTCCTCGAGGCCCTTGAGCAGCGCCTCGGCCTGGAGCTGGCCGACCTTGAAGTTGTTGAACGCCACGTAGTAGTCGACGTTCTTCGTGTTCAGGATGTTGCGGTCCCAGGCGATGACGACGGCGCCACGGTCCTTGGCGGACTTGACCTGCGCGGTCAGCTGCGAACCATCGGCTGCACCGATGATGACGGCCTTGGCGCCCTTGGTGATCATGCCCGAGATCTGCGACTGCTGGTCCGGAACGGGGTTGCCGGCGTTGGCGTACTGGATGTCGGCCTTGAAGCCGGCGTCCTCGATCGACTTCTTGAACGCGGCACCCGCGAGGACCCAGTTCTGCGAGGTCTTGGCCGGCAGGGCGACGCCGATGAGGTCGCCCTTCTTGATGCTGCTGGTGCTGCCGGCGTCGTCGGACGAGCCGCGTGCCGAGCAGCCGCTGAGGGCCAGGCCCGCGACGAGTGCCAGACCGATGCCAGCGATGAGCTTCTTGCGCATGAGATTGCTTTCTCTTCGTTGAGGTGGTGGTGCTGTGAGGGGAAGGGTTGGACTAGGGGAGGGTGATCTTGTCCGGCTGGTCCTCGATGGACCGCGGCTGCTGGGCGGCCACCGTGTTCTGCTCGGTGTCCTTCCGCTGGAACTGCCGCAGCATGCCGCCGATCAGGGACGGACGACCCTGCGACTTCGAGTAGACGTCGAAGGCGACGGCCACGAGGAGGACCAGACCGCGGATGATCTGCACCTGGTTGGACTCGAGGCCCATGAGCTGCAGACCGTTCGACAGCAGCGCCATGACGAGACCACCGATGATCGAGCCCGAGATCGTGCCGACGCCACCGGCGACCGCAGCACCACCGACGAACACGGCGGCGATCGCGTCGAGCTCCCAGCCGGTGCCGTCCGCGGGGCCCGAGGCGCCGGAGTAGGCGACGAACACCATGCCCGCGATCGCGGCGAGGATCGACATGTTCATCATGACGAAGAAGTTGACCCGTCGCGCCGAGACGCCGGACAGGACGGCGGCGTTGGCGTTGCCACCGACGGCGTAGACCTGGCGACCGAAGATCGTGTTCTTCGTGACGAAGCCGTAGATGATGGTCAGGACACCGAGGATGATCGCGACGATCGGGACCGAGGTGCCGACCGGGCCGGCGCCGAACAGGTACGTGGCGACGAGCGTGACGGCGACCAGGATGCCGGTGCGGACGATCGAGACCCACAGCGGCGGGACCTCGGCCTGCATCTTCCGACGGCGGGCACGGCCACGGGCCTCGATGATGATGAGCGCGAGGATCGTGACGAGGCCGATGAGGAGCGTGCCGTTGCTGAAGCCGAAGTCGGGGCCGAAGTCACCGAGGAAGCCGGCACCGATCGGGGTGAAGGCGTCCGGGACGGGGACCGACGTCGAGTTGCCGATGATCTGGTTCACACCACGGAAGATGAGCTGACCGGCCAGCGTCACGATGAAGGCCGGGACCTTCACGAACGCGACCCAGAAGCCCTGCCACGCACCGATCAGGGCACCGCACGCGAGACCCAGGATGATGGCGGCCCACACCGGGAAGTCCCACACGGCCATGGACTGCGCCACGACGATGCCGACGACCGCTGCGACCGAACCCACCGACAGGTCGATGTGCCCCGCGATGATGACCATGACCATGCCGAGCGCCAGGATCAGGATGTACGAGTACTGCAGGAACAGGTTGATGACGTTGGTCGGCTCGAGGATGAGCCCGTTCGTCGTGACCGAGAAGAAGACCAACAGCACGATGAGGGCGATGATCATGCCGTACTGGCCGATGCTGTTGCCCTTGCCGAAGAGCAGTTTCAGGTTGTTCATGAGGCGGTGGCGCCCTTCCGCGCGGAGGTCATGCTGCGCATGAGCGATTCGGGATCGGCCTGGTCGGCCGGGAGGTCAGCGGTGATCTGACCCTCGAAGATGGTGTAGATCCGGTCGGAGAGACCGAGGAGTTCGGGGAGCTCGGACGAGATGAGGATGATGCCCTTCCCCTCGGCCGCGAGCTGCTGGATGATGCCGTAGATCTCGAACTTCGCGCCCACGTCGATGCCGCGGGTGGGTTCGTCGAGGATCAGGATGTCCGGGTCGGTGAACATCCACTTGGACAGGACGACCTTCTGCTGGTTGCCACCGGACAGCTTGCCGACGTTGTCCTCGACGCTCGGCACCTTGGTGCGGAGCATCTTGCGGTACTTCTCGGCGACGGAGTACTCCTCGAGCGAGTCGACGACGCCGACCTTCGAGATCTTCTTCAGGTCGGCGGCGACCGTCGAACGCTTCACCGTGTCGAGCAGGTTCAGGCCGAGCGCCTTGCGGTCCTCGGAGACGTAGCCGAGGCCGTTCTCGATCGCCTGCTGGACGTTCGTGACCTTGATCTCGCGGCCGTCCTTGATGATCTGGCCGTCGAGCCAGGTGCCGTACGAGCGACCGAACAGGCTCATCGCGAGCTCGGTGCGTCCGGCGCCCATCAGGCCCGCGAAGCCGACGATCTCACCGCGGCGGACGTGGAAGTTCGAGCCCTTGCAGACCAGACGTGACGAGTCGAGCGGGTGCTGCACGGTCCAGTTGCGGACCTCGAAGAAGGTCTCGCCGATCTTCGGAGTGCGGTCCGGGAACCGGCTCTCGAGCGAGCGGCCGACCATGCCGCGGATGATGCGGTCCTCGTTGACGCCGTCCGCCTTGACGTTGAGCGTCTCGATGGCCTTGCCGTCGCGGATGATCGTGATCTCGTCGGCGATCTGCTCGATCTCGTTGAGCTTGTGGCTGATGATGATGCTCGCGATGCCCTTGGCCTTCAGCCCGACGATCAGGTCGAGCAGGTGCTGCGAGTCGTTCTCGTTGAGCGCGGCGGTCGGCTCGTCGAGGATGAGGAGCTTGACGTCCTTGTGCAGGGCCTTCGCGATCTCGACGAGCTGCTGCTTGCCGACACCGAGGTTCTTGATCTGCGTGTCCGGGTCGTCGGCCAGGCCGACGCGGGCGAGCAGGTCCTGCGCACGGAGCTGCGCGGCGGTCCAGTCGATGCGCCCGAAGCGGCCGGGCTCGTTGCCGAGGAACAGGTTCTCGGTGATCGAGAGCTCCGGGATGAGCGCGAGCTCCTGGTGGATGATGACGATGCCGGCCTGCTCGGACTGCTTGATGTTCGAGAAGCGGACCTCTTCGCCCTCGTAGACGATCTCGCCGCTGTAGGTGCCGTAGGGGTAGACGCCCGAGAGGACCTTCATCAGGGTCGACTTGCCGGCGCCGTTCTCGCCGCAGATCGCGTGGATCTCGCCGGCGCGGACGCTGAGAGAGACGTCGGAGAGCGCCTTCACACCAGGGAACTCCTTGGTGATCGAGCGCATCTCGAGGATGGTCTCGGGTGCGGTGATCGACCGGGTCTCGAGTCCGGTGTCGATCGGGTGTGACGCCACAGTGCATCTCCTTCTGCCGCTGCGATGCGGCAGTTCTTCGGGTGGTTCTGCTGCGGCAGCGAATGGGCGCAGGTGGCCTGCGTGGACTTCGTTGTCGCGTCCGGTGTCCTGCTCGTGTGACGCTCATGTGAACGGTCACATCGGCTGGACGGAGGTAATTTACGCACAGCCCCGGTGCGGCTGTCAATTCGGATTGGTCGCGTTTCCGTAACGGCCTGCGTGATCTGGCGGAAGCAGGCCGATCACGTCCCCCGCGTTGGGGTGATCGTGCGGAGTCCCGCACGTTCCACCGGTCGGGTCAGCGGCTGCGCGGGGCTCCCGTGGACGCACGCACGACGAGCTGCGGGACGATGTCGATCGGCCGCAGGAGCTCGTCCTCGCCGGGCAGGAGCAGGTCGACGCAGCGGCGTCCGAGTTCGGCGAAGTCGACCTGCACCGTGGTGAGCGGCGGCCAGTAGTGCTTCGCCTCGGGGATGTCGTCGTAGCCGACCACCGACAGGTCGCCCGGCACGTCGAGCCCGTAGGAGCGCGCTGCGTGCATGACGCCCAGGGCCATCTGGTCGTTCGAGCAGAAGACCGCGGTGCAGTCCCGCCACCGCAGGAGTTCACGGCCGGCGTGGTAACCGAAGTCCGCCGTCCAGTCGCCGAGGATCGGCGGGACGACGGACATGTCGCGGTCGGACATGGCGCGCAGGAAGCCCTGCATGCGGGCGTCGGCCTCGATCCAGTCCTGCGGGCCGGCGATGTGCCGGATGTACTCGTGGCCCAGGTCGAGCAGGTGCTCGGTCGCGAGTCGCGCGCCCTCCATCTGGTCGACCCACAGGGCCGTCGGGTCCTCGCCGACACTGGCCCGCATCGTGACGTACGGCGTGCGGATGCCGAGTTCCTCGATCAGGTCGAACACCCGCTGCTGGGGTGCGATGACGACGATGCCCTCGACGTCGAGGTCGAGCAGGTGCCCGAGCCCCTCGCGCACGGCGGTGTCGGTCGCCTCGGCGATGTTCGCCGTCGTCACCGAGTACCCGCGGAGCATGGCCGCGTCCTCGATCGCCTGCAGCGCGACCGCCGGGCCGTAGTGGGCGCGGCGAGCGGTGAGGACGCCGATCGTGTGGGTCCGGCTCGTCACCAGGGCCCGCGCCGCACGGTTCGGCCGGTACTGCAGCTGCTCCATCGCCGCCAGGACCTTGTCGCGCGTGGCGTCGCGGATGGCGTCGGAGTTGTTCAGCACCCGCGAGACGGTCTGGTGGGAGACGCCCGCGATCCGTGCGACGTCACGGATGCTGGGCGAACGCGGTTGCTGTGCCCGCGATGACGCCATTGCTGCTCGTTTCCGCCCGGGTCCGTGGCACATCGATGTGCACGTTCACATTCCGGGCCAGATCATTATGCACTGCCGTGCGCTGCACGCCAGCCCGACGCCGTCGGCCGTGGCTTCCGGTGCGTGCAGACAGCGCGCCAGGGGAGCGGCAGCGGCTGCCTCAGCCCCGAGCCGTGCGGCGCCGGACCACCAGGGCACCGCCGAGCAGGACCGCCAGGACGGCGAGGCCACCGAGCGGCAGGAGCGCCCCGGACGCCCCGGTGAAGGCGAGCGACCCGGTCGGTCCGGCCGGGTCCGACGGGGCCGACCCCGGCGGGATGGCCGCACCGGCGGGCGGTGCGGGTTGCGCGGTCGGCGACGCCGTGGGAAACGCGCTCGGCACGGGAGTCGGTGTCGGTGCGGCTGCGGGCAGCGCCACCTCGGCCGCGGCCCGGACCGACGGTGCCTCGCCGAGCGCCGTGGTCGGCGTCGCGACGACCGACATGGGAACGGTCCCGGCGGCGTCCGGCAGGGGGACGTCGACGGTGACCTCCGCGTCGGCGCCCGGCTCGAGGTCGGGCGCGGCGACCGGCTGGGCGCCGGGGACCGTCACCGTGACGTCGGTCAAGGGCACGGTCCCGGGGTTGTCGACCTCGACGACGACGTGTGCGTCCGGGCCGTCGACGGTCGTGTCCGTGACCACGACGGCGACCTGCGGTCGGTCGACGCCGACCTCGGCGGTCGCAGTGACGGAACGGACGGTCGTGCTCGTCCCGGTCACCACGGCATCGGCGGTCGCGGTGTTCGTGACGACCCCGGCGGTGACGTCGTCGTCCGTGAGGGTGGTCGTCGCGCCGCTCCGGCACGTGGTCCGCTCGCCGGGGGCCAGGGCGGTGGCCGCACAGGTGACCGGGCCGAGAGTCGGGTCGTCGACGGACAGGTCGGAGAGCGGGACGCGGCCGGTGTTCTCCGCCGTGAGGAGCCACGCGACCCGGTCGCCGGCGTCGACGAGGCGGTCGCCGTCCACGTCCGTGGCGGTGCCCTGCTTCGTCAGGGTGAGCCCCGTGGGCAGGGCCGTGTTCGTGATCGTGCAGGCCACCGCGTCGCCGACGCCGACCGCGACGGAGACGGATGCCCCGACCCCGGTGCCGGCCGGCAGGTCCGCCGCCGCCGCACCGTTCCGGGTGCAGGACCACGACGGGTCGCCGTAGCGGGCGACGTCGGTCGTGCCGAGCGGTGTCTCGGAGAAGGTCAGGGGCGTGCCGTCCGCGGGGACGAGCAGCGTGACCTCGCCCGTGGAGGCGCTGCTCGAGCCCGTCGTGTCGGCTGCGGCGACCGGCCGGCCGGCCGCGTCGACGACCGCTGCGCGGAAGGCGTCGCCGCCGAACCCGCCGACGATCTGCTTGGTCAGGGAGACCCGGGACACGAGCACGCCGAAGGCGACGCCCTCGCGGCCGCCGCGGCTCGCCATCGTCTGGCTGAAGGTCGACGGCTCGCGGGTCGCCACGATCGCCGTGCCGGTCGGGGTTCCGCCGTTCCCCGTGCAGGTCACGGTCGTGGTGCCGATGCCGGTGAAGCCGCCGCCGCACGCGGTCCCGCGCTCGTCGACGCCGTCCGGGCGCACCGTCAACGACGTGATCGGCGCGTCCGACGTCCACGTGATCGACTCGCGTGCGGCCGTCTCCTCGGCGTCGGCGCCGACGAGCGACCACCCGGTGACCGGGGTGCCGGTGGCGTCGGTCACCCGGACGTCGGCCAGGGTCGCCGTCGTGGTGGTGGCGGCGGCCTGCTGGTACAGCGCCGGTCGGACGGCGGGGTCGATGCCCGTGTAGTGCCCGCGGTTGCCGAGCCACGACCCGACGTAGGTCGGCAGGCGGACCGGTGCGACCGCTCCGCCGGTCACCGTCACGGTCGCCGCCAGCCGGTACCCGCCGGGGAGCTGCAGGTCGAGTTCCTGGCCCTCGGGTGTGCCGGCGACGGCCTGGTCGAGCGAGCTCAGGTCGAGCCAGCAGAGGGTGTCCGCGTACGTCCCGGTGCCGGGGTCCGCGAAGTCGCAGCCGGGTGCGGCCGGAGCGGCGGCCGCCGTGCTGGTGGGCATCGCGGCCGCGACGAGTGCGGTCACGGTTGCGAGCACGGCAACGACGCCGCGGATCCGACTGGTCCTCATGGCGATGACGATAACCATGGGTCGGGCGGTGTGTCCGGATCGTCAGAGCCAGTTGCGCTTGCGGAAGATCGCCCAGAGCACGCCCATCAGCGCGAGCATGCCGAGGATCGCCACCGGGTAGCCGTACCGCCAGTGCAGCTCCGGCATGTGGTCGAAGTTCATCCCGTAGACGCCGGCGATCAAGCCGGGCGCGAACAGGATCGCCGCCCACGAGGAGATCTTCTTGACCTCTTCGCCCTGACGGTGTGCCGCGCGGGCGAGCTGACGGCTCTCCTCGCCCTGGGCCAGGCTGGCGCTGGTCATCCGGCGCATGGCCTCGTTCTGCTCCTGCGACACCAGGGTCGCGTGCAGCGTCAGGGCGTTCTCGAGCAGGGACCGGAACGAGTCGACCCGCTCGGTCACGCGCAGGGCGTGGTCCAGCACGTTCCGCAGGCGGTGCTGCACCTCGTCGTCGACGCCGTACTTGTCGGCCCCGCGCAGCAGGCCCTTCACCATCGCCGGCACCGGCTTCGTGGCCCGCTGGAACGAGAGCACCTCGCTGAGCAGCTGGTAGATCCGCTTCGAGACACCCGGGTCCACCTGTCCGGCGAAGAGCTGGTCCTCGATGGCGTCGATCCCGTCCTGCAGGACCTCGACGACCGGCGCGTAGCCGTCCACGACCTCGTCGAGCACCGCGGCGGTCACGGCCTCCGACCCCAGCGCCAGGAACTCGGGGTCGGCCTCGACCTGCGCGCGGAGCGCCGCGAGGTCGGGGCGCTCGGCGTGCCGGACGCTCACCACGAACCGGTCGCCGACGAACAGGTGCACCTCGCCGAACTCGACGGTGCCCTCGGACTGGTCGAACCAGGCCGGCCGGAGCACCAGGAACAGGGTGTCGCCGTAGCGCTCGAGCTTCGCGCGCTGGTGTCCCTTGCGGGCGTCCTCGACGGCGTTCTCGTGCAGGTCGAACTCGGTCGCGACGGCGTCGAGTTCCTTCGGGTCGGGGCGGAGCAGCCCGATCCACGCCAGGTCGCAGCGGGGGACCTGGTGGCGGGCGCCGAGCGCCAGGGTCGACGGCGACTGGACGCGACGTCCTTCGACGTAGATCGCGTTGTCGATCATTGCCATGCGCGTGCTCCTCGTGGTCGGGGAGCAGGCAGACGCGATGCCGCGGCGGACCGCGGCGGGCGGAGGAGATCTAGGACACGGGCGCGGCGGGGAGGGGGAGGGGCTGCCGGCCCGCGCGAGGATGGTCACCCGACATCGCGCCTCACCTGCCCTTCTCGTCTGCGTCGTTCGTTGGTCCTGCGGCGGCGCCCAGGGCGCTGCCGACGGTCGAGCGTACGCCCGCCGGCGCGCCCCGACAACCCGACGGTCGACGGGTGCGCGTGCGCCCGGGTCAGCGAGTGATGTGCAGACCCGCGGCTTCGAGTTCGGTCAGCTGCCAGCCCAGCCAGGGGCTCCAGCCGAACGGTGCACCGGCGACGGCGGCCCGCAGGGAGTCCTCGGAGACCCACGCGTACTCGGCGACCTCGTCGTCCGCGGGGGCGGGCAGGTCGTCGGTGACGGCGCGGAACACCGGGCAGACCTCGTTCTCGACGATGCCCGAGGCGTCGACGGCGCGGTACCGGAAGTCGGGCAGCACGAGTTCGACGTCGCGCACGGTGATGCCGAGCTCGCGCGAGGCACGGCGGGCGATGGCGTCCTCGAAGGACTCGTCGGGGCCGGGGTGCCCGCAGAACGTGTTCGTCCAGACACCGGGCCACGTCTTCTTCGACAGGGCGCGACGGGTCACCAGCACGTCCCCGTCGGTGTTCCGGACGTGGCACGAGAAGGCCAGGTGGAGGGGCGTGTGGTCTGTGTGCACCGTGAACTTGTCCGCTGTGCCGATCGGGGTACGGTCGTCGGCCAGCAGGACCACGGTTTCCGGGAAAGCGCTCATCTGCACCGATAGGTTAGGCCAATGAGCGAGGAAGCGGCCACCGTGGCGCACATCGACCTCGCGCTCGTCGACGACTGTCTCGAGCGCTTCTTCGTCGTGTCCTCGGCTCGTGCCGCGCGCTACGGCCGTCCGTCCGAGGAACTCTGGCGGGTGCTCCGCAAGGCGAGCATGGGCGGCAAGCGCTTCCGGCCCCGCATGGTCCTGACCGCGTACCTCGGCCTCGGCGGGGACGACGTGCACGCCGCTGCACACGTCGCCGCCGCCTACGAGCTCCTGCACACCGCGCTCGTGGTGCACGACGACGTCATCGACCGCGACTGGGCCCGCCGCGGCCAGCCGAACGTCGCCGGGTCCTACCGCGACGCCGGCACGACCGGCGGTCTGCCGCTCCCCACCGCCGAGCACCGGGGCATGAGCGCCGCCGTGATCGCGGGCGACCTCGCGCTCTCCGGCGCACCGCGGTTCATCGAGTCCGCGGGGGTGACGGGGGACCGCCGTGGTCGCCTGCTGGAGCTGCTGGACGAAGCCGTGTTCGCCAGTGCCGCCGGCGAGATGACCGACGTCGACCTGGCCCTCGGCGTGATGCCGACGGTGGACGAGGTCCTGGCGATGGAGCGTGCGAAGACCAGCGTGTACTCGTTCGAGGCGCCGCTGCAGTCCGGGGCCGTGCTCGCCGGCGCGCCCGAGACCGTCGTCACCGCGCTCGGCGCCTTCGGCCGCGAGATCGGCATCGCCTACCAGATCGTCGACGACCTGCTCGGGGTGTTCGGCGACGAGACCACCACCGGCAAGAGCGTGCTGGGCGACCTGCGCGAGGGCAAGCGGACCATGCTCATCGCGTACGCGGCGACGACGGACTGCTGGCCGGACATCGCTCCCTACCTGGGCGACCCGGACCTGACCGAGGAACGCGCGGCCGAACTCCGTGCGACCCTGGTCACCTGCGGCGCCCGTGCCGCAGCCGAGTCCCGGATCGCCGACCACGTCGCACTCGCCCGTGCCGAGCTCTCCGGACTGCCGTACGACCTCGCCGACCGCCTGGAGGGCCTCGTGACCGAACTCGTGGAGCGCGCCCGGTGACGACCGAGACCACCCGGACCGGCAGCGCGCCGTCCGGTCGGCTGCCCCTGTACGACGCCACGGCCGAGGCCGCGTCGAGCGTCGTCATCGACCGCTACTCGACGTCGTTCGGTCTGGCGAGCCGGTTGCTCGCCAAGGACGCCCGCGAGCACATCCGGAACGTCTACGCGCTGGTGCGGGTCGCCGATGAGGTCGTCGACGGTCCCGCGACCGAGGCGGGTCTCGACCCCGACCTGGCTCGGACGGTCCTCGACGAACTCGAGGCCGACACCGAGCGAGCGATCGCCCTCGGCTTCTCGGTGAACCCCGTCGTGCACGCGTTCGCCCGGACCGCGCGGGTCACGGGCTTCGGCGCGGAGCTCACGAAGCCGTTCTTCGCGTCGATGCGGATGGACCTGGAGCGCACCGAGCACGACGACGCCTCGTTCGACGCCTACGTGTACGGCTCAGCCGAGGTCGTGGGGCTGATGTGCCTGCGGGCTTTCGTCCACCGCGCCGGCCGACCGACCTTCGACCAGGCAGAACTGGTCGCGGGGGCCCGTGCGCTCGGCGCCGCGTTCCAGAAGGTGAACTTCCTGCGGGACCTGCACGCCGACTTCGAGGTGCTCGGTCGCTCCTACTTCCCGGGGGTCGACATCCGTTCGTTCGACGAGGCCACGAAGGACCGGCTGGTCGCCGACGTGCAGGCCGACCTCGACCACGCGGCCCGGACGATCCGCCTGCTGCCGTCCGACGCGCGCGCCGCCGTCGGGCTCGCGCACGCCCTGTTCCAGGAACTCAACGACCGCATCGCGCGCACGCCGGCGACGCGTCTGGTGACGACGCGCGTGCGCGTCCCGAACCCGGTCAAGGCCCGCCTGGCCGCACAGGTGCTCGCCGGACGCGCCCCCGTGCGGTCGAAGGCGGCCACCCGTCAGCCAGGAGGCTCGTCATGACCCCGCCCCGCGCCTCCCGTCCGAAGGCCGCCGCCTCCACCACCCGGCGCAAGGTGCCGGCGCGGCGCGCCGTCGTCATCGGCGGTGGCATCAGCGGACTGGCGTCCGCCGCGCTGCTCGCGCGGGACGGCTTCGCCGTGACCGTGCTCGAGCAGCGCTCCCAGCTCGGCGGCCGTGCCGGTTCGTGGGAGCGTGACGGCTTCCGGTTCGACACCGGGCCGTCGTGGTACCTCATGCCCGAGGTGTTCGACCACTTCTTCCAGCTGCTCGGCACCTCGGCCGACGCCGAACTCGACCTGGTGAAGCTCGACCCCGGGTACCGCGTGTACAGCGAGGGCAACGACGAGCCGATCGACCTGCGGGCCGACGCCGAGGCGAACATCGCGCTGTTCGAGTCCGTCGAGCCCGGAGCCGGCAAGCGCATCCGGAAGTACCTCGCCTCGGCTGAGGACACCTACGCGATGGCGATCCGGCGGTTCCTGTACACGACGTTCCAGGACCTCACGAAGCTCGCCGCGCCCGACGTGCTCCGTCGTCTGCCGAAGCTCGCGCGACTCCTGCTGCAGCCGCTGTCGTCCCGTGCCGCCTCGGCGGTCAAGGACCGGCGACTCTGGCAGATCCTCGGCTACCCGGCGGTGTTCCTGGGCACGAGCCCGTACGCCGCTCCGAGCATGTACCACCTGATGAGCCACCTCGACCTCGCCGACGGGGTGCTCTACCCCAAGGGTGGCATCACCGAGGTGATCGCGGCGGTCGAACGGGTGGCCCGCGCCGAGGGCGCGAAGATCATCGCCGGTGCCAAGGTCGAGCGGATCGTCGTCGAGGACGGCGTCGCCACCGGCGTCGTCCACCGCGACCGCGACGGCGTCCAGCACACCGCCCCGGCCGACCTGGTCGTGAGCGCCGCCGACCTGCAGCACACCGAGATGCAGCTGCTCGACCGCGAGCACCGCACCCACGGCGCCGAGCACTGGAAGACCCGCGACCCGGGGCCGAGCGCCGTGCTCGTCTACCTCGGCATCGACGGACCGACGCCCGGCCTGCTGCACCACACGCTCGTCTTCACCGAGGACTGGAAGGCGAACTTCGGCGCGATCTTCGGCAAGGACCGGCACGTACCGGACCCCGCGTCGATCTACGTCTGCGCGCCCTCGGAGACGGACCCGTCCGTCGCGCCCCGCGGCTCGAGCAACCTGTTCATCCTGGTGCCGCTGCCCGCCGACCTGTCCATCGGCAAGGGCGGGATCGACGGCGCGGGCGACTTCGAGGTCGAGCAGATCGCCGACCGCGCCATCGACGTCGTCGCCGAGCGCTCGGGCGTCCCCGACCTGCGGGACCGCATCCGGGTCCGTCGGACGATCGGCCCGCGCGACTTCGCCGACGACCTCAACGCGTGGAACGGGTCGATGCTCGGCCCCGCGCACACGCTCAAGCAGAGCGCGTTCTTCCGTGAGAAGAACGCGTCCGCCAAGGTCGAGGGGCTGTACTACGCCGGGGCGTCCACGATCCCGGGCATCGGCTTGCCGATGTGCCTGATCAGCGCCGAGGTCCTGCTCAAGCGCATCCACGGGGACACGAGCACCGAACCGCTGCCCACCCCGCTCGGCACCCCGCGGAACCGGGCCGGCACCGTCTGATGCCCGGGCTGTACCTCGCCGGCCTGGTCGTCTCGCTGGTCGGGATGACCGTGCTCGACGCCCGCTTCCGGCTGTTCTTCTGGCGGGCACCGTGGCGTGCTGCGGCCGTGATGGTCGTCGGCGTCACCTTCTTCATGGTGTGGGACGTCGCCGGTGTCGCGTTCGGCATCTTCTTCATCGGCCCGCAGAGCCTGCTGACCGGGGTGCTCCTGGCGCCCGAGGTGCCACTCGAGGAACTCTTCTTCCTGCTGCTGCTCTGCTACTCGACGATGGACCTGGTCGGGTTCGTCCGGCCCGTCGTGCAGCGCGCGACCGATCGGCGGCGCGCGTGAACGGCACCGGGGCGTACGCGCTCCTCGCCCTGCCGTTCTTCGGCGTCACGGCCGTCGTGGCCGTACTCGCCGGTGTCGTCGCCGCTCGCCGGGCCCGAGCGGCGGGTCGGCGGCCTGCGGTCGGGCGCCGGGTCGCGGTGCTCACGTCCGTGATCGCGGGCATCGCCCTGCTCGTGATGACGATCGTGTTCGACAACGTCATCGTGACCCTGCGCATCGTCGCCTACGACCCCTCGCTCATCAGCGGGGCGAAGATCGGCGCGATCCCGGTCGAGGACCTCGCGTACGCGATGGCGGCGATCGTGCTGCTGCCCAGCCTGTGGGTCCTGTTCGACCGGACCGGCGCGCGCCCCGCGACCGACCCGACCACCGCACCACCGGAGGACACGAAGTGAACGCCAGCACCGCCTCCAGGCCGTCGACCCTGCGCGCCCTGTTCGTGTCGTCCCGACCGATTAGCTGGGTGAACACCGCCTACCCGTTCGGTGCCGCCTACCTGCTCGGCAGTGGGGTCGGGGTCGAGGGCGGCGGCGGGTTCTCGCTCGTCGCGTTCCTGGTCGGCGTCGTGTACTTCCTGGTGCCCTACAACCTGGCGATGTACGGCATCAACGACGTCTTCGACTACGAGTCCGACCTGCGCAACCCGCGCAAGGGCGGCGTCGAGGGTGCCCTGCTCGACAAGAGCGTCCACCGCACCACCCTCTGGGCCGTCGTCGTCACGAACGTGCCGTTCCTGGTCGCGCTGGTCGTGCTCGGCGCGGTGAGCGGGAACGGGCCGTGGTCGTGGCTCGTCCTGGCGATCAGCGTGTTCGCGGTCATCGCGTACTCGGCGCCGGGGCTGCGGTTCAAGGAGAAGCCGTTCCTCGACTCCCTCACGTCGTCGACGCACTTCGTCTCGCCCGCGATCTACGGCCTCGCCCTCGCCGGCCCGCACTGGACCGGCGAACTCGTCGCCGTGTGCATCGCGTTCTTCCTGTGGGGCGTGGCCTCGCACGCGTTCGGCGCCGTGCAGGACGTCCTCGCCGACCGGGCCGGCGGCATCGGCTCCGTCGCGACCGTCATCGGTGCGCGGGCGACCGTGCGCCTCGCGTTCGTCGCGTACCTGGTCGCCGGCGTCGCGCTGCTGTTCTCGGCGTTCCCCGGGCCGATCGCCGCCGTCGTCGTGATCCCGTACGCGCTCAACGTGCTGCCGTGGTGGAACATCACGGACCAGGGGGCCGAGGCCGCGAACGCCGGGTGGAAGCGGTTCCTCTGGATCAACTACCTGGCGGGATTCATCGTGACGATGGCCCTCATCGCCTACGCCTTCACGCACTGAGCGCTGCGCCCGCCCGCCCGCCCGCCCGCCCGCCCGCCCGCTCCGCTCCGGGTTCCGAAATCTCGGCATCTCGGCGCCGCGGAGCGCGTTCCGTGGAACCTCGGCGCCACGCGCACGGCGAGTCGTGGAACCTCGGCGCCACGCGCACGGCGAGCCGCGCAACCTCGGCGCCGCCGTACGCAGCCCTGACAGACTGGACGGACGCGCCACGGGAGTCGTGACGCAGCAGCCACGAAGGAGTGCACGCATGACGGTCCGGATCATCCACGTCGGTCTCGGAGGGTGGGGCGGCAACTGGGCCCGCACCGCCATCCCAGAGGTAGCCGAAGTAGAGGTGGTCGGGCTCGTCGACCCGGTGCCGGCGACGCTGACCGCCGTGCAGCAGGACCTCGGGCTGCCGGAGTCCGCCGCGTTCGCGTCCCTGACCGAGGCGCTCGCCGGGGTCGACGCCGACGCCGTCGTCATCACCGCGCCCGCCGTCACGCACGTGCCGCTCGCGCTCGAGGCCCTGGACGCCGGCAAGCACGTCCTGGTCGAGAAGCCGTTCGCCAACACCACGGACGAGGCCGTCACCGCCGTGCGCCGTGCCGAGGAACTCGGCCTCGTGCTGCAGGTCAGCCAGAACTACCGCTGGTACCCGGCACCGCGCGCCGTCCAGGACCTGCTCGCTGCGGGCACCGTGGGCGAGCTGTCCGCGATCAACATCGACTTCCGGCAGTGGGACAACGACCTGGCGTTCGAGGAGCACCCGCACTACAAGTTCCCCCACGCCATGATCAACGACATGGCCATCCACCACTTCGACCTGCTCCGGATGGTCACCGGGCAGGAGGCCGTCCGGGTCTTCGCCAAGGCGACCTTCCCGTCGTACAGCAAGTACCAGGACGAAGCCATCGCCTCGATGATCATCGAGCTCGACGGCGGCCTGGTGGTCAGCTACCGCGGCAGCTGGCTGAGCCGTGGGCCCCGTACGGCGTGGGCCGGCGAGTGGAGCATCCAGGGCGAGGACGGCGAGCTCTGGTTCACCAGCCGCGACGGCGCGCCGAACGCGATCGACGGCGACGTCGTCACCCTCCGCCGGACCCAGGACGACGAGGCCGAGCCCGTCGAGCTGCCCGTGCTCGAGCACACCGACCGCCAGGGTGGACTGCAGGCCTTCGCACGCTCGGTCGAGGGTGGTCCCGCACCGGCGACGAGCGGCCGCGACAACCTGCGCAGCCTCGCGCTGATGGAGGCCGCCACCCGCTCGGCGGCCAGCGGCCAGCCAGAGGACGTCGTCGTCCCGTCCTGAGCGCACCGGCTGACGGACGGGAGGCGCGTGGCGGGCCCGCACCGGGCCTCCCGTCCGCCGTGGGGTCGCGCCCACTGCTGCGAAAGCGACGGTCTGCCGCGGAACGTTCGCGGCGGACTGTCGCTCTCGCGACACGGCCCGCGTGACCGCGCCGCGGCCATCTGGGCGCGCCCCCGGCGCGGACGTGTAGAAACTGGGGAATGGCCAAGGACAGTCTCCCCGAGCTCGAACTCGCGAACGTCCGCACGCGTGAGCGCATGACCGACACCGTCACCGAACTCAAGCGCCGTGCGAACCTCCCCGCGCGGGCACGTCTCGCTGCTGCGAAGACCCGCCAGCGCTGGCACCGCGACCCGACCCCGCTCGTCGCGATGGGCATCACCGGGCTGACCGGTGTCGCGGCGATCGTCCTCGGCATCGCGCTGCGGAACCGCCCTGCTGGGCACCTGGCCGCGCCGCCGGCGAGTTCGGCCTTCACCGCGCTGCTGCCCTTCGGCGCGCGCGGCGACGCCCCCTCCGCCAAGGAGCAGGCGCAGTCCGGCCGCAAGGGCCGCAAGGCCCGCGCGAAGGCTGCCGAGGAGGCGCTCGAACGCGATCCGGCGCACAAGGCCCGGGTCAAGCAGCAGGTCGGCATCAGTGCGGTGCAGCGACGAGCGAACAAGAACCGCAAGGCAGCGGTGAAGCGGTCGAAGCAGGCCCTGAAGGCGCGGGGGTAGTCCGATGGCACAGGAACAGCAGAAGCCGGACCCGGACGACTCCCGGAAGCCGGACAACCCCACCGACCTCACGAAGCCGACGCTCGTCTACACGCTCAAGAAGACGTTGCGCGAGTTCTCGAGCGACCAGTGCACCGACCTCGCAGCGGGCCTGACGTACTACACGGTCCTCGCGCTGTTCCCCGGACTGCTCGCGATCGTCTCGATCCTCGGTCTCGTGTCGAACCCGTCGGACACCATCACGTCGCTGCTGGACGTCGTCCGCAACGTCGGCGGCGGCCAGGTCGCGGACTTGCTCCAGGACCCGATCGAGGGACTCGTCCGCTCGCCCGCCGCCCCGGTCACGTTCATCGTCGGTCTCGTCGGTGCCCTGTGGTCGGCCTCCGGCTACGTCGGTGCGTTCGGCCGGGCGATGAACCGGATCTACAACGTCCGCGAGGGGCGTCCGATCTGGAAGCTCCGCCCGACGATGCTCGGCGTGACGCTCGCGACCGTCATCCTGCTCGTCCTCGGACTGCTGACGCTCGTCTCCGGTCCGCTCGCCCGCAGCTTCGGTGACGTCATCGGCCTCGGGGACGTCGCTGCGACGGTGCTCCTCATCGTGCAGTGGCCGATCCTGCTGATCATCGCGATCGTCGTGGTCGCGGTGCTCTACTACTGGTCGCCGAACGTCAAGCAGCCGAAGTTCACCTGGGTCAGCGGCGGGTCGATCCTGGCGCTCCTCATCTGGATCATCGCGAGCGTCGGCTTCGGCTTCTACGTCGGGAACTTCTCGAACTACAACGCCACCTACGGCTCCCTCGGTGGGGTCATCGTGTTCCTGCTGTGGATCTGGATCACGAACAACGCGCTGCTCTTCGGCGCCGAGTTCGACGCCGAGATCGAGCGCGGCCGCGAGCTGCAGGCGGGCATCCGGGCAGAGGAGGACATCCAGCTCCCCGAGCGCGACACCCGTCAGATCGAGAAGCAGGACGAGAAGCGCGCGCAGGACGTCCTCGAGGGGATCCGGATCCGGCAGGGCGCCGACGGCGACTGACCCGCGGGGCGTTCCTCCGGGCGGAGGCGTTACGGTGCGAGGCGTGCCCGACTTCCTCGAGGGACTGCCGTTCCGGTGGCTCGTCCTCGCGCTCTTCGCGATCGTGTTCTGCCGCGCGCAGGCCACGTACTGGGTGGCGCGACTCGCGGTGACGGGGGCGTCCCGCTCCCGTTGGGGCGGCTGGCTGCACTCGCCAGCGGTCCGCCGTGGGTCGACGCTCCTCGAGCGCTGGGGACTGCCCGTGGTGACGGTGAGCTTCGTGGTCGTCGGTCTGCAGACGGTGATGAACGCCGCCGCTGGCCTGGCCCGGGTGGCGTGGTGGCGGTACACGATGGCGATGGTGCCGGGCTGCGTCGCGTGGGCCTTCCTCTACGCGACCGTCGGGCTCGCGGTGTTCTGGGCGGTCGTGGCTGCACTCGCCGGTTCGCCGTGGGGCATCGCAGCGGTGGCCGTCCTGGTGGTCGCGGCGGTCGTCGCGGTGACGGTTCTCCACAGATCGCGGAAGCGGACGGGAGGCCCGGCCCGGCTTCCGTAGGCTGGCCTCCGTGACGACAGACCAGCTCCAGAACCGTCCGGTCGCCCTGGTGACCGGTGCCACCCGCGGCATCGGCCGGGCGATCGCCGCCGACCTCGGCCGCACCCACCACGTCCTCGTGGGTGGCCGGTCCGCCGACGCGGTGGACTCCCTCGTCGCGGAACTGCCGAGCGCGGCGCCGTTCGTCGGTGACCTGGGCGCGGGCGAGTTCCCCGCGTTGCCCGAGCGGCTCGACGTGCTCGTGCACTCCGCCGGCGTCGAGCAGGGCACGACCGTCGCCGACACCCCGCGTGCCGTGTGGGAGCAGGTCTTCGCGACGAACGTCTTCGCCGTCGCCGAGCTCACCCGGCTGGCGCTGCCCGCACTCCGGACGGCGCGGGGCATCGTCGTGCCGATCAACAGCGGTTCCGGGTTCCACTCCGGCCCGGGTGGTGGCGTGTATGCGGCGTCGAAGTTCGCACTGCGGGCCTTCGCCGACGCCCTGCGAGAAGAGGAGCGGGCGAACGGCGTGCGGGTGTCGAGCGTGCACCCCGGACGGACCGACTCGGACATGCAGCGGCAGCTCGTGGCGAAGCTCGGGGAGTCCTACGACACCGCCTACTACCTGGCACCCGAGGACGTGGCCGCCGCGGTCCGCGCCGTCGTCGACCTGCCCGAGCGCGGCACCGTCGAGTCGCTCGCGATCCGACCGACCCGACGGCGCTGACCGCGGGCTACGACAGCTCGATGCGCGCGTCGAGCTCCAGGCGCTCCAGGAACGTCTCGTCGTGGCTGACCACGACGAGCGCCCCGCGGTAGGCCCGCAACGCGTCGACGAGCTGGTCGACGCTCGTGAGGTCGAGGTCGTTCGTCGGTTCGTCGAGCACCAGCAGCTGTGGCGGCGGGTCGGCCAGCACCAGGGCCGCGAGCGCCACCCGGAACCGTTCTCCGCCGGACAGCGCCCCGGCCGGCCGGTCGACGGTGTCGCCGCGCACCAGGAACTTCGCGAGCCGGTTCCGCACCTCGGCGACGGCGACGTGCGGGGCGTCCCGGCGCACGTTGTCGAGCACGGTCGCGGCGTCGTCGAGGGTGTCCTTGCGCTGCGGCAGGTAGGCGATCCGGTCGACGTGCGCGACGGCCGTGGTCTCCGGCAACGGGTGCTCGCGGGCCGCGGGGTCGCCGACGAGCTGTTCGAGCAGCGTGGACTTGCCGACGCCGTTGTCCCCGGTGACCGCGATGCGCTCCGGTCCCTGCACGATCTGGTCCCGCCCGCGCACCGTGACGGTCGCGATCTGCCGAGACGCGGGAACGTGCGGGTCGGGCAGCGTCACGTGGATGGACTCGTCGTCACGGAGCCGGAGCTGTGCCTCCCGCTTCGCCTCGAGGGCAGCGGCCTCGTCGTCGGCGTACCCGACGCGGAGCCGGCCGGCGGTCTCCTGCGCCTTCTTCCGCTGCTCGTTCGCCAGGATCTTCGGCATCGAGCGGCCGGCCTTCTCGCCGGCCTTCGCCCGTCGGGCGATCTTCGTCTCCGCCTCGATGCGCTGTCGCTTCTCGGTGCGGTGCCGCTGCTCGGCGACGCGGACCTCGCGCTCGACGGCCGCCTGCTGCACGGCGAGGTGGTCCTCGAACGCGCTGAACGTCCCACCGAACACGGTCATCGACCCGGACCGCAGCTCCACCGTCTCGTCGACGTGTTCGAGGAGCTCCCGGTCGTGGCTGACCACCACGAGGGTCCCGCGCCAGTCGTCGACCAGGTCGAGCAGGAGCCCGCGTGTCCGCCGGTCGAGGTTGTTCGTCGGCTCGTCCAGGAACGCGATCGGCCGGCCGCGCAACCGCACCCCGGCGACGGCGACGAGCACGGACTGCCCGCCCGACAGCGTCGACACCGGACGTTCCAGATCGGCGCCGTCGAGCCCGACGCTCGCGATCGCTGCGGCAGCCCGCTCCTCGAGGTCCCAGTCGTCGCCGACCGCCTCGAAGTGCTCGGGCGACGCGTCACCGGACAGCACGGCCCGGAGCGCGGTGAGAGTCGACCGGATGCCGAGCAGGTCGGCGACGGCGTCGTCCCTCCCGGTCGCGATGCGTTGCGGCAGGTGGTCGACGGGACCCGACGTCGAGATGGTGCCCGACGTGGGGTGGAGCCGGCCGGTGGCGAGCCGGACCAGCGTGGACTTGCCGGCCCCGTTCCTCCCGACCAGGCCGGTCCGGCCCCGCCCGAAGGCGGCGGTGAGGTGGTCGAGCGCGACGGTGCCGTCGGGCCAGGCGAACGTGACGTCGTGCAGGACGACGGATGGACTGCTGGGCATGGGGATGCCTCCCGGTGTCGATGCTGGGCGCACGACACCGAACCCACCGCGGTGCGGTGGAGCGCCCGACGGGGCGCGCGATCACGGTGTCAGCGCGTGGGCTGAGCAGAACCGGTGATCGACAGCAATCCGTCTTCTTCCGTCGGGGACCCCCGTGACCGCCATCCGCGCCGCCGGTCGGTCTCCCGCCCCGGGGGCCTCGCGATGACGACGAGGTGCCACCCACGGTAATCCCGGCCACGGGGACGCGCAAGGGATGACAGGCTGGGGGCATGCCGGAGAACCTGTTGCCGAACCCCTCGACGAACCCCGAGACCCTGCTGCCCGCTGAACCCGAGGTGACCGCGGCGCTCGCCGCCGACGCTCCCGTCGCCAGCGTGGTGGTGTCGCACCCCTCGTCGAGCCTGGCGTGGGCCCTGCTCGCCGACGAGGCGTGGGCGCGCGGCGCGACCCTGGAGTCCTACGCCTACGCCCGTGTCGGGTACCACCGTGGGCTCGACGCCCTGCGCAAGGCCGGGTGGCGCGGTGTCGGTCCGGTGCCGTGGTCGCACGAACCGAACCGTGGCGTCCTGCGGGCGCTGTTCGCCCTGCGCCGTGCGGCCGAGGCGATCGAGGAGCCCGGAGAGGCCGAGCGCCTGACCGACTTCCTCGACGCGAGCGACCCCGAGGCCCTGCGCGCCCTGTCCGCCGGCGCGTAGCGCAGCGCGGCGCACGGTGCGGCCGACGATTCGCGCCCCGTGGCGGTGGGGGGGGGGGCGCCGCGGGGGGGGGGGGGGGGGGGCCGGGGGGGGGGGCCCCGGGGGGGGGGCCCCCCCCCCCCCCCCCGCCCCCCGCCGCCCCCCCCCCCCGCCCCCCCGCCGC
>NZ_JBSSCY010000010.1:0-98889 GCF_054060195.1 Curtobacterium sp. PvP017
TGCAAGCGGGGGGCGTCGAACCCCCCGCCGCCCCCCCCCCCCGGGGGCGCGCCCCCCCCCCCCCCCGCCCCCCCCCCCGCCCCCCCCCCCCCCCCCCGGGGGGGGGGGGGGGGCCCCCCCCCGGCCCCCCCCACCCCCGTACCTCGGCGGCAACACCTTCCCCCACCACATCGGGCGCCGCCGCCCGTGCCGGACATCCGTGCCGACCCTCGGAACGTCCACCCCTCACCACAATGAACCTGATCGACATCGCTCCGGACCGGGCAGGGATCTGATGCTCTGGTACCTCGGCAAGCGCCTCCTGCAACTCATCCCCGTGTTCTTCGGGGCCACGTTCCTCATCTACTTCATGGTGTTCTCGCTGCCCGGCGACCCCATCGCAGCGCTGTTCGGCGACCGCCAGCCGTCGCCGCAGGTCATCGAGACCCTGCGCCAGCAGTACAACCTGGACAAGCCGTTCATCGTCCAGTACCTGCTCTGGATCGGCGGCGTGTTCCGCGGCGACCTCGGCGTGACCTACTCGGGCCTGCCGGTCAGCCAGCAGCTCGCCTCGGCGTTCCCGATCACCGCGCGCCTGGCGATCCTCGCGCTCGTGTTCGAGGCCGTCGCCGGCATCGTCGTCGGCGTCATCGCGGGTCTGCGCAAGGGCAAGCTGTTCGACGCCACCGCGCTCGTCGTGTCGCTGCTGCTCATCTCGGTGCCGACCTTCGTCGTCGGGTTCGTGCTGCAGTACGTGTTCGGCATCAAGCTCGGGTTGTTCCGGGTCACGGTGTCCGGACAAGCGCCGTGGGACGAGCTCGTGCTGCCGGCGATCGTGCTCGCGTCGGTGTCCTTCGCCTACATCGTGCGGCTCACCCGTGCGAGCGTGGCCGAGAACACCACGGCGGACTTCGTGCGCACCGCGACCGCGAAGGGCCTGCCCCGTCGTCGTGTCGTCGGCGCGCACATCTTCCGGAACTCGCTCATCCCCGTGGTGACCTACCTGGGTGTCGACATCGGCAACCTGATGGTCGGCGCGATCGTGACCGAGGGCATCTTCAACATCAACGGTGTCGGCGGCACGGTGTTCCGCGCCGTCAAGCTCGGCGAGGGCCCGACGGTGGTCTCCTTCGTCGCCGTGATGGTCATCATCTTCATGCTCGCCAACCTCCTGGTGGACCTGCTCTACGCCGTCCTGGACCCGAGGATCCGCTATGCCAAGTAACGCCGCACCCCGCTCGGCGACGCACTTCGTCGCCCCGCTCGAGGAAACGCCCCTGCAGGCGATCGACCAGGTCAACGAGGACGAGAAGACCCGTTCCCTCTGGACCGACGCCTGGGAGTCCATGCGGACCCGCCCGACGTTCTGGATCTCCTCGATCCTGATCCTGCTGATCATCGTCGTCGCGGTCTTCCCGGGCCTCTTCGCCCACGTCGACCCGCGTGCGTCGAACCTCGACAACAGCGACGGCGGACCCGAGGCCGGGCACATCCTCGGCTTCACGCGTCAGGGCTCCGACGTGTACGCCCGCGTGATCTGGGGTGCCCAGAACTCGCTCATCGTCGGCATCGTCGCGACGGTCCTGGTGTCGCTCGTCGGCATCGTGATCGGCGCGCTGGCCGGCTTCTACGGCGGCTGGCTCGACACGATCGTGTCCCGCATCGGTGACATCTTCTTCTCGATCCCCACCGTGCTCGGTGCGATCGTGATCATGTCGGTCATCCCCGCGCGGAACGCGATCACCGTCGCGCTCGTGCTCGCGGCGTTCGCATGGCCGCAGATCGCCCGCATCATGCGTGGCGCCGTGCTGAGCGCCAAGCAGGCCGACTACGTCATGGCGTCGGCGGCCCTCGGCGTCAGCCGGTTCAAGACGCTCGTGCGCCACGTCATCCCGAACTCGCTGGCCCCGGTCATCGTGGTCGCGACCGTGTCGCTCGGCACGTTCATCGTGGCGGAGGCGACCCTGTCGTTCCTCGGCATCGGACTGCCGCCGTCGGCCCTCAGCTGGGGTCTCGACATCGGAACGGCGCAGACGTCGATCCGCACCAACCCGTCGACGATCTTCTGGCCGTCGGCCGCGCTGTCCATCACCGTGCTCGCGTTCCTGCTCCTCGGTGACGTGGTGCGCGACGCGCTCGACCCGAAGGCGAGGGCCCGCCGATGAGCGAGACGCTGACCAACCCCACCGGCCGACGCACCAACGCCGGCGGTGCCCCGCTGCTCGAGATCCGCGACCTGCAGGTCGGGTTCAAGACGCAGTCCGGTCTCGTGCAGGCCGTGCGGAGCGTGGACCTCACCCTCGAGCAGGGCGAGCGCCTCGCGATCGTCGGCGAGTCGGGCTCCGGCAAGTCGACGAGCGCCCAGGCGATCATCAAGCTGCTGCCCGGCACCGGCCAGGTCACCGGCGGGTCGATCAAGTTCAACGGGCGTGAGCTCGTCGGGCTGAGTGACAAGGAGATGTCCGAGATCCGCGGGAAGGAGATCGGCTACGTCCCGCAGGACCCGATGTCGAACCTCAACCCGCTGTGGTCGATCGGCTTCCAGGTCGAGGAGGCGATCCGTGCGAACGGCATGGCCACCGGCAAGAAGGCCGTCCGCGACCGTGCGATCGAGGTCCTGAAGGAGGCGGGCCTCGGCGACGCCTCGAACCGTCTCAAGCAGTACCCGCACGAGTTCTCCGGCGGCATGCGGCAGCGCGTGCTCATCGGCATCGGTCTGTCGAGCCGCCCGCAGCTGCTCATCGCGGACGAGCCGACGAGTGCGCTCGACGTCACCGTCCAGCGGGTCATCCTCGACCACCTCGAGAGCCTGACCCGCGACTTCGGCACCTCGGTGCTGTTCATCACGCACGACCTCGGCCTCGCCGCCGAGCGGGCCGAGAAGCTCGTCGTGATGTACAAGGGCCAGGTCGTCGAGGCCGGTCCCTCCAAGGAGATCCTGGCGAACCCGCAGCACCCGTACACGCAGCGCCTCGTCGCCGCGGCGCCCTCGCTCGCGAGCCGCCGCATCCAGTCGAAGGTGCAGCACGAGCGGGTCGAGATCGCCGACGCCGGCAGCGACGACGCCGAGCTCATCGCCCGGGCGCAGGAGCGCGAGCACCGTCCCGCCGAGGACCTCATCGTGGTGAAGAACCTCGAGAAGGTCTACAAGCTGCGCGGCAAGAGCCTCGCCACCCGCGAGCTCAAGGCCGTCGACGACGTGTCCTTCGCGATCCCGAAGGGCACCACCACGGCGCTCGTCGGCGAGTCCGGTTCGGGCAAGTCGACCGTCGCCAAGCTGGTGCTGCAGCTCGAGAGCATCACGAGCGGCACCGTGCAGTTCGACGGCATCGACATCGGCGCGCTGAAGGGCAAGGACCTCTTCGACTTCCGCCGCCGCGTGCAGCCGGTGTTCCAGGACCCGTACGGCTCCCTGGACCCGATGTACAACGTCGGGAACACGATCGCCGAGCCGCTCTCCACGCACAAGGTGGGCGACAAGGCATCGCGTCGGGCCCGCGTGCTCGAGCTGCTCGACCAGGTCGCGCTGCCGAAGTCGATGGTCAACCGCTACCCGAACGAGCTCTCCGGTGGGCAGCGGCAGCGCATCGCCGTCGCCCGCGCGCTCGCACTCAAGCCGGAGGTCATCGTCCTCGACGAGGCCGTCTCCGCGCTCGACGTGCTCGTGCAGGGGCAGATCCTCGACCTGCTGACGGAGCTGCAGACCGAACTCGGCCTGACGTACCTGTTCATCACGCACGACCTCGCGGTCGTCCGCCTGGTCGCGGACAACGTGTGCGTCATGCGCCAGGGCAAGATCGTCGAGAAGGCGACGACCGACGAGGTCTTCGCCGCCCCGAAGGAGCAGTACACGAAGGACCTCCTGGCTGCCATCCCGGGCGCCGGGTTCGAGTTCGGACGCTGATCCTGCTGGACACCACGAACGAGGCCGGTCGTCCCGTCGTCCTCCGCGCTGGTCGCGGAGGCGCCGTGGCGGCCGGCCTCGTCGCCGTCCTGGGCCTCTTCCTGCTGGTCGACGCTGCGGTACGCGGCAGCTGGATCGTCGTGCTCGACGCCGTCGGTCCGATCGCCGGCCTGGTCTGGGTCCTGTGGGTGCTCACCTACCGGCCGTGCATCCGCATCGACGACACGGCCGTCACCGTCGTCAACCCGCTCCGCCGCACGGTGGTGCCGTGGCACGCGGTCGCGGACGTCACGCTCCGCTGGCAGATCGTCATCGAGACGGTCGCCGGCCGTCGCCTGCAGTGCTGGGGCGGCCCGTCACTGCCCCGGCCGAAACCGGCCCGGCGCGGTGAGCGTGCGGTGCTGCGCCAGCCGGACGAGATGGTCGTGCTGCTCGACCGCTGGGCGGAGCGGCGTGACGACCCCGCGGGCGGCGACGTCGTGCGTGGCTGGGACCGCCCCGCCGTGCTCGTCGGGGCGGTCGCCCTGGCGCTCCTCGTGGTCTCGCTGCTCAGCCTGTGGCTGGGAGCCTGACGCGGCTCGCGATCGCGACGACACGACGGACGGGAGGCCCGGTACCAGCTGGTACCGGGCCTCCCGTCCGTCTGCTGGTCACGTCCACCACGTGACCAGCGTCCTCAGACGACCGCGCCGACCCGCTCGGTGAGCAGGTGCTCCTGGTCGGTCTGGATGCAGGCGACGCCGCGACCGTGTACGTCCTGCAGGCGCGGGTCCACCGTGCGGCACTGCTCCTGCCGGCCCTCGTCGAGCAGCTGGTAGAGCGGGCAGCGGGTGCGGAACCGGCAGCCGTCGATGCGCTCGGTGGGGGAGGGCAGGTCGCCGTCGAGCAGGATCCGACCGCGGGCGGCCTCGGCGGACGGGTCCGGCACCGGCACGGCCGACAGCAGGGCCCGCGTGTAGGGGTGCTGCGGGTCGGAGAACACCTTGTCGCCGTCGCCGTACTCGACGATGCGCCCGAGGTACATGACCGCGACGTCGTCGGCGATGTGCCGGACGACGGACAGGTCGTGCGCGACGAACAGGTACGACAGGCCGAGGCGGTGCTTCAGGTCCTCGAGCAGGTTGATGACACCCGCCTGCACCGAGACATCGAGCGCGGACACCGGCTCGTCGAGCACCAGGATCTTCGGCTCGACGATGAGCGCGCGGGCGATGCCGATGCGCTGCCGCTGGCCACCGGAGAACTCGTGCGGGTACCGGTCGATGTAGCTCGGCTCGAGCCCGACGAGTTCGAGGACCTCGCGGACCCGTCGCCGGATCTCGTCCTTCGCGACGCCGTGCACCGTCAGCGGCTCACCGATCACCGAACCGATGTCGAGCCGGGGGTCGATCGACGCCATCGGGTCCTGGAACACGACCTGGATGTCGCGGCGGATCGCCAGGCGGTCCTTCTTCGACAGCGACGCGGTGTCGACGCCGTTCACCCGGATGGTGCCCTGCTGGGCGCCGGCGAGCTCGAGGATCTCCATGATCGTGGTGGTCTTGCCGCAGCCGGACTCGCCGACCAGCCCGAGCACCTGCCCGCGCTTGAGCGTCAACGAGATGCCGTCGACCGCGTGCACCTCGCCGATCTGCCGACGGAAGAGCGCGCCCTTGGTGAGCGGGAACGTCTTGACGACGTCGGTGAGCTCGAGGACGACGTCGTCGCCGTGGTCGATCGTCGCCTCGGGGACGTCGTCGGGCCGGGGGAAGATCTCCGACCGTTCGAGGGTGCCCGCGGCGATCTCGTCGCGACGGATGCACGCGGCGGTGTGGTCGACGAGCACGGCGGGCGCGGAGACCGCGGCGCCGGTGGCGATGTCGGCGACCGTGTCACCGCCGGCGTTCGTGATGGCGCCGGCACCGGCCTGCGTGATGGTCGGCGCGATGAGCGCCGGTTCGCCGTCGCGGCAGGCGTCGATCACGGCGGGGCAGCGGTCGGCGAACGGGCAGCCGGTCGGCTTCTGCGTGAGCAGGGGCGGGCGGCCCTCGAGCGGGACGAGCCGTTCGGTGCGGGCCGCGGTCATGTTCGGCATCGACCGGAGGAGCCCGATCGTGTACGGCATGACCGGCTCGCGGAAGAGCGGCTCGACCGGTGCCGTCTCGACGATGCGGCCCGCGTACATCACGGCGACGCGGTCGGCGTTGCCGGCGACGACCCCGAGGTCGTGCGTGATGAGCACGACGGCTGCGCCGGTCATGTCCTTCGCCGTCTGCAGCACGTCGAGGATCTGCGCCTGGATCGTGACGTCGAGCGCGGTGGTCGGCTCGTCGGCGATGATCAGCTTCGGGTCGTTCGCGATGGCGATGGCGATCATCGCGCGTTGGCGCATGCCGCCGGAGAACTCGTGCGGGAACGCGTCGAGGCGTCGTGCGGGGTTCGGGATGCCGACGACGCGCAGGAGTTCCTCGGCGCGGGTGCGGGCGGCGTGCTGGGTGAGGGAGCGGTCGTGCAGTCGCAGTCCCTCGACGATCTGCTGGCCGATCGTGTACACGGGCGTCAGGGCGGACAGCGGGTCCTGGAACACCATCGCGATGTCGCCGCCGCGCAGGCGGGACATCTCACGGTCGTTCTTGCCGAGGAGCTCCTGACCGTCGAAGCGGATGCTGCCCTCGACCTGGGCCGACGACGGGAGCAGGCCCATCACGGCCATCGAGGACACCGACTTGCCCGAGCCCGACTCGCCGACGATCCCGAGGAACTCGCCGGGGGCCACCGTGTAGTCGACCCCGCGGACGGCGTAGACGGGCTTGGTCTTCGGGTTGAACGTGACCGACAGGTCGGACACGGTCAGCAGCGGCTCAGTCACGGTTGGCTCCGGAGGTGGGGTCGATGGCGTCGCGCAGGGCGTCGCCGAGCAGGCTGGTCGAGAGCACGGTCGCGACGAGGGTCGCGGCGGGCAGGACGAACAGCCACGGGCGGGTGACGGCGGACTGGCTGCCCGCGGCGAGCAGGGTGCCGAGCGAGACGTCGGGGATCTGGATGCCGAAGCCGAAGAAGCTCAGCGAGCTCTCCGCCAGGATCGCGGCCCCGACGCCGAGCGTCGCGTCGATGATGAGCAGGGACGCCACGTTCGGCAGGATGTGCCGTCGGATGATCGTGAACGCCGGCACGCCCATGAACCGGGCAGCCTTGACGTAGTCGCGTTCGCGCAGGGACATCGTCTGGCCGCGGATGACCCGGGCCATGACCATCCAGCTGAACACCGCGAGGCCCACGATGAGCGCCACCCACGTCAGGTTCTTGAACACCGGGCTGAGGAGGACGAGCGCGTAGAACGACGGGATCACGAGCAGCAGGTCGATGACCCACACGAGCACGCGGTCGACCGTGCCGCCGAAGTAGCCGGCGATCGCACCCACGATGCCGGCGATCAGCGTCGCGGCCGGACCGGCGATGAGGCCGATGAGCAGCGACTTCTGCAGGCCGACGAGCGTCTGCGCGTAGATGTCCTGGCCGATGTCGTTCGTGCCGAACCAGTGCGCCGCGCTCGGCGGCATGCCGAACGCCAGACCGTCGGAGTCGACGGCGTTCCAGTGGTACAGGTGCGGGCCGACGAAGGCCCACAGCAGGATGAGCAGCAGCGCGCCACCACCGATGCGGGCGCGCCAGGTGCCGAACACCTTGCGCCAGAGCGGCGTGCGGCCGCCCTTGACCTCGATGACGTGCGCCGGGACACCGGCGTTGCCGTCACCGGGGTCACCGGCGGTGGTCGTGGTTGTCGGGTCGAGAACAGACACGGGTCACACCCTCACTCGCGGGTCGAGCGCGGCGTAGAGCAGGTCCGCGAGGGTTCCTGCGATGAGCACGAGGATCGCCGTGAAGAGGATCGTGCCCGATGCCGCGTTGATGTCGTTGTTGGTGATGCCCTGGACGAAGTACTCGCCCATGCCGTGCCAGCTGAAGACCAGCTCGGTGATGCTCGCGCCGGTCAGGATGAGCCCGAACGAGTACGCGAAGAACGTCGACATCGGGATGAGGGCGACGCGGACGCCGTGGCGCAAGATGGCCGATCCGCGCGTCCGGCCCTTCGAGCGCGCGGTGCGGATGAAGTCGTTCGACAGCACGTCGAGCATCGCGGAGCGCTGGTACCGCGAGTACGTGGCGACGGCGCCGATGGTCAGCGAGATCGTGGGTAACAGCAGGTGGATCAGCCGGTCGCCGAGCACCGGGAAGAACCCGTTCACGCCCGGCGTGTACTCACCCGTGAACCGGATCACCTGGGTGCCGAGGCCCTGGTTCATCGCGGTCGCCAGGATCATCAGGACGACGGCGATGACGAAGGTCGGGGTGGCGAGCACCGCGAACGACAGGTACGTCGAGACCTGGTCCGACGTGCGGTACTGGCGGACGGCGTTCCACACGCCGAGCAGCACCCCGAGGATCGCGCCGAGCAGGGTGCCGATGACCAGCAAACGCAGGCTCGTCCCGGAGCGGGCGACGATGTCGGCCGTGACCTCGGTGCCGCGCGTGCTCATGCCGAGCGACCCGTGCGTGACGAGGTTCGACCACCAGGTCCACGTCCGGACGATCAGCGGGGTGTCCGGATCCGCGCCGAGCTTCCGCAGGGACGCGTCGATCGTGCCCTGCGGTACGGCCGGGTTGCGGCCCAGGAACCGGGCAGCCGGGTTCAGCGTGGTGCTGGCGAGGATGTAACCGAGGGTCGTCGCCACGATCGTCAGGACGATGTAGTTGACGATCCGCTTTGCGATGAAGGCAAGCATGTACTGGGACCTCGTGGGGTGCGGCCATCCGTCCGGACGGCGTTGTCGGTGGCGACAGGTTAGCCGTTCGCGGCGGGCGGGTGGGACATCGGAAGTGACGCTATGCAACATTCGTTACGAGCATGTTTCGATTCCCCACATCAACCCTTGTGGAGCCTTCGGATGTGACTAGGGTTCTCAACCAACAGGCGTGGCGGCGGGGGTCGTCGCGTTCCAGCGCGAAGAGCGCGAACCACAACGAAAGGGAATCCTCGCCATGCGAAAGAGGATCAAGGGCATCGCCGTGCTGGCCACCGCTGCGGCTGCGGCCGTCGTGCTGGCCGGCTGCTCCGGCGGTGGACAGGCGGGCAACAGCAGCTCCGCAGTCGCCGAGTCGTCGCTGAAGTCGACCGGCTGGACCGTCGCGGACCGCGCGGACGTCAAGGACGGCGGGTCGATCACCCTGCCGATCGACACCGCACCGGCGAACTTCCAGATCAACAACCTCGACTCCGGGACCGTCGACGACCAGGCGATCTCCGGGACCTACCTGCCGAGCTTCATCCAGTTCAAGGAGAACGGTGAGTGGGAGGCGAACAAGGACTTCGCGACCTCGGTCGAGCTGACCAAGGACTCGCCCCAGACCGTCGAGATCAAGATCAACCCGAAGGCCGTGTGGTCCGACGGCACCCCGATCAGCGCGAAGGACGTCATCGCCAACTGGAAGGCGCTGAACGGCACGAACAAGGCCTTCGCGCCCCTCGCCACCAACGTGTGGGAGGACGTCGACTCGGTCAAGCAGGGCTCGGACGAGCGCGACGTCATCATGACGTTCTCGAAGACGAACGCCGACTGGGCGAGCGTCCTCGGCACCATCTACCCGTACTGGGCCGTCGACACCCCCGAGCACTTCAACACGGCCTGGGCCAAGGGTCCGTACGCCGCTGACGGCAAGACCTACGTCTCCGGTGGCCCGTACATCGTGAAGTCCTTCGACGCCAACGGCGGCGTCCTCACCTTCGAGAAGAACCCGAAGTGGTGGGGCGACGAGGGCAAGCTCGACACCATCGTCTTCAAGACGGTCTCGCGTGACGGTGTCGCGCAGGCGTACGGCAACAAGGAACTCGACGCGTTCAACCTGAACGGCAGCGCCGACAACCTGAAGACGGCGAACTCTCGTTCGGACTCGAAGATCGAGCGCTCCCTCGGCACCACGCAGCGGCAGATCACGCTGAACGGCACCTCCGACGTCTTCAAGGACCAGGACGTGCGCCAGGCGTTCGCGCAGGCCATCAACCGCAAGGTCCTCGCCCAGGCGATCCTGTCGCCGGTGAAGAGCCCGGGTGACGTGCTCAACAACCTGACGTACCTGCCTGGCCAGGAGGGCTACCAGGACGACGTGTCGAGCGTCTACGGCTACAGCACCGACAAGGCGAAGTCGAAGCTCGAGGACGCCGGCTGGAAGGTCGGTTCGGACGGCTACGCGACCAAGGGCGGCAAGGAACTCGACGTCCGCTTCGTGATCCCGTCGGACAACCCGAACTCGGCGAACGTCGCGCAGCTCGTGCAGCAGCAGACGAAGCTCGCCGGCTTCAAGGTCACGATCGACACCGTGCCCTCGGACGACTTCTTCACGAAGTACATCACCACCGACGGCCGTGACTTCGACGCCACGTACTTCGCGTGGCAGGGCACGCCGTTCCCGATCTCGTCGCTCAAGTCGATCTACTACCCCGCCGACGCCGGCCAGAACTACACCGGTGTGACGGACGACTCGCTCGGCGCGGCATGGGACAAGGCGAACGCCGAGCTCGACCCCGATGCCCGCATCAAGGACGCGCAGGCGATCGACAAGAAGATCGTCGCCGTCGCCGGCACCATCCCGCTGTTCGCCGAGCCGTACGCCTGGGGTGTCCGCAAGGACCTCGTGAACTACGGTCCCGCGCAGTTCCAGCAGTACTCGGTCAAGTGGCAGGACGTGGGCTACACCAAGTAGTCCCGCGGTCGCACGACCCGCAACGACACCCCCGACGTCGCACGACGTCGGGGGTGTCGTTCTGCGTCGGCGGGGGAGTGGACGTCGGGATCTACAGCCGGGCCGCCGCGAGCGACGCCGCGATCCCGAGCACGACGAACGCCAGGATCGTCCGACCGTGCACCCGGTGGGTGATCGGCGCCGCGACGACGGTCGCCGGAGGCGGGCCGTCCTGCGGTGCCGGTGCGGGCACGGGGGCCAGCACCAGCGCGGCCGCAGCGTCGACGTCGAGGTGATCCGGGCCTCCCGGTCGGCCCTGGACCTGCGCGGTGAGCCGCGCGGTCGGGCGGGTCGCGATCCACACGCGGCGGACGCCCTCGCTCGAGACGACCTCGATGCCGTACTTGGTGCGCACCTCGGTGACGCGCGACCACGTGTAGGTGCTGGTGCGGCGGACGTCCACGATCCGCAGGTGATCGGGCGTCAGCTCGATGCGCGGACGCCAGAGCGCGGCCCACGCCACGAACGCGATGCAGATGCTCGGGACCGGCACGAGCCAGGGGTTGCTGCCACCGAGCAGCGCCAGGGGGACGAGCGCCACCGCGACGACCCAGAGGACGAGGGCGAGGCGGCGAAGACCCGGGGCGACGATGGTGGTGTGCACCGGACGAGGTTACGAGATGCCTCCCCGGGAACGCCCGGGGAGCGGGTGTGACACACCAGCGCGTATCTCCGGACGACCCGATTCCCCGGGGAGGCAGATCCTGTTCGGACCTCTCGTGCGGACAATGGTCGTCGCCCCCAGTTCGGGTGTCAATACCCCATGGCGACGGATTCGGGAAACCCCCACGCCGGGAACAGCGTCAGTCGCGGGATCCGGTCACGAGACGAGCAGTTCGATCTGTTCGCGGATCGTCTCGGCCTTCGGGAACCGGAGGCCGACCAGGCCGACGTGCCGCCAGCGCACGACCCCGTCCGGGCCGATCACGAACACCGACCGGCGCAGTCCGATCCCCAGCGCACGCACGCCGTAGTCGCGGATCACCGAGCCGGCGGTGTCGCTCAGCAGGGGGAACGTGAGCGAGGAACCGCGCGCGAACGTCTCGTGCGAGTCGAGGGCCTGCGGGCTGATGCCCCACACCACGGCGCCGAGGTCGTCGAACTCGTCGAGCTCGGCCTGGTAGCTGCAGAGCTGCGCGGTGCACACGGCCGTCGCGTCGCCGGGGTAGAAGGCGAGCACCACGGTCCGGCCGATCTCCGACGACAGGTCGTACTCGTCGTCGGTCCGTACCCCGTCGCGGACGATCATGCCCGGCAGGGTGAACGTCGGCGCGGACTCGCCGACCTCGGGGATGCTCATGTGCTCACGGTAGGGGTGCGTCTAGGAGAACAGCTGGGGGAACGCGTTCGCGACCCAGGGGTAGCCGATGAACACCGCGGCGTCGAGCAGGCAGTGCGTGACGATCAGGGGCATCAGCCGGCCCCACTTCGTGTAGATCCAGCCGAACACGATGCCCATCACGGCGTTGCCGACGAACGCACCGAAGCCCTGGTACAGGTGGTAGCTGCCGCGCAGCAGTGCCGTCGACAGGATCACCTGCCACCGGCCCCACCCGAGGTCACCGAGCCGGGCGTAGAGGTACCCGATCACGATCACCTCTTCCTGCAGGCCGGAGCGGATCGCCGACAGCAGCAGGACCGGCACCGTCCACCAGTAGGAGTTCAGGGCGGCCGGGTCGACGTCCACCGTGATGCCGAGGGCGCGCCCGGCGAAGTAGAGGGCGAGCCCCGGGATCCCGATGCAGAGTGCGATGAGCGCCGGGCCGCCCAGGTCGGGCTTCACGCGGAAGCGGTCGATGCCGAGCCGGGCCAGGTGCGGCCGCGAGGTGCTCCACAGCAGGAAGCAGACGAGCGCGACCGGCGCCAGGTCCACCGCGATGCCGAGCAACTGCCGGGCCAGGTCGACGTACTGCACCGTCGTCGACGACGTGTTGAGCGCCGTCGACTGCTCACCGAGCGGGGTCGTCTGCGACAGGTCGTCGATGATCTGCAGGATCGAGTACAGCGCGCTGGCACCGAGCGACAGGAGCAGCACGATCGTGATCTCGACCCACGTTCGCCGTCGGCTCATGCGGAGTACTCCTGTCGGTTGCGAACTACCGGTAGACTGGCGTGTCGGGCGTTCTGCCCACGGGTGCGGTGCTGTCAAATCACTGGCCCGACACTCTCCCAGAAATTGAAGGATGTCCTGTATGGCGCTCGCCACCCGGTCCGACCTGCGCAACGTCGCCATCGTGGCACACGTCGACCACGGCAAGACCACCCTCGTCGACGCGATGCTCACGCAGACCAACTCGTTCGACGCCCACTTCGAGGGCGAAGACCGCATGATGGACTCGAACGACCTCGAGCGCGAGAAGGGCATCACGATCCTCGCGAAGAACACGTCGGTGCTCTACAACGGCAAGCACGCGACCGAGTTCGGCGCGGACGGCCCCATCACCATCAACGTGATCGACACCCCGGGTCACGCCGACTTCGGTGGCGAGGTCGAGCGCGGCCTGTCCATGGTCGACGGCGTCGTGCTGCTGGTCGACGCGTCCGAGGGCCCGCTGCCCCAGACGCGCTTCGTGCTCCGCAAGGCGCTCGCCGCCAAGCTCCCGGTGATCCTGCTCGTCAACAAGACGGACCGCCCCGACTCCCGCATCGACGAGGTCGTCTCCGAGTCGCAGGACCTGCTCCTCGGCCTGGCGTCCGACCTGTCGGACGAGGTCGACGACCTCGACCTCGACGCGATCCTCGACGTCCCCGTGGTCTACGCCTCGGGCCGTGCCGGTGCCGCGTCGCGCAACAAGCCGGCCGACGGTTCGCTGCCCGACAACGACGACCTCGAGCCGCTGTTCGAGGCGATCCTGCAGCACGTCCCCGCGCCGAAGTACGACGACCAGCACCCGCTGCAGGCCCACGTCACCAACCTCGACGCGTCGCCGTTCCTCGGTCGCCTCGCGCTGCTGCGCATCTTCCACGGCACGATGAAGAAGGGCCAGACGGTCGCGTGGGTCAAGCACGACGGCACCGTCGCGAACGCCCGCATCACCGAGCTCCTCATCACCAAGGCGCTCGAGCGCTACCCCGCCGAGTCGGCGGGCCCCGGTGACATCGTCGCCGTCGCCGGCTTCGACACGATCACCATCGGTGAGACGCTGACCGACCCCGAGGACGTCCGTCCGCTGCCGACCATCACGGTCGACGACCCGGCGATCTCGATGACGATCGGCACGAACACCAGCCCGCTCGTCGGCAAGGTCAAGGGCCACAAGCTGACCGCCCGCATGGTCAAGGAGCGCCTCGACCGCGAGCTCATCGGCAACGTCTCGCTCAAGGTCCTCGACATCGGTCGCCCCGATGCCTGGGAGGTCCAGGGCCGTGGTGAGCTCGCGCTCGCCATCCTGGTCGAGCAGATGCGTCGTGAGGGCTTCGAGCTCACCGTCGGCAAGCCGCAGGTCGTCACGAAGCGTGACGAGAACGGCAAGCTGCAGGAGCCGTACGAGCACATGACGATCGACACGCCGGAGGAGTACCTCGGCGCGATCACGCAGCTCATGGCGGCGCGCAAGGGCCGCATGGAGAACATGACGAACCACGGCACCGGCTGGGTGCGCATGGAGTTCATCGTCCCGTCGCGTGGCCTGATCGGCTTCCGCACGTCGTTCCTGACCGAGACCCGCGGCACCGGTATCGCCAACGCGATCTCGCACGGCTACGACGAGTGGGCCGGCCCGATCCAGACCCGCATCAACGGCTCGATCGTGTCCGACCGCTCGGGTGTCGTCACGCCGTTCGCCATCACGAACCTGCAGGAGCGGATGACGTTCTTCGTCAACCCCACCGAAGAGGTCTACGAGGGCATGGTCATCGGTGAGAACTCGCGCGCCGACGACATGGACGTCAACATCACGAAGGAGAAGAAGCTCACGAACATGCGTTCGGCGAACGCCGACTCCTTCGAGTCGATGACGCCGTCGCGCCAGCTCTCCCTCGAGGAGTGCCTGGAGTTCGCACGCGAGGACGAGTGCGTCGAGGTCACCCCGGCCGTCGTCCGCATCCGCAAGGTCGAGCTCGACGCGCAGGCCCGCCAGCGCTCGTACGCCCGCCTGAAGCGTCAGGACGCGTAAGCAGCAAGCGACGCGTCGCGTCAGCAAGAGCACGACCTGAGGAGGTCGGGGGTTACGGTGGATGCCGTGACTCTCGACCTCCTCTCGCTGTACCAGGACCTGCACGCCCACCCCGAGCTCGGTTTCCAGGAGCACCGCACCGCGGGCATCGTGGCCGACCGGCTCGCCGAGATCGGTGGCATCGAGGTGACCACCGGCGTCGGCGGCACCGGGGTCGTCGGCGTGCTGGCGAACGGCGAGGGCCCGGTGGTGTGGCTCCGCGCCGACATGGACGGCCTGCCGGTCCAGGAGCGCACGGGTCTGCCCTACGCCAGCCAGCACCGCGGTACCGACGAGGACGGCAACGACGTCCCGACGATGCACGCCTGCGGCCACGACATCCACGTCACCTGGCTGCTCGGCACGCTCGAGCGCCTGGCGGCGACCACGGACGACTGGCACGGCACGGTCGTGGCGGTCTTCCAGCCGGCGGAGGAGGTCATCTCCGGCGCCCGCGCGATGGTCGAGGACGGCTTGGTCGACCGGTTCCCGAAGCCCGACGTGGTGCTCGGTCAGCACTCGGCTCCGGCGCCCGTCAGCATCGTCGCGATCGGTTCCGGTCCGGTGATGGCGTCGAGCGACCGACTGACGGTCACGTTCAACGGCCGCGGGGCCCACGGTTCCGCACCGCAGGCGTCCCTCGACCCGGTCGTCACCGCCGCGTCCGCCGTCGTCCGGCTGCAGACCGTCGTGTCGCGCGAGGTCTCGCCGAGCGACGCCGGGGTCGTCACCGTCGGCAGCTTCCACGCCGGCACCCGCGCCAACATCATCCCCGACCAGGCCGTCATCGAGATCTCGACGCGTGCCCGCAACGAGGAGACCCGCGCTCGGATCATCGCGTCGATCGAGCGGATCGTCCGGGCGGAGAGCGACGCTGGTGGCCTCCCCGAGCCGACGATCGTGCGGTCGCCGGGTGCCGAGGTGACGGTGAACGACGCCGAATCCGCCGCTCGGGTGCTCGCGGCCGTGAGCGCTGCCGTGCCGGGAGCGCGCGAGCTCGAGATCGGCCTGGCGATGGCGTCGGAGGACGTCGGTCAGCTCGCGACGGCGGCGGGCGTCCCGCTCGTGTACTGGTTCACGGGCATCACCGACCCGGAGCTGTTCCGCCGTGGCGAGGACATCCCGAGCAACCACTCGCCGTTCTACGCCCCGCAGGCCGAGACCGCGATCCCGGTGGGCGTCGACGCACTGGTCGCCGCGACGCGCGCCTACGTCGCCTGACGCTTCCTTCCCATTGCGCGGGCAGTAGGAAGCGGGAACGGGCGTACCTGGTCGAAACGAAGGACCAGGTACGCCCGTTCCGGCCAAGTACGCGCGACGGGCGCGAAGGGCGGACGGGAGGCGCGGGGCGGCCCCGCCGCGCGGGTGACCGTCCCGGGGACAGGACGTTCACAGCCAACTCGCGCCGTGCCTCCCGGCTCACCCGTTACCGTCGGCGCATGCGTTCCCTCCGTACCCCGCTGATCGCCGCCGTCGCCGCCGGCATCGCCCTGGCCGGACTCACCGGTTGCTCGTCCGACGCCGTCGAGCAGGCGACGGACCTCGGGTCCTCGGTCGCCTCGACGGTCGCGGACGGCGTCGCCGGCATCGACGGCAAGGCGATCCAGGACGGCATGTCCTCGGTCGCGGGCGGGATCGACGGCGCGCTCGACACCGCGCTCAAGGGCGCGAACGTGACCTCCGACGGCAAGGTGCCCGAGGGCTTCCCGTCGTCCGACGTGCCGCTCGTCGACGGCACGGTGCTCGGCGGGGGAGCGGGTCCGAACGGCTCCGGGTGGGTCGTGCAGGTGCGTGCCGGGTCGGTCGACGACTTCACCGCCGCTGCCCAGCAGCTCGCCGACGCCGGGTACACCGAGTCGGCGAAGCGCGCCGACTCGTCGAGTGCGTTCGGGATGTTCCGCAGCGACGGGTACCGCGTCGTGCTCACGTTCTCGGACGGCGACGACGGCGTCACCGCGACCTACATCGTCACGGCCCGCTAGTCCCGTACCCTTGGGGGCGATGTCGAAGGCCTCCGTCACGCGCCCCGAGCGCGTCCTGTTCGTGCACGCCCACCCCGACGACGAGACCCTGTCGTCCGGGGGGACGATCGCCACCCTGCTCGAGCTCGGCGCCGAGGTCACCGTGTTGACGGCGACCCGTGGTGAGCGCGGCGAGATGCTCACCGAGCGGCTCGCGCCCCTCGCCGGTGACGCGCAGCGCGTCGCCGCGCACCGCGAGACCGAGATCGACGCGGCGCTCGCGGCCCTCGGCGGCCCCGTGCACCTGTGGCTCGGCGGTCGCGGGGCGCGTCCGACCGACCTGCCGGAACGCCGGTACGTCGACTCCGGCATGCAGTGGGGACCGGACGGCCGGGCGACCGCCGCCGACGACGCCCCCGCCGACTCGCTGACCGCCGCCGACCTCGGCGAGGTCGTCGACGACGTCCGTGCCGCGATCCGCTCCACCGGGGCGGACGCGGTCGTGAGCTACGCCGACGACGGCGGGTACGGCCACCCCGACCACGTGCGCGTGCACCACGCGGCCCGGTACGCGGCCCGGGCGGAAGAGGTCGCGTTCTCGATGATCGTCGCCCCGGACGACGGAGACGTCGACGTCACCGTCGACGTCCTGCCGGTGCGGGCGAAGGTGCGCGCCGCCGTCGAGCAGTACCGCTCGCAGGTGACGGTCGACCCGGTGGACCCCGCCGACCCGACGGCGCTGTCGTGGGTGATGCCGCACGGCGTCCGCCAGCACGCCCCTGCGGTCGAGGCCTTCCGGCACGACGCCGACCCGCAGCCCCCGGCACCGCAGACCTACGCCGAGATGTCCGGCCAGGGCAAGGTCGCGGCGGTCGCCGTCGCGCTCGTGCTCGGGCTCGTCACCGGTGGACTCGGCACGGTGACGCACCAGCAGACCATCGGTGCCGCCGCGTTCCCGATCGGCATGGTGATCACCACGCTGCTCGTGGTCGGGCTCACGGTGGGCATCCGGCTGCTGTACCGGTCGCGGGCCATGGTCGCCGCGATCGGCATCGGCATCCTCGTCGCCACGCAGGTGCTCGTCTCGGTCGGTGGGCAGGGCTCGCCGCTCGTGCTGGCGAACGCCGCCGGGTACGTCTGGACGTTCGCACCCGCCGTCATCGCCGCCCTGGTGCTCGCGTGGCCGGACCTGTCGGGGCTGCGGTCCCGGACGGCCCCGGGCCGCGAGTAGACTCGAACCCGCTCGTCGAAGGGAGCACCCGAACCGTGACCTACGTGATCGCCCAGCCCTGTGTCGACGTCAAGGACCGCGCCTGCATCGACGAATGCCCCGTCGACTGCATCTACGAGGGCGACCGGTCGCTGTACATCCACCCCGACGAGTGCGTCGACTGTGGTGCGTGCGAGCCGGTCTGCCCGGTCGAGGCGATCTACTACGAGGACGACCTGCCCGACGAGTGGGCCGACTACTACAAGGCCAACGTCGAGTTCTTCCAAGAGGTCGGCTCGCCCGGTGGTGCCGCGAAGGTCGGTGTGATCCACAAGGACCACCCGGTCATCATGGCCGAACCGCCCCGCGGCTGAGCCGGACACGCACGTGGCGCTCGACCTGCCCGACTTCCCCTGGGACCAGCTCGTCCCGTTCAAGCAGCGAGCGGCGGAGTACGAGGGCGGCATCGTCGACCTGAGCGTCGGTTCGCCCGTCGACCCGACGCCCGAGATCGTCCGACGGGCACTCGCCGATGCCACCGACGCGCACGCCTACCCGCAGGTCGCCGGCACCCCGGCCCTGCGGCAGGCCATCGCCGACTGGTACGGCCGCCGGCACGGGGTGACCCTGACCGAGGCGCACACGCTGCCGACGATCGGCTCGAAGGAGTTCATCGCCGGTCTGGCGCTCTGGCTCGGCATCGGCACCGGCGACACCGTGGTGTTCCCGGCGGCCGCCTACCCGACCTACGAACTCGGGGCCGCCCTGGTCGGCGCGGACGCGCTCGCCTCGGACGACCCGGCGGCGTGGCCGTCGACGACGAAGCTGGTGTGGCTGAACTCGCCCGGCAACCCCGACGGCCGCGTGCTCTCGATCGACGACCTGCGCGTCGCGGTCGCCCGGGCCCGCGAGCTCGGCGCCGTGATCGTCGGCGACGAGTGCTACGCCGAGCTCGGATGGGACCCGGAGTACGCGACCACCCCGACGCCGACGATCCTCGATCCCCGTGTCGTCGGCGACTCGGTCGACGGCGTGCTCAGCGTGTACTCGCTGTCGAAGCAGTCGAACCTGGCCGGGTACCGCGCGGCCTTCGTCGCCGGTGACGCCGAGATCCTGGCCGACGTGCTCGCCGTCCGGAAGCACGCCGGGCTCATGCCGCCCCTGCCCGTGCAGGAAGCCATGATCGTGGCGCTCGCGGACCAGACCCACGTGCAGCAGCAGAAGGCCCGCTACCGTGCGCGCAGGAACATGCTCCGACGGGCACTCGAGGGCGCCGGCTTCCGCATCGACCACAGCGAGGCCGGGCTGTACCTGTGGGCGACCCGCGGCGAACCCGCGCTCGACACCGTGTCGTGGTTGGCCGACCGCGGGATCCTCGTCGCGCCGGGCACGTTCTACGGTGTGGCCGGGGGAGAGCACGTCCGGGTGGCCCTGACGGCGACCGACGAGCGCATCGCAGCTGCGGCACAGCGGCTCGCCAGCAGCCGACGGCTCGGCACCGCCCAGCCCGGAGCGCAATCGGTGGTTCCCACCAAGTCGTGACCTCCGAGGTGTGCACGAGCGACAGACGCCGCGATTAGGCTGTCATCGTGACTGACACTGCCAACGACGCTCAGAAGACGGCCACACCGCCCACGACGCCCGTGCCCGTGAGTCCCGCCGCCGAACAGACGGGCGAGACCGCGACGCTGACGTACCCGGGCGGCAGCGCGGAGTTCCCGATCCTGCCGAGCGTCGACGGCGCGTCCACGATGGACATCTCGACGTTCAAGAAGCAGACCGGCATGAACACGCTCGACTACGGGTTCGTGAACACCGGGTCCACCAAGAGCGCCATCACCTACATCGACGGCGACCAGGGGATCCTGCGGTACCGCGGCTACCCGATCGACCAGGTCGCGTCGAACTGCACGTTCCTCGAGGTCGCGTGGCTCCTGATCTACGGCGAGCTGCCCAGCGAGTCCGAGCTCGCCGACTTCGACGCCCGCATCCGTCGTCACACCCTGCTGCACGAGGACCTCCGTCGCCTGTTCGACGCCCTCCCGCACTCGGCGCACCCGATGTCCGTGCTGTCCAGCGCCGTCAGCGCCCTGTCGACGTACTACGAGGACGACATGGACGTCGACGACCCGGAGAAGGTCGAGCTGCAGACCGTGCGGCTGCTCGCGAAGCTGCCGGTGATCGCCGCCTACGCGCACAAGAAGTCCATCGGCCAGGCGTTCCTGTACCCGGACAACGGCCTGTCGTTCGTCGACAACTTCCTGCGCCTGAACTTCGGCACCATGGCCGAGACGTACCAGCCGAACCCGGTGCTGTCGAAGGCCCTCGACCGGCTCCTCATACTGCACGAGGACCACGAGCAGAACGCCTCCACGGCGACGGTGCGCATGGTCGGCTCGACGAAGGCGAACATGTTCGCGTCGATCTCCGCCGGCATCAACGCCCTGTACGGCCCGCTGCACGGCGGCGCGAACGAGGCCGTGCTCGAGATGCTGCAGCAGATCAAGGACTCCGGCGAGCCCGTGCAGCGCTTCGTCGAGCGGGTGAAGAACAAGGAGCGCGGCGTGAAGCTCATGGGCTTCGGACACCGCGTCTACAAGAACTACGACCCCCGCGCGAAGCTCGTCAAGGAGTCGGCGGACGAGGTCCTCGAGTCCCTCGGCGTGCAGGACGACCTGCTCGACATCGCGAAGGAGCTCGAGCAGATCGCGCTGAGTGACCAGTACTTCATCGACCGCAAGCTCTACCCGAACGTCGACTTCTACACCGGCATCATCTACAAGGCGATGGGCTTCCCGCCGCGCATGTTCACGGTGCTGTTCGCGATCGGCCGCCTGCCCGGCTGGATCGCGCAGTGGCGCGAGCTGAACAACGACCCGCTCAACAAGATCGGTCGCCCGCAGCAGCTCTACGTGGGTGCCCCGAAGCGGGACCTCCCCGCGCGCTGACGCACGCTCCACTCCGCGAGAGCGACAGGACCCCGCGAACGGTTCGCGGGGTCCTGTCGCTTTCGCGGTGGAGTCCTACGCGTGCAGCGCGGTGTTGAGCTGGATGCCCTCGCCCGCGCGCTGCAGGGCCTCGACCGCACCGGACATGCTGTTGCGGCGGAACAGGACGTTCGGGGCGCCGGAGAGCTCCGCCGCCTTGACGGTCTTCGGCGTGCCGTCCGGGTTCGGGGCGGCGCCGACCAGGACGACCTTCGTGCCGGCCGTGACGTACAGGCCGGCCTCGATCACGGAGTCGTCGCCGAGCGAGATGCCGAGGCCCGCGTTCGCGCCGAGCAGTGCGCGGTCGCCGAGGGAGACCCGGTGCGTGCCACCGCCGGAGAGCGTGCCCATGATGGACGCCCCGCCGCCGATGTCGGTGCCGTGTCCGACGACGACGCCCTGCGAGACACGGCCCTCGATCATGGCGTCGCCGAGGGTGCCGGCGTTGAAGTTCACGAAGCCCTCGTGCATGACGGTCGTGCCCGGTGCCAGGTGCGCGCCGAGGCGGACGCGGTTGGCGTCGCCGATGCGGACGCGGTCGGGCACGACGTAGTCCAGCAGGCGGGGGAACTTGTCGATGGCGTGCACGGCGATGCCCGCGCGCTGCAGCGACGGGCGCAGGCGGGTCAGGGTCTCCGGGTGCACCGGTCCGGCGTTCGTCCACGCGACGATCGGCAGGTACCCGAAGACCCCGTCGAGGTTGATGGTGTTCGGACGCACGTGCAGGTGGCTGAGCAGGTGCAGGCGCAGGTACGCGTCCTCGGTGCTGGTCGGTGCGGCGTCGATGGTGACCTCGGTGGTGACGGCCTCGATCCGGACCTCGCGGCGGGGGTCGTCGCCCACGTGCACCTGCAGTTCGGCGGGGAACTCCGCGTCGGTCGGCAGCGCGCCGAGGTGCGTCTCCGGGTACCAGGTGTCGAGCGTCGTGCCGTCGGCGGCGATCGTCGCGAGGCCGTGGCCCCAGGCGTGCGTCGGGCGGTCGGCGGCGGTCGGGTCGGTGGCAGCGGTCGTGTCGGTCACCGCACCAGGGTACCGACGCCCTGGACGGGAGCACCGGACCGACCGGACGGACGCTGCGGACCGGCACCGTGCCTCCCGGACCGCCGTGCCGTCGGCCAGCGCGACGCAAGCGGCGGCCGATAAGGTGACCGCATGCCGGAGCAGCTCGACCTCACCGCCTCGTCCATCGACATCACCCGTGCCATCTGCGACATCGAATCGGTGTCGGGGAACGAGCAGGCCCTCGCCGACGCGATCGAGGCGGTGCTCACGCCGCTGTCGCACCTCGAGGTGATCCGCGACGGTGACGCGATCGTGGCACGCACGAACCTCGGGCGCGACCGCCGCGTCGTGATCGCCGGGCACATCGACACCGTGCCGCTCAACGACAACCTGCCGACCGAGTTCCGCACCGCCGAGGACGGCACCGAGATCCTCTGGGGTCGCGGCACCGTGGACATGAAGGCCGGCTGCGCGGTCCAGCTCAAGCTCGCGTACGACCTGGTTGCGCCCTCCGTCGACGTCACGTGGGTCTGGTACGACCACGAGGAGGTCAGCGACCTGCTGAACGGCCTCGGTCGTCTGGCCCGGACCCGTCCGGAGCTGCTGGCCGCCGACTTCGCGATCCTGGGGGAGCCGTCCGGCGCGCAGATCGAGGGTGGCTGCAACGGCAACCTCCGCGCCGAGATCCGCACGTTCGGCAAGCGCTCGCACAGCGCCCGCAGCTGGATCGGCGACAACGCGATCCACAAGACGGCGCCGATCCTGGCGACCCTGGCCGCCTACGAGCCCCGCACCGTCACGGTCGACGGGCTCGAGTACCGCGAGGGCCTGAACGCCGTCGGCATCAGCGGCGGCATCGCGGGCAACATCATCCCGGACGAAGCGATGGTGCACGTGAACTACCGCTTCGCGCCCTCGCGCTCCGCCGACGAGGCCGTCGCACACATCCGCGAACTCTTCGACGGGTACGAGGTCACGATCGTCGACCTGGCCGCCGGGGCCCGACCGGGCCTCGACGCCCCGCTCGCGCAGGACTTCGTGGCCGCGGTCGGTGGCCCGGAGCCCCGTCCGAAGTACGGCTGGACGGACGTCGCGCGTTTCTCGGCGCTCGGGGTGCCCGCGGTCAACTACGGCCCGGGTGAACCCGTCTTCGCCCACCACGACGACGAGCAGGTCCCGGTCGCGCAGATCACTGCGGTCGAGGCCGGCCTCCGTCGGTGGCTGACGGCCTGACGACGGCCGGGGTCTCCCGGCCGACCCCTGCGCGCACCCGCTGGCGCGCCCGGTACCGGGTCGTGCCGTGGTGGGTCCGCATCACCGTCGTCTACGTGCTCGCCCGGTTCGTCACCGGACTGATGATGCAGGCGTTCGCGAGCGTGCAGGCGGCGAACTCGTTCACCGTCCAGCACCCGGCGTACCTGTCGTTCGCGTCCGTCTGGGACGGCGCCTGGTACCGCGTGATCGCGACCGGTGGCTACCCGTCGACCCTGCCGGTGGACGCCGCGGGGCACGTGACCGAAAACGCGTGGGCGTTCATGCCGGCGTACCCGTTCCTGGTGCGCGGCCTCATGCTGCTGACCGGAGCGTCGTTCGAACTCGTCGCGGTGTCGGTGTCGTTGCTCGCCGGACTCGGCGCTGCGCTCGTGTTCCGCCGCCTGATGGGGCGCTTCCTCGACCCGGCACGGGCGACCTTCGCCACCGTGCTGTTCTGCGTCGCGCCCGTGTCGGCGATGTTCCAGGTGGCGTACGCCGAGTCGATGGGGCTGTTCCTGTTGCTCGTCGCGCTCCTGCTCATGGTCGACCGGCGGTGGTGGACGATGCTGCCCGTCGTGCTGCTGCTCGGCATGACCCGGCCGACCGGGCTCGCCTTCTCGTTGCTCGTCGTCCTGTTCGTCGGCGCATGGGCGATCCGGCCCGCGTGGGTGCGGTCGTCGGAGCCGCTCACCCTGCGCCGGCTCGTGCCGCCCGCCGTGGTCGCGGTGGTGTCCGGGTTGGTGGGCCTGGCGTGGCCGGCGATCGCCTGGGCCGTCACGGGGGTCCCGAAGGCGTACACCGACACCGAGCTCGCCTGGCGGTCGTCGTACGTCGGGTGGCAGGAACTCGTGCCGTTCGCGCCGTGGATCCAGGGCTTCGGCTGGTGGTTCCACCAGCCGGCCGGCGGGATCCTGCTGGCCGTCGTGGTCGTCGGCTTCGCGGCGTTCGTCTGCATGCCCGCGGCATGTCGGATCGGGATCGAGCTGCGGCTCTGGGGCATCGCCTACGTCGTGTACCTGCTCGCCGTGTTCTTCCCGCAGTCGAGCACGTGGCGCATCCTGGTGCCGATCGCGCCGCTGCTCGGCATCGTGGCGCTGCCGCGGTCACGCGTGTACCGGGTGGCCGTCGTGGTGGCGTTCGTCGGGCTGCAGTGGGTCTGGCTCTACTCCTGCTGGTGGATCGACGGCTACGACTGGACCCCGCCGTGATCGGCGCGGCGCTCCCGGGCCTGGGCGCGGGCCAGGAGTCGTGCAGCGGGGCCGCTCCGCTCGCGCTTCGGCACCGTCGCTGACATCGGTTCGGGGTCACCCGGCCGCCAGTTCGCCGCCGCCACGACCATCGCGTTGACGGTGGCGATGAACGGCACGGCGAAGAACGCGCCGACGACCCCGGCGATCGTCGTGCCCGCGGTCACCCCGAGGACGACCCCGAGCGGGTGCACCTTCACTGCGGTACCGGTCAGGAACGGGTGCAGCACGTGGCTCTCGAGCTGCTGCACCACGACCACGATCCCGAGCATCACGAGCGCCGGCACCCACCCGTTGAACACCAGGGCGATGAGCACCGCGACCGCACCGGCGACGATCGCGCCGACGACGGGGACGAACGCACCGAAGAACACGACGACGCCGATCGGGATCGCCAGGGGGATCTGCAGGGCGAGCGCGCCGATGGTCACGCCGAGGGCGTCGGTGACGGCGACCACCAGCTGGACACGGATGAAGCTCGTCAGGGTCTTCCATCCGGCATGCCCGGCGACGTCGATGCGCGCGCGGGCACGGCGCGGGAAGAGCCGGACGACCCAGCCCCAGATGCGCGGACCGTCGATGAGCACGAACAGCGTCGTGAACACGATGATGAACAGCCCCTCGAGCACGTGCACGGCGCCGGTGCCGGCGGCCTGGAACCCGGACAGGATCGTCGAGGCGTGCGCCTGCAGGTAGTCGAAGCCGTTCGACACCCATCCGTCGACGTCCTTCGCCGTGATCCCGAACGGCTCACTGTCGAGCAGGGTCCGAAGCGACTGCACGCTGTGGTGGAGTCGGCGTTCGAGGGACGGCAGGTCGGACCGCACCTGCTCGGTGACGAGCAGCGCGAGCCCGCCGAGTGCCAGCACCAGGGCCACCAGGCTCGACAGCACCGCCGTCCACTTCGGCCACCGGTGCCGCTGCAGGAACGACGACATCGGCATGAGCAGCGCGCAGACCAGCAGCGCGATGAGGAACGGCACCACGATGTCCTGCAGCAGCACGACCAGGGCCACGAGGACCGCGAGCCCGGCACCCACGACGAGGATGCGCCAGGTGAACGCCGCGCCGATCCGCAGGCCGGCGGGCACGGCGTCGTCGGACCGCGCGGTCCGCTCGGGTCGTCCGCTGGGGGACTGACGGCGCGTGGAGCGGATGTTCGGCATCCGCCAAGGTTACGAACGCAACCCGCGAAGATCCGCCGATCCGACACCCCCAACCTGGGCGGTTTCGCAGTTGCCCCATCAATACGAGATAATGAGCGGGCATGTACTGCACGAAAGGGGACATCTGATGGCAGCCATGAAGCCGAGGACCGGTGACGGGCCGATGGAGGCTGTTAAGGAGGGTCGACTCATCATCGTGCGGGTTCCGCTCGAAGGAGGAGGCCGCCTGGTCGTCTCGGTCAACGATGCCGAGGCCAAGGAACTCCATGACGCACTCGCTGAGGTCGTCTCGGCCTAGTAGTCGAAAGCACCAGAACGACGGGCCCGGAGCGTGTACGCGCCGGGCCCGTCGTCTGCGTCCGGCAGGATGGCCTCGTGTCGAGGACCCACATGCCGATCCGCCGCGTCGAGGAGTACCGCGACCCGGACCCGATGCCGCGCGACGTCTGGCCGGCGACGCTGCCCCCGGTGCGGCAGCTGCTCGACGAGGGGCTCGACCTCGACCCCGTGACGGTGTTCGTCGGCGACAACGGTGTCGGCAAGTCGACCCTGATCGAGGCCATCGCGCTCCGTTTCGGGATGTCCCCGGAGGGCGGCTCCACCCTGGCGAACCACTCGACGCGCCCGTCCGAGTCGGACCTGTGGGAGCACATCGTCCTCCGCCGTGACTTCGGTGCGCCCCGCGGTGGCTTCTTCCTGCGCGCCGAGACCATGCACGGCTTCTTCACCTACCTCGAGGACCACCCGAACCACTCCCGCCCGGAGCCGGTGTTCCACGAACGCAGCCACGGGGAGGCGTTCCTCGACTTCGTCATCGACCGCGCGCAGTGGCCGGGGCTCTGGATCCTCGACGAGCCCGAGTCGGCGTTGTCCTTCTCCGGGTGCCTGACGCTCATCGCGCTGTTGCGGTCGATCGTCGACAGCGGGGTGGGACAGGTCGTGCTCTCGACGCACTCGCCGGTGCTGGCGGCGTTCCCGGGCGCGACGATCCACGAGGTCGGCGAGTGGGGGTTCCGGCGGACCGAGTGGGAAGACCTCGACCTGGTGCGCAACCAGCGCTCGTTCCTCGAATCACCCGAGCGGTACCTCCGGCACCTCGAGTGACCGACGGTCAGGATGACGCAGCGTGCGCTACGCGGTGACCTTCGTCAGCTGCAGCAGACCGTCGCCCGCCGGCGAGAGCGCACTCCGCACCGCGCCCGACGTCGACACCTCGGTGAGCAGCAGCCGGAAGTCGGTGGTCGCCCGGTCCCGCTTGACGGGATCGGCCACGCGTCCGCGCCACAGCGCGTGCGGCACCAGGACGGTCCCGCCGAGGCGCGCGAGCCGCAGTCCGTGTTCGACGTACTCGATGACGTGCTCGGGGTCGGCGTCGACCAGGACGACGTCGTACGACGCCTCGTTCATCCGGGGGAGCACCTGGTTCGCGCGGCCCGGGATGAGCCGGATCCGGGCGGGGGCGGTGCCGGCGCTGATGTAGGCGTCACGGGCGAACTGCTGGTGGTCGACCTCGACGTCGATCGTGGTCAGGGTCGCGTCCGGCGCGCCGCCGAGCAGGTACAGCCCGGAGACTCCCAGGCCCGTCCCGATCTCGATGATGCTCGTGGCTCGGGACGCTGCGGCGATGACGCCGATCTGTGCGCCGATCGCGGGCGAGATCGCCTCGACACCGAGCTCCAGGGAGTGCTCACGAGCACGGGCGATCGCCTCGGACTCCGAGACGATGTCCTCGGCGAACTTCCAGTTCGACTCTTTCTCTGACACGCACACTCCGTTCGGATGACAACTCTAGGGGTGCATCCGAGCCGCACGGGTTAGGCTCGCTCACGTGAACATCCCGCTCGACAAGATCCTGATCATCGGGATCATTGCCGTGCTCTTGCTCGGGCCCCAGCGCCTGCCGATGTACGCCCAGAAACTGGCCGAGTTCGTGAAGGCCGTCCGCCGGTTCGCCGACACCGCGAAGGAGCGGATGCGCGACGAGATGGGCCCCGAGTTCGACGACATCGAGTGGCAGAAGCTCGACCCGCGACAGTACGACCCCCGCCGGATCATCCGCGATGCACTCCTCGACTCCGGCGGCGCCAGCAGCGCCGCAGCGGTCCAGACCGCGCAGGTGACCGCGTCCAAGGTGCGCGCGACGGCTCCCGTCGTGCCACTGGCCGTGGGGGAAGCGCCACCCTTCGACGCGGAAGCGACCTGACGCCCGTCACGTGACCACACGGCGGACGGGAGGCCCGGCGCCAGCTGGCACCGGGCCTCCCGTCGTCCGTGTGGTGACGACTACTGCATGTCCGCTACCGCAGGTCGGCGAGGAACCGGTCCGTCCAGGCGAGCGCCGGTGCGCTCGGGACGGAGCTGCAGGTCGGCGACGCCGTGGTCGAGGCGCAGGGCGTGTCCCGGTCGAGCGACCAGGAGTGGATCCCGGCGAGGCCGTTCGCCTTCGCGTAGGCGGACAGGGTGTCGACGTCGGCGAGGGTGAAGACCTCGTCGGTGGTGTCGTTGACGCCGATCATCGGGGTGACCTCGATCTTCGACGACGCGATGCCGTACGTGTGCTGCAGGTTCGTGACGGCCTGGATCGCCGACTTGCCCATCTGGCAGGTGGAGCCGGAGAGCACGCAGTTCGCGGCGGTCGCGCGGCCGAAGTCCATCGTCATGAGGTTGATCGTGTAGTTCGTCAGGGTCGACGCCTTGATCGCCTTCACGGTGGCGTCGCCGGTGCTGTTCAGCCCGCCGTACGAGCCGTCGCTGGCGGCCAGGGTCGCGAGCGTGAACGAGAAGCGCATGCCCGGGTACTTCGCCTGGGCGAGGGCAGCGGCGCTCACCAGGTTCTGGACGTCCGAGGCGGACTGGCCGCTCTCGATGTCGAAGTCGACGCCGATCATGTGCGGGGTCGCGTACCGGGCGATGAAGCTCTGCAGTGCCGCGCCCGAACACGTGAAGGAGCCGGCTGCGCCACCCGTGCTCACGATGTAGTCCACGCCGGCGGCGTCGAGCTTCGGGATGTTGGCGTTCGCGAAGGCATCCGCCGCGACACCGCCCCAGTTCTCGCTGCCGCACGTGCCGGTCGCGAAGGCGAGGGTGATCGCCTTGAGACCGGGCTCGCGGGTGGACACGAGGCTGTTGCTCGAGCCGACGACCGGGATGCGGGTGCCGGTGACGGCGGTGTTCATGACGTTCGTGTTCCAGTCGAGGTTCACGGTGATGTCCTTGTACGGGCTGAACACCAGTCCCTTGGCGGTGCCGCCGCTCCCGCCCGTGCCCGGGGTCGTCGTTCCCCCGCCGGGAGGCGTGGTGCCGCCGCCGGAACCGGTGCAGGCCCCGGCGGAGGCCCACGGCTGGCCGCTGCCCGTCGCCCCCGAGTGGGTCGCCGGGTCGTCGCCCTGCGTCCACCAGTTCGCGGTGTAGTTCGTTCCGTTCTCGCTGACGGTGGCTCCGCCGTTGTAGGCGGTGCCGGCGCTCCAGGCGGTGGCGCAGGTCGTCGCGGCGAGGGCTGGCGCTGCTGCGAGCGAGCCTCCGGCGACGATGACGGCGGCGATGGTGGCCACGAGGCCCGATCGCACGCGGGTGTTCTGGTTCACACGGTTCTCCTGTCCTCGTCCGACGGGTGGAGCCCTGACGGTCACATTCCGCAAGGGCATTGTGCAATGCCCTTGCATAATGCTCCGGGGTGGAACGACCTGTCCATGAACGAACGTACAGGCGTGCGTCAGGTGGACGGGCTGATGCCCGAGTCGTCAGTCGCGGGTGGCGACGATCGTGTAGGTCGCCGGGATCCGGTCGCGATCGACGTCCGGCCACGCCCACGAACCGTCGCCGGTGTCCTCCATGCGGGGACTGAAGCGCCAGGGCAGGGTGCGCCCTTCGTCCAGGCGCCGGAGTCGGAGACCGGCGCCGAGCAGGGCGTTCACGATCTCGGACAGCGGGTGCGGCCACTCGAACGTCCGGGTGTTCGCGACGGTGCCGTCGCCGGCGTAGGTCCCGGCGTCGTCCCACTGCTGCGCGGTGCCGTCCGGGAAGTACCGGTACCGGGTGACGAGTTCGTCGGCGGTCTCCTCGAGGGCGTAGAGCGCGGGGTGGCCGTCGCGGATGAAGAACACCCCGCCCGGGCGCAGCAGGCCGGCGACCTGCGCGGCCCAGCGGTCGAGGTCGGGGAGCCAGGTGATCGTCCCGATGCTCGTGTAGACGACGTCGAAGTCGCCGGTGACCGCGGCACGGGCGTCGAGCACGTCGGTCTCCACCCAGGTGACGTCGAGGCCGAGCCGCGTCGCGAGGCCGGCGGCGGACGCGAGTGCCGCGGGGGAGAAGTCGACACCGGTGAGTCGGGCGCCCTCTCGGGCGAGCGAGACGGTGTCGGTGCCGATGTGGCACTGCAGGTGGCAGACGTCGAGGCCGGCGAGCGATCCGTTCGGCAGCCAGGGTGTCAGCGCCGGCAGGTCGTCGCGCACGACGTCGGAGCGGCGCGTCGGGTCGGACAGCTCGTCGATCGCGTAGGCACCCTCGTGGATGGGGACCCGGTCGTCCCAGTTCGCCCGGTTCGTGTCGCGGGCGCGGTCCCAGTCGACGCTGACGTGATCCATGCTCATGCTGACGAGCCTAGGACAGCGACAGGCCGAGCTTCCGTCCGGCCAGGCCGCGCCCCATGGTCGTGATGCCGTCGGCGATCGCGGCGAGTGCGACGGCCGCGGGGTCCTCCGGCTCGCCGAGCACCACGGGCAGGCCGGTGTCTCCGCCCTCGCGCAGCGGCACGGACAGCGGCACACTGCCGAGCACCGGGACGGGGGCGTCCTGGCCACGGGACAGCCGGGCCGCGGTCTCGGCGCCGCCGCCCTCGCCGAACAGGTGCAGGACCGAGCCGTCGGGCTGCACGAGCCCGGCCATGTTCTCGATGACCCCGATCACCCGCTGGCCCGTCTGGCGTGCGACGATCCCGCTGCGCTCGGCGACGTCGGCTGCGGCGGCCTGGGGAGTCGTGACGACGAGGACCTCGGCGTGCGGGAGCAGCTGGCCGACCGAGATCGCGACGTCGCCGGTGCCGGGCGGCAGGTCGAGCAGGAGGACGTCCAGGTCACCGAAGAACACGTCGGTCAGGAACTGGTTCACGGTGCGGTGCAGCATCGGGCCGCGCCAGGACACCGCGGTGGAGACGTCGTCGACGAACATGCCGATCGACACGACCTTCACGTCGTGGGCGACGGGCGGCAGGATCATGCTGTCCACGCGGGTCGGACGTGGCGCGACACCGTGCTCGTCGGTGAGCCCCATCAGCCCGGGGATGCTGAAGCCGTGCACGTCGACGTCGACGATCCCGACCCGCAGGCCGCGTCGGGCGAGCGCGACGGCGAGGTTGGCGGTGACCGTCGACTTGCCGACACCGCCCTTGCCGCTCGTCACGGCGATGACCCGGGTGAGCGAGTCCGCCGTGAACTGGATGCCGTTCGGCCGTCCGGCGCGCAGGCGCTCGGTGAGCGCGGCACGCGTCGCGGGGGCCATCACCGAGACGTCGACCTCGACCGACGACACCCCGTCCACGGAGCCGGCGGCGACGCGCACGTCGCGCTCGATGGTGTCGGCGGCGGGGCACCCCACGATCGTGAGCTGCAGGTCGACGCGCACCGCGCCTCCCGGCTGCACGTCCACCCCGCGGATCATGTCGAGCTCCGTGACCGGCCGACGGATCTCGGGGTCGATCACGCGGCCGAGCGCAGCGAGGACCGCCGTGCCCAGCTGCTCGTCCGCGGGAGCCGCGTCAGCCACGGGTGGAGCTGCCGGGCTCGTTCGCGTACCCGGCGTCGTCGGCGTCGCGCCGGTCGAGTTCCTCGAGCAGCGACCGGAGTTCGGCGCGGATGAAGTCCTTGGACGCCATGTCGCGCATCGCCAGCCGGAGCGCGACGACCTCGCGCGCCAGGTACTCGGTGTCCGCCAGGTTCCGCTCGGCGCGCTGCCGGTCCTGCTCGAACTGCACGCGGTCGCGGTCGTCCTGCCGGTTCTGCGCGAGCAGGATGAGCGGCGCGGCGTACGAGGCCTGGAGCGACAGCACCAGGGTCAGCGCGGTGAAGCCGATCGCTGCCGAGTCGAACTGCCACGGCTTCGGCGCGAGGGTGTTGTAGCCCATCCAGACCACGCAGAACAGGGTGAGGCCGATGAGGAACCACGGCGTGCCCATGCCACGTGCGATGCCCTCGGTCGCGCGACCGAACGTGTCGCCGCGTCCGCCGCGACGGCGGGTCGGGAGCACGCGCGTGCGCATGCCCTTGGGGGAGTCGAGGCGGACGTCGGAGCGCTCGCGATCGCGACGGTTCTCATCCGTTCGGGCCACGGGTGGTCCTCCTTCCCGTCGTCACGGGTGTCTTGCGCGGGCGTTGGCGTGGAAGCGGTGAGGGTTCCCCCTCGCCCTGACTTCGCCAGTCGTCCGGCAGGACGTGGTCGAGGACATCGTCGATCGTCACCACCCCGACGAGGCGGTGGGCGTCGTCGACCACGGGGACGGACAGCAGGTTGTAGGTCGCCATCACGCGGGTGACCTCGGCGGCGCTCGCGTCGACCCGGACCGGTTCGGTCTGCTGGTCGATGAGCGTGCCGAGCCGTTCGTTCGGCGGGTAGCGGAGCATGCGCTGGAAGTGCACCAGCCCGAGGAACCGGCCGGTCGGCGGCTCGTACGGCGGCAGCGTGACGCACACCGCGGCACCGAGCACCGGGGCGAGGTCGTGGCGGCGGACGAGCGCGAGTCCCTCGGCGACGGTCGCGTCGGCGGAGACGATGACGGGCTCGGTGGTCATCAGACCACCGGCGGTGTCCGGCTCGTACTCCAGGAGCATGCGGACGTCCTGCGCCTCCTCCGGCTCCATGAGCTGCAGGAGCGCCTCGCTCCGTTCGTCGGAGAACTGCGCGAGCACGTCGGCGGCGTCGTCGGGCTGCATCTGGTCGAGCACGTCCGCCGCGCGGGCGTCCTCGAGCCGCGACAGGATCTCGACGCGCTCCTGGTCGGGCATCTCCTCGAGCACGTCGGCGAGCCGGTCGTCCGGGAGTTCCTCGGCAACCTCGAACCGGCGTTCCTCCGGCAGGTCGAGCAGGGTGCTCGCCAGGTCGGCGGGCACGAGGTCGGAGTACGCGGCGATGACGTGCTCGGCGGACTGGGCCTCGCCGGGGAGCTCGTCCTCGGTGACCTCGTTCCACGTCGCGAACGTCGTCGGGCCCTTGCCGAACGGCGACGGCGTGGTCTTCGGCTTGCGGAGGAAGAGCTGCGCGACCTCCCAGTCGCCCTGCCCGCGGTCCTCGATCGCGACGTCCTCGATGGTGGCGCGGATCCGCTGGTTCTTGATGAGCACCTTGCGGCCGAGCATCTCGGCGATCACCCGGACCTCGCCGCCGCGCTGCTCGAAGCGGCGCATGTTGACGAGCCCGGTGGTGATCACCTGGCCGGCACCGATCGAGGTGATGCGCCCGACGCTGACGAAGATGCGGCGCTTGCCCGGCACCTCGACGATCAACCCCACGACGTGCGGGGGATCGGCCCGGCGGTAGACCACCAGGACGTCCCGGACCTTGCCCACGCGGTCGCCCGCGGGGTCGAAGACGGAGCACCCGGCGAGGCGGGCGACGAAGACCTTCGTGGCGCTCACCCGACCCAGCGTAGTCGGTGTGCGTGGTGGCGCTTCCCCGGCGGTGCACGTGCGATCGCAAGGTGTGCGGTGAATGATGGCTGTGTGAGCAATCAGAGTCCCTTCGCCGGCAGGACCGCCCAGGCCTTCCCGACGCTGCCCAAGGGCGACGTCCTCGGCACGTACGACAGCTACCCCGACGCTCAGCGCGTCGTGGCGAAGCTCGCCGACGCCGACTTCCCGGTCAACCAGCTCTCGATCGTGGGCAACGACCTGAAGACCGTCGAGCGTGTCACCGGCAAGATGACCTACGGCCGCGCGGCGATCGCCGGAGCGCTGTCCGGGCTCTGGCTCGGCATCTTCTTCGGCATCGTGCTCACCCTGTTCTCGCCGAGCGCCGGCGGCCTCATCCTCGCTGCAGCGATCATCGGCGCCGCGTTCGGCATGCTCTACGGCATCGTCTCGTTCGCGATCACGAAGCGGCAGCGCGACTTCACGAGCGTCCACCAGGTGCTCGCCACGAACTACCAGATCGTCGTCAACCCGCAGCTGACCGGCCAGGCGCAGCGGATCCTCGGCGAGCACGGCGCGACGCCGTCCACGCACTGGAACGAGCAGCCCCAGCAGGGCGCTCCCGGTGCGCCCGTGCAGGGACAGCAGCCGTGGCGTCCCGCCCCGCCGCAGCAGTCGCCGTACGGCGGACACGCCACACCCCACCAGCAGCCGGGAGGCCCGCAGCAGTCCGGCACGTCGGCCCCTGGCGGGCAGCCGGATGCGCCCACCGCCCCGCCGCGGTACGGCACGAACGACGGGCCCCGGTACGGGGAGAACGCGGACCCGGCAGCTGCCGCCCCCGCCGACCGACCCACCTCGGGCGGTCCGGCGATCCCCGAGCGTCGTCCGCAGGACCCGCCGCAGTACGGCGAGCGGGTGCCCGGTGCGACGCCGTCGTCCCCGTCGTCCGCGTCGTCCCCGAAGGACGACGAGCGCGCCTGACCCCTGCGACCTCCGGGTCTGCCGGCTGGGTCCTACAAGACCTTCGAGTAGCAGATCGACAGCGGGGCACCGACGTACGGGCCGAAGTTGGCGATGCGCGTGAAGCCCTCGCGCTCGTAGAACCCGACGGCGCGCTTCTGCTCGTTCCCCGTCTCGAGCACGAGCGCGGGTGACCCGAGGTCGAGCGCGGCCTCTTCGAGCCGGCGCAGCAGCGCGGCTGCCACGCCGGAGCCGCGGGACTCCGGCCGGACGTACATCCGCTTGATCTCGGTGATGCCGTCGGCGACGACCCGGAGACCGCCGCACGCCAGAGGGGTGCCCGCCTCGTCGCGCGCCACGAAGAACACCGCGATGGAGTCGGCCGTCGGCTTCTCGCCGGGTTCGGTGTCGCCCCCGTAGGCGCGGTCGATCTCCAGACGCTGCGCGGCACGGAGTCGTTGCGCGTCCGGGGAGTCGAAGTGCTCGACCTCGATCGAGAACTGCGGCGTGCGGGCGTCGGTGGAGGCGTCGGGCGTCGTCACCCGCTCAGGCTAGCGGCCGGAGCGAGCGATCCACCCCTCCACTTCCGAGGGGGTCCGGGGGATGCCGACCGACAGGTTCTCGGCGCCGTCCTCGGTGACCAGGATGTCGTCCTCGATCCGGACGCCGATGCCGCGGAACTCCTCGGGCACGGTCAGGTCGTCCTGCTGGAAGTACAGGCCGGGCTCGATCGTGAACACCATGCCGGGCTGCACGACGCCGTCGATGTACATCTCGCGACGGGCCTTCGCGCAGTCGTGCACGTCGAGGCCGAGGTGGTGGCTCGTGCCGTGCACCATGTAGCGGCGGTGGAACTGGTTGTCCGGCTCGAGGGATGCTTCTGCCGAGACGGGCAGGAAGCCCCACTCGGCGGTCTTGCGGGCGATGACCTCCATCGCGGTGGCGTGCACCTGGCGGAACGTGATGCCCGGCTTGACGATGGCGAACGCGGCGTCCGCCGCCTCGAGCACGGCGTCGTAGACCATGCGCTGGACGGGGGAGAACGTGCCGCTGACCGGCAGGGTGCGGGTGATGTCGGCCGTGTAGAACGAGTCGACCTCGACCCCGGCGTCGATGAGGATCAGGTCACCCGGCTGGACGGCGCCGTCGTTCCGGGTCCAGTGCAGGATGCAGGCGTGGTGGCCCGAGGCGGCGATGGTGTCGTAGCCGACCGTGTTGCCGTCGGCGCGGGCCCGGCGGTTGAAGGTGCCCTCGACGATGCGTTCACCGCGAGGATGCGCGAGGACGGCGTCGAAGTCGGCGATGACGTCGTCGAAGCCGTGCTTCGTGGCGTCGACGGCCTTGCGGAGCTCGTTGATCTCGTACGCGTCCTTCACCAGGCGCTGCTCGGACAGGTCACGGGCGAGGACGTCGTCGGTGGCCGGTGCGTTGTCGGTCTCCGGCGCGCCGCCGACGGCGCTGCCGAGTCGTGCGTCGAGGGTGCGGGTCAGGTCGTCGTCGGCCTCGCGCACCAGCAGCGCCGAGGCGTCGAGCCCGTCGGCGACGGCCGGGAAGGCACCGAGGTCGGCCGTGGCCAGCCCGAGGTCGGCGGCGACGGCGTCGAGCGAGGGACGCGGGCCGACCCAGAACTCGCCGATCTCCGGGTTCGCGTAGAACTCCTCGGAGTCACGACCGGCCGTGGCGCGGAAGTAGAGCGTGGCGTCGTGCCCGGAACCGTTCGGCGTCATCACGAGGACGGAACTGACGACCGTGTCGGTGCCCCACCCGGTCAGGTGGGCGAACGTGGAGTGCGGGCGGAACGGGTAGTCGCAGTCGTTCGAGCGGACCTTGGCCTGGCCGGCGGGGACCACGATCGTGCGGCCCGGGTGCAGCTCGGAGATGCGCGCACGACGCTCGGCGGCGAAGGCGGCCTGCTCGCGGGGCGCGGGGATCGTCTGCTCGCGGTCGGCCCACTGGGACCCGATGAAGTCCTTGAAGGTCGAGGACCCGGGGGTCGTGGAACGGTTGCTCGTCGCGCGGGGAGTCGTGTCGGCCATGGCTCCATCATCGCACCGCGCTGCCCCGGCGTCCTCTGCGGCCCCGCACCTGTGGATAGCATTGTCGACGTGCCCGACCCGTTCATCGACCTGCACGCGCACTCGAGTGTCTCCGACGGCACCGAGCGACCCGCGGAGCTCGTCCGAGCGGCCGCGGCCGCCGGCCTGGACGCCGTCGCGCTGACCGACCACGACACGACCGCCGGCTGGGCCGACGCGTCGGAGTCCGCACGTGCGCTGCCGCTGACGCTCCTGCCGGGTCTCGAGCTGAGCACGCGCATCGGCTTCCGCAGCGTGCACGTCCTCGGCTACCTGGTCGATCCGCAGGACCCCGGCCTGGTCGAGGAGACCGACCGCATCCGCGACGGCCGCCTCTCGCGTGCACACCGCATGGTCGACCGCATCGGTGAGGACCACCCGATCACCTGGGCCGACGTGCTGGCGCAGGCGAGTCCCGGGGCCACCATCGGCCGCCCGCACATCGCCGACGCGCTCGTCGCCCGGGGCCTCGAGTCCGACCGGAGCGCGGCGTTCCGCGGCATCCTGCACCCGGCGTCCGGCTACTACGAACCGCACGAGGCACCGTCGCCCCTGCGCGGTGTCGAACTCATCCGACAGGCCGGGGGCGTGCCGGTCATCGCGCACCCGGCGGCGTCGTCGCGGGGGATCGTCATCGACGAGCCGATGCTCCGCGACCTCGTCGACGCGGGGCTCGGCGGGCTCGAGGTCGACCACCGCGAGAACCTCGCGCACGGCAAGCGCACCCTGCTCGACTGGGCGTCGCGCTACGGCCTGTTCGTCACGGGCTCGAGCGACTACCACGGCACCGGCAAGCCGAACCGGCTCGGCGAGCACCGCACCGCTCGGGCCGCGTTCGACACCATCCTGTCCGAGGCCACCGGCAGCGCACCCGTGGTCGGCCCCGGCTCACGCCTGCCCTGACGCAGTCCTGACCCGTCGCGCCGTCTCACCAAAGCGACAGATCTCGCACGGCGCGGCCTGACCGATCCGCGAAAGCGACAGATTCCCGCCGACGGTTCGCGGCGATCTGTCGCTTTCGCGGGCGCAGTCGGCGGGTGGAGACGACGAAGGGCCCGTCGCGTCAGCGACGGACCCTTCGGTCTTGAGGCGCTACTCGCCGTCCGACGAACCCTGCGGTGCCGAGGCGGTCGCCGAGGCATCGCCGGTGCCGGCACCGCGACGGCGGCGACGGCGACGACGCTTCGCGGCGCCGTCGGTGGTCCCACCCTCGGTGGCCGACGTGTCGTCGGTGGGCGCGGAGGTCGGAGCCGCGGACTCGGAGGCAGAGGCCTGCGAGGCGGGCTGCTCCGCGCCTCCTGAGCGGGTGCGGCTGCGCGACCGCGAACGCGAGGCGTCACGCGGACCGGAGGCCGGACGGTCGCTGCTGCGCTTCTCGGCAGGGGCACCCGCCGACGCTGCGTACGACGAGGCACCGGCCAGACGGCCCTTGGTGCCCTTCGGGATGTCGAGCTCCTCGAACAGGTGCGGCGACGACGAGTAGGTCTCGACGGGCTCGGGGATGCCGAACTCGAGGGCCTTGTCGATCAGCGTCCACTTGTGCAGGTCGTCCCAGTCGACGAACGTGACCGCGATGCCGGTCTTGCCCGCACGGCCGGTGCGGCCGGCGCGGTGCAGGTACGTGTCCGGGTCGTCCGGGATCGTGTGGTTGATGACGTGCGTGACGTCGTCCACGTCGATGCCGCGGGCGGCGACGTCGGTGGCGATGAGCACGTCGCGCTTGCCGGCCTTGAAGGCGGCCATCGCACGCTCGCGCTGCTCCTGGTTGAGGTCGCCGTGCACCGCCGCGGCGTTGAACCCGCGGTCCTTGAGCTCCTCGACGAGCTTCGCCGCCGCACGCTTGGTGCGGGTGAAGATCACGGTCTTGCCGCGGCCCTCGGCCTGGAGGATGCGGGCGATGACCTCGTCCTTGTCCAGGGAGTGCGCGCGGTAGATGAGGTGCTTGATGTTGGCCTGCATGAGGCCCTCGTCCGGGTCGGTCGCCCGGATGTGCACCGGACGGCTCATGAACCGGCGGGCGAGCGCGACGATCGGCGCGGGCATCGTCGCCGAGAACAGCATCGTGTGCCGCACCTCGGGGATGGCCTGGAAGATGCGCTCGATGTCCGACAGGAAGCCCAGGTCGAGCATGCGGTCGGCCTCGTCGAGGACGACTTCCTGCACGTGGGACAGGTCGAGGAGTCGCTGGCGCTGCAGGTCGATGAGTCGCCCGGGCGTGCCGACGACGATCTGGGCGCCGGCCTTGAGCTGCTCGATCTGGCCCTCGTACGCCTTGCCGCCGTAGATCGCCGCGATGGTGGTCGGGCGGTTCGAGGTGGCGACCTCGAGGTCCTCGGTCACCTGGACCGCGAGCTCGCGGGTCGGGACGACGACGAGTGCCTTGACGCCGGGTGCCGGGTCGGCCCCGAGACGCTGGATGAGGGGGAGGCCGAACCCGAAGGTCTTGCCGGTACCGGTCTTGGCCTGGCCGATGATGTCCTGGCCGGTGAGGGCGAGCGGGATCGTCTGCTGCTGGATCGGGAAGGGCTCGAGGATGCCCTTGCCCGCGAGCGCGTCGACGATGTCCTGCTCGATGGAGAGGTCTGCGAAAGTCAAAGAATCACCTTAGTTCTGGTGGAAGTCCCGGCCAGTCTACCGATGGGCGGGTGGAGCGGGGCGCGAGGCGGTTCCCGCTATGCTCTCCGGGTGGTGTCGTGGTGGAACCGGAAGCGCGCGGCGCAGCTCGCAGCAGCGTGGCTCGCGTCGCGGAACCCGCGAGGCGCAGCCCAGGTCAAGCGCCTGGCGCTCGACGACGTCACCCCGGAGCTGGACGTGTACCTCGGCCAGGCCGCGTACCTGCAGCTCTCCGTCTACGAGACGATGGGTCGCGCCGGTGCCTCGGCGCCGACGCTGTCCGGTCGCCTGGTGACCGGCGTGCTCGCGACGACGGCCCTCGACCGGCACCGCACCATCGTCGCCGAGATCGAGCGCAACGGTTCGGACCCGGCGGCACTGATGGCGCCGCACCGCGAGGCGATCGACCGGTTCCTCGAACGCACGAGCGGTGCCGACTGGTACGAGTCCATGCTGACCGGCTACGTCACTGCCGGCATCCTGAACGACCTGTTCGGCAACCTGCTGCGCTCGCTGCCGAACGACGTGCGGCAGCGGCTGCGCTCCGTGTTCGACGCGCGTGAGGAACCCGCGGTCGTCGAGGAACTGACCGCCCGGATCGAGGACGACCCCGAGGTCGGTTCGCGCCTGGCGATGTGGGGCCGACGGCTCGTCGGGGACACCCTGCTGGTGGCGCGGTCGGCCCTGGCGTCGCACGCGCGTGAGGACCAGGAGCGGCTGGAGCCGGTCTGGACGGAGCTCATCGCCGCGCACACACGCCGGATGGACGCGCTCGGCCTGACGGCCTAGGCCCCGCGGGCCTTGAGTCGTTCGTAGTACTCGACGTCGCTCTTGTCGCGGCGCGTCCCGAGCAGCCACTCGACGACGAGGGCGACGACGCCCGCACCGACCAGGGCCACCACCCAGATCCAGGTGGCGTCGTACTGCCAGCCGGCCCAGGTCAGTGCCTCCCACAGGACGGCAGCGGCGATGCCGCCCACGGCGGGCCCGATCAGGACGCCACGACTGGCGCGCCACGGCAGGACCACGTGCGCGATCCCGCCGATGATCAGGCCGCCGAGGACGGCGAAGAGCAGTTCCACGTCGTCAGGCGACGAAGCCGATGCGGCGTGCCTCTTCCGCGCCGACCTCGACGTACGCCAGGGCGGCGACCGGCACGATGAAGCGGCGGCCCTTCTCGTCCTGGAGCGACAGGTGCGTCGCCTTCGACGCGAGGGCCTCCGACACGGCCTTCTCGATCTCGTCGGCGGTCTGGGCGGTCTCGAACGCGATCTCGCGCGGGCTGTTGATGATGCCGATCTTGATGTCCACGAGCACAGCGTATCCGAGCCGTCCCGGAGGACATCGGACGTTCGCCGCGGGCGCACTCGACGGCCGGGGTGCACGCCGCGCCCGCGTCCGACCGGGTGGTGTCGGCGGTCGTGGGTACCGTACGAGCGTGCCGCAGACCACGCTGACGCCAGCTCCCGCAGACGCCGGCGTCGCACGTGCCCTGGTCGACGACCCGTCCCAGGCGGCCGTGCTCGCGTTGACGGACGGTCGACACGCGGCGGTCATCGGGGCGCCCGGCACGGGCAAGACGACGACGCTCGCCCGGCTCGTCGCCGACCGGTTGCACCGACCGGACGCGATCAGTCCCGACGGGCACGCCACGGTGCTCGCGCTGACCTCGGCGCGGACCGCTGCCACCGCGCTGCGTGACCGACTCGCGGCCGTCGTCGACCGCGTCGTGCCGGGTGCGCTCGCCCGGACCGTGAACTCGCTGGCCTTCCAGATCGTCGCGCACGCCGCCGCCGTCCAGGGGCAGGAGGCGCCGACGCTGCTCACCGGTGGTGAGCAGGACCGCATCATCGCCGACCTGCTCGCCGGCCACGAGCTGGACCGTACCGGTCCGGACTGGCCCGAGCCGATCACCGCGGTGGTGCGCGAGCGCGCCGGGTTCCGGACCGCGCTGCGCGACGTCATGATGCGTGCGGTGGCGGCGGGTGTCGAACCCGAGGACATGCGCGAGCTCGCCGACGAGGGCGGTCGACCCGAGTGGCGGGCCGTCGGCGACTTCGTCGACGAGTACCGGGCGTCGGTCACGGCGTTCCGTGCGACCAGCCTCGACTCCGGTGAGCTCGTCGCGTTCGCCACCGCCGCCGTGCTGCGGGGGGAGCTGCCGGCGAGCATCGCGGCCCTCGGGCTGATCGTGGTCGACGACACCCAGGAACTCGTCGAGGGCGAGGTGGCGCTGCTCGGCGCGCTCGCCCGGTCCGGCGTGCAGGTCGTCGCGTTCGGTGACCCGGACATCGCCGCCTCGGCGTTCCGCGGCGCCGAACCGGACGTGCTCGGACGCTTGGCGGTCCGACTCGGCGTGGACCGGGTCGACGAACTCGTCCTGGGCACCGTGCACCGGTACCCCGCGCCGATCCGGTCGCTGGTCTCGGGGATCACGGGGCGCATCGGCACGGCGGCGGCCGGTCGGCAGCGCGCGGCGACGGCGAGCGACGAGGACGCCCGAGCCGACGCCGTCGTGCACCTCGAGGCCGCGAGCCGGTCGGCGCTGCTCGTCGCCATCGCCCGACGGCTCCGCGAGCACCGCCTGCTCGACGGTGTGCCGTGGCACCGGATGGCGGTCGTCACCCGCAGCGGCGCCGCCATCCCCGAGCTCGTGCGTGCCCTCTCGGTGGCCGAGGTCCCGGCGACCGCCGGCGCCGCGCCCGTCCGTCCGCGTGACGACTCGGCAGCGCGCGCGATGCTCGACGCCGCGGCGGTCGCCCTCGGGGTGCTGCCGCTCGACGCCGCCCTGGCCACGGCGTTCGCCACCGGCCCGCTCGGTGGCCTGGACACCCTGGCGATGCGTCGGCTCCGACTCGCCCTGCGGCGCGAGGAACTCGCCGGGGACGGCACCCGCACCGCCGACGAGCTCCTGATCGACGCGCTCGGCGCCCCGGAACGTCTGGCCACCCTCGACGCCGGCTTCGCCAGGCGGGCGACCCGACTCGCGCGCAGCCTGGTGCAGGCGCACGCCGACGCCGAGGCCGGGTCGAGCATCGAGGAGATCCTCTGGGGGCTCTGGGAGCGCAGCGGCCTCGCGAAGTCGTGGGGTGGGCAGTCCGCGGCCGGCGGGGTCGGAGCGGGCGAGGCGGACCGGCACCTCGACGCCGTCGTCGGCCTGTTCACCGCCGCCAAGCGGTTCGTCGAACGCACCCCGGACGCCCCGGCCCGGGTGTTCGTCGACGACCTGCTCGGCGCCGACCTGCCCGAGGACTCCATCGGCCCCGACCGCACGGCCGGTCGCGTCCGGGTGCTCACCCCCTCGGCGACGATCGGCCTCGAGTGCGACGTCGTCGTGGTGCTCGGCCTGCAGGACGGCGTGTGGCCGAACACCCGGGTGCGCGGCAGCCTGCTCGACCCCGACGGGCTGGTCCGCGCGGCATCGGGCGTCGAGCGCTCGCCGATCGACGATCGGGCTGCGGTCGTCGCCGACGAACTCCGCCTGTTCGCCCGTGCCGTCTCCCGCGCCACCACACAGGTCATGATCGGCACCGTCGCCAACGACGACGAGTCCCCGTCGCCGTTCGTCCGGCTGGTGCCGGTGCCGCCGGACCGGCAGCCGACCGTGCACCCACTGTCCCTGCGGGGGCTGGCCGGCTCACTGCGCCGACGGGTGGTGCTGTCCGGCGACCACGAGGCCGCCTCGGCACTGGCCCGCCTCGCCGAGGCCGAGGTCCCCGGCGCCGCACCGGACGACTGGTACGGCCTCGCCGAACCGACCACCGACGAGCCCCTGGTCGACCTCGACGCCGATCCGGCCCCCGAGGTCGAGGGCGGCGAACCCGTCGCGCCGACCGTGTCCGTCTCGCCGTCGCGCATCGGCACGTTCGAGGAGTGCCCCGTGCACTGGTTCGTGCAGACCTTCGGCGGCGGCGCACCGAGCCCGGCCATGGGGATCGGCACGATCGTGCACGAGGCCATGGAGCACGCGACCGAGATCGACGTCGAGTCGCTGTGGGAGCGGGTCGAGGCCCGGTGGGACGAACTGACCTTCGAGTCGCCGTGGGTCGCCGACCGTGAACGCGCGCGCACCCGGCGGATGATCGAGGGACTCAGCGACTACCTGCGGACCTTCGCCGGGGCCGGCCGCCGACTGCTCGGCGCCGAGACCTCGTTCGCCCTGGTCACCGGCCCCGCCCGGATGCGCGGCAGCATCGACCGCATCGAGGTCGACCCCGAGGGCCGCGTCAGCGTGGTGGACCTGAAGACCGGCCGGTCGATGCCGAGCGAGAAGAGCGACATGCCGGAGCACCCGCAGCTCGGCGCCTACCAACTGGCGGTCGAGGACGGCGCGGTCGAGGGGGTGCCGGCCGGCTCGGTGATGACGGACGCCCGACTGGTGTTCGTGCAGAACCCGCGCGGTGGGCACGCCTACTCGGAGCGGACCCAGCACGCATTCGACGCCGAGGCGCGCGACGCCTACCGGGAGCGCCTGCACGGGGTCGCGCGCGGCATGGCCGGGCGCACGTTCCTGGCGAACGTGGACGACCACTGCGAGAAGGCCCGGACCGGCGTCGAGTGCCGCATCCACGTGGTCGCGGAGGTGACCTGGTGACCGACACGACCGACACGACCGACACGACCGACGTGACCGACACGGCAGGGACTCTCGCGCCCGCGATCCGGCACGGCGCCGACGCCATCGCCGACGCCCTCGGCCGTCCTCGCCCGACCGCGCAGCAGCGCGCCGTCATCGAGTCCCCGCTCGCCCCCGCCCTGGTCGTCGCCGGCGCCGGCAGCGGCAAGACCGAGACGATGGCGTCGCGCGTGGTCTGGCTCCTGGCGAACGGCCTCGTCCGCCCCGACGAGGTCCTCGGCCTGACGTTCACCCGCAAGGCCGCCGGCGAGCTCTCGGTCCGCATCAACGACCGCATCCGTGCGCTCGAGGACGTCGGCCTGATCACCCCGGGCGACGCCTTCGAAGCGCCGACGGTGTCGACCTACAACGCGTTCGCGAACGCCGTCTTCCGCGAGAACGCCCTGCTCGTCGGCCGCGACGGCGAGTCCCAGGTCCTGACCGAGCCCTCCGCCTGGCAGCTGGCCCGCCGCGTCGTGGTGGCCGCGCGTGACGACCGGCTGGCCGGACTCGACCGCGACGTCGACACCCTCACCGCGGCCGTGGTGGCGCTCGCCGGTGCGACGTCCGAGCACCTCGTCGAACCCGAGGACCTCCGTCGTTTCGCCGTCGAGTTCTCCGACCTGCTCGAGCTGCCCGGCAACCGGGGCAAGCCGTACAAGGCGATCACCGACGCCGTCGCCGCGATCGGTGCACTCGAACCCCTCGCCGACCTGGTCGCGGAGTTCCGGCGGCAGAAGGTCGACCGGGGCTTCGTCGAGTTCTCCGACCAGATCGCGCTGGCGCTCGCCGCGGCCGAGTCCGCGCCGCGCGTGGTCACGGACCTGCGGCAGCGGTTCGGCGTCGTGCTGCTCGACGAGTACCAGGACACCTCGGTGGTGCAGACCCGGTTCCTCGCCCGGCTGTTCCGCGGGCACTCGGTGATGGCAGTGGGCGATCCGCACCAGTCGATCTACGGGTTCCGCGGTGCGAGCGCCGCGAACCTCGCCCGCTTCCCACGCGACTTCGGGGGGACCGAGCCGGACGCGGCGCGGCCCGTCACGTTCGCGCTGTCGACGAGCTGGCGGAACCCGGTCGACGTCCTCGCGGGGGCGAACGCGATCGTGGCGCCGCTGTCCGAAGCGTCCGAGGTCGACGTCGAGCGCCTGTCACCGCGACCCGGCGCCGACACCGGGACGGTCCGTGCGGTGTTCCCGGAGACCCTGCCGGAAGAGGCCGACGAGGTCGCCGCGTGGTTCCAGGACCACCGGAAGCGGAACCCGACCGGGTCGATGGCCCTGCTGCTCCGTGCCCGCAAGGACCTGGCGTCGTTCACCGCTGCACTCGGTGCGCGCGCTGTGCCCTTCCACGTGCTCGGGACCGGCGGCCTGCTGCAGCGCCCCGAGATCGTGGACCTCGTCGCTTGCCTGCGGGTGCTGCACGACCCGGCCGCCGGCAACGACCTCATCCGGTTGCTCGCGGGCGCCCGGTGGCGGGTGGGCGCGGCGGACGTCGTCGCCCTGCACCACCTCGCGCGCTGGCTGTTCCAGCGCGACCACACCCAGCAGCGCCTCGACGACGAACTGACGGCGGCCTTCCGCGCCTCGGTCGCTGTGGGGGAGCACGGCTCGATCGTCGACGCCCTGGACTTCGTGGCGACGGCGCCGGACGACCACGGTGCGCTCGAGGGCATCACGCCCGCCGGTCGCAGCCGGATGCGGTCGCTCGGCGCGCAGCTCGCGATGCTGCGCTCGCGGGCCGGCAGCGACCTGGTCGACTTCGTGACGCTCGTGGTGCAGGAGATGCGGCTCGACATCGAGGTCGCGGCGCACGAGCAGGGCAGCGGGGCGTACCTCGACGCCTTCATCGACGAACTCGCCGGGTTCGTGTCCACCGACGACCGCGCCGACCTCGGGTCCTTCCTGGGGTGGATCGACGCCGCGGCCCGTCGTGACGACATGGGCCCGCGCTCCGAGGAACCCGAAGCGGGCACGGTCCAGATCCTGACGATCCACGGATCGAAGGGCCTCGAGTGGGACGCCGTCGCGGTGCCGCGCATGGTCGAGGGCGGGCTGCCCGCACGGCCGCAGGAAGGCTCGTCCGGGTGGCTCGGCTTCGGCCGTCTGCCGTACGAGTTCCGGGGGGACGGCGCCGAGCTGCCGAACCTGGCGTGGCGCGGGCAGGAGACCCAGAAGGACGTCACGACCGCGATCGACGCCTTCAAGGAGCAGGTGAAGGCCCGCAACGAGGACGAGGAACGCCGACTCACGTACGTCGCGCTGACGCGTGCCCGCCACGACCTGCTCGTGTCCGGCTCGTTCTGGGCCGGCGGCGTGCGCCCCACGGAGCCGAGCCGGTACCTGCACGACCTGGTCGAGGCCGGGGTCGTCGACGATACCGCCATCCCGGAGACCACCGTGCACGACGAGAACCCCCTCGGCGAGGACGGTGCGACGCAGCTCTGGCCGCACGTGCCGTTCGGCCAGCGGGCGCCCCGGGTGCTCGCGGCGGCCGAGCGGGTGCGGAACGCCAACCCCGGCGCCTCCGGCCGGTACGCCGCCGACATCGACCTGCTGCTCGCCGAACGACGCGCGACCCGGAACGCGAAGCACGCGGTCGTGGTCCCGCACCGTGTGCCGGCCTCCGGCTTCAAGGACTACCTGACCGAGCCGGACAAGGTGGCCGAGCGCCTGCGTCGGCCGATGCCGGAGCGTCCGTACCGCGCGACCCGGCTCGGCACGCTGTTCCACCAGTGGGTCGAGCAGCGCGCCCGGACGGGCGGGTCGCTCGAGACCCTCGACGTGTGGGGCGACGAGCTCGACCTCGACGCCGACGACCTGGTGGATGCCTCGCCCGACGCCGTGGTCACGGACGACGACGCCCGACGGCTGGCCGACTTCCAGGCGACCTTCGCGCGCTCCCGGTGGGCCGGTCGCACACCGGTGGAGGTCGAGCGGGAGATCCACATCCCGTTCCTCGGGCACAGCGTCGTCTGCAAGCTCGACGCCGTCTACGAGATCGACGGGCGGGCCGAGGTCGTGGACTGGAAGACGGGCAAGGCGCCGTCCGGTGCCGACGACCTGGCCCGCCGGACCCTGCAGCTCGCCCTGTACCGGGTGGCGTACGCCGAGTTCACCGGACGGCCGCTCGACCAGGTCGACGCGGTGTTCTACTTCGTCGCGGACGACCTCGAGGTGCGTCCGACCGAGCTGCTGGACCGCGCCGGACTCGAGCGGGCCTGGACGGCCGCGATCAGCTGACCGGCGGACGTGACCGTTCGGCGGAGCGCCCCGCGCCCGTCCGGCGACGCACCGGAGGCCCGGAGCGGGTCCGCCGGATCGGCACCGGGCCTCCAGACGGTTGCGTGCACCGCGACCCACGCGACCGGCGTGGACCGCTCTGCGCGCGGGCGGCGTCAGCCGTGGCGGCGTTCGGTCGACGACAGCAGCTGCTCGACCTCGCCGATCTCCATCGTCTCGGGGGACACCGACTGCAGCGGCTCCGCGCTCGGCGCGTGCACCGCGTCCACCAGTCGGTGCATCATCGCGACCGCGTCGTCGACGACCTCGGTGCTCTTCGCCTGCACGCCGTGCAGCAGCCAGTGCGCCGTCTCGAGTTCGTGGTGCACACGAGCTCGCTGGGCGAGCTGGCGGTCGCGTCCACCGCCGTTCGCCTCGTAGGCGCTCAGGACGGTGTCGAAGGCGTCGCGTCGGCCGGCGAGCACCCAGGCGAGGTCCTTCGCCGGGTCGCCCAGCCGGAGCTCGCCCCAGTCGAGGATGCCGCTGACGGCATCGCCGTCGACGAGCAGGACGCCGGTGCCGATCGAGCCGTGCACGACGGTGGGGGTGAACTGCCACAGCTGCTGGTCGCGCGCGGCGCCCTCCCACCGTTCGACCAGCGCGGCGGGCACGAGCTTGGTGGCGACGGCGCGGTCCATCACGGACACGGCGGAACGCAGCACCTCGAACGGGGTGAGCGACGGCAGGCCGGCGTCGGAGACGAAGCTCGTGGGCAGCTGGTGGATCGCGGCGACGGCGCGGCCGACACTGGTGGCGAGCTCCGGCCGCTCGGCGAGCGACGCGAGCGTCGGGTGCGCGCCCGGCAGGCGGGTCGTGACGATGGCGCGGGTCGATCCGATCGGCGCCTGTCCGCGGTACTCGGCGACCCCGAACGGGAGGCGCGTACGGATCCCGGCGCTCAGCGCACGGATCGCGACGAGGTCGGCCGACTGCCGGGCTTCCGCCCGCTGGTTCCGGGGACGTCGGATGACCGTCTCGACGCCGTCGGCGTCGCGGAGGAGAGCCGACTCGTAGTCGCCGGCCGCGGCCGAGCCGAGCGTGCGCGTGCCCGTGACGAGGAGACCGGGCACGGCCGTCGTCGCCAACGCGGCTAGAGTGAACTGGGATCCCGCCATGCCCCTCAGGGTAGGTGCGCGGCGCCTGCACCGGTGCACGCCACGCTGTTCCCGAAGCCTTCCCAGCACGCCATGCCCGCAGGCCGTCCCTGCACCTGAACCGAGGAGCCCTCTGCCGTGACCGTCGAGTTCGCCTCCCGGCTCCCGCTGTCCCGCAACGAACTCGACCGCGACGCCGAGTTCCGCTCGACGCCGGACCTCGACCGGGTCCTGCGTGAGGACCCCGCGACCCGGTACCTGCCGGTGCACGGGTCCGAGATGCTCCGGAACGCCGACGGCACCCTGCGCTTCGTCACCGCGTCCGAGGTCCCGGCCGGAACCGTGACCCTGTACCTCGGCCGCGCGGTCGCCGATGCTGCCGACGCTCCCGCCGGCACCCGCTTCGTCGCCGCCCTCGTCGACGACGGCACCGCGGCGGCCATCGAGCCGTCCGACGACGCGTGGGAGAGCCTGCGCATGTTCGGCACCGAGCTCTCCCCGCGCGACCAGGGCCTGGCCGTCGAGGCGGTGGCGATGGCGAACTGGCACGCCGTCCACGGCTTCTCGCCCCGCACCGGGTCGGCGACCGACGTCGTGACCGGCGGCTGGGTCCGCCGCGACCCCGAGGGGCACGAGCACTTCCCGCGCACCGACGCCGCCATCATCGTCGGGGTCGTCGACGCCGACGACCGCATCCTGCTCGGCTCGAACGCGGCGTGGGACGCGAACCGCTACTCGCTGCTCGCCGGGTTCGTCGAACCGGGCGAGTCGCTCGAGGACGCCGTCCGCCGCGAGGTCTTCGAGGAGTCCGGCGTGCACGTCGAGGAGCCCGAGTACCTCGGCTCGCAGCCGTGGCCGTTCCCCGCGTCGCTGATGGTCGGCTTCCGCGCCCGCGCGGTGGACGGCGACCCGTCAACGGCGCGGCCCGACGGCGTCGAGATCCTCGACGTGCGCTGGTTCTCGCGCGAGGACATCCGGGAGCGCGCGGGGGACACCCTGCTGCTGCCCGGCCGGACGTCGATCGCCCGCGCCATCATCGAGGAGTGGTACGGCGGGCCCCTGGACCTGCCGTGAGCAACGCTGGTCGTGGGCCGGTGTCGGCTGGCGCCGGTCCGGCCGGTTCGGCCGGTCCGTCCGGTTCGGCCGGTCCGGGTGTTCCCGCCGAGGTCCGTCCGCCGTCACCCGATGAACTGCTCGCCGCCCTCGACGCGGAGCAGCGCACCGTCGCCCGGACCCTGCTCGGCCCCGTCGCGGTGCTGGCGGGAGCCGGCACCGGCAAGACCCGGGCGATCACCCACCGCATCGCCTACGGGGTCGCGACCGGCACCTACGCGCCGAACCACGTCCTCGCGCTGACGTTCACCACCCGCGCCGCCGGTGAACTGCGGTCGCGGCTCCGCTCGCTCGGCGCCGGGACGGTGCAGGCCCGCACCTTCCACGCCGCGGCGATGGCGCAGCTCAGCTACTTCTGGCCGGACACCGTCGGCGGGCACGCTCCGAAGATCGTCGAGTCCAAGGGGCGGATGATCGCGCACGCCGCCGACACCGTCGGCATGTCGGTCGACACACCGGTGCTGCGCGACCTGGCCGCCGAGGTCGAGTGGCGCAAGGTGCAGATGCTCTCGCTCGAGGAGTACGAGGCCGCCGCCGCCGAACGCGTCATGCCGCGTGACACCTCGCCGCGCCGGGTGATCGACCTGATGAAGGCGTACGAACGCCTCAAGGACGACCGCCGACAGCTCGACTTCGAGGACGTCCTGCTCGCCACCCTCGGCATGGTGGAGTCGGAGCCGCGGGTGGCGTCGTACGTGCGGCAGCAGTACCGGTTCTTCGTCGTCGACGAGTACCAGGACGTCTCGCCCGTGCAGCACGACCTGCTGCGCGCCTGGCTCGGCGGCCGCGACGACCTGTGCGTCGTCGGTGACGCCAGCCAGACGATCTACTCGTTCGCCGGTGCCTCGAGCGACTACCTGCTCGGGTTCGGCTCGGAGTTCCCGCGCGGCTCGGTCCTGCGACTCGAACGGAACTACCGCTCCACCCGCGAGGTCGTGCACGCCGCCAACGCGCTGATGCGCGGACAGCCGGGCGCCCTCGACCTGGTCGCCCAAACCCAGGAACCCGGACCCGACCCCGTCGTGGTGCCGTGTGTGCACGACGGCGACGAGGCGCAGACCATCGCCCGGCGGATCGCGGAACTCGTCGCCACGGGGGCGAAGTACGGCGACTGCGCGGTGCTGTTCCGCGTCGGCGCGCAGTCCGCGGCGCTCGAGTCCGCGCTGGGCCGCAACGGCATCCCCTACCGCGTGCAGGGTGGCACGCGCTTCTTCAACCGCCCCGAGGTGAAGCTCGCGGTGCACCACATGCGCGGCGAAGCGATCCGGCAGACCGACGACGAACTGACCCGCCGTGTCCGTCTCGTGCTGCAGGTCAGCGGGTGGACGCCGACCGCGCCCGAGGGCACGGGCGCCGTCCGTGACCAGTGGGAAGCCCTGCAGGCGATCATGGGCCTGGCTGAGGACGCCCCCGCCGGCACGACGATGCAGCAGTTCACCCAGGACCTGGTGGACCGTGCGGCGACCCACCACGAGCCCGAGGTCGACGCCGTCACCCTGGCGACCCTGCACTCGTCGAAGGGCCTGGAGTGGCCCAACGTCGTGATCGCCGGCGCCGCCGAGGGACTCCTGCCGATCTCCCACGCCACCACCGACACCGAGGTCGACGAGGAACGACGCCTGTTCTACGTCGGACTCACCCGTGCCCGGCGAACCGTGACCATCACGTGGTCGCGACAGGGCTCCACACGTGGGGGAGCCCGTGCTCCGAGTCGGTTCCTGGCAGCGCTCGGCACGCGCACCGCGGATGGAGCGGCACCGACCACCGGCTGACGGCCAGGTCGTCGCGGTCGAAGACCACCTGGTCGGGGTCGGCGCGTTGCGTCCGCAGGGGCAGGCGCTGCACGAGCAGTCGGGTCGTGGCAGCGGCCACCGCGGCGGTCCGCCAGGGTGACAGGGGCGACGGCGGTCGTCCCCACAGCTGCGACGCGATCGCCGGCCACGCCGGGTCGTCGTCCACGCGAGCGAACTCCGCGCACTGGAGGCACGGGCCGGCCCCCGGCACGACGAACGGCCCGAGGCGGATGCGTCCGTCGCCCACCACGACCGCCAGGTGCGGCACGCCCCTGCGGGTCCAGGCGGCGCGGAGCGCCGGGTCGACGACGTGGTCGGCGACCACCACGGCGAGCCGGGGCTCGTGCTCCGGCAGGACGACCGGGCCGCCCCGCGGGGACGACGTCCGGGCGACGGTCACGCCCTCACCGCACAGGTGGGCCGCGATCGTGTCCGCGAGCCTGCCGGACCCGTGCACCTCGATCCGTTCGAGCGGTTCGGGCAGGACGTCGATCACCGCTGGGGACGCCGCACCGAGCACCCGCGCGGCGACGTCCGGTGGGCAGCCCGACGTGACGGCGAGGCCGCTCAGGGCCTCGCGCCCCGTCTCACGCCGGAGGGCGCTGAGGAACCGCTCTTCGCCCGTGGTCGGGACGGCGACGACGGCACGGGGCGGATCGACCCCGAGCTGCACCGTGGCTGGGTCGCGCCAGACGAACTCGAGTGTCGGATCGATGCGGATGCCCATGACCCCACGCTGCCCGACTCGGGGGCAGGCGTGGGGTCATGAGGTGGATCTGTGGAGAACTCGTCGGTGGCGGCGTCAGCGGGGCTGGTCGCCGGGGTGGTCCCCGTCGGTGCCGGTCTCGTCGGTACCGGACTCGTCGGTGCCCGTCCCGCTGTCGTCGGTGCCCGGGGCGCCGTCGTCGATCCGACCGGACTCGTCCTCGTGCGGGCGGGAACCGGTGGCGTCGTTGAGCAGGTCCTCGAGCGCCTTGTCGAACGCGTCGTCCTCTTCCGTCTGCGCGGGGTTCCGCAACCGGGCGACCAGGGCGTCCGGTGCGTCGACGTCGTCGGACGTGGGCACCAGGTCGAAGTGCGACCAGAGGGCATCGCGCTGCTCGGCGCCGAGCTCGTCCGTGACCCGCTGCCACATCGCGGCGGCCTCGCGCAGACGGCGGGGGCGCAGTTCGAGGCCGACGAGCGTCGCGAAGGCCGACTCGGCGGGTCCGCCGGCCGCCCGGCGACGGCGGACCATCTCGGCGATGGCGCCGCTCTTCGGCAGCCGGACGGTGGCGGCGGCGGTCACCGTGTCGACCCAGCCCTCGACGAGGGCGAGCATGGTCTCGAGTCGTGCCAGCGCGGCGTCCTGCTCGGGCGTCCTCGGCGGGATGAGCGCACCGGAGGCGAGCGCGTCCCGCAGCTGCTCCTGGTTGGTCGGGTCGATGTCCGCCGCGAGCTCCTCGACGCGGTCGAACGGGATGTGGATGCCCCGCGCGTAGTCCGTGATCGACGAGATGATGTGCAGACGCAGCCACCGCGCGGAGCGGAAGAGCCGCGCGTGGGCGAGTTCCCGGACCGCCAGGTAGATGCGGACCTCGTCCTCGGAGACGTCGAGTCCCTCGGCGAACTCCGCCACGTTCTGCGGCAGGAGCGCGGCGACCTGCTCGTCCAGCAGGGGCACGCCGACGTCGCCGCCGGAGACGACCTCCTTCGACAGCTGGCCGACGACCTGGCCCAGCTGGATGGCGAACAGCGCACCGCCGACGCCGCGCATCGCCTTCGAGACGTCGCCGAGCATCGCCTTGAGCTCTTCGGGAGCCCGCTGGTCGATGGCCTCGGTCAGTGCGTCGGCGATGCTGAACGCCACGGGCTCGGCGATCTGGGTCCACACCGGCACCGTCGCCTTCGCCCACTGCTCACGCGTGTAGAGGCTCGGGGTGGCGGTGAGCTCGGCGACCGTCGTGACCTCGTCCAGCCAGAGCGCCGCGACCTGGAACGCCTGGTCGGCCGCCTGCGAGGCCACCGGGTCGACGGCGTGGCCGCCCTCGCGGGCGATCGCGGTCGCGCGCTCGGCGGTCGCGGAGAAGTCGATGCCGTCCCCGCCGGACTGCGCGGCACGCTGCAGCTGGCTCATGAGGTTCGCGACGAAGGCCGGGTCGTTCGGCAGGCCGGCCGCCCCGGCGAGCTGCGACGGGTCGATCTGGCCCTCGCCCGAGAGCAGCTTGCGCAGCATCTCCTGGAAGTCGTCGTCCGGCCCCGGCTGTGGTTCATCAGGCATGCCGACTACGCTAATCGCTGCTCACGGGGCCGCACCTGGGATGCCCCCGTGGGAACGCCCGAACCGCTGCGCCGAGGGCGAACAGTCCCGCCGTACGGCGAGGACGACCGCCCCGCCGCCAGGCCCGGCGACCGCCCCTGGAAGGACCCCGCGTGACCCTCTTCGCCCCCGCGCCCCGTCGTCGTTCGCGTGCCAGGACCGTCGGGTGGGCGTTCGTGATCGGGGCAGTGGTGCTGGGCATCCTCGCGAGCGTGCTGCCGAGTCCGTACCTGATCGAGGTCCCCGGACCGGTCTACAACACCATCGGGACGCAGAAGCAGGGGACGGGCAAGGACGCGAAGGACGTCAAGCTGATCCAGGTCTCCGGGCACGAGACCTACCCCACCGCCGGGGCGCTCGACATGCTGACGGTCGGCATCCAGGGCGACGCGACGAACCGTCCGTCGTGGACCAGCGTCGTCCGAGCGATCTTCACGAAGTCCGAGGCCGTGATCCCGGTCGAGGCGATCTACCCGACCGGCACCACGACCGAGCAGGTCAACCAGCAGGACTCCGCCGACATGCAGGCGTCGCAGCAGTCCGCCGTGGCCGCGGCGCTGATCCAGCAGGGGAACGACCTGCCGACCGAACTCGAGGTCGGCACCGTGCAGCCCGGCTCGGCTGCTGACGGTCCGATCGAGAAGGGCGACGTCATCACGGCCTTCGACGGCACCTCGCTCACGACGAACGCCGACGCCACCTCGCTGCGCGAACTCGTCGCGAAGCACGGCACGTCGACCCCGGCGACCGTCACCATCGAGCGCGACGGTGCGACGAAGGACGTCCGGGTGACGCCGCGCGACGAGCAGGGCACCGCGCTCCTGGGCGTCGGCGTCACGGAGAAGTACGACTTCCCGTTCGACGTCTCGATCACGCTGCAGGACGTCGGCGGCCCCTCGGCCGGCATGATGTTCGCGCTCGGGATCATCGACGAGATCACGCCCGGCAAGCTCAACGGCGGCAAGCACGTCGCGGGCACGGGCACGATCACCGCAGACGGCGAGGTCGGGGCCATCGGCGGCATCCGGCAGAAGCTCTACGGGGCACGGGAGGCGGGCGCGACGGTGTTCCTCGCCCCGGCTGACAACTGCGACGAGGTCGTCGGGCACGTGCCGGACGGGCTCGACGTCTACAAGGTGTCGACGCTCGACCAGGCCGTCACCGATCTGCAGACCATCGCCGACGGGAAGAGCACCGCGAAGCTCGCCCGCTGCGGTTCCTGACCGGGTTCCTGAGTCCTCGCACAGTTTCACACTCCGCCCGGTCCAATAGGATCAGTGCACTGACGGCCCGCCGCGAGCCGGGCCCGCCGGTCCGACACGTCTGGAGCACATCAAGTGACGACAACCTCGTCCACCTCGGGGCGGCGTTCGCCGCGGGTCCCGATCGTGGTCACGATCATCGTGCTGGCCGCACTGGTGATCGGCTTCTTCATCTTCGCCAGCCTGTACACGGACTACGCGTGGTTCGCGCAGCTCGGGTTCCAGCAGGTCCTCACGACGCGGTGGATCGCAGGGACCCTGATGTTCCTGGCGGGCTTCCTGGGCATGGCGGTGCCGGTCTTCCTGAGCATCGGGCTGGCCTTCCGGTACCGCCCGGTCTACGCGAAGCTCAACTCGCAGCTGGACCGGTACCAGCAGGTCATCGAGCCGCTGCGTCGCGCCGTCATGATCGGCATCCCGGTGGTGCTCGGCATCTTCGCCGGGTTGTCGACCTCGGGGCGCTGGAGCATGGTGCTCGAGTACTTCAACCGGACGCCGTTCGGCAAGACGGACCCGCAGTTCGGCCTCGACATCGGCTTCTACGTCTTCGAGCTGCCGTTCTGGCGCTCGATCGTGGCGTACTCGTCGGCCGTGGTGCTGATCGCCGGCCTCGCCGCCCTCGCTGCCTGCTACCTGTACGGCGCGCTGCGCTTCGGGGGACGTGAAGTCCGCATCTCGCGTGCCGCGCGCATCCAGCTCGCCGTCACCGCAGCGCTCTACATCGCGCTGCAGGCCGTGAGCCTCTGGCTCGACCAGTACGCGGCGCTCACGAAGTCGAACTCGCTCATCACCGGTGCCCAGTACACCGAGGTGAACGCGGTCATCCCGGGCCGCGAGATCATGGCGGGCATCGCCGCGATCGTCGCGATCCTGTTCATCGTCACGGCGGTCATCGGCCGCTGGCGCATCTCGATCGTCGGGACCGGGCTGCTGCTCGTCGCCGCGATCGTCATCGGGGGCATCTACCCCTGGATCGTCCAGCGCCTGCAGGTCAAGCCCTCGGAGCGCACGTACGAGTCCGCCTACATCGAGCGGAACATCAAGGCGACGCGTGACGCCTACGGTGTCTCCGACGTCAAGGAACAGAACTACGACGCCACGACCGAGGCCAGCTCCGGCGCCCTCGCGCAGGACGCCCAGACGACGGCGAACATCCGCCTCATCGACCCGAAGATCGTCTCCGACACCTTCAGCCAGCTGCAGCAGTACCGGCAGTACTACCAGTTCCCGGACGAGCTCGACGTCGACCGTTACGACGTCAAGGGCGAGACCGAGGACACCGTCATCGCGGTGCGCGACATCGACCTCGACGGGCTGAGCTCTGCTGCGAACACCCAGTACAACCGGGCGTTCGTGTACACCCACGGCTACGGCGTGACCGCGGCCTTCGGCAACCAGCGCGCGAGCGACGGCAAGCCGGTGTTCCTCGAGTCGGGCATCCCGTCGAACGGTGCGCTGGGGGACTTCCAGCAGCGCGTGTACTTCGGTGAGACCTCGCCGGCGTACTCGATCGTCGGCGCCCCGAAGGGCTCGAAGGACGTCGAGCTCGACTACCCCTCCGGGTCCGACGACGACAACGGCGGGAACGCCACCACGACGTACTCCGGCGACGGCGGACCGAGTGTGGGCAACTTCTTCAACCGACTCGTCTACGCGGCGAAGTTCCAGTCGGAGCAGGTCCTGCTGTCGGACGCCGTCAACAAGGACTCCCAGATCCTCTACGACCGCGATCCGATCACGCGTGTGCAGAAGGTGGCTCCGTACCTGACGGTCGACAGCGACGCCTACCCGGCGATCGTCGACCACCGCATCCAGTGGGTCGTGGACGGCTACACGACGAGCGACGCCTACCCGTACTCGCAGAGCCAGAGCCTGTCGGACAGCATCGCCGGTTCGGAGTCCTCGGCGTACCGCACCGACCAGGTGAACTACATCCGCAACTCGGTGAAGGCCACGGTCGACGCCTACACGGGCAAGGTGACCCTCTACGCGTGGGACACCAAGGACCCGGTGCTGAAGACCTGGGAGAAGATCTTCCCGACGTCGGTCAAGTCGGTGTCGAGCATGAGCGCCGAGCTGCTGGACCACGTCCGGTACCCGACGGACCTCTTCAAGGTGCAGCGGTCGATCCTCGGCACGTACCACGTGACGAACGCGAACTCGTTCTACTCGGGTGACGACGCGTGGAACACGCCGCAGGAGCCCACCACGACCGGCGGGACGGACAGCGACGCGAGCGCGGCGGACACATCGACGACCACGAACGCCCTGGGCGCGCAGACGACGACGACAGCGAGCAAGGCGAACCTGCAGGACCCGTACTACCTGACGATGAAGGTGCCGGGGCAGGAGACCGCGTACAACCTGTACACGACCTACATCCCGCAGCAGTCCGCCGGCGCGAACAACCGCAACGTCCTGACGGGGTACCTGGCGGCCGACTCCGACGCGGGAGGTGCGGGCAAGGGCAAGAAGGCGTCGGGCTACGGCAAGCTCACGTTGTTGACGATGCCGAAGACCGACAACATCCCGGGCCCGGCGCAGGTGCAGAACCTGTTCAACTCGGACACCACGGTGTCGCAGGAGCTGAACATCCTGAAGCGCGGCAACTCGACGGTGAAGCAGGGCAACCTGCTCACGCTGCCGGTCGGCGGCGGCTTCCTGTACGTGCAGCCCGTGTACGTCCAGTCGACGTCGAGCGGCTCGTACCCGCTGCTGCAGAAGGTGCTGGTCGCGTTCGGCGACAAGATCGCGTTCGAGGACACCCTCGACGAGGCGCTCAACTCGCTGTTCGGCGGTGACTCCGGTGCTGCTGCCGGCGATTCCGATGCCAGCGGCTCGGGGAGTGGCTCCGGTTCGTCGGATTCGGATTCGGGTTCGTCCGGCTCCGGCTCCGACTCCGACACGGGGTCCGGTTCGACGGGCGGTACGAGCGGATCGGGTGCCACGGGCAACGACGCGCTGCAGCAGGCGCTGTCCGACGCGAACGACGCCCTGCAGGACCGCCAGCAGGCCTACGCCGACAACGACCTGGTCGCCGCGGCCGAGGCCGACAAGCGCCTGCAAGAGGCGATCGAGGCCGCGACCGCAGCCGAAGACGGCAGCTGACACGCCGTGGCGGGGCACACGATTTGTGCCCCGCCACGACCGTGTGTAGGCTATTCAACGTGCCGCGGGGTGGAGCAGTTCGGTAGCTCGCTGGGCTCATAACCCAGAGGTCGTAGGTTCAAATCCTGCCCCCGCAACCAAGCGTCACATGAAAGCCCCGGTCCGAAAGGACCGGGGCTTTCCTCGTTCCCGGACTCGTGCACGCGGGGGCGCGCCGCGGTGCGCCGCGGCGCGCCGGTACGCTCGGCGGATGGGCACCCTCACGATCGCCGCCGCGCAGTTCGCTCCCGCGGACGACAGCGCCGCGAACCTCGAGACCGTCCGGGCCGCGGCCGTCGACGCCGCCGCGCGGGGAGCGGCCCTGCTCGTCACGCCGGAGTACTCGTCGTACTTCACGGCCGAGATAGACGACCGGTTCGTCGCCGCAGCGCAACCGCTCGACGGCCCCTTCGTGTCAGGGCTGCAGGACATCGCCCGCGACACCGGTGTCGCCCTGGTCGTCGGGATCGCCGAGGCGACGGAAGCAGCGTCGACAGAAGCAGCGACGACAGAAGCAGCGACGACGGGCGCGGCGACCACGGCGGGGCCCACGCGCTTCCGCAACACCCTGGTGGCGGTGCTCCCCACCGGCGAGCTCGCGGCGACGTACCGGAAGGTGCACCTCTACGACGCCTTCGGGTCGCGGGAGTCCGACCGCATCGAGTCCGGCGATCCGGAGCAGCTGCCGGTGTTCGAGCTCGAGGGCGTCCGGGTCGGACTCGAGACCTGTTACGACCTGCGCTTCCCCGAGGTCACCCGGCGGCTGGCCGCACAGGAGCACGGTGCAGCCGACGTCGTCGTGCTGCCGGCTGAGTGGGTGCGCGGCCCGGGTAAGGAACACCACTGGCGGACGCTGCTCACGGCGCGGGCGATCGAGAACACCGTCTGGGTCGTCGGCGTCGGCCAGACACCGCCGATCGGCATCGGCGCCTCGGTGGTGCTCGACCCCTCCGGCGTCGCGGTCGCCGCCGCCGGGTCCACGCCCGGCACGCTCGTCGCGACCGTCGACACCGCCGTGACCGCGGCGGTCCGGCAGGTCAACCCGTCGCTGGCACTCCGGCGGTACGACGTCGCGCTGCGCGCCCTGCCCGGAGGCGCGGCTCGCCCCTGACGCGTGCGTCCCGTCCGGTGCGTGGTCGCGGCTGCGCCGGTGGCGGGATCGGGCTCAGGACGGCGCGTGGAGGCGTGCCAGGCGGCCGGCGGCGTCCTCGAGGACCGAGCGCCGCTTGCAGAACGCGAACCGCACGAGCGACCGGTAGCCCGCGGCGTGGTCCGGTCGGACGAACGCCGACACCGGCACGCCGACGACCCCGGCGAGTGCGGGCAACTCCAGACAGAAGGCCCGCGCGTCGTCGTACCCGAGCGGCGCGGTGTCGGCGATCACGAAGTACCCGCCGTCCGGGCGCATCACGTCGAAGCCCGCCGACCGGAGCCCCGAGGCGAGCAGTTCGTGCTTGGCGGCGAGGTCGGCGGCGATCCCGGCGAAGACGGCGTCGGGCAACCGCAGTCCCACGGCGACGGCCGGCTGGAACGGCGCCCCGTTGACGAAGGTCAGGTACTGCTTCACCGTCGTGATCGCGTCGACGAGCGTCGGGGGAGCGGTCAGCCACCCGATCTTCCACCCGGTCGTGCTGAAGGTCTTGCCGGCGCTCGAGATCGACACCGTCCGTTCGGCGGCTCCGGGCAGGGTGGCGATGGGCGTGTGCGGGACGGTGAACGTCAGGTGCTCGTAGACCTCGTCGGTGACGATCACGGCGTCGTACCGGGTCGCGAGTTCCACGATCGTGCGCAGGACCTCGTCGGGCAGGACCCTGCCGGTCGGGTTGTGCGGCGTGTTGACGAGGACGACGCGGGTGCGGTCGGTGAACGCGGCCCGCAGGGTGTCCTCGTCCGGCAGGAAGTCGGGGGCCGTGAGGGGCACCGTGACGTGGGTGCCACCAGCGAGCCGGACGAGCGCGCCGTAGGCGTCGTAGAACGGTTCGAACGTGATGACCTCGTCGCCCGGTTCGACCAGGGCGAGGAGCGTCGCGGCGAGGGCCTCGGTGGCGCCGGCGGTGACCAGGACCTGGCGGTCGGGATCGACGTCGAGGCCGTACCACCGCTGCTGGTGCTCGGCCACGGCGGTGCGGAGGTCGGCCGTCCCGCGTCCGGGCGGGTACTGGTTGACGCCGTCCCGGATGGCGCGGACCGCGGCCTCGAGCACCTCGGCGGGGCCGTCCTGGTCGGGGAAGCCCTGCCCGAGGTTGACGGCTCCGGTGCTCGCGGCGAGGGCGCTCATCTCGGCGAAGACGGTGGGCGCGGGGATGCCGTCCGGTCCCAGGAGCATCGCTCCCTCGGCTGCTCGCAACCAGGGTCCTGCCTGCCGCATGTGGTTCCCTCCGGTGACGGCGACGACGTGTCGCGCTGAACGGACCCCAACCTAGCTGGCCGTCCGACGGCGATCCGGGGACGGACCCACAGCCCACGCATAAGATCGGCAGAGGATGCTTCCAGCGTCGCCAGAAGCACCGCTCAGGTGGTTGCGACAGACTGCACGAGCTTGAAAGGAGCACGTCCAGCATGACCGACACCACGCCCAACGGGCAGGGCGACGAACGCCGTCCGGACGATGCGGCATCGCCTGCCGCCAGCGAGGACGCCGCCGCAGCGGCCACGAAGGGGAACACGTCGATGCCGAACGACTCCGAGCAGTTCAACGACGCCGAGCGGTCCGACGCCGCCGCGCAGCACGCGGCTCCGTCCGACGACGCCACGGGCGCCGACCACACCGATGTGATCCCGTCGGCGACCGACCACCCCACGGACCGCTACACGGCTCCGTACCCGACGCTCTCCGGTGACCAGCAGCGCGGCCCCGGCCAGCAGCAGACCGGCTACGGACAGCAGACCTCGCCGTACGGGCAGGCGTCCCAGTACGGGCAGCAGCCTGCGGCCGACCAGACGAGCCCGTACGGCCAGCAGTCGCAGTACGGCCAGCAGCCGCAGTACGGTCAGAACCAGCAGAGCCAGTACGGCCAGCAGTCCGCGTACGGCCAGAACCAGCAGTCCGCGTACGGCCAAAACCAGCAGTCCCCGTACGGCCAGAACCAGCAGCCGCAGTACGGCCAGCAGCCGACCGCGGGTCAGCCCCGGTACGGCGAGTACGCCCAGCCGGCCTCCGCCGCGGCCCCCGCGTCCTCGTCGGAGTACGCGACCGCATCGGCGCAGGCGCCGCAGTCCGCCACGAGCGCCTTCGGCGACGTCGACGGCGCGAACCAGCGCAACGGCCACTACTTCGACGACAGCACCTCCGGCGCGGCCTCGACCGCCGCCGGCACCCGCTCGGGCCGCAGCAAGCTCGTCCTGCCGATCATCGCCGGACTGGTCGTCGCAGGTCTGGTCGGCGGCGGTGCCGGCTGGCTCGCCGGGTCGTCGCAGGGTGGCACGGTCACCTCGTCGCCCGGATCGTCGCAGGGCGGCAACCTGACTGTGAACGACTACGACTCCGCGACCGTCGTCACCGCGGTCGCGGCACAGGCGACACCGTCGGTCGTGACGATCAACGTGTCGGCCAGCAGCGAGGCCGGAACCGGCTCGGGCGTCGTGATGAGCAAGGACGGCTACATCGTCACGAACACCCACGTGGTGACGCTCGACGGCGACAGTTCGAACGGCCGCATCACGGTGACGACCTCGAACGGCAAGATCTACGCGGGCAAGCTCATCGGCACCGACCCCACGGTCGACCTCGCCGTCATCAAGATCGACGCGACCGACCTCAAGCCGATGGAGTTCGCCGACTCGTCGAAGCTCAACGTCGGTGACACCGCGGTCGCGATCGGTGCGCCCCTGGGCCTGTCGAACACGGTCACGGACGGCATCGTCTCGACCCTGAACCGCAGCATCCAGGTCACGTCGAGCGCTCCCAGCGAGGGCGGCGACTCCAACGAGGGCGGCAACGGCGGCAGCGGTCCCTTCGACTTCTGGGGCAACGGCGACAACGGCAGCAGCTCGTCCGCGAACACGACGGTCTCGCTGCCGGTCATCCAGACCGACGCGTCGATCAACCCCGGCAACTCCGGTGGTGCGCTGCTCGACGCGAAGGGCAAGCTGATCGGCATCAACGTCGCGATCGCGTCGGCCGGCAGCTCGTCGTCGTCGGACTCGGCGGCCGGCAGCATCGGCGTGGGCTTCTCGATCCCGTCGAACCTGGTGGAGCGCGTCGCGAACGAGATCAAGGACAAGGGCTCGGCCACGCACGGTCTGCTCGGTGCCACCGTGGGCGACGCATCCGAGGACGCGAGCGCGACCCAGATGGGTGCCCTCATCAAGTCGGTCTCGTCCGGCGGGGCGGCCGCTAAGGCCGGCCTGCAGAAGGGCGACGTCGTCACGAAGATCGGTTCGGCGACCGTCTCCGACGCGACCGACCTGACGGCGCAGGTCCGCTACTTCGCGGGCGGCGCGTCGACGACGATCAGCTACATCCGGAACGGCCAGTCCCACGAGGCGGACGTGACCCTCGGTACGTACGACAGCAAGGGCTGACGCCACCACGGACAGGACGGGAGGCCCGGTGCACGACGTGCGCCGGGCCTCCCGTCCGTCTGCGGGCCGCGTCGCGGGCGCACCGCAGGTTCCGGGTTCGGGTCTTGATAGGCTCATGGTCGCTCTGCGGGGCGGCACCGCCCCGGTGCGTCCCGTGCACCCAGCCAGCACCCCGAGGTACGCATGCAGACAGACGGACAGCCCCTGCCGGGCGTCTCGTACGTGATGCCCGTGCTCAACGAGGTCACCGAGGTCCGCGCTGCGGTCGCCAGCCTGCTCGACCAGGACTACTCCGGCGTGTTCGAGGTCATCCTCGCGCTCGGCCCCTCGATCGACGGCACGAACGAGCTCGTCGCCGAGATGAGTGCGGCCGATCCGCGCATCCGGGCGATCGACAACCCGGTCGGGTCCACACCGGCGGGTCTGAACGTCGCGATCCGGGCGTCGGTGCACCCCGTCGTGGTCCGTGTCGACGCACACTCGGTCCTGCCCCCGGACTACACGCGCATCGCCGTCCGCACCCTGCTCGAGTCCGGCGCGGACAACGTCGGCGGCATCATGCGCGCCGAGGGCCGCAGCCCGTTCGAGCGGGCCGTCGCGCTGGCGTACGGCAGCCGCGTCGGGCTCGGCGGGACCCCGCACCACGTCGGCGGGACCGCGGGCCCCGCCGAGACGGCGTACCTCGGCGTCTTCCGTCGCGACCGCCTGTTCGAGGTCGGCCTGTTCGACGAGGGCATCAAGCGTGGTCAGGACTGGGAGCTCAACCGACGCCTGCGCCAGACCGGCGGCACCGTCTGGTTCACCCCCGAGCTGGTCGTCACCTACCGCCCGCGACCGAGCCTGAAGCGCCTGGTGCGGCAGTTCGTCGCGACCGGGTTGTGGCGCGGGGAGCTCGCCCGCCGGTTCCCCGCGAACAACGGCCTGCGGTACTTCGTGCCACCGGCGATGGTCGCCGCGATGGCCGTCGGGATCCTCGCCGGCATCGTCGGCATCATCGGTGCGGCCCTCGGCAGCCCGGTCGCCTGGGCACTGCTCGGGTTCGCCGTGCCCGCCGTGTACCTGCTCTTCGTCATCGTCGGGTCGGTCGCCGTCGCGCGTCGGTCCGGGGTGGCGACCTTCCTCTGGTTGCTCGTGGTGCTGCCCTGCATCCACGTGGGTTGGGGGCTCGGTTTCATCATCGGGTTCCTCACCCGCACCTCCGAGTTGACCACCCACACCGGACGGTGACACGCATGACCGACCACGCCACCCCCGGCCGCGGATCCGCACGCCCGACGTCGATCGCCGAGCTGCGGGCCGTCGCCCAGCCGGACGAGGTCCGTGCCCGCGCCAACGCCGAGCACTGGACGGCGTCGCTGTACCTGCGCGACGTCTCGCCGTACCTGACCTGGGTGCTGCTGAAGACCCGCGTCAGCGCGAACCAGGTGACCGGTCTGATGATCCTGGTCGGGTGGAGCATCGCCGCGGCCCTGCTCATCCCGGGCATCTGGGGCGCAGCGCTCGCCCTGGTGCTCGGGCAGCTGCAGATGCTCGTGGACTGCTGCGACGGCGAGGTCGCCCGGTGGCGTGGCACCCGGTCGCCCGCCGGGGTGTTCCTGGACAAGGTCGGGCACTACACGACCGAGGGGCTGATCCCGGTCGCGCTGGGCATCCGTGCCGCCACCTGGCCGATCCACGGCGCCGACTGGATGTGGACGACGATCGGTTGCGCCCTCGGTCTGGTCATCGTGCTGAACAAGGCACTCAACGACATGGTGCACGTCGCCCGCGCGAACGCGGGGCTCGACAAGCTCGTCGACCGACGCGACGCCTCGACCGCGCCGTCCGGCCGGAAGCTCGCCTCGCTGCGCCGCCTGGCCCGGTTCCTGCCGTTCCACCGCCTGTACCACTCGGTCGAGCTGAGCATGCTGGCGTTCCTGTTCGCGCTCATCGGACTGGCGATCGGCGACACGCTCGCCAGCCGGATCCTGGTCGGCGCGCTGCTGCCCCTCGCCGTGCTGGCGACCGTCGGGCACTTCCTGGCGATCATCGCGTCGAAGCGGGTCAAGGCATGACCGACGACGCGGAGACCGCAGACCCCGTGACGCCGGGGACGGTGCGTCGCCACGCGGTCCCGCACCGTGCGCGGCCGCGCGTCGCCGTCGTGAGCCTGTCGCAGGGCACCCGGCCGGAGGACCTCCGCCGCGGGCTCGACAGTGTGCTCGCGCAGCAGGGCGTCGAGCTCGACGTGATCTGCGTCGGCAACGGCTGGGAGCCGACCGGTCTGCCGGACGGGGTCCGGACGCTGGCGCTGCCGGAGAACCTCGGGATCCCGGCCGGACGGAACGCCGGCGCGGAGGTCGTCGACGGGGACTACGTGTTCTTCCTGGACGACGACGCCTCGATCCCGTCGGTGACGTTCCTGCAGGACGCCGTCGCCCGGTTCGAGCGCGACCCCTCGCTCGGACTGCTCCAGCCACGCGTGGTCGACCCGACCGGCGCCGCGAACCCGCGTCGCTGGGTCCCGCGCATCCGCAAGGGTGAGCCGGACCACTCGTCGCCGGTGTTCTCGGTGTGGGAGGGCGCCGTGGTGCTGCCGATGGACGTCTACCGGGTCGTCGGTGGCTGGGGTGCCGAGTACTTCTACGCCCACGAGGGCATCGAGCTCGCGTGGCGGGTGTGGGACGCCGGTCGACGTGCCTGGTACGCGGGCGACCTGGTCGCCCACCACCCGGCCATCGACCCGGCGCGGCACACCGAGTACTACCGCCTGAACGCCCGCAACCGCGTCTGGTTGGCCCGACGGAACCTGCCGGCGCCGCTCCGGCCGCTGTACGTCGGCTCGTGGGCCGCGATCCAGGTCGCACGCTGGTGGCGGCACCCGCGACGCCTGGCGACGTGGTTCGCCGGGATCCGCGAGGGCTGGACCACCGACTGCGGACCGACCCGGCCGATGAGCTGGCTGACGGTCGCACGGATGACCATCGCCGGCCGCCCGCCGGTCGTCTGACCACCCCGACCCACACCGCCACCGCCACCGCAGAACGGGAGACAGAGCATGCCGATCACCAGTGACCTGCGGACCGCCGTGCGCCTGGCCCAGCGGTTGCTCGCCTCGCGCCGGAGCCGCCGCGAACTCGCACGTCGTCTGCCCTCGGTCGCGGTGCCGGCACCCGGCACGATCGAGATCGCGGTGTACTTCGCCGACGGCCCCGTGAACATGTACCAGGTGCGCCAGTGGTACGCACCGCTGGCCGAACTGGCGAAGACCCACCCGGTCGCGATCATCGCGCGGAGCCCCGGCACGATGACGACGCTGATCGACGAGTCGCCCGTCCCCGCCGTGTACGCCCGCCAGGTCGTCGACCTCGAGCACTTCGTCGAGACGCAGGCTCCGAAGGTGGTGCTGTACGTCAACCAGAACGCCCGCAACTTCCAGATGATGCGGTACGGGCGCATGTGGCACGTCTTCGTCAACCACGGCGAGAGCGACAAGATGTACATGACGACGAACCAGTTCAAGGCCTACGACTACGCGTTGATCGCGGGTGACGCCGCGCGCGGTCGGCTCGCCGAGGCCCTGTGGGACTACGACCTCGACGCCAGGACCATCGCGATCGGTCGTCCCCAGGCCGACCACTTCGCCGGCGCTGCCCCCTACCCCGACGACGACCGCACCGTCGTGCTGTACGCGCCGACGTGGGAGGGCGACCGGGGCGCCGCTGCCTACGGGTCGATCGCGTCCCACGGCACCACCATCGCCGAGCAGGTGCTCGCATCGCCCCGGCACCGCCTGGTGTACCGACCCCACCCGCGGAGCGGCGTGCTCGAGCCGACCTACCGCGCCGCGCACGAGCGCATCGTCGCGGCGATCACGGCGGCGAACACGGCCGACCCGTCCGCCCACCACGTCCACGACACCGGCGGGGAACTCGGCTGGCAGCTGGCGGACGCCGACGTGGCGATCACCGACATCAGCGCGATGATCTACGACCGACTGGCGGTCGGCAAGCCGCTCATCGTGACCCGGCCGGTGTCGCCGGAGGCCGACGTCGACGAGCGCGGGTACTTGAGCGACGCGAACTGGCTGACCGCGGCCGATGCGTCGTCGGTGCTCGCACGGATCGACGCAGCCGTGGGCGACGCCGCCGAGCTCGCCAAGCTGCAGCACTGGGTGGCGCAGTACTTCGGCGACACCACGCCCGGCGCCGCGACGGCCCGGTTCCACGCCGCCGTCGAGTGGTTGCTCGAGCGCTGGCGCACCGTCGCCGCCGAGCGCGGAGAGCGCTGACCCCCGTCTCGACGTGGTCACGGGTGCAGGCCGGGGCCGACGAGTGACATCCGCCAGAGGTACTCGGACCGGTCCGGGCGACGCCAGCGGACGATGACGACGCCGGTGTCCTGCGGATCGGCGCCGAAGACGGCGACGGACAGGTGTCGACCGGGCTCGAGCCGGCGGACCGCCAGTGGTGGGCTGTAGCCGGTGCCCAGGTGCGTGAGGGTGAGTCCGTCGACCGGTTCGTCCCCGGTGTTGACGAGGTCGTAACGGCGCGGGGCCTGCGAGCGGTCGATGGTGAACGGGACGGCGTACGCGGGTGCTGGGTGGTGCATGGGTGGAACGGTAGGGGGAGGGTCCGACGGTGGGGCCCTGGTGTGGCGCGCGGGCCCCGTCGCTGTGGAGGGGGAGCGTGGTGCCCGGGTTGTGGAGGGGGAGTGCCCCAGCCGTTCAGACGCCGTAGTCGGCCGAGTACTGCGCCAGGGCTTCCTCGATGGTGCCGTCGAGCTGCAGCCGGCCCTTGTCGAGGTACAGGCCGCGGTCGCAGAAGCGGCGCAGGTCCTTGTCGCTGTGGGACACGAAGAACAGCGTCCGGCCGCCGGCCAGGAGCTCCTCGATCCGCTTGTAGCACTTCTCGCGGAAGGCCTTGTCGCCGACGGCGAGGACCTCGTCCACCAGGATGACGGGTTCGTCGAGCCGCGAGATGACCGCGAAGGCGATGCGCACCTTCATGCCGCTCGACAGGTGCTTGTACGGGGTGTCGACGAAGTCCGCGATCTCGGCGAACGCGATGATCTCGTCGAAGGCGGCGCGGATCTCGGCACGCGACATGCCGTGCAGGCCGGCGGTGAGGTAGACGTTGTCGCGGACGGACAGGTCGCCGACGAAGCCGCCGGTGATCTCGATGAGCGGTGCGACACCGGCGCCGACGTCGACCCGTCCCTCGTCCGGCAGCATCACCTGGGCCACGAGCTTCAGGAGCGTGGACTTGCCTTGACCGTTCCGACCGACGACGCCGATCGCCTCTCCGGGGCGGACGTCGAACGACACGTTGCGGAGGGCCCAGAACTCGTCGGCGCGCTTGCGGCGTCCTCGTCCGGCGAAGAGGTCCTTGAAGTTGCGGCTCGCCCGCCGGTTGCGCTTGAAGCAGATGCCGGCGTCGCGCACGGAGATCACCGGGGCGACGGTCTCGGTGCGTCGGGTCTGGTCGGTGGCGGTCATCACAGCTCCTTCAGCACGCGGTGCTCGCTCCGGCGGAAGACCGCGAAGCCGATCATCAGGACGATGCCCGTGATGACCACCGATGCGCCGACCTCGAACCAGTCGAGCTGGCTCGGGAAGAACGCCGCCCGGTACATCCCGAAGATGCCGGTGAGCGGGTTGACCGCGGCGATGGGGCGCAGGGCGTCGGGCAGCGCGTTCGTGCCGTAGATGATCGGCGATGCGTAGAACAGGAACCGCAGGACGAGCTTGGTCGCGCGCTCGAGGTCGCGGAAGAAGACGACGAGCGGGGCGACGATCAGGCCGAGGCCGTACACGAGCGCACACTGCAGCACGATCGCCAACGGGAAGAAGACGACCTGCCAGTGCAGGTGCGCACCGGTCGCGATCGCGAACGCGGCCAGCACCGGCAGGCTCAGCAGGAACTCGATGCCCTTCGACGCGTCGATCCGCGCGACCCAGATGGTGCGGGGGATCGTCGTCGAGCGGATGAGCTTCGACTCCTTGATGAACGCCCGCGTGGAGTCCGAGACGCCGCCCGTGAACCACATCCACGGCAGCAGTGCGGAGAGCAGGAAGACGATGTACGGGTCTTCGCCGACGGAACCGCGGTGGAACACCTGGGTGAAGACGAACCAGTAGATCGCCGACATGACGAGCGGGTCGAGGATCGACCAGACGTAGCCGAGCGCCGAGGTCGAGTACCGGACCCGCAGGTCGCGGACGGTCAGCAACCAGAGGGCATGACGATAGCGCCGACCGGCGCTCCGGGTCGCCGCTGGTGCGGCAGCCGCGGGCACGGTCGGCGCGCTCGCTGTGGTCACGGTTTCCCTTCGGGCGGAACCGCCGAAGGGGTCCTGACGGAGGTTCAGGCGAACAGGTTGTTCGCGCGCTCGAGGTCCTCGGCGAAGTCGATCTCGACCGCGTACAGGTCGGAGATGTCGATCGGGGACCAGCGTAGCCCGTCCTCGGCGATGGCAGCCTCGATGCCGCCCTCGAAGTACTCCTGGTCGTCGACGCGCCCGAGCTGGCGGATGAGCGCCTGCTTGTCGTTCGCCGAGACGTAGTTGATGCCGACGGCTTCGCCGAGCCCACCGACGACCTGCTTGGAGAGCTTGTGGATGAAGCCCTCGGCGTCGACGGTGTACTTGACCTCTTCGTCGGAGACCTTGTCGGTGTTGACGCTGACGAACGAGTGGTCCTCGTCGATCATGTCGGCCGCACGGACGAGCGCCATCGGGTCGAAGACCACGTCGCCGTTCATCCAGAGGACACCGCTCTTGCCGGTCGCCTTGAGGGCGCGGAGCAGGCTCTTCGAGGTGTTGGTGGAGTCGTAGGACTCGTTGTAGACGAAGGACGCGTCGGGGAAGGCCTCGACGATGTGCTCCGACTTGTAGCCGACGACGATCGTCACGCGGGCGCTCGAACCGAACGCGGCGCGGATGTTGTCGAACTGCTGCTGCATGATGGTGCGGCCGTCACTGAGCTCCGTGAGCGGCTTCGGCAGGCTGCGGCCGAGACGGCTCCCCATCCCCGCTGCGAGGATCACGATCTGCGTGGTCATGCTGGTCCCTTCTGGTGTCCGCCCGCGCGCCCTGGGGCACGGGCGGGCCTCGTCGAGTCTGCTCGCGGAACGTCCGAGTTCGCCGAGAACCAGACGCCGCGGACCCGTCGGGCCTGCCGCTGTGCGGTGTCGGAGAGCCCGCCGGAGCAGGTTTCCAAGTGGTGAACACTCCTTCGTGCCCTGGTGAATGATACGGAAACACCCGCTCAAGGGGTAGGTCAGCGGCGCTTCGTACTCATTTCGTGACACTGGAGCAGGCGGTTCCCCGCTGTCCGGAGAGCGTTGGTACGGTTGGGCGATGGCCGCCGGAGCAGACAACGAGGACGTGTACGCCACGACCGACGCTGCCTGGATGACCGAAGCGAGCGACGCCGACGAGCGTGACGCCGCGGCGGGGGACGACGCCGACGACGACGACATGGGGGAACCGGATGCGCGCGACGCCTCCGTTGATGACGAGATGACCGACGACAGCACGGCCACCGACACCACGACCACCGACCCCACGACCACCGAGCCGGAGTCGGCTGCCGCACCCGGTCCCGCGGCGCGTGCCGCGGCAGCGGCCCCGACGACCACCACCGGCGCCCGACCCGCCAAGGCGCGCACCACGAAGCAGCGCACCAAGCGACCGGCGAAGGCCGACGGCGCGACGGGCACCGTGCCTCCCGGTCCGACCGCGAGCGACGCGACGTCCGTGACGAACGCGACCGGGGACGCACCGGTGACCGCCGCGCACGAGGCGGATGCACCGGAGACGGGCGCACCGGAGACGGGCGCAGCGGAGGCGGGCTCCGCGACCGGCCCCGCCGCCAAGAAGCGCGCCCCCCGGGCCACTGCGCCGAAGGCCCCGCAGAAGCAGCAGCCCGTCGTGCTCGCCGCGAACGGCCTCGTCAAGCGGTACGGGCAGACGCTCGCCGTCGACGAGGTCGACCTCGAGATCCGTCAGGGCTCGATCTTCGGCGTGGTCGGCCCCAACGGCGCCGGCAAGACGACCACCCTGTCGATGATCACCGGACTGCTGCGTCCCGACGCCGGTTCCGTCACCGTCCTCGACCACGACGTCTGGGCCGACCCCACGGCCGCCAAGCGGAGCCTCGGCGTGCTGCCGGACCGTCTGCGGCTGTTCGACCGACTCACCGGCGCGCAGCTGCTCTACTACTCGGCCACCCTGCGCGGCCTCGACGGTGCCACCGCGCGCGAGCGCAGCACCGACCTGGCCGAGGCGTTCGGGCTCGGCGAGGCACTCGGTCGCCAGGTCGCCGACTACTCGGTGGGCATGGCGAAGAAGATCGCCCTCGCCGCCACCCTCATCCACTCGCCGCGGGTCCTCGTGCTCGACGAACCGTTCGAGTCGGTCGACCCCGTGAGCGCCGCGACCATCACCGACATCCTGCGCCGGTACACGCGCGGTGGCGGCACCGTCGTGCTCTCCAGCCACTCCATGGAGCTCGTCCAGCGCACGTGCGACTCCGTCGCCATCATCGTCGGCGGCAAGGTGCTCGCCTCGGGCACGATGGCCCAGGTGCGCGGCCGCAAGAGCCTCGAGGACAAGTTCGTCGAACTCGCGGGCGGCCGCGTCGTGGCAGAGAGCATGGAATGGTTGCACAGCTTCTCCGGCTGAGGGCCGACCTGCTCGCGGGCGAGGTCCGCGGCAGCGCCCGCCGGTCCGTGTTCGTCGTGCTCGGCAGTCTCGTCGGACTCCTCGCCGCCGTCTTCGTCGCGACGCAGACGGTCGCACTGCGGTCGGCGGACCCCGACACGGCCCGAGCGGTCACCGTGCCGGTCGGCACGCTCATCGCGTTCGCGTTCACCGTCGTCCCGCTCGTGGTCGGCCGGAGCGACCAGCTCGACCCGAGGCGCTTCGCGGTGTTCGGCATCGGCCGACGCACGCTCGCGGTCGGCCTCGTCGTCGCCGGGCTGATCGGCATCCCCGTCATCGGGGTCGTCGTCGTGGCGGTCGCACAGTCCGTGGTCTGGGCGCGGGACGCCGGTACCGGGGTGCTCGCGGTCGTCGGCGGGCTGCTGGCGATCGTCACGTGCGCGCTCCTGGTCCGCGTGTGCTGCACCGTCGGCTCGCGGCTGATCGGTCCGCACCGGTCCCGTGACGCCGGTTGGCTCGTCGCGCTCGTGATCATCGTGCTCGCGATCCCGACGGTGTCGCTGCTGCTCCGCGTCGACTGGCTCGACCCCGAGGGCGCCGAGATGCAGCGCGTCGCGGACGTCGCCGGGTGGACGCCGTGGGGCGCCGCCTGGGCCGTGCCCGCCGAGGTCGCCAGCGGCCACGTCGGGACCGGGTTCCTCAAGCTGCTCGTCGCGATCGCCGTCGTCGCCCTGCTGACCTGGGCGTGGTGGGCGCTCGTCGGTCGCGCGCTCGACACCGTCGACGGTCGCACCCGGACCCGGCGGTACCAGGGGCTCGGCTGGTTCGACCGGCTCGGGTCGACCCCGGTCGCCGCCGTCGCCGCCCGCGCCCTGACCTACTGGGTCCGCGACCCGCGGTACCGCACCTCGTACCTGATCATCCTGTTCGTCCCGCTCGTCGTCATCCCGCTCGGGGTCGCCGGCGTGCCGTGGCACTGGACGGCGCTCGTGCCGTTGCCGCTGATGGCGCTGATCGCCGGGTTCCTGCCGCACAACGACGTCTCGTACGACAACACTGCGGTGTGGCTGCACGTCGCCTCCGGGGCTCCCGGGTGGAGCGACCGCCTGGGCCGCGTCGTCCCGGTGCTCGTCGTCGGTGCGCCGGCGATCGTGGCCGGCTCGGCGCTGTCCGCCTGGTTGTTCGCCGACTGGACGGCGTTACCGCTCCTGATCGGCGTGAGCGCCAGCGCGCTGCTGTCCGGACTCGGGCTGTCGAGCGTCGTGTCCGTCCTGCTGCCCTACCCGACCGTGCGGCCGGGGGACCACCCGTTCCAGCAGCCGCAGGCCGCCGGGGTGACGGCGACGGTCGCGCAGTCGATGATGGTGATCGGCATCGTGCTCTGCACCGTCCCGGCCGCGTGGCTCGCGGTGCTCGCCTTCGTCCGCGGCGCCGAGCCGTGGTCGATGCTGACGCTCTCCGTCGGCATCGGGATCGGCGTGGTCGTGCTCGTCACCGGGATCGTCGCGGGTGGTCGGCTGTTCGACCGACGCGGACCGGACCTGCTGGCGGCGGCGCAGCGCAACTAGCGTTCCGGAGCACGCGCAGGGAGCGCAGCGCGCCCGCGCGCAGACCGTCGTACCCTGGACCCATGAGCATGACGGAACCAGGCGGCGGCCTCGACGTGATGGACCGGGAGCTCGAGAAGCTCCTCGAAGACGAAGCGATCGAACCCGGCGACCACGAGCGGTTCTCGCACTACGTCAAGAAGGACAAGATCCTGCAGTCGGCGATGTCCGGCAAGCCGGTCAAGGCACTGTGCGGCAAGAAGTGGATCCCGGGCCGCGACCCGGAGAAGTTCCCGGTCTGCCCGGACTGCAAGGCCATCTACGAGAAGATGAAGGCCGAGTAGACGCAGCCCGCGCATCGTGAGCAGAAATGGTCGGGTCGCCTTCGGGGACCCGACCATTTCTGCTCACCAAGCGATGCGCAGCGGCGCGCTAGATCACCAGGGTCGGGATCGCGGGGTCGCCGCGACCGATGCGCGCGGCGTCCGCCGGCAGCTCGGCCTTGGCACGCTCGTGGTGTGCCCGAGCGGCTTCGACGCCCTGCACCCCGAGGAACGCCGGGTCCACCTCGCCGCCGGTGACGACGGGTACGAGCAGGGGGCGCTCGTCGGGGCCGACCTGCCCGGCGGTCAGCACGACCTCGGCCGTGGCGACACCGTTGCGCAGACGACGCCCGGCTTCCTTCCGCCCGCCGATCGAGGCCTTGTCGGCCGACTTCTTCGCCACGGCGACCCAGTCGTCGCCGTCGGCGGACTGGTGCGCCACGAGCTTGAAGACCATGCCGGCGGCGGGGTGTCCGGAGCCGGAGACGACCGAGGTGCCGACGCCGTACGAGTCGACCGGGGCGGCCCGGAGCGCGGCGATCGTGTACTCGTCCAGGTCGTTCGTGACGGTGATCTTCGTGCCCGTCGCGCCGAGGCGGTCGAGCTGCGCCCGGACCGCCGCGACGACGGACGGCAGGTCGCCGCTGTCGATCCGGACACCGCCGAGCTTGCCGTCGGTCAGCCGGACGGCGGTCTCGACGGCCTGCTCGATGTCGTACGTGTCCACGAGCAGGGTCGTGCCGTTGCCGAGGGCGTCGAGCTGCGAACGGAACGCCGCTTCCTCGGAGTCGTGCAGCAGGGTGAACGCGTGCGCGGCCGTGCCCATCGTCGGGATGCCCCAGGTGCGGCCGGCCTCGAGGTTGCTCGTCGCGCCGAAGCCGGCGATGTAGGCGGCCCGCGCGGCGGCGACGGCGTTCCACTCGCCGGTGCGGCGCGAACCCATCTCGGCGAGCGGGCGGCCGTCGGCGGCGGAGACCATGCGGGCGGCCGCCGAGGCGATGGCGGAGTCGGCGTTGAACACCGACAGGGCGAGCGTCTCGAGCACGACGGCCTCGGCGAACGTGCCCTCGATCTGCAGGATGGGGGAGTTCGGGAAGTACACCTCGCCCTCGCGGTACGCCCGGACGTCGCCGGTGAAGCGGTAGTCGGCGAGGAACGACGCGGTGCCCGCGTCGATGACCCCGCGGTCGCGCAGGAACCCGATCTCGTCGTCGCCGAAGCGGAAGTCGCCGAGGGCGGTCAGGAACCGCCCGAGGCCGGCGGCCACGCCGTACCGGCGGCCGTCGGGCAGCCGCCGGGCGAACACCTCGAAGACGCAGCGCCGGTGGGCGGTCCCGTCCTTCAGGGCCGCGTCGACCATGGTGAGTTCGTACTGGTCCGTCAGGAGTGCGCTGGTCACCTTGTCGACACTAGTGGCGTGCCGGTGGGGAGGCCCGGATGGGCTCGGGCGCGCAGCCCACGGCGCGCAGGTGGCCGGTCCCGACGTCCGCAGCGTGCGTCGGTACGCTGGTCACCGTGACGGATGCACCGATCGGAGTCTTCGACAGCGGGGTCGGCGGGCTCACGGTGGCCCGCGCGATCATCGACCAGCTGCCGCGCGAGAGCATCCGGTACGTCGGCGACACCGTGCACTCGCCGTACGGCCCGAAGCCCATCGCCGACGTCCGCCGCTACGCGCTCGAGGTCATGGACGACCTGGTCGAACAGGGCGTCAAGGCCCTCGTCATCGCCTGCAACACGGCGTCGTCCGCCGTGCTCCGCGACGCCCGCGAACGGTACGAGCAGGCGTACGGCATCCCGGTGGTCGAGGTCATCCAGCCCGCCGCCCGCGCCGCCGTGAAGCAGACCAGGACCGGGCGCATCGGCGTCATCGGCACGGTCGGCACCATCGCGTCGCGCGCCTACGAGGATGCCTTCGCGGTGGCCTCGGACGTCACCCTGACCCTGGCGGCGTGCCCGCGGTTCGTCGAGTTCGTCGAGGCGGGGGACACCTCGTCACCGGAACTGCGCGAGGTCGCCGCCGGGTACCTCGACCCGATCCGCACCGCCGACGTCGACACGCTCGTGCTCGGCTGCACCCACTACCCGCTGATGTCCGCGGCCATCCAGTACGTGATGGGCCCGGACGTCACCCTGGTGTCGAGTGCCGAGGAGACCGCGAGCGACGTCTACCGCCGGCTCGTCGAGCACGGCCTCGAACGCACCACCACGACCGCTCCGACGTACTCGTTCGAGTCGACCGGCGACGACGAGGACGGGTTCCTGCGGCTCGCCCGCCGGTTCCTCGGCCCCGAGATCGTCCGCGTCGGCCACCTCGAGACCGGCGCCATCACGCTGCCCCGTGGGCGGGCCTGAGCGGCGACCAGCCGCTCGCCGCCGCCCGCTCCGTCGAACCGCACCGCGCCTCCCGGCCGGACCGAAAGGACACCATGACCACCCGCATCGACGGCCGCCAGGCCGAGGAACACCGCCCCGTCACCATCGAGCGGGGCTGGAGCACGCAGGCCGAGGGCAGCGCGCTCATCTCGTTCGGCAACACCAAGGTGCTCTGCACCGCCTCGTTCACGAACGGCGTGCCCCGCTGGCTCGCCGGCAAGGGCACCGGCTGGGTCACCGCCGAGTACTCGATGCTGCCGCGCTCGACGAACGAGCGCATGCAGCGCGAGTCGATCAAGGGCAAGGTCGGCGGCCGCACGCACGAGATCTCGCGGTTGATCGGGCGTTCGCTCCGTGCCGTGGTCGACACGAAGGCCCTCGGTGAGAACACCCTGGTCATCGACTGCGACGTGCTGCAGGCCGACGGGGGCACCCGCACGGCGTCGATCACCGGCGCCTACGTGGCGATGGTCGACGCGATCGAGTGGGGCCGCGGCAAGGGCTTCATCGCGAAGAAGGCCACCCCGCTCACCGACAGCGTGCAGGCGATCTCGGTCGGCATCGTCACGGGCGAGCCGATGCTCGACCTGGCGTACACCGAGGACTCCGCCGCCGACACCGACATGAACATCGTCACGACCGGGTCGGGGAAGTTCATCGAGGTGCAGGGCACCGCGGAGCACGCGCCGTTCGACCGCGACGAGCTGAACGTCCTGCTCGACCTGGGCCTGGCCGGCAACCAGTCGCTCGCGGCGATCCAGCGTTCGGCCCTGGGCCTGGCGTGACGTCCCGCGAGGTGGTGCTGGCCACCCACAACCAGGGCAAGGTCGTCGAGCTGCGCGAGATCCTCGGGTCGGCGCTGGGCGAGGGCGTCGAGCTCGTCGGCTACGACGGCCCCGAACCGGTCGAGGACGGCGACACCTACGCCGCGAACGCCCTGATCAAGGCCCGTGCGGCGGTCGCACACACCGGGCTGCCGGCGCTCGCCGACGACTCCGGCATCGCGGTCGACGCGCTCGACGGTGCCCCGGGCATCCACTCGGCGCGGTACGCGGGCACGCGGTCGGACGCTGACAACATCGCGCTGCTGCTGCAGAACCTCGAGGGCGTCGTGGAGCGCACCGCCGCCTTCGTGTGCGCTGCCGCGTTCGTGACGCCCGACGGGTTCGAGCACGTCGTCGAGGCGGTGTGGAACGGCGAGGTGCTGACCGAGCCCGTCGGCGACGGCGGCCACGGCTACGACCCGGTGTTCCGGCCGGACGACGCCGACCGCTCGTCGGCCGAGCTCACCCGCGAGGAGAAGAACGCGCTCTCGCACCGCAGCAAGGCGTTCCGCGGCATCGCGCCGATCGTGCGGGAGCACTTCGGGCGCTGAACCGCCCACCTGCGACGACGACAGGCCCACACCGAACGGTGTGGGCCTGTCGTGTTCGGACCGTTACAGCTGCGGGTCGACGGCCGGCGACTCGGCCTGGTGCTCGTGCTTCTTCGCCTTGCGGGCGTTCCGGATGTAGGTCAGCGCCATCGGCACGACGGTCACCAGGACGGCGGCGAGCAGGATGATGTCGATGTACTCGCGCACGATGTGGGCGACGAACGGGATGTGCCCGATGAAGTACCCGAGGAACGTCACGCCGACACCCCAGACGACGGCGCCGATCGCGTTGTAGAGCGAGTACTTCTTGTAGTCCATGCGGCCGACGCCGGCGGCGATCGGGGCGAAGGTGCGGACGACCGGCACGAAGCGCGCCAGGATCACCGCGAGCGGGCCGAACCGGTGGAAGAACGCGTTGGTCCGCTCGACGTTGGCCTTGGAGAACAGTCCGCTCTCCTTGCGCTCGAAGATCGGTGGACCGGCCTTCTTGCCGATGAAGTAGCCGAGCTCCCCGCCGAGGAACGCCGCGGCGCCGATCATCAGTGCCGCGACCCAGATCGGGATGCCGCCGATCTCGCCGCCGCGGTCGAACGCGAACAGGCCGGTGATGACGAGCAGGCTGTCGCCCGGGAAGATGAAGCCGATCAGCAGACCGGTCTCCGCGAAGACGATCGCACACACGACGAGCACGGCGACGGCCCCGAAGTGGTCGAGGATGTACTGCGGATCCAGCCATGGGATCAGGGCGAGTGCGACGGAGTGCATGTCTCTTCCGGTCGTGCAGATGCGGTGACGGGAGGGTCACCCGCACGACGAGGGTACCGTTCGCCGATGTCGCGGACGTCCCTCGGCGGTATGAGATGCGCGAGCACGCAACGGTCCGTGCGGAAGGAGGGACTCGAACCCTCACGCCTGGGGCACAGGAACCTAAATCCTGCGTGTCTACCGATTCCACCACTCCCGCGAGCAGCGGCAGTCTACCGAGCGGTCCCTGCTCGGCGGACGTCGGTGCGTTCGCACGGTGCGCCGGTCGTCACCCGGTGCGGGGTTGCCTGCTCCGTGCGCCGCAGCAGGCGCGCACGAAGCGACCAGCGGCGTTGTGGGTGACCGTGTCGACACGGTGCGACGTTCGTGGCGGGGGTGCGTGGGGCCTCCCGGGCGGTGGTGCGCACGTGCGCACGGTGCGCCGGTCGTCACCCGGTGCGGGGTTGCCCGCTCCGTGCGCCGCAGCAGGCGCGCACGAAGCGGGGAACCTCGCACGGAGTCGCGGAACGCGCACGGTGCGTCGGCCGCGCCCCGTGCAGCGCGCGTCAGCGCAGCTGCCGCGGCAGGTACCGGGGGACGTAGCGCAGCAGCACGCCGGCGCCGATCAGGCCGAGCACGCCCATCACGCCGCTGGCCACCGCGATCGTCGCGACGGCCGTCACCCCCGAGATCACGAGCGGTGCCGCGGCCGACCCGAAGTCGCCGGTGAACCGCCAGGCTCCGAGGAAGGGCGCCGGGTCGTCGCGTGGGGCGAGGTCCGCGCCGAGCGTCATCAGGATGCCGGAGCCCACGCCGTTCGCGAGGGACATGCCCATCGCGATGCCGACGAACCAGCCGACGCGGGCGTCGAGGTGCCCGCTCCAGGCGAGCAGGAAGTAGCTGATGCTCAGCCCGAGCATGCAGGGGAGCGCACTCGCCAAGCGGCCCCAGCGGTCCATGATCTGGCCGCTCGTGTAGAACAGCGCGAAGTCGACGGCGCCGGCGATGCCGATGATCAGTGCCGCCGTCGAGTCGTCGAGCCCGACGCTCACCGCCCAGAGCGGCAGGATCACCTGGCGTCCGGCACGCATGGCGCCGATGAGCGCGGCGCCGCTGCCGAGCCGCAGCAGGACGGCGCCGTTCGCGCGGATGGTGCGGAAGAGCCCGTGCGCCTCCTTCTCGACGAAGACCGCTCCGGTGTCGGTGGACGGCTCCGTCACGCCGGTCGCGTCGGAACCCGACCGGGAGGCCCGTGGCGGCATCCGCAGACCGCGTGCGCCCGTCGCCGGGTCGCGCAGCACCAGGAGCACGGTCGCCGCCGCCAGGCAGCACACGACGTGGATCCAGAAGGCGCTGGCGGTGGTGCCGGTCAGGTGGATCACGCCGGCGGCGAGGAACGGCCCGACGAAGTACCCGAAGCGGAACACCCCGCCCAGGCTCGAGAGCGCCCGAGCGCGGATGCGGACGGGGATCGCCGTGGTCATGTAGGCGTGCCGGGCCAGTGCGAACACCGCGGTCGAGACACCGACCAGGAACACCCCGAGCGCCAGCACCCACGCGTTCGCCGCGGTCGTGCAGACGACGAGTCCGCCGACCGACACCAGGGCGGCGCCGATCATGGCGTTCCGCTCGCCGATCCGGGCGACGACGATGCCGGACGGCACGTCGCCGATGAGCTCGCCGACCAGGATGAGGGACGCGACGAAGCCCGCGAACGCCAGGGTCGCACCGAGGGAGTCGGCGGCGATCGGGATGATCGGGATGATCGCGCCCTCGCCGATCGCGAACAGTGCCGCCGGCAGGAACCCGGACAACAGGACGGACCGGAAGTCGAATGAGTCGTTCCCCGTCGTGGCCATCGCACGACAACGGTACGCCAGCGGTACCGCTTCGTCGGCGGGTTACCCTGGAGGCATGCGTGTTCTGGCGGCGATGAGCGGTGGGGTCGACTCGGCGGTGGCTGCTGCCCGGGCGGTCGACGCCGGGCACGACGTGGTCGGGGTGCACCTGGCGTTGAGCCGGATGCCGGGCACGCTCCGCACCGGCAGCCGCGGGTGCTGCACGATCGAGGACTCGATGGACGCCCAGCGCGCCGCTGCGGCCCTCGGCATCCCTTACTACGTGTGGGACTTCTCGGCCCGGTTCAAGGAGGACGTCGTCGACGACTTCGTCGCCGAGTACCAGGCCGGCCGCACCCCGAACCCCTGCATGCGGTGCAACGAGCGCATCAAGTTCGCCGCCCTGCTCGAGAAGGCCCTGGCACTGGGCTTCGACGCCGTCGCGACCGGGCACTACGCCTCGATCGTCACCGGACCGGACGGCTCGCGCGAACTGCACCGGTCGGCAGCGTGGGCGAAGGACCAGTCCTACGTGCTCGGGGTCCTGACCGCCGAGCAGCTGCAGCACGCGATGTTCCCGCTCGGGGCGACCCCGTCGAAGGACGAGGTCCGGGCCGAGGCCGCCGAGCGTGGCCTGACGGTCGCGCAGAAGCCGGACTCGTACGACATCTGCTTCATCCCGGACGGCGACACCCGCGGCTGGCTGGCGGACCGCGTCGGCACCGCGCCCGGCGAGGTCGTCGAGCGCGACGGCACGGTCGTCGGCTCGCATGATGGCGCGACCGGCTACACCGTCGGTCAGCGACGGGGACTGGCCCTCGGTCGCCCGGCGCCGGACGGCAAGCCGCGCTTCGTGCTCGAGATCCGCCCGAAGGACAACACCGTCGTGGTCGGCCCGAAGGAAGCCCTCGCCGTCACGTCGATGTCGGGCTCGCGCTTCACCTGGGCCGGGACGGCCCCGGCCGACCCGGCGACGCCGTTCGCCTGCGACGTGCAGATCCGCGCGCACGCCGACCCGGTGCCCGCGACCGCGCGGGTTCAGGACGACGTGCTCGTGATCGACGTCGACGAGCCGCTGCACGGGGTCGCACCCGGGCAGACGGCCGTGGTCTACGTCGGCACGCGGGTGCTCGGACAGTGCACGATCGACAGCACCGTCAGCGCCGTCCCCGTCGACGCCTGACCCCGCCGCTCCCGGGGCACACGCTCGCTGCACACCGCGTCGGTGGCAGGCGGTAGAACTGATGGCATGAGCGAGACCGACGCCACGTTCGAGACCATCGACCCCGACGGGCTCGACGCCGCCCAGGCCGGGCGCGAGGTCGACCGGCTGCGGGCACGCATCAACGAGCTGCGACAGGCCTACTACCAGGGCGAGAACGGTTCGCCCGAAGCCGACGCCGACTACGACGTGCTGGTCCGGCGGCTCGACGCGATCGAGCAGCGCTTCCCGGAGCTCCTGACCGAGGACAGCCCGACCCAGACCGTCGGCGGCCAGGCGCAGACCACGCAGTTCGCGCCGGTCGAGCACGCCGAGCGCATGCTCTCGCTCGACAACGTGTTCAGCCCGGACGAGCTCACCGAGTGGGCCGTCAAGGTGCAGCGCGACGCCGGTGCCGAGCGCGTCCGCTTCCTGACCGAGCTGAAGATCGACGGCCTCGCCATCAACCTGCGCTACGAGCACGGCCGGCTGGTGTCGGCGGCCACCCGCGGCGACGGCGTGGTCGGCGAGGACGTCACCGGCAACGTCCGGACGATGGGCACGATCCCAGACCGCCTGTCGGGCACCGGCCACCCGCCCCTGGTCGAGGTCCGCGGTGAGATCTTCTTCCCGGTCGCCGAGTTCGACGAGCTCAACGCGAACCAGCGCGAGGCGGGGGAGCGGGTCTTCGCCAACCCGCGCAACGCCGCCGCCGGGTCCCTCCGCCAGAAGGAGGAGGGCAAGTCCGAGGCGAAGCGCGCGCTCATGGTCGACCGGATCCGGCGGCTGCGGATGCTCGTGCACGGCATCGGCGCGTGGCCCGTGCGCGAACTCGAGCAGGAGACCGACGTCCGCTCGCAGTCCGAGGTGTACGAGCTGCTCGAGACGTGGGGGCTGCCGACGAGCAGCCACTACCGGGTCTTCGACACCATCGACGAGGTGAACGCCTTCGTCCGCTCGACGGGTGACCGCCGCGCCTCGGTCGAGCACCAGATCGACGGCGTCGTGATCAAGGTCGACGACCTCGCCCTGCACGAGGAACTCGGCTCGACGTCACGGGCACCCCGGTGGGCGATCGCGTACAAGTACCCGCCGGAAGAGGTCCACACGACGCTCACCGACATCGTGGTGAGCGTCGGCCGCACCGGTCGTGCGACGCCGTTCGCCGTGATGGCCCCGGCCGAGGTGGCTGGGTCGGTCGTGCGCCAGGCCACCCTGCACAACCAGCAGGTCGTCAAGGCGAAGGGCGTCCTGATCGGCGACACCGTCGTGCTGCGGAAGGCCGGCGACGTCATCCCCGAGGTCCTCGGGCCGGTCGTCGACCTGCGCGACGGCACGGAGCGCGAGTTCGTGATGCCGACGCACTGCCCGGAGTGCGGCACCGAGCTCGCCCCCGCGAAGGAAGGCGACATCGACCTCCGCTGCCCGAACGCGAAGAGCTGCCCGGCGCAGGTCCGCGGTCGTGTGGAGCACATCGCCTCGCGCGGCTCGCTCGACATCGAGGGCCTCGGCGAGGTCGCTGCCGCAGCGCTCACGCAGCCGCTGCACCCGGAGACCCCGCCGCTCGTGACCGAGGCCGGGTTGTTCGACCTGACGATGCAGGACATCGTCCCGATCGAGGTGATCGTGCGCGACGCCGAGACCGGCATGGAGAAGGTCAACGACGCCGGCGCGCCGAAGCGCGTGACCCCGTTCAGCCGGGCGCGCAAGAAGACCGACCCGCCGTTCGACGCCGACGCCCGCGGTGCCGACTACACCGGGGATCCGAGCCGCTACCCTTCCAAGAACGCGTTCGAGATGCTCGCGAACATCGACGCGGCCAAGACGAAACCGCTCTGGCGCATCATGGTCGGGCTGAGCATCCGCCACGTCGGACCGGTCGCGGCGCGGGCGCTCGCGAACCACTTCGGTTCCCTCGACCGGATCCGCGCCGCCTCGCGCGAGGAGCTCGCCGCGGTCGACGGTGTCGGCGGGATCATCGCCGACGCCCTGCTCGCGTGGTTCGAGGTCGACTGGCACCGCGAGATCATCGACCGCTGGACGGCGGCGGGCGTGCAGTTCACCACGCCGGACCACCCCGGCCCCGGCGGTGCTGCGGTCGAGGGCGGTGTCCTGAGCGGTGTCACGGTCGTGGCCACCGGATCGCTCGAGGGGTACACGCGAGAAGGTGCGCTGGAGGCGATCATCACCGCCGGGGGCAAGGCGGCGTCGAGCGTGAGCAAGAAGACCGACTTCGTGGCCGCGGGCCCCGGGGCCGGTTCGAAGCTCACGAAGGCCGAGCAGCTAGGCCTCCGGATCATCGACGCCGAGCAGTTCCACCTGCTCGTGACCCAGGGCCCGAGCGCGCTCCCCGAACCCGAGGAGACCACGGCCGAGGGCTGAGCCCGACCGCGAGCACGCCGTCGACGTGTCCGCACGCCGCGGCGCGCCGTCCGACGCACCCAGTTCGGGGGACAAGTTGCAACGCGCATGACCGATCCTCGGGCTTTCTCCTTACACTCGACAGAGCATCACCCGTCGTCTGCAGGGGGACGGCGGGACGGCCTTCCAGGGGGAGACCCGATTGCTGCTCATCGCCGCGGCTCTGCTCACCGCCTCGATGCACTCGCTCGGAGTGATCGAGGCCCCCGTCGCGCCTCCGTCCGACGCCACCACGGCCACCGTGACGGTCGCGCTGGTCTCCGAACGCGACTCGGTGCCCCAGCCGGTCATGACCGGGGGACAGATCGACGTCGACGCGGTCGCGACCGCGCACGGACGTGCCTTCCTCGACGACCTCCGCACCCTCGGCGCCGGTGACCTGCGCCGTGCCGCGGACGACCGACGCGTGGTGGCGACCGCACAGGACGACCCGCCCGCCGCGGCCGTCGTGGCGCAGTGGTGGGCGGGGCTCGACGCCGGCGAACAGGACACGCTCCTGGCGCACGCGCCGTCGATCGTCGGCAACCTCGAGGGCGTGCCCTACGCCGTGCGCGACCGGGCGAACCGGTCGACCCTGGCCAGCGGCCTCGCCGACCACGACACGAGTGCCGCCCACGCCGCGATGCTCGGACAGGTACGGGACTCGCTGCGGCGCGAGCCCGGTGACCCGCAGCGGTTCCTCGTCACGCTCGACACCCGGGCAGCGGGACGAGCGGCGATCAGCATCGGCGACCTCGACACGGCGGCGGACGTCACCGTCATCGTGCCCGGGATGTTCTTCACCGTGACGGGGCAGATGGCCGACTTCACGAACACCGCCAACGACCTGGCGAGCGAGCAGGCGACCCTCGCACCGCTGGCAGCCGGTGGCTCCGGTGACGGGTCCGGCGTCGCCGTCGTGGCGTGGATGGGCTACCGCACGCCCGACCTGTCGAACATCATGTCGCTCAGCCTCGCCGACACCGGAGCACAGCGACTCGAGCGCACCGTCGACGGTCTGCGGCAGATCCGCGACGGCGACCAGCCCCGGCTGAACATCGTGGCGCACTCCTACGGGTCGACCATGGCGCTCATGGCGCTCGCCTCCGGACGGATGAGCGCCGACACCCTCACCGTCCTCGGGTCGCCGGGCAGCGACGTCCGGTCGTCGGCGGAGCTGGCCGTCGCCTCGGACGAGGTGTTCGTCGGCGTCGCGCACAGCGACCCGATCGCGGGGTCCGGGTACTACGGCACGGATCCCGGCGGTGCGTCCTTCGGCGCCACCGTGATGGACCTGGCCGGCGGGGCCGACGTGCTGGCCGCCGGCGACCTGTTCCGCCGTCCGGTCGGGCACAACGACTACCTCAAGCCCGGGACCGCGTCGCTGCACGACGTCGCCCTGATCGGCGTCGGCCGCGGCGACCTCGTCCGCGAGCAGGTCCGACGTGGCAGCACCGGTGACGACGGCGTCGTCGGGGCGTCGATCGACATGTACCTGGTCCGTCCACAGGACCTGCAGCCGCGCGACTGACGCGGTGCGGCCCCGGGCGTGACCGGATCGTGACCGGTGGCCGACGTGCCGGGCGTGCGCCGGGCCTCCCGGCCGGATCCGCGACCGCGCGCGGATCGCGACCCGCGTCGGGTGGTGCCTGAGCGGCAACCTGAGCGACGGCGCAGCCTCAGTCGGTTCCACGGCAGAACCAGTACAGCCCGCCTCCCTACGGTTCGGGCATGCGTGTGGTGCGATGGCCTGGTGCTCTCCTGATGTTCGTGGTGATGTCCGTGCTCGCCGGCATGCTCGTCGCCGTCGCGGTGACACCGGCGGTCGCCGTCGCGGGTGAGAGCACCTCCGGAGCGGTCGCGTTCTTCGAGGACCTGCCGAGCTACCTCGACGTGCAGACGCCGCAGCAGGTGTCGTCGGTGTACGCGACGAAGGGCGGCAAGCAGGTCAAGATCGCGTCGTTCTACGCCGAGAACCGGACGAACGTCACGGCCGACCAGATGGCGGACACGCTCAAGCAGGCCGCGATCGACACCGAGGACCCCCGGTACTACGACGAGGGCGGCATCGACGTCCTCGGCACGCTGCGCGGCGTCGCCGCGACCGTCGTCGGCGGCGACGTCCAGGGCGGGTCGAGCATCACCCAGCAGTACGTCAAGAACGTCCTCGTGCAGCAGTGCGAGGAGCTCACCGGCAAGGACCAGGCCGCCACGGCGAAGAAGGTGGAGGCCTGCTACCAGGACGCTGCCGGCGTCACCCCGCAGCGGAAGCTGCAGGAGATGCGGTACGCGATCGCCGTCAACAAGAAGTACTCGAAGGACGACATCCTGACCGGGTACCTGAACATCGTCGGGCTGGGCGGCCGGGTCTACGGCGCCGAGGCCGGTGCCGAGTACTACTTCGGGGTGCACGCGAAGGACCTGTCGCTCGTGCAGTCGGCGACGCTCGTGGCGATCCTCAACAACCCGTCGAACCTGCGCATCGACGTACCGAGCGACAAGGACAACGGCTCGGCCAACGGGTACGCGCTGACGAAGGAGCGCCGCGACTACGTGCTCCGCCGGATGCAGGCGCACGGGTCGATCACGAAGGCCGCGATGACGAAGGCGATCGCGACGCCGGTCACGCCGAAGATCACCGAGACCGCGAACGGCTGCTCGACCGCGGCGACGAACGCGGACGCCGGCTACTTCTGCGACTACGTCCGCGACCAGGTGCTGCAGGACCCGGCGTTCGGCAAGACCGCCGCGGCACGCATCGCGACCCTCGACACCAAGGGCCTGCAGATCCACACCTCGCTCGACCTCGACCTGCAGAGCCAGGCGCAGACCGCGCTGTCGACCTACGTGCCGTCCACGATGGCCGGCGTCGACGTCGGCGGCTCGAACGTCACCGTCGAGCCCGGCACCGGACGCATCATGTCGATGGTGCAGAACACGTCGTACACGCAGGGGGACAACGCCGCAGCGGGGTCGACCGCGGTGAACTACAGCGCGGACTCCGGGTACGGCAACTCCGGCGGGTTCCAGACGGGGTCGACCTACAAGGTGTTCACCCTGGCCGAGTGGCTCGCGACCGGCCACACCCTGTCCGAATCGGTGTCGACCACCGAGCACACCTTCCAGAACTCGGAGTTCACCAACTCCTGCCAGAACGTCAGTGGCGGGACGTGGCCCGTCGCGAACGCCGAGTCCGTGCCGGCCTCGATGACCGTGCAGGCCGCCACCGTCGAGTCGATCAACACCGCCTTCGGCGCGATGGGCAAGCAGCTCGACCTCTGCAGGATCGCGCAGCTCGCCCAGTCGATGGGGATCCACCGCGCCGACGGCGGTGCCCTCGGGCAGACCCCCTCGTCGATCCTCGGCGTCAACGAGCTGTCGCCGATCGACCTCGCCGAGGCGTACGCGGGCTTCGCGAACGGCGGTGTCGTCTGCACGCCGACCGCCATCGACTCGGTCACCGAGTCGGACGGCACCAAGATCACCCCGACGCCGTCGTCCTGCACGCAGGGCGTCTCGGCGGACGTCGCCGGCACCGTGGACTACGCGCTGCAGGGTGTGCTGTCGGGCTCCGGCACCGCCGCCAGCGCGAACCCGGGCGACAGCGTGCCGAAGTTCGCGAAGACCGGCACGACCGACGGCGACGTGCAGAACTGGCTCGTGGCGTCGTCGACGAAGTACACGAACGCCACCTGGATCGGCAACGTGCAGGGGAACGTGAGCTTGGCGAACTGGCCGTTCCTGCAGGGGACCACCGGGTACAGCGCGAAGTTCGGCGTCGGGAAGTCGATGATGGCGTACCTGGACCAGACGGTCGGTGGGGACGCGCTGCCCGCTCCGAGCCAGGCGATGATCGGGCAGGCCAGCCACTCGTCGCAGTCGCAGTCCTCGCAGTCGTCCTCGGGATCCTCGTCTGGACAGGGGGACTCACAGGGTGACCAGACGACGCCGACCACGCCGACGCAGTCGACTGCTCCTTCCGCTCCGGCCGCACCGGCGGCTCCCGCCGCCACGGCGGCTCCGGCAGCGGGCGACCAGAACGGGAAGTGACTGTTCGGGCCAATAGACTGTCGGACATCCCACGAACCGATCGACGGAGCACCATGCCTGACATCACGAGCGAGCAGGTCGCGCACCTGGCGAACCTCGCGCGTATCGCACTCACGCCCGACGAGATCGAGAAGCTGACCGGGGAGCTGTCGCACATCGTCGAGAGCGTCGCCAAGGTCGCCGAGGTCGCGACCGACGACGTCCCGCTGACGAGCCACCCCGTGCCGCTCGGCAACGTCACCCGACCCGACGTCGTCGGCCAGACGCTGACACAGGAGCAGGCGCTCTCCGGGGCGCCCGACTCCGACGGCGAACGGTTCCGAGTGACCGCGATCCTGGGAGAAGAACAGTGACCGACATCACGCGCATGAGCGCCGCAGCGCTCGCCGACGCCCTCGTGGCACGCGACGTCTCGAGCGTCGAGGCCACGCAGGCCCACCTCGACCGCATCGCCGCGGTCGACGGCGACGTGCACGCCTTCCTGCACGTCAACCAGAACGCCATCGCGGTCGCGAAGTCGATCGACTCGCGCCGTTCGGCCGGCGACGACCTCGGGCCCCTCGCCGGTGTCCCGATCGCGATCAAGGACGTCCTGTGCACGCAGGACATGCCGACGACCTCGGGCTCGAAGATCCTCGAGGGCTGGGTGCCGCCGTACGACGCCACCCCGGTCGCCAAGCTCCGTGCCGCCGGCCTCGTGCCGCTCGGCAAGACCAACATGGACGAGTTCGCGATGGGCTCGACCACCGAGTTCTCGGCGTACGGTCCGACCCACAACCCGTGGGACCTCGACCGCATCCCCGGCGGCTCCGGCGGTGGCTCGGCCGCTGCCGTCGCCGCGCACGAGGCACCCATCGCGCTCGGCTCCGACACCGGCGGCTCGATCCGCCAGCCGGGCGCCGTCACCGGCACCGTCGGCGTGAAGCCGACCTACGGCGGGGTGAGCCGCTACGGCGCGATCGCCCTGGCGTCCAGCCTCGACCAGATCGGCCCGGTCGCGCGCACCGTCCTCGACGCCGCGCTCCTGCACGACGTCATCGGCGGGCACGACCCGCGCGACTCCACCTCGATCCCCGACGCCTGGCCGTCGATGGCCGCCGCCGCTCGCGAAGGACTGCAGGCGGACACGCTGCGCGGCCTGCGCGTCGGCGTGGTCAAGGAGCTCGCCGGTGGCGACGGCTTCCAGGCCGGGGTCACCCAGCGCTTCCAGGAGACCGTCGCCCTGCTCGAGTCGGCCGGTGCGGTCGTCGTCGAGATCGACGCCCCGTCCTTCGCCTACGCGATCAGCGCCTACTACCTGATCCTGCCGGCCGAGGCCTCGTCGAACCTGGCGAAGTTCGACTCGGTGCGCTTCGGCCTCCGGGTCACGCCCGAGAACGGTGCCACCGTCGAGGACGTCATGGCCGCCACGCGCGAAGCCGGGTTCGGGCCCGAGGTGAAGCGTCGCATCATCCTCGGTACCTACGCCCTGAGCGCCGGGTACTACGACGCGTACTACGGCTCGGCGCAGAAGGTCCGCACGCTCGTGCAGCGGGACTTCCAGGCCGCCTTCGAACAGGTCGACCTGCTCATCAGCCCGTCGGCCCCGACGACCGCGTTCCCGATCGGTGAGCGCATCGACGACCCCCTCGCGATGTACCTCAACGACCTCACCACGATCCCCGCGAACCTGGCGGGCGTGCCCGGCATGAGCATCCCGAACGGCCTGGCGCCCGAGGACGGCCTGCCCGTCGGCGTGCAGCTCATGGCCCCGCAGCGCGAGGACGCCCGCCTGTACCGCTACGGTGCGGCGCTCGAGCGTCTGCTCGAGCAGCAGTGGGGTGCCCCGCTCATCGACCGGATCCCGGACCTCGACCAGAGTCAGCAGTCGGCTGCGCAGGAAGGTGTGATCTGATGGCGCAGAAGGACGCGCTCATGGACTTCGACGAGGCACTGGAGCGCTACGAGCCGGTGCTCGGCTTCGAGGTGCACGTCGAACTCGCGACGAAGACCAAGATGTTCTCGGACGCACCGAACTTCTTCGGTGGCGAGCCGAACACGAACGTGACGCCGGTCGACCTCGGGCTGCCCGGGTCGCTGCCGGTCGTGAACGCGCAGGCCGTGCGGTACTCGATCCAGCTCGGGCTCGCGCTCGGCTGCTCGATCGCCGAGTCGTCGCGGTTCGCCCGGAAGAACTACTTCTACCCGGACAACCCCAAGAACTACCAGGTCTCGCAGTTCGACGAGCCCATCGCGTTCGAGGGCGAGGTCGAGGTCGAACTGGCCGACGGCACGATCTTCAACGTGCCGATCGAGCGCGCCCACATGGAAGAGGACGCCGGCAAGCTGACGCACGTCGGCGGTGCCACCGGCCGCATCCAGGGCGCCGAGTACTCGCTCGTCGACTACAACCGCGCCGGGGTGCCCCTGGTCGAGATCGTCACGAAGCCGATCTTCGGCGCCGAGCACCGCGCTCCCGAGCTCGGTGCCGCGTACGTGCAGGTCATCCGCGACCTCGTCCGGGCACTCGGGGTCTCCGAGGCCCGCATGGAACGCGGCAACCTGCGCTGCGACGCCAACATCTCGCTGCGCCCCCGCGGCCAGGAGAAGCTCGGCACCCGCACCGAGACGAAGAACGTCAACTCGTTCCGTGCCGTCGAGCGTGCGATCCGCTACGAGATCCAGCGCCAGGCCGCGATCCTGGCCGACGGCGGCACCATCACGCAGGAGACCCGCCACTGGCACGAAGACACCGGCCGCACGTCGGCCGGCCGTCCGAAGTCGGACGCCGACGACTACCGCTACTTCCCCGAGCCGGACCTGCTGCCGGTCGTGCCGGACCCCGCGGTCGTCGAGGAACTCCGCGCGTCCCTGCCCGAGGCACCGGTGGCTCGCCGTCGTCGTCTCAAGGGCGAGTGGGGCTTCGCCGACCTGGAGTTCCAGGACGTCGTGAACGGCGGGCTGCTCGACCAGGTCGAGGGCACCGTCGCCGCCGGAGCCGCGCCGCAGGCCGCCCGCAAGTGGTGGACCGGTGAGATCAGCCGTGTCGCGAACGCGCAGGACGCCGAGCCCGGTGACCTCGTGTCGCCGCAGCACGTCGCCGAGGTCATCGCGCTCGTCGAGTCCGGTGACCTGACCGACCGCCTGGCCCGCCAGGTGCTCGAGGGCGTCATCGCCGGCGAGGGTTCGCCGGCCCAGGTCGTCGAGGCCCGCGGGCTCAAGGTCGTGTCCGACGACTCGGCGCTCACCGCCGCGGTCGACGAGGCGCTCGCCGCGCAGCCCGACGTGCTCGCCAAGATCCAGGACGGCAAGGTCCAGGCCGCCGGCGCCATCATCGGCGCCGTCATGAAGGCCATGAAGGGCCAGGCGGACGCCGCCCGCGTGCGCGAGCTGGTGCTGGAGCGCGCGCAGCAGTCGTAGACGGGATCCGTTGACGGACGGGAGGCGCGGTGCCGGCTGGCACCGCGCCTCCCGTCAGAGACCGATCGCGTTACGCGACCTGCTCCTCGTTCTGCGGGTCGAACAGGCTGGACGCCTCGTGGCGCTCGATCGCGGCCGCGACGAGCCCCGCGAACAGCGGGTGCGCGTTCGTCGGACGCGAGCGCAGCTCCGGGTGCGCCTGCGTGGCGATGTAGAACGGGTGCACGTCGCGCGGCAGCTCGACGTACTCGACCAGGGTGCCGTCGGGCGAGGTGCCCGAGAACACCAGGCCGGCGTCCGCGATCTGCTGCCGGTACGTGTTGTTGACCTCGTAGCGGTGACGGTGGCGTTCGGACGCCTCGGGCGCACCGTAGAGCGACTCGGCCAACGACCCCGACGTGAACGTCGCCGGGTACAGGCCCAGGCGCATGGTGCCGCCCAGGTCGCCGCCGGCGATGATGTCCACCTGCTCCGCCATGGTCGCGATGACCGGCGTCGAGGTCTCCGGGTCGAACTCCGTGCTCGACGCGTCGGTGAGACCGGCCTCGTGGCGGGCGTACTCGATCACCATGCACTGCAGGCCGAGGCACAGGCCGAGCGTCGGGATGCCCTGCTCGCGGGCGAAGCGCAGCGCACCGAGCTTGCCCTCGATGCCACGGACCCCGAACCCGCCGGGGATGCAGATGCCGTCCACGTCGCCGAGCTGCTTCGCAGCGCCCTCGGGCGTGGTGCAGTCGTCGGAGACGACCCACTTCAGCGTGACCTTCGCGTCGTGCGCGAAGCCACCGGCGCGCAGCGCCTCGGTGACCGACAGGTAGGCGTCCGGCAGGTCGATGTACTTGCCGACCAGGGCGATCGTGACGTCCTTCTTCGGCTCGTGCACCGCACGGAGCACCGGGGTCCATGCGGTCCAGTCGACCGGGCCGGCCTCGAGCTTGAGCGCATCGACGATGACCTGGTCGAGGCCCTGGTTGTTCAGCAGCGTCGGCAGATCGTAGATCGACGGGACGTCCACGGCGTTCACCACGGCGTCCTCGTCCACGTCGCACATCAGCGCGATCTTCTTCTTGTTCGAGTCCGACACCGGACGGTCCGACCGCAGCACGAGCGCGTCGGGCTGGATGCCGATCGAGCGGAGCGCAGCCACGGAGTGCTGCGTCGGCTTCGTCTTCTGCTCGCCCGAGGCGTTCATGAACGGAACAAGCGACACGTGCACGAAGAACACGTTGTTGCGGCCGAGCTCGTGGCGGACCTGGCGTGCCGACTCGATGAACGGCTGCGACTCGATGTCGCCGACGGTGCCGCCGACCTCGGTGATGATGACGTCGGGCTGCGGGTCGTTCTCCGCCTGCTCGCGCATCCGGCGCTTGATCTCGTCGGTGATGTGCGGGATGACCTGCACGGTGTCACCGAGGTACTCGCCACGGCGCTCCTTGGCGATGACCGTGGAGTACACCTGGCCGGTCGTGACGTTCGCCGACTGCGCCAGGTTGATGTCGAGGAAGCGCTCGTAGTGCCCGATGTCGAGGTCCGTCTCCGCACCGTCGTCGGTCACGAAGACCTCGCCGTGCTGGAACGGGTTCATGGTGCCCGGGTCCACGTTGAGGTAGGGGTCGAGCTTCTGCATGACGACCTTGAGGCCGCGAGCCGTGAGGAGGTTGCCGAGGCTTGCTGCCGTCAGGCCCTTGCCGAGAGACGAGACGACCCCGCCGGTCACGAAGATCTGCTTCGTCACCTTCGGGGTCGGGGTGTTTGCCTGGGTACCGCTGCTGAGAGTGTCCGCCACGGGATTCCATCGTACGTCAGAACTGCCGGGAGGCGCGACCCCGGTTCGCCGTGGGCGTTGCGCGGGTGGGTCGCCGGGTGCTCGGGCCGCGCTCGCGCTCGCGCTCGGCCGCCGGCCGGCGGTCGGCGGTCGGCGGTCGGGTGTTCGGGGCGCGCTCGCGCTCGGCCGCCGGCCGGCGGTCGTCAGGCCGTCTGGCCGGCCACGTCGAGCAGTTCGCGGGCGTGCTCCACGCCGCTGGCGCTGTCGCCGAGGCCGGAGAGCAGCCGCGCCATCTCCTGCAGGCGGTCCTCGCCCTCGAGTCGTCGCACGCTCGACGAGGTCACGGCGCCACTGGCGTCCTTCACCACGTTGAGGTGGTTGTTCGCGAACGCCGCGACCTGCGCGAGGTGCGTGACGACGATGACCTGCGTGCGCTCGGCAAGCTTCGCCAGCCGACGACCGATCTCGATCGCCGCCGCACCGCCCACGCCGGCGTCGACCTCGTCGAAGACGAACGTCGGCACCGTCGTGCTGCCGGCCATCACGACCTCGATCGCGAGCATGACGCGTGAGAGCTCGCCACCCGACGCGCCCTTGCCGATCGGCCGGGGGTCGGTGCCGGAGTGCGGCTGCAGCAGGATCGAGACCTGGTCGCGTCCGTGCCGGCGGTACTCGCCCGCGTCGCTGACCTCGACCACCAGCGTGGCGCCGGCCATCGCGAGGGTCTTCAGTTCAGTCGTGACACGCTTCGCGAGGTCCGCTGCCGCCTTCGTGCGAGCAGCGGTCAACGCCGCCGCCGCCGCCCCGAGTGCCTGCTCGTCCTGTTCGACGGACTGCTGGAGCGCCGCGATGCGGTCGTCGTCGCCGTCCAGCTCGAGCAGGCGGTCACTGGCACGCTGCCCGTAGGCGATGACGTCGTCGACGGTGTCGCCGTACTTGCGGGTGAGGCCGGCGAGCAGCGCGCGTCGTTCGTTGATGAGCTCGAGGTCGTGCCCGGCCTCGGGCTCGAGCGAGCCGAGGTAGCTGGAGATGCTCGCAGAGGCCTCGGCCGCCTGGATCCCGAGTTCCGTGAGCTGCTCGAGCACCGGCTGCAGGGCGGCGTCGGAGTCGGCGACGCGCTCGACGGCACGGCGGGCGGACTCGACCAGGCCGACGACGTCCGAGACACCGTCGAGCGACTCGCTGGACAGGGCCTCGTGCGCCAGGGCGGCGGAGAGTCGGAGTTCCTCGAGGTTGCCGAGCCGGTCGGCGCGCTCGGCGAGCTCGACGTCCTCGCCGGGCTGAGGGTCGGCCGCTTCGATCTCGTCCGATGCCGCGCGGATCCGGTCGGCCTCGGCCACCCGCTCGTCACGGTCCCGCGTCAGTGTCTCGAGCTCGCCCGTGTGCTGCTGCCACGCGTCGTACGCCGTGACGTACCGATTCAGGACCTTCTCGAGGGCCGCTCCGCCGAAGCCGTCGAGCGCCGCACGCTGCGCGGTCGACGAGGTCAGTCGGATCTGGTCGGACTGACCGTGCACCGTCACGAGCTGGTCGGCGAGTTCACCGAGGACCGCCACGGGGGCGCTCCGCCCGCCGACGGTGGCGCGGCTGCGGCCCTCGGCCGAGACCGTGCGTGTGAGGATCAGTTCGCCGTCCTCGACGGCGCCGCCGGCGTCCTCGACGCGTTCTGCGACCGCGGCGTGCTCGGGGACGTTCCAGCGGCCCTCGACCACGGCGTTCGACGCACCGCGGCGGACCGAACCGGCGTCCGCCCGGGCACCGAGCAGCAATCCGAGGGCGGTGACGATCATGGTCTTGCCCGCACCGGTCTCGCCGGTGACGACGGTGAACCCCGGACCGAGTTCGAGTGTGGTCTCGCCGATGACCCCGAGGTCACGGATCGCGATCTCCTCGATCATCGGTGGTCCTCCTGTCGGCCGGTCACAGGTCGTCCTCGTCGGTCTGCGGCCCGCGCCACCCGGTGACCGGGAGCCGGAACTTCGCGACCAGCCGATCGGTGAAGGGGGCGTCCTTGAGGCGCGCGACCCGCACGGGGTCCGGCGACCGTCGGACCTCGACCCGAGCGCCCGGCGGCAGGTCGTGCGTCCGGCGACCGTCGCACCACAGGACGCCCACACCGCTCGTGCGCCGGAGGACCTCGATCGCGAGGACGCGGTCCGGACCCACCACGATCGGGCGGGAGAACAGGGCGTGCGCGCTGAGCGGCACCATCAGCAGGGCGTCGACGTCGGGCCAGACGATCGGACCGCCGCCGGAGAACGAGTACGCCGTGGACCCGGTGGGGGTCGACACGACGACACCGTCGCACCCGAACGAGGACAGCGGACGACCGTCGACCTCGGTCACCACCTCGAGCATGCGCTCGCGCGAGGCCTTCTCGATGGTGGCTTCGTTGAGCGCCCAGCTCGAGTAGACGATCTGGTTGCCGACGACGACGTCGACCTGCAGGGTGACGCGTTCCTCGACGTGGTACTCCCCCGACAGGGCGCGCTCGACGGTCTCGGCGAGGGCGTCCCGCTCGCTCTCCGCCAGGAAGCCGACGTGTCCGAGGTTCACACCGACGATCGGGGCCCGCGTCTCGCGCACGAGTTCGGCCGCGCGCAGGATCGTGCCGTCACCACCGAGCACGATGACGATCTCGAGCTGGTCCGCCTGGACGTCGACGCCGAGGATGTCGACCTGGCCCACCGAGGCCTCGGCCCGGCGGATGTCGGCGTACTCGTCGAACGGCATCACCGGTACCAGACCGGCGGCGTGCAGCAGGTCGCAGACCTCCACCGCAGCATCGATCGAGTCACGGCGACCCGTGTGGGAGACGAGCAGGATGTGCCGGTCGTCGCTCATGCGGTCCCCTCTGTGAGTTCGGTTGCCCGGACTCTCCATTCTGTCGGATTGCCACCGACACCACGCTGGAAGCGCGCGAGGTACTCGTGGTTGCCGTGCGTCCCGATGATCGGCGACGCCGCGAGCCCGGTGGTCCCGAAGCCGAGGTCCCACGCCGACCACAGGACGTTCATCAGGGCGTCGTCACGGAGGGCCGGGTCGTGCACGATGCCCTCGCGCACCCCACCGCGGCCGACCTCGAACTGCGGCTTCACGAGCAGGACGAAGTCGTCGGCGGGCACGGCCTCGGCCAGGGCGGGCAGCACCAGCCGCAGCGAGATGAACGACAGGTCGCCGACGACCAGGGTCGTCTCGGCTGCGGCGCCGTCGAGCGCGAGGTAGTCGGACCGGGTCAGACTGCGGGCGTTGGTGCCCTCGACCACGGCGACACGCTCGTCGACCGCGATCGACGGGTGCAGTTGGCCGTGCCCGACGTCGAGCGCGATGACACGACGAGCACCACGGGTCAGGAGCACCTGGGTGAAGCCGCCCGTGCTGGCGCCGACGTCCAGCACCACACGACCGGACGGGTCGACCGCGAAGGCGTCGAGCGCTCCGACGAGCTTCCGGGCAGCGCGGGAGACCCACTCGTCGGCCGCGTCGACCACGATGTCGGCGCCCGGGGCGGTCGGGGCAGCGGGCTTCACGACGGGACGGCCGTCGACCGTCACCCGGCCGTCCTGGATGAGCTTGGAAGCAGCGGTCCGCGATCGCGCGAGTCCGCGCGTCGCGAGGAGGGCGTCGAGGCGGACCGGGGTCGCGTCGGGCACGGCTCCGTCCGGTTCAGGCACTCGCGGAGCCGCCGCCCTCGAGCCGCGTGCGCAGCTCGTCGTGCAGTGCGGAGAACGCGTCGGCGCGCTCGACGAGCGGCAGGGCTTCGGCCGCCGAGGTGCGCGCGGCGAACTCGTCCTGCGGTTCCAGGTCGGCGGACGGCTGCTCGGGGTTCGGCACGTCCGACACGCTACTCGCCGCCGTACAGCTGCGGGTCCACGTCGAGGCCGTAGATGGCCAGACCCGACTCCCAGATCAGGGCCGCACCGGCGCGGAGGCGATCGATGTCGCTCCCCGCATCGAGCACCCGCACGACGTGCCCGCGCATCGCCACGGTGGCGCTGCCGACGGTGACGTACCGCGTGCCGTCGTCGTCCTGTCGCCGGACGGTCACCGGGTAGGGCTCGGACAGGCCGCGGAGGTCCTCGAGCACGAACACCGGACGCGAGCGTTGGTCGGCGGCAAGCACCTGCTTCGCCTGGTCGATGCCCGTCAGCACGAGGACGCTCGGGATCCCGACGTCGTTCGCCCCCTTGATGTCGGTGTCGAGACGGTCACCGATGAACAGTGTCCGCCCGCCGCCGAAGCGCTCGACCGCTGCATCGAAGATCGGACGCTCCGGCTTGCCGGCGACCACGGGCATGCGGCCCACGGCCTGGTGGACGGCGGACACGAGCGTGCCGTTGCCCGGCGCGATGCCGCGCTCGACCGGGATCGACCAGTCCATGTTCGTCGCGACCCACGGGATCGCCGGATCGGCCAGCGCGAAGGACGCCTCGGCCAGCTCCTTCCACCCGAGGTCCGGGGAGAAGCCCTGGATGACCGCGGCCGGGGAGTCCTCGGCACTGCTCGTCACCGTGAAGCCGGCGGCCTCGACGATGCTCGAGAGTCCGAGTCCACCGGTGACGAGCACGGTCGAGCCGGCGGGCACCAGCGTCGAGAGGAGCTGGACACCCGCTTGCGATGACGTGACGACGTCGTCCTCGGACACCTCGAGCCCGTAGCGCTCGAGGTGCTCGGCGACGTCGATCGGTCGCCGGGACGCGTTGTTCGTGATGTACCCGACGCGGGCGCTCAGCGATGCCCGTGTGAGCGCCTCGACCGCGTGCGGGATCGCGTTCCGCCCCCGGTAGACGACGCCGTCGAGGTCCGTCAGGACGACGTCGACGCCGTCCGTCGGCGCGGTCGGGACGTCAGTCGGCTGCGGAGCCGTCGACGTCGCGGGGGTTGTCGTCGTCGACCTCGCCGGGCTGGTCGGCTTCGCCGGGCTCCCCGACGACGTCGGGCTCGGCGAAGACCGGTTCGTCGGCGAGGTAGGCGTCTTCGGAGTCGGCGTCGTCGAGCTGCTCGGCGTCGTCGAGCTGCTCGGCGTCGTCGAGCTCGCCGGCGTCTGCGTGTTCTTCGACCTCGAGCGTTTCCTCGACCACATCAACTGTCTCCCAAGCGTTCTCGTCGGCGGCTTCGGCCAGGGCCGCTGCCGCACGGTCGACACGGGCCCACCACTCGTCGGCCTCGTCCTGCCGGCCCAGCTCCTCGAGCGTGGCCGCGTAAGCACTGTAGAGCGCCGGCGACCACGTGTAGGCCGTGGACGGGTCGAGCTGTGGAATCTCCAGCTCACCGAGCGCGGCTGTGGGGTTCCCGAGGTCGATACGGGCGCCGGACATCGCGATCGCGAGCTCAACCTGCACCGCGGTGTCGAGCGCGGCACGCTCCACCGAACGTCCGAGCTCGAGTGCTCGCTCCGGACGGCCGAGGCCTCGCTCGCAGTCCACCATCATCGGGAGCTGGTCGTTGCGACCGGAGATGCGCCGGTAGGTACGGAGCTCGCGGAGTGCCGTCGCGAAGTCACCCAGGCGGTACGCCGTGATCGCAGCGGTCTCGCGGACGACACCGACGCGACCCGCACGACGAGCGGCGCTGAGGGCGTGCTCGTTGGCCAGGGCGGGGTCCTCGTCGACGAACAGCGCCGCAGCCACGAGGTGCCGGGCGACCCAGTCGGCGTTGTCCTTGCTGAGCGTCTTCAGCTCCATGCGCGCTGCTGGGTCGAGATCACGCGCGTCGATCTCGTCGGGGATGTCCGGGTCGTCGTGACGCGGACGGATCGACTTCGTGCCGTACGGGTCGCGGTCTTCCCAGTCGTCACGGGCCGCTTCGCCGAAGCGTGCGCCGGCGTGACGCGTCCCGTCGCCGAAGCGGCGTCGGTCGTCGCCACCATCACGGCGCGGACGGTCGCCGTCACGGGCAGGACGGTCGGAGCCGCCACGGAACGCCGGCCGGTCGCCATCACGACGCGGGCGATCCGACGATCCACCGCGGAACGACGGGCGGTCGTCGTCGCGACGCGGACGGTCGCCGTCGCGGGCAGGACGGTCCGAGCCGCCGCGGTACGCGGGGCGGTCGCCATCACGACGCGGACGATCCGAGGAACCACCGCGGAACGGACGGTCGCCGTCACGAGCCGGGCGGTCCGAACCGCCACGGTACGGACGGTCACCATCACGCGCGGGACGATCGGAACCACCGCGGTACGCGGGCCGGTCGCCATCACGACGCGGACGATCCGAGGAACCACCGCGGAACGGACGGTCGCCGTCACGAGCCGGGCGGTCCGAACCACCTCGGTACGGACGGTCACCATCGCGCGCGGGACGATCGGAACCACCGCGGTACGCGGGCCGGTCGCCATCACGACGCGGGCGGTCAGAACCGCCCTGGTACGGACGGTCTCCATCACGACGCGGACGATCCGAGCCACCGCGGTAGGCGGGACGGTCGCCATCTCGGGCGGGACGGTCCGACCGGAACGGCCGATCCCCATCACGACGGGGGCGGTCAGAACCGCCCTGGTACGGACGGTCGCCGTCGCGGCGCGGACGGTCGGCACCCCGAGGGCCATCGCCGCGAGGCGGACGCCCTGAGTCACCGCGATCGCTCCGCCACGACGGACGATCGTCTCGGTCACCGGAACGGAACGGACGGTCGCCGTCGCGGCGCGGAGCGCTGTCACGACGCGCAGCACCGTCGCGGAACGGACGGTCGGAGCGCTCCGGGCGGTCGCGACGGTCACCCTCGCGCCGTTCGAAGTCACGAGGGCCAGACGACCAACGACCTCCGCTCGCACCGTCACCCCGCGGCGCACCGTCGCGGCGAGGAGCCCGATCGTCTCGTCGGGGTCGATCTCCCCGGTCGCCGTCGTTCCGTCGCTCGTCGTCGTTCGCCACCGTTGCTCCTCATCGCGTGCCCGAGCCTGAGGTCGGGCGTTCGTCCGCTGTGTCGTTGTGTTGGGTGCCGCGTCGGTCGGACCGACGTTCAGGCTCCAGTCCATCACGAACCGGAGCCGGCGTCGAGCGACGAGCGGCGAAACAGAAATGGCCACCGGCCACCACCGTGAACGAGGGTCTCCCCTACGAGTTCACGATGGAGGGCCGATGGCCACATCTTCTTACGTTAAGTCCGGCGGCGTCCTACTCTCCCACAAGGTCCCCCTTGCAGTACCATCGGCGCTGAGAGGCTTAGCTTCCGGGTTCGGAATGTGACCGGG
>NZ_JBSSCY010000011.1:0-75303 GCF_054060195.1 Curtobacterium sp. PvP017
ACCAACCCGAAGGAAGGCCAGGCACGAGGTCAATCAATAAATTGGCATTGACAATGTGCACGCTGTTGAGTTCTCAAGGACCAGACGCACTCCCCACTCAGCACCCGAAGATGCTCCGCCAGAGAGGCTTGTGTACTTGGCTTGCCACCGGTGTGTCGTCGGACCCGGAGGTCCTGTGGCTCATCCCGAGGGGAGAGAACCGGTGGGCTTGTCATCCTAGGCGTCGAAGCGATCGAGCACAAGGCTTGATCTGAACTTCAGTGGAGGACGGTCCCGCTTGAGGGCCGGCGTGCTCTGGGCTTTCGCTCCAGCCGCTCCGCCGCACCTTTGGGGTGACGAGTAGGAACTTTACGCAGGCCTGGGCGGGTGCGCCAAGCCGGGCCCGATCCCGGGCGTGTCGCGTTGTGCAACACGCGTCGTCCGGTGTCCGCAGGGTCAGGCCAGCGTCACACCGGCGAGGGTCTTCTTGCCGCGGCGGAGCACGAGGACTCCCCCGGGCAGGGCGAGGTCCGACAACGGTGCGGCGGGGTCCTCGGCACGGACGTTGTTCACGTACACGCCGCCCTGGTCGATCGCACGCCGGGCTTCGCCGAGGGACTTCACGAGCTCGGTCTCGACGAGGGCCCGTGCCACGTCGGCTCCGGGCTCGAGGGTCACCGATCCCGGCAGCTCCGCGATCGCTGACCGCAGCGTGGCCGGGTCGAGCGCACTGAGGTCGCCGTTGCCGAAGAGCGCGGCCGCGGCGTCGATCGCGGCCTGGGTGGCATCGACCCCGTGCACCAGCGCAGTCACCTCGAACGCCAGGGTCCGCTGCGCTTCGCGTCGGAACGGTTCGTCGGCGACCGCCTGCTCGAGCCGCTCGATCTCGGCGCGGGACAGGAACGTGAACTCCCGCAGGCGGGCGATCACGTCGGCATCCGCCGTGTTGAGCCAGAACTGGTACAGCGCGTACGGCGAGGTCATCTCGGCGTCGAGCCAGATGGCGTTGCCCTCGCTCTTGCCGAACTTCGTGCCGTCCGAGTTCGTGATCAAGGGCGTTCCGAGCGCGTGCACCGTCGCACCCTCGGCACGACGGATGAGCTCCGTCCCCGAGGTCAGGTTGCCCCACTGGTCCGAGCCCCCCGTCTGCAGCGTGCAGCCGTACTGCCGGAAGAGCTCCCGGTAGTCGAGCCCCTGCAGGATCTGGTAGCTGAACTCGGTGTAGCTGATGCCCGCGTCGGAGTTCAGCCGCGCGGCGACGGCGTCCTTCTTGAGCATCGAGTTCACCCGGAAGTACTTGCCGACATCCCGCAGGAAGTCGATGGCGGACATCGGTGACGTCCAGTCCAGGTTGTTCACCAGCCGCACGCCGTTGTCTCCGTCCGCACTGAGGAACCGGGACACCTGCGACTGCAGTCGCGCCACCCACTCGGCGACGGTCTCGCGGGTGTTCAGCGTGCGCTCCGCCGTCGGACGGGGGTCGCCGATGAGTCCCGTCGATCCCCCGACGAGCGCGAGCGGCTTGTGCCCGGCGAGCTGCAACCGACGCATGGTCAGGAGCTGCAGGAGGTTGCCGCAGTGCAGCGACGGTGCCGTGGGGTCGAACCCGCAGTAGTACGTGATCGGGTCACCGTCGAGGGCCTCTTGGAGTGCGGTCTCGTCGGTCGAGACCTGCACCAGACCACGCCAGCGCAGTTCGTCCCACACCGAGGCGAAGGTGGGGTCGTTCTGCTGGCGCGTCAGGACGTCTTGAGCGGTATCACTGGACACCCCGCCATCGTAGCGGCGGCGCACCACCGACAGGCGCCGTCGACCGGGAGGCCCGTGGTGCGTCCGGGCCCACGCCGCCGGTTCCGGCGCGACGCGCCAGCGGCGGGCCGGCCGTGCCGGTGGGGATCAGTCGAGGGCACCCTTGTGCCGTCGGTACGTCGAGACCGTCGGGTCGCCCGTCAACCAGAAGCGCCAGGGGTACTGCGCACCGCCGGCGATGCCGCCGACGCCGGTGCGCGGTCCGCGCGAGACGCGTGGGACCGTTCCGGCCCCGCCGGGGCCGGGTGCGGTCTCGGTCAGGAGTTCCTCGACGACCCGAGCCGGCGGGGCGGAGGCGAGCCGGGCCTCCAGGCCGGGTGCCAACGTGAGCACGAACGGACCGGACCCGTCGAGCAGCGAGGTGCCGTCGTCCTGCCCGAGCACCGCGCCGAGCGCGCCACCGAGGTTGCCGGGGCCGCGCGCCAACGCGACGTCGGCGACCGACGGGCCACGTCGTCTACGTGCTGTCTCGACACCCTCGATCACCTGCGCCCCGCGGAGCAGGGAGCCGGAGGAGGTGCCCGCCGGCGCGCTCACGACGTTGACGCAGGTGTGGATGCCGTACGAGCGGTACGCGTACAGGGTCCCCGGAGCGCCGAACAGGTGACGGTTGCGCTCGGTCGGCCCGCGGTGGCCGTGCGAACCAGGGTCGGTGGGCCCGAAGTAGGCCTCGACCTCGGTGATGCGCAGCGTCACACCCCGGCCCGTGATCGTCGCACCGAGCAGTGCGGGTGCGACGATCGGCGCAGGCTCGGCGAGCATCGCGAGCAGCCCCTCGGTCATCGCGTGAAGGGAGCGCCCTCGGCGAGGTCGTGGACGCGGCGCGTGACGGAGGCCAGCTGCTCGGCGACGCGGTCCGGAGCGGTGCCGCCGACACCAGAGCGGGACGCGACGCTGCCCTCGATCGTGAGCACGGCACGGACACCGGGGGTGAGGTGCTCGGAGACGGAGCGGTACTCGTCGTCGGTCGGGTCGTCGAGCTCGATGCCGCGCTCTTCGCAGTACCGGACCAGCGCACCGGACACCTCGTGGGCGTCACGGAACGGAACGCCCTGGCGGACCAGCCACTCGGCCACGTCGGTCGCCAGCGAGAACCCCTGCGGTGCGAGCTCGGCCATCCGGTCCGTGTCGAACGTGAGCGTCGCGATCATGCCGGTGAAGGCGGGCAGCAGGACCTCGAGCGTGGCGACCGAGTCGAAGACCGGCTCCTTGTCCTCCTGCAGGTCGCGGTTGTAGGCGAGCGGCAGGCCCTTCAGGGTCGCGAGCAGCCCCGTCAGGTTGCCGATGAGACGACCGGACTTGCCGCGTGCGAGCTCGGCGATGTCGGGGTTCTTCTTCTGCGGCATGATGCTCGACCCGGTCGAGAACGCGTCGTGGAGCCGGACGAAGCCGAACTCCTTCGTGTTCCAGAGGATGACCTCCTCCGACAGGCGCGAGACGTCGATGCCGATCTGCGCGAGCACGAACGCGAACTCGGCGACGACGTCGCGGGCGGCCGTGGCGTCGATCGAGTTGTCGGCCGGGCGGTCGAACCCGAGCTCCGCGGCGATCGCGGCGGGGTCGAGGCCGAGCGAACTGCCGGCGAGGGCACCCGCGCCGTACGGGCTGACGCTCGCACGGCCCGCCCAGTCGCGGAGGCGCTCGAGGTCCCGCACGAGCGGCCAGGCGTGCGCCAGCAGGTGGTGCGCGAGGAGGACGGGCTGCGCGTGCTGCAGGTGCGTGCGACCCGGCATGATCGCCGCCGGGTGCTCGTTCGCCTGCTGGGTGATCGCGTCGACCAGGTCGATCACGAGCCGTCCGATGCGCCGTCCGTGGTCGAGCATGTGCATGCGGCCGAGTGTCGCGATCTGGTCGTTGCGGCTGCGGCCGGCGCGGAGCTTGCCGCCGAGTTCCGGACCGAGGTCGGCGATCAGCAGTCGTTCGAGGGCACCGTGGACGTCCTCGTCGGACTCGTCCGGCTGCAGTGTGCCGTCCGCGTGCGCAGCCTCGAGCCGGTCGAGCCCGGCGAGCATGCGCTCGAGCTCGTCCGCCGTCAGGTACCCGGCCGTGTGCAGGGCCCGGGCGTGCGCGCGGGAGCCGGCGATGTCGTACGGCGCGAGCTGCCAGTCGAAGTGCGTCGACTTCGACAGCGCGGCGAGGGCGGCACTCGGGCCGTCGGCGAAGCGGGCGCCCCAGAGGGCTCCGGTGTTGGTGGCGTCGGTCTTCTCGTCGGTCATGTCGTCCTGCGTCGTTGTCGTCGGGCCGGGTGGCGGCGGGTGTCAGTCCGCCGGGTGGCGGCGGGTGTCAGTTCGCCGCGTCGCGGCGGGCGGAGATCTTGCTGGGGAGCGACCAGAGCTCGATGAAGCCCTTGGAGAGGGACTGGTCGAACGTGTCGCCGGTGTCGTACGTCGCGAGGTCGAAGTCGTACAGGCTCTGCTCCGACCGACGGCCGGTCACCGTCGCCCGGCCGCCGAGCAGCTGCAGGCGGACGTCGCCGGAGACGTGCTGCTGGGTGTGGTCGACGAAGGCGTCCAGACTGCGCTTCAGCCCGCCGAACCACAGGCCGTCGTAGACCAGGTCGGCCCATTCCGACTCGACACCGCGCTTGTAGCGGTTCACGTCGCGCTCGAGGGTGAGACGCTCGAGTTCCTCGTGCGCCGTGATGAGCGCGATCGCCGCCGGGGCTTCGTACACCTCGCGCGACTTGATGCCGACGAGGCGGTCCTCGACGACGTCGATCCGGCCGACGCCGTGCTTGCCGGCCACGGCGTTCAGCTCCTGGACGATCCGCAGCACACTGAACCGCTGCCCGTCGAGCGCCACCGGGACCCCGCGCTCGAACGTGATCGTCACCTCGTCCGCGTCACGCTGCACGGCGGGGTCCTGCGTGTAGGCGTAGAGGTCCTCGGTCGGGGCGTTCCACGGGTCCTCGAGGAAACCCGTCTCGACCGCACGACCCCACACGTTCTGGTCGATCGAGTACGGCGACCGCTGCGACTGCTGGATCGGCAGCGCGTGCTGTTCGGCGTACGCGATCGCCTTGTCGCGGGTCAGGGCGAGGTCGCGGACCGGTGCCACGCTCCGCAGGTCCGGGGCGATCGCCGCGACCGCTGCCTCGAACCGGACCTGGTCGTTGCCCTTGCCGGTGCAGCCGTGCGCGACGCTGTCGGCGCCGAGCTGCTTCGCCGTCAGCGCGAGGTGCTTCGCGATGAGCGGGCGGCTCAGCGCTGACACCAGCGGGTAGCGCTTCTGGTACAGCGCGTTGGCCTTGAGGGCAGGCACGATGTACTCGTCGGCGTACTCGTCCTTGGCGTCGACCACGATCGACTCCACGGCCCCGCAGTCGAGCGCGCGCTGCCGGATCGCGTCGAGGTCCTCGCCGCCCTGGCCGACGTCGACCGCCAGCGCCACCACCTCTTTGCCGGTGGCGTCACGCAGCCAGCCGATCCCGACGGAGGTGTCGAGGCCGCCGGAGTACGCGAGGACGACGCGGTCTGCCATGCGGTGCGCCTACGCGGTTGCCGCGGCGGTCGCGGACGCGGTCGCGGTCGCGGTCGCGGTCGCGGTCGCGCCGTTCGCGGCGAGGAGCCAGGCCAGCAGCGCCTTCTGGGCGTGCAGACGGTTCTCCGCCTCGTCCCAGATGATGCTGCGCGGCCCGTCGATGACGTCGGCGGTCACCTCGAAGCCGCGGTCGGCGGGCAGGCAGTGCATGAACACCGCGTCGTCGGCGGCGTGCGCCATGAGGGCGTCGTCCACCCGGTACCCGGAGAAGGTGTCCAGGCGGGACTGCTTCTCGGACTCCTTGCCCATCGACACCCACGTGTCGGTGACCACGACGTCGGCGCCGGCGACCGCGGCCACCGGGTCGGTCACGACCAGCACGGACCCACCGGTCTCGGCCGAACGGTGCTCGGCATCGGTGACGACCTGCGGCGAGGGCGAGAACTCGGCCGGGGCAGCGACCCGGACATGCACGCCCGCCGTCGCGCCGGCGAGCAGGTAGGACTGGGCCATGTTGCTCGCACCGTCGCCGATGAACGCCACCGTCTGGCCCGCCAGCGTGCCGCGGTGCTCGCGGATGGTGAGCAGGTCGGCGAGCAGCTGGCACGGGTGGAAGTCGTCGGACAGCGCGTTGACGACGGGGACGGTCGTGTCGGCAGCCATCTCCTCGAGACCGGCCTGGCCGTAGGTGCGCCAGACGATCGCCGACACCATGCGCTCCAGCACACGGGCGGTGTCGGACGGGGTCTCCTTGCCGCCCAGCTGGCTGTTCGCCGTCGAGATGATCAGCGGGCTGCCGCCCAGGTCGGAGATGCCGACGTGGAACGACACCCGCGTGCGCGTCGACGACTTGTCGAAGATGACCGCGACGCTCTGCGGGCCGGCGAGGGGCTTCGCACCCCAGCGGTCGGCCTTCATCTGGTCGGCGATGTCGAGGATCGCGGACTGCTCGGCCTGGCTGAGGTCGTCGTCCCGGAGGAAGTGGCGGGTCATGCGGAGGTCTCCTGGGCGGCAGCGACGGCCGCGAGGCTCTGGGCGAGGATCGACACGAACTCGTCGATCTCGGCGTCGGACACGATGAGCGGCGGCGCGAGGCGCAGGCTCGACTCGTTCGGGGCGTTGATGATGAGGCCACGCTCGAGCGCGGCGGCGTTGACCGCAGCTGCGACCGGACCCGTGAGCCCGACGCCGATGAGCAGGCCGGTGCCGCGGACCTCCTCGACGAGCGGCGAACCGATGCCGGCGATGCCGGCCCGGATCCGCTCGCCCTTGACCACGGCGGCCGCGACGAGGTCGGCGCGCTCGATCTCGGCGAGCACCGCGTTCGCCACCCGGGTGCCGAGCGGGTTGCCACCGAAGGTCGAACCGTGCTGGCCGGCCGAGAACAGGTCGGACGCCCACCCGAAGGTCACGAGCGCACCGATCGGGAAGCCGCCGGCGATGCCCTTGGCCACCGTGATGGCATCGGGCGTGAAGCCGTGCCCCTGGTAGGTGAACCAGTTGCCCGTCCGTCCGACGCCGGTCTGGATCTCGTCGAGGATCAGCAGCGCACCGTGCTCCTCGGTCAGTCGGCGTGCCGCGAGCAGGAAGCCCTCCGGCAGGTCGACGACGCCGGCCTCACCCTTGATCGGCTCGATGATGATCGCCGCGACGGTGTCGTCGATCGACGCTTCGAGCGCTGCGACGGTGGAGTCGATGTGCTCGACACCCGGGATCATCGGCAGGAAGTCCTGCTGCAGCGCGGGCTTGCCGGTGAGCGCGAGCGCACCCATCGTGCGACCGTGGAACCCCTGCTTGAGCGCGAGGATGCGGGTCTTCTGCCCGTCCGCGCCCTTGTTCAGGCGCGCGAGCTTGAAGGCGGCCTCGTTCGCCTCGGCACCGGAGTTGCCGAAGTACACGCGCCCGGCGTCGCCCGCACCGGTGATGCGCTTGAGGCGCTCCGCGAGCTCGAGCTGCGGCGGGGTCGCGAAGTAGTTCGACACGTGCACGAGCTTCGCGGCCTGGTCGGCGATCGCCTCGACCAGGACGGGGTGCGCGTGGCCGAGCGAGTTGACGGCGATGCCCGCCAGGAAGTCGAGGTACTCGTTGCCCTCGACGTCCCAGACACGGCAGCCCTGTCCGCGCTCGAGCATGATCTTCGGCGGCGTCAGGGATCGCATGAGCGACGCCCCGAACCGGTCGTTCCAGGTCTCGGTCTGCGTCTCGCTGCTCACTGCTGCTGCCCCTTCTCGGTCGTGCTGGCCACGTGTTGGCCGGTGCTGGTGCTCGTCGACGGTGCTGCCACGCGTCGGCCGATCTCGGCGTGGGTCATCTGGTTCTCGGTTCGTCGGCTCGGGTCCGGGATCACCTCGGTGCCCGCACCGCGCAGGGTGAAGACCTCGAGCAGGATCGAGTGCGGGATCCGGCCGTCGATGATCGTCGCCCCGCCGACCCCGCCGACCACGGCGTCGAGGCACGCGGTCATCTTCGGGATCATGCCCGACTCGAGGGACGGCAGGAGCTCGCGGAGCTCTTCGACCGCGATGAGGTCCACGAGCGAGTCGCGGTCCGGCCAGTTGCGGTACAGGCCGGGGACGTCGGTGAGCATGATGAGCTTCGACGCACGCAGCGCGATCGCCAGGGCACCGGCCGCGGCGTCGGCGTTCACGTTGAGCGCCTGGTCCGGGTGGGCGTCGTCGATCGCGATGCTCGAGACCACCGGGATCCGGCCGGCCTCGATCGCGGCGAGCACCCCGGAGGGGTCGACGTGGGTGATGTCACCGACGTGGCCGAGGTCGTACTCCTGCCCGTCGACGACCACGCCCTTCTGCTCACCGGTGAACAAGGACCCGCCGTCGCCGAACACGCCGACGGCCAGGCCTTCGCCGTGCTCGTTCATCAGGTCCACGATCTCGCGGTTGACCTCGCCCGCCAGGACGTCGCGGACGACCGTGATCGCCTCGGTCGTGGTGACGCGGTAGCCACCTCGGAACTCGGACTCGATGCCCTGTTCCTTGAGCGCGGCCGAGATCTGCGGACCCCCACCGTGCACCACGACGGGGTGCAGGCCGGCGTAGCGGAGGTAGACCATGTCCTCGGCGAACGCCCGCTTGAGATCGTCGTTCACCATGGCGTTGCCGCCGAACTTGACGACGACGACCTTGCCCGAGAAGCGCTTGAGCCACGGCAGGGACTCGATCAGGGTCGCGGCCTTGACCGCCGCGAACTCGTGTTCTTCTTCCTTCGTGAGGGGCGTCCCGGCCCCTTCGGTGTCGTTCGCCATCAGCTGGAGTACGCGCTGTTCTCGTGCACGTAGTCGTGCGTGAGGTCGTTGGTCAGGATCGTCGCCGCGTGCGTCCCGACACCGAGGTCGATGCGCACGTGGGTGTCGCGCGGCGTCAGGTCGACGGTGTCGCTCGGCTGGTCCGGCGCACCGGCGTGGCAGACCCGGACACCGTTCATGCTGACGTCGACCGCGTACGGGTCGAAGTCGGCGTCCGTCGTGCCGATCGCCGCGAGCACCCGGCCCCAGTTCGGGTCGTTGCCGAAGACCGCCGCCTTGAACAGGTTGTTGCGGGCGACGCTCCGGCCGACGGCCACGGCGTCGTCCTCGGTCGCGGCGTGCACGACCTCGATCGTGATGTCGTGGCTCGCGCCCTCGGCATCCTGCTGCAGCTGGCGGGCCAGGTCCGCGCAGACCGCGGTCAGTGCTTCCTGGAAGTCGCCGACCTCGGGCGTCACCCCGCTCGCGCCCGACGACAGCAGCACGACGGTGTCGTTCGTCGACATGCAGCCGTCCGAGTCGACGCGGTCGAAGGTGATGCGGGTGGCCGCGCGGAGCGCCTGGTCGAGCTGGTCCGGCGTCTGGACGGCGTCGGTGGTGATCACGACGAGCATCGTCGCGAGCCCTGGTGCGAGCATGCCCGCGCCCTTCGCCATGCCGCCGACGGTCCAGCCGTCCTCGGTCACCACGGACTGCTTCGCCTTGGTGTCGGTCGTCATGATCGCCGTGGCCGCGTCCGGGCCGCCGTCGGCGCTGAGTGCGGCGCTCGCCAGGTCGACCCCGCGCAGCACGCCGTCGCGGAAGGTCTGGTCGCCGACCCCGATCAGGCCGGTGGAGCAGACGACGACGTCGCCGGCGCCGATGCCGAGGGCGTCGCCCACTGCTTCGGCGGTCATGTGCGTGGTCTGGAAGCCGAAGGGGCCCGTGAAGCAGTTGGCACCGCCGGAGTTCAGGACGACGGCACGCGCAGCGCCGTCACCGACGACCTGGCGGGACCAGATCACCGGGTGCGCCTGCGCACGGTTGCTGGTGAACACCGCGGCCACGGCCGCGTCGGGGCCGTCGTTGACGACGAGCGCCACGTCCGGCTTGCCGCTGGTCTTGAGGCCGGCGGTCACGCCGGCCGCGCGGAAGCCCGCTGCTGCGGTCACGCCCTGCAGGGCCGGGAGGCCCGTGGCCGCGTCCGTCCCGCCGGTGGCGGTCGGTTCGTTGCTTGCGTCGGTCACGGTGCGACTCCGTCCACGCTCAGGCCCAGGGTCTCCGGCAGACCGAGGGCGATGTTGGTCGACTGGACGGCGGCGCCCGCCGTGCCCTTCGCGAGGTTGTCGAGTGCCGTCACGGCGACGACGCGGCCAGCGGCCTCGTCGACGGCGATGCCGACGAGTGCGGTGTTCGCACCGATCGTGTCCGCGACCCGGGGGAACTCGCCCTCGGGCAGCAGGTGCACGAACGGCTCGTCGGCGTAGGCCTGCTCCCAGGCGAGTCGCACGTCGCGCGCGCTCACCCCGGGGGTGATCTTGGCGGTCGTCGTCGCGAGGATGCCGCGCGACATCGGGACGAGCACGGGCGTGAACGAGATGGTCACGTCGGCAGCACCCGCCACGACCAGGTTCTGCTGGATCTCCGGGACGTGCCGGTGCGTGCCGCCGACCGCGTAGGCGCTGGCGGAGCCCATGATCTCGGACGCCAGGTAGGTGTTCGCGAGCTTCTTGCCGGCACCGCTCGGGCCGACGCTCAGCACCGCGACGATGTCGTCCGACTCGACGAGTCCGGCCTGGATGCCCGGCTGGATGCCGAGCGTCACCGCGGTGACGTTGCACCCGGGGACGGCGATCCGCTTGGTGCCGACCAGGGCCGAGCGCTGCTTGCCCTGCGATGCGATGTCCTCGACCTCGCGCCACTCGTCGGCCGAGCCGGGGGCCGGGGCGGCGAGCAGGAGCTCGGGCAGGCCGTAGGTCCAGGCACCGTGGTACTCGCCGCCGTAGAACTGCTCCCAGGCCGCGGGGTCCGTCAGGCGGTGGTCCGCGCCGCAGTCCACGACGAGGGCTTCGTCACCGAGCTCCTCGGTGATCGCGCCGGACTGACCGTGCGGCAGCGCCAGGAACACGACGTCGTGCCCCCGGAGCGTCTCGGCCGTCGTCTTCTCGAGGGTCAGGTGCGACAGCGAGCGGAGGTGCGGCTGCGTCGCGATCAGCGGCTGTCCGGCGTTCGAGAACGCCGTCACCGTCCTGACGTCGAACTCGGGATGGGCGGAGAGCACGCGCAGGAGCTCGCCACCCGCGTAGCCGGAGGCTCCCGCCACGGCGACGGATACGGACATGGGATTCCACCTTTGGTCGGACTGGTCGTCGAGAGAGTCGGAGGCGGCGACCCCGGGCGGTGCTGATCCCGTCGTGGGTCAGTCGCGCAGGGTCGCCCCGAATCGCTCGCCGGCACGTCGGACTGCGCCGTCGCGGGCCTCGGTGGCCTCGGCAGCGGTCAGCGTGCGGTCCGTGGCACGGAAGCGCAGGGCGAACGTCAGGGACTTCTGTCCCTCGTCCACGCCGGAGCCCCGGTAGTCATCCACGAGCCGAGCATACTCCAACAGGTCTCCGGCACCAGAGCGGACCGCATCCAACACGTCACCGGCCGGGACCCCGGCGTCGACGACCAGGGAGAGGTCCTGCGTCGCAGCGGGGTACGACACGATCGGCGCGACCGCGACGAGGTCGGGGGCCGCGGCCACCATGGCGTCGAGGTCGAGCTCGACCACGGCCACCACGCGGGGCAGCACCGCAGCAGCGGACAGCTCCGGCAGGAGTTCGCCAGCGACGCCCACGACGGTGTCGCCCACGAGCAGCGACGCCGCGCGGCCCGGGTGCAGCGACGGGTGGGTGGTCTGCGCGACGCGGAGTTCGACGCCGACGGCCCACGCGACCTGTCGCGCCGCGTCGATCGCGTCGGCGATGCCGTACGGCTCGGCGGTGACGCCGGCCTGCTTGACGACTCGGTTGCCGGTGAGCAGCGCGGACACGTGGAACGGCTGTGCGGGCAGGGACGCGTCGAGTGCCTGGAGCGTCGCACGGTCGGGCAGCGCGGCACCGGCCGGGACCTCGTCGGTACCGAGCGTCACGCCCGTCGCCGGCAGGAACACCCGCGAGGTCTCGTAGAGCGCGACATCGAGCAGGCCGCGCGCCACGTTGCGGCGGGCGGCGTCGACGAGGGCCGGTACTCCGCTGCGGCGGAGCAGGTTCTGCTCGCTGTCGAGGGCGTTCGCGAGCACGACGCTCGGGCCGCCGTCCGGGTCGATCCCCGGGTAGGCGTCCTGGGTCGCCGCGGAGACGAACGGTGCCGTCACCGCTTCGACCAGGCCCGCCGCCGCGAGGGCCGCGGAGACCCGACGTCGCGCCTGCTGGTGCGGGGTGAGTCCGCGTCCGGGCGGGGCGACGGGCAGCACGCTCGGGATGCGGTCGTACCCGACGATCCGCGCGACCTCCTCGACCAACGTGGTGTCGTCGGTGAGGTCGGGGCGCCAGGTCGGCGGCGTGACGGCGAGCTGCTCGCCGTCGGCCTGCACCGTGGCGCCGATCGCGCGGAGGGTGTCGACGACCTCGGTGTCGGTGTAGTCCACACCGATGAGCTCGGCCGGACGAGTGGTCCGCATGGAGACCGTCGCGCGGGGCTCGGTGTCGACGAGGGTCGATCCGAGGGCGTCGGCCGTCCCACCCGCCAGCTCGACGAGGAGCTCGACGGCGCGGTTCGCAGCGGCCTCGGCCACGAGCGGGTCGACGCCGCGCTCGAAGCGACGGGAGGCTTCGCTCGGCAGCTTGTGCCGGCGAGCGGTCCGCGCGATCGAGACCTGGTCGAACCCGGCGGCCTCGATCAGGACGTCGGTCGTGCTCGCCGAGATCTCGGTCCGCGCACCGCCCATCACGCCGGCGAGTCCGACGGGACCGTCGTCGTCGGTGATGACGAGGTCCTCGGGGTCGAGCTTCCGCACGGCGCCGTCGAGGGTCTCCAGCGTCTCGCCCGCAGTCGCACGACGGACGCCCAGGCCACCACGCACGGTCGACAGGTCGTACCCGTGCAGCGGCTGGCCGAGTTCGAACATGACGTAGTTCGTGATGTCGACGGGCAGTGAGATCGAGCGGACGCCTGCCAGGGCGAGGCGGGACACCATCCAGGCGGGTGTCTTCGCCGCGGGGTCGATGCCGCGGACGACCCGGGTGACGAACGTGCTCGCGCCGACGCGACCCCGGATCGGTGCCCGGTCGTCGATCGTCACCGAGAAGCCCTCGGCCGTGCGGGGGGCCACTCGGTCGACGGGGTCGTGGAAGCTCGCCCCGGTGGCGTGGGCGTACTCGCGCGCGACACCGCGCATGCTCAGCACGTACCCGCGGTCCGGCGTGACGTTGATCTCGACCGCGGCGTCGTCGAGGCCGAGGAGCGCGATGGCGTCCTCGCCCACGGTCGGCTCCATGTCGAGGTCCGCGAAGCGGAGGATGCCCTCGTGCTCGTCGCCGAGACCGAGCTCACGTGCCGAGGCGATCATGCCGTCGGATACGTGGCCGTAGGTCTTGCGGGCCGCGATCGGGAACGGGCCGGGCAGCACGGCGCCGGGCAGCGTGACGACGACGAGGTCGCCCACGTCGAAGTTGTGCGCACCGCAGACGATGCCGCGCGGCTCGGGCTCGCCGACGTCCACCTGGCACCAGTTGATGGTCTTGCCGTTCTTCTGCGGCTCGGGGACGCGTTCGAGCACCCGGCCGACCACGACGGGGCCGGTCAGGTCGAAGGTGTGGACGTCCTCTTCCTCGAAGCCGACCGACACGAGCGCCGCGTGGACGTGCTCGAGGGTGACGTCCTCGGGGAGGTCGACGGACTCGCCGAGCCAACGGAGTGGGACGCGCATCAGACCACCGTTCCGAACTGCTGCGAGAAGCGGATGTCGCCCTCGAGGAAGTCACGCATGTCGTTCAGGCCGTTGCGGAACTGCAGCGTCCGCTCGATGCCCATGCCGAAGGCGAAGCCCTGGTACTCGTCCGGGTCGATCCCGGCGGCACGCAGGACGTTGGGGTTGACCATGCCGCAGCCACCCCACTCGACCCACCGGGCGCCGCCCTTGGCGTTCGGCTGCCAGACGTCCATCTCGGCGCTGGGCTCGGTGAACGGGAAGTAGTTCGGGCGCAGGCGGATCTGGGCCTCGGCGCCGAAGACCTGGCGGGCGAAGTGCTCGAGCGTGCCGCGCAGGTGCGCCATCGTCAGGCCCTTGTCGATCGCGATGCCCTCGACCTGGGTGAAGACCGGCAGGTGCGTGGCGTCGAGCTCGTCGGCGCGGTACACACGGCCCGGGGCGATGACGTAGAGCGGGAGGTCGCGGGACAGCAGCGACCGCACCTGCACGGGCGACGTGTGGGTGCGCATGACGAGGTGCCGGTCGACGGGCTCGACGAAGATCGTGTCCGCCATGGCCCGGGCCGGGTGGTCCTGGTCGAAGTTCAGGGCGTCGAAGTTGAACCACTCGTGCTCGAGCTCGGGGCCTTCTGCCACTTCCCACCCCATGCCGACGAAGATGTCCGCGACGGCTTCGTTGAGGAGCGAGAGCGGGTGGCGCGAGCCGGTCGGGCGGTGCGTCGGCAACGCGGTGACGTCGACGCGCTCGGCCTCGAGCCGCGCGCGCTCTTCCGCCACGGCGAGGACCGACTCCTGCTCCGCGATCGCCGCGTTCAGCCGGCCGCGGGCCTGGCCGACGAGCTTGCCGGCGGCAGCCTTCTGCTCCGGCGGCACACTGCGCATCGACGCGTTCATCCGAGCCAGCGGCGACTGCTCACCGGTGTGCTCGGCCCTGGCCTGCTTCAGTTCGGCGACCGTCGTCGTGGCGCGGACAGCGGCGAGTGCTGCGTCCACGGCGTCGGCGACGGCCGATTCGCTGATCTCGAGAGGTTCTGACACGAGACCCAAGCCTACCGGCCGACGGGATACCACCCGCCTGCACCGGTCGGACTGTGGAGAGGAGGGGTCAGCTCCGGAGCGCGAACGCCGACTCGTACAGGCAGACCGAGGCAGCCGTCGCCAGGTTCATCGATTCCGCCTGGCCGTAGATCGGCACCTTCACCGCACGGTCGACGAGCGCGAGGTCCTCGGTGGTGAGCCCGCGGGCCTCGTTGCCGAACACCCACGCGGTCGGGCCGTCGAGCATGCCCTCGGCCCGGACCACCGGCAGGTCGTCGCCCGACACGTCGGCCGCGAGCACCGTGTACCCGAGCGCCTTCGCCCGCGCGATCGTGTCGGCCAGGGTCACGCCCACCGACACCGGCACGTGGAACAGCGAGCCCGTGGTCGAACGGACGACCTTCGGGTTGTACGGGTCCACCGACCGCCCGGTGAGGACCACCGCGTCGGCGCCGGCGGAGTCGGCGGCGCGGATGATCGTGCCGGCGTTCCCCGGGTCCCGCACCTCTTCGAGGATGGCGACCAACCCCGGCAACGTGGCCGGCTCGTCGGCGTCCCCACGGGCCTCCAGGTCGACGGCAGCAGCTGCGTCACCGACGCGACGGTCGGGGAAGACGTCCTTCACCGACGTCGGGAACTGCTGACAGACGGCGACGACGCCCTGGGGCGTCACGGTGTCCGCCATCGCGTCGAGCACCTGCTCCGTCACGAACCAGGTGTCGACCGGCGCGTCGTCGAGCCCGTAGCGGGCTGCGGCCGTCGGCGTCACGTAGAGCTCGCGCAGGAGCTCCGGGGCGTACTCGAGTGCTTCACGCACCGCCTGCGGCCCTTCCAGCAGGAACAAGCCCGTTTCGGCACGGACGTCCTTCTTCGACAGGGCCGCGACGGCCTTCACGCGTCCGGCACGGGGGTTCTCGAGGAGATCGCTCACGACCCAAGTCTAGGAACGACGAAACCCCCGCCGTGCGGCGGGGGTTTCGCGAGCAGAAGAACTGACTACGCAGCCTTCGGGGCCGAGGTGTCGGCCGGGAGGGCCTTCTTCGCGGTCTCGACGAGCGCGGTGAAGGTCTCGGGGTTGTTCACCGCGAGGTCGGCGAGGATGCGACGGTCGACCTCGACACCGGCCAGACCCAGACCCTGGATCAGACGGTTGTAGGTGAGGCCGTTCGCACGGGACGCAGCGTTGATGCGCTGGATCCACAGGCGACGGAACTCGCCCTTCTTCGCGTGACGGTCGCGGTACGCGTAGACGAGGGAGTGGGTGACCTGCTCCTTGGCCTTGCGGTACAGACGCGAACGCTGGCCGCGGTAGCCCTCGGCGCGCTCGAGGATGACGCGGCGCTTCTTGGCGGCGTTGACCGCTCTCTTTACTCGTGCCATTGCACTATTCCTTTACGATCCGGGGGCTCAGTGGCCGAGGAGCTTCTTGACGTTCTTCGCGTCTGCCTTGGAGAGGACCTGGTCCTCGTTCAGGCGGGCCTTGCGCTTGGAGCTCTTGACCTCGAGGTTGTGACGCATACCGGCCTGCTGCTTCATGACCTTGCCGGTACCGGTGATCTTGAAGCGCTTCTTCGACCCGGAGTGGGTCTTCTGCTTGGGCATGGTGGTGCCTTTCCGTGGGATGGATGGGGGCCGCGTCGTTGCGGGGTCGGTCGGGGTGACCTACTCGGCGGGGCTGTCGCTGTCGGCGGGCACGGAGGCCTGCTCGGGTGCGGCGTCCGCCGCCGGCGCCTCGGCCGGCTGGTCCTTCGCTGCGTGCTCGGACGCACGACGCTCGGCCTTCTGTGCAGCGCGCTTCGCGTTCTGCTCGCCCTTGACGTCGGACTTGTTCTTGAGGGGGGCGATGATCATCGTCATGTTGCGGCCGTCCTGGGTCGGACGGGACTCGACGACGCCGAACTCGGCGATCTCCTCCGCGAACTTGTGGAGGAGACGGACACCCTGCTCCGGACGCGACTGCTCGCGGCCACGGAAGAGGATCATCGCCTTCACCTTGTCGCCACCGAGGAGGAACCCCTCGGCGCGCTTGCGCTTCGTCTCGTAGTCGTGCACGTCGATCTTCAGACGGAAACGGACCTCTTTCAGGTCCGTGTTCACCTGGTTGCGACGGGCTTCCTTGGCCTTCTGAGCGGCCTCGTACTTGAACTTGCCGTAGTCCATGATCTTGGCCACGGGCGGCTTCGAGTTCGGCGCGACCTCGACCAGATCCAGTTCGGCTTCCTGCGCGAGGCGCAGTGCCATGGCGATCGGGACAACGCCGACCTGCTCACCCTGCGGGCCGACGAGTCGGACTTCGGGAACGCGGATTCGGTCGTTGGTACGGGGATCGGTGATGCGGAGCTCCTTCAATCAGGTGGTGGTCGTCCGGGACGTATGCCCTGGACGACAGCACGAGAGAGGAGATCTGACGCACGGATCGGAACCCGTTCGGCAGCCGCCCTGCGTCGGATCCGTGGACCCGACCGACGTGTGCACCCAGTTGCGGTGCACTCGCGGAGCGGTGGTGACCCGGTAGCCTGGTGGAACGCGGCCGCGGGTGGGAGAGACTCCTCTTTCGTGACACCGTCCGAGCGATCCAGGAGAACCTGGTGGCACACGGACAGCATCTGCCGCGAGCAAGTCTAGCAGAGGAGCACCGTGACCGACACCCCGATCGACGACGACGGCAGCGGCATCGACGCCGCCAGGGACATCTCGGAGGTGCCGGCCGTCGAACTCATCAACACCGTGGCCGTGCACCTGCTCAGCGCGGCGGCCGTGAAGGTCGGCCTGGCCGACGACCCGCAAGAGCAGACCGACCTCGACGAGGCGCGCAAGCTCATCACCGCGCTGGCCGGCCTGGTCACCGCTGCGGCGACCGAGATCGGCGACCACCACGCCCGTCCGCTGCGCGACGGCCTGCGTTCGGTGCAGCTCGCGTTCCGCGAGGCGTCGGCGATCCCGGACGCGCCGGGCGCCGGCCCGGGCGAGAAGTACACCGGCCCCGTCAACTGACGGCTGGCAGCTGACGCGCGACGGGCTCTGTCCGTCAGGGCGTCGGACGGGAGGCCCGTGGCGGGATCGCCACGGGCCTCCCGTCCGTCTCGGGGGTGCGTGGGTCAGGACGCGCCGCGGCCGACCAGGCGCGTGACGGCCGCGAGCGGGATGCCGACCCAGTCGGGTCGGTTCCGGGTCTCGTAGACGACCTCGTAGACGGCCTTGTCGAGCTCGAACGCGTCGAGCAGCTCGCGGTGGGCGCTGAGGTCCGCGCCGGTCCCCCGCTGGTAGCCGGCGAGGAATCGCACCCGGGCCTCGTCCGCCCACGCTGCGGCGTCGACCGGTTCCGCGTCGTGCGCCAACGCTCCGGCGACGTAGTCGAACGACCGGAGCATGCCGGCGACGTCACGGAGGGTGACGTCCGGCAACGAGCGTTCGGCCAGGGGACGGAGCGGCTCCCCCTCGAAGTCGAGGAAGACCCAGCCGCGCGGCTCGGGGGCGGCGAGCACCTGGCCGAGGTGCAGGTCGCCGTGGATGCGCTGCAGGTCCGGCCAGGGCGTCGCCGTGGCACCGGCGTAGACCGCTCGGATCGCATCCGCGTGCTCGGCGACGGGCGGGGCCTCGCGCGCGGCCGTGTCGAGCCGCTCGTGCATCGTCGCGACCGCTGCGTCTCGTCGGGCCGCGTCGGCGGGTTCGGACGGCAGCGCCTCGGCGAGGGTGCGGTGGACGTCGGCCAGCGCCGCACCGAGCTGCTCGGCCCGGTCACCGAAGGGTGTGCCGGCGTGTGCTTCCTCGAGCGCCACGCGCCAGGCGTCCTCGAGGCCCGGGAGGAACTCCTGCGCGAACGCGAGGTGGCCGGTCGCCGTGCCGCTGCCCTGTCCGACGTCGGGCCAGCTGCCCCGCAACGCGCCGTAGACCAGGGGGACCCGTGCACTGCCGGCTGCGGACAACGCGAGCTGCGTCGTGACGTCGGGGTTGTCGCCGTGGTGCAGGACGCGGAACACCTTGATGATGACCCGGGCACCGGACTCGGTGTCGCAGATGACCGAGGTGTTGGACTGCTCACCGGTCAGGACGCGCGCACCGGTGACCCGGCCGATGGGACGCAGGCTTTGCGGGTCGGCGTCGATGCGTGCGGCGAGCGCCGTGATCCACGCGTGGTCGGCGGTGGCGTCGGCGATGGTGCCGTCGGGGCCGCTGGTCACGGGTGACTGGTACAGGACCGGAGCCGCGGGTGCTGCGGGGGCTTCGTCGAGGACGAGTCGGGTGCCGTCGGCGGTGGAGAGGGTGCGGAGGCGCGGCACGGACCCCTTCGACGCGTACCACCGGCGGTCGGCGATCCAGGACTCGAGGTCGTCGTCGCTGGGGGCGGTGTCGCCGGGGTCGGGTGCGGTGTCGCTGGTGTCGGGTGCGGTGTCGCTGGGGTGGCGGGCTCCGTCGCTCATGCTGCGGACCGTACGCGCCGAGTGCTGGCGAGGTGCCGAGTCCGTTCCTCATCCCTGCACAGCTCGCGGTTCTGGGCCACCCGTCCACAGAACGCGCCCGCGCTCGGACCGCACGGGCGCCGGCGGACGACACTTGCGGACATGCCGAGCCAGCACCCCGCCCCCGACACCGCCCGCACCGACCCCCGCCGGAGCTGGCGGATCCCCGACGACCGCCGACTGCCCGCGCTCGAGCCCCTCGCGTCGGCCGTCGAACGGCACGAGGCCGTGACGCTCCGCGAGACCCTCTGGGACACCGAGGAGCGCGTGCTCGCGGGCGAAGGGGTGACGCTCACCCGTGCCCACGACGGTTCGTGGAGCCTCGACCGCGGCGAGGGTCCGGAGCCGCTGGGCCCGGACCTCGACTTCCCCGACGTCGAGCAGCCCCCGCGCGATGCGGTCGAGGTGTTCCTGCGCGGGCGGGCGGTGGGGACGGTCCGCCTCCGGGACACCACGACGACCCTCGTCACCCTGGGCGGCAAGGACGGTCGGGTCCGGGCCGAGATCGCCGACGTCCGGGTGGACGAAGGCGACCCGGACACCACCACGCTGCGGTCCGCGCGGTGGTGGGCGCTGTCGGACGACGGGCGGGACGGCGCCACCGCACGAGCGGCGGAGCGGGCCCTGGACGACGCGGCCACCGAGCCACCGTCGACCTCGGCCGTCGCGGTCCCGCCGACTCCCGTGCTCGCACCGGAGCGGCGCGGCAACCGGGCGAAGCGACCACGTTCGGGCACCGCTGCTGCGTTCGTGCTGCGGGTGCTCGAGTCGCTGCGCACCGACCTCGTCGCGGTCGACCCGCGGGTCCGTGCCGACGAGCACGAGTCCGTGCACGACTTCCGCAAGGTGGTCCGTCGGCTGCGGAGCGTGCTCGCGGCGTACCGCGGAGCGCTCGACCGCGACGCGACCGAAGCGCTGCGGGCCGCCCTCGCCCAGGTCGGACGGGTCGCCGGTGCCGCCCGCGACGCCGAGGTCCTGCACGGCGGGCTGTTCCGGTCGGCAGCGCGGGCTCCCGACGGGTTCGTCGACGCGCCGACGCTGGACCGGATCGGCGAGCGTGCGGCGGCGCTCCGGAGCGCGGCCGCAGCGGAACTCCGCCAGGTCCTGCGTTCCGACGACTGGTTCCGCGCGCTCGATGCGCTGGACCAGATCCTGCTCCGCGCCCCGGCCGGACCGCACGCCCAGGACGACGCCGCCGCCTTCGTCGCGAAGCGCGTCGACCGCGAGCGCGCCCGGGTCCGGCGGCTGATCGACGCCGGATCGAACGACCTCGACGCCCTGCACGAGATCCGGAAGGCGGCACGGCGCCTGCGGTACGCGCTGCAGGCAGCCGGTGACGTCGCCGACCTGGGGAAGCGGCGGCTCGGTCGGCTGCGGCGGGTGCAGGAGACGCTCGGCGACGCCCTCGACGCCGCCCACGCGGCAGCCGCCTACCGTCGGCTGTCCGGTCCCGCTGCTCGGGACGGCGCCGACACCTTCGGGTACGGGGCGCTGGCGACGGCCGAGCACGCGGTGCTCGAGCGGGGGCTGCGACGCTCGAGGAAGGTGCTCGCCCGGCTGTGAGCGAGGCCGGGCGTGATGCTCGGCGCGCTGCTCGTCGGGCCGCTCTGCGAGAATCGCAGGCGTGCCCCACTACCTCGAGGACCTCGCCGCCGGACAGACCTTCACGACCCCGGGTCGCACGATCACCGAGGCGGACGTCGTGTCCTTCGCCTCGTGGACGAACGACAACAACCAGGTGCACACCGACGTGGAGTTCGCCGGCAAGACCCGGTACGGGCAGCGGATCGTGCACGGGCTGCTCGGCACCTCGCTCTGCCTGGGGCTGATCGCACGGACCGGGGTGTTCGAGGGGTCGGCCGTGGCACTGCTCGGGATCGACCAGTGGCGGTTCACCGCGCCGGTGTTCATCGGGGACACCGTGACCTGCGAGGTCGAGATCCTGTCGACACGCCTGACGAGCTCGGGGAAGACCGGCATCGTCGAGCGGACGGTCTCGCTGCGGAACCAGCGCGGCGACGTCGTGCAGCAGGGACGCATGGACGTGATGGTCCTGACGCGCGACGCCGCGATCGCCTGACACCGCTCCGGGCACCCGCCGGTTCCGTCGGGTGGCAAACGTTGCGACGCCCTTTACAACGATGTACCGGAGCGAGAGCATGGAGCCATGAGCACGCTCGACGGCACCGTGGCCGCACCTGACACCGCATCCGCTCCCGCACTCCCCCTCGCCTCGCGGCAGGACGGCACGTACCCCCGGCCGCAGATGCTCCGCGCCGCCTGGGCCGACCTCGACGGCACGTGGTCCTTCCGGAACGACGGCGACGACTCCGCCTGGAGCACCGGGTTCCCCGACGCCCGCGACATCGTCGTGCCGTTCCCGCCCGAGTCCGCAGCCTCGGGCATCGACGAGCCCGGCTTCCACCCCGTGGTCTGGTACTCCCGTGCGATCACCCGCGCCGACCTCGAGGCCGCCGGACACGGCACCGCCGCACCCCGACTCGTCCTGCACTTCGGCGCCGTCGACTACCGCGCCCGCGTCTGGATCGACGGCCAGTTCATCGGCGAGCACGAGGGCGGCCACACGCCGTTCTCGTTCGACGTGACGGACGCCCTCGCCACCGACCCCGACGCCGACGCCGTCCACACCCTGGTCGTCCGCGCCGAGGACAACCCGCACGACCTGACCCAGCCCCGCGGCAAGCAGGACTGGCACGAGGACCCGCACGCCATCTGGTACCGCCGCACCACCGGCATCTGGCAGACCGTCTGGATCGAGGCCGTGCCGACCGCCTCGATCGAGTCCCTGCGCTGGACCAACGTCGACCACGCCACCGTGCGCCTGACCGTCCGGATCGCGGGCGACCGCACCGGCGGCGAGCGCCTGCGCGTCGTCGCCCGGTGGGACGAGCGCGACGAGCACCTCGCCACCGTCGAGTCCACGCTCGGCGACACCTCGGACGAGTTCGACGTGGTCGTGCCGATCTCGCGGCAGACGAACGGGCAGGCCGAGGACGAACTGCACTGGACCCCGGACGCCCCGCGCCTGGTCGACGCCACGGTCTCGCTGCTCCCCCGCGCCGGCGCGACGCCGATCGACTCGGTCGCGTCCTACTTCGGGCTCCGCACCGTCGGGATCGACGGCGGCACCTTCCTGCTGAACGGCCGCAGCCACGACGTCCGCAGCGTGCTGAACCAGGGCTACTGGCCGGACTCGCACATCGCCGCACCGTCCCGCGAGGCACTGCGCCGCGAGGTCGAGCTCATCAAGGAGCTCGGCTTCAACGCCGCCCGCAACCACCAGAAGATCGAGGACCCCCGGTTCCTGTACTGGGCGGACCGGCTCGGCATCCTGGTCTGGGGCGAGGCCCCCGGCGCCTACGCCTTCTCGCCGCGGGCCGTCCAGCGCCTGATGCGCGAGTGGATGGACGCCGTCGAGCGCGACGCCTCACACCCGTCGATCGTCACCTGGGTGCCGGCGAACGAGAGCTGGGGCGTGCAGCACATCGCCACCGACCCCGCACAGCAGGCCTACGCCCGGGCACTCGCAGACGTCACGCGGGCGATCGACCCGACGCGTCCGGTGATCTCGAACGACGGGTGGGAACACACCAACTCCGACATCGTCACGGTCCACGACTACGAGGGCGACGGGCCGCGGCTCGCGGCGACCTACGCGGACGACACCGCACGGACCCGGCTCCTCGGTGGCATCGGCCCGGCAGATCGCCGCATCCTCGTCGGGGGTGCCGAGGACGAGGGCCAGCCCGTCATGCTCACCGAGTTCGGCGGCGTGAACTACCAGCCGGGCGTCCAGCGCGAGGACGGCTGGGGCTACACGTCAGCCAGCGACGGCGACGACTGGGTCACCCGCATCACGGCGCTGTACGACGCGATCCGGGCGAGCTCGTTCCTGGCCGGCTCCTGCTACACGCAGCTGACCGACACCATGCAGGAGACCAACGGTCTGCTCAACGCCGACCGCTCCCCGAAGGTGCCGATCGAGCAGATCCGTCGCGCGGTCACCGGTCGCTGACCGGGAGGCTCGCACTTCGTGAGCAGGAATGGTCGGGTCCGGCAGACGGACCCGACCATTGCTGCTCACGATGCCCGCAGATCGGCGCGCGGCCCGGCGCGCGGCCACCCGCCGGAGCGGGCACGGGCCCTGGTCTGGGAGGATCGGGCGGGTGACGAGCGTGGCGGAGACGAGCCTGGCCTCCCGGTCGGGGGTGCGCAGCCTGCTGACCGGGCCCCGCAGTGCGTGGACCGCGCCCCTGCTGATCTGGGCGGCATCACGGGTGGTGAGCACGCTGCTGCTCGCCACGGTGTTCGTGCTGGCGACCGCGAACGACTGGACGTTCGCGTCGTACCGCAAGGACCCGTCGTTCTTCACGTTCTCCGGATCGTGGGACGCCTCGTTCTACCGGACCATCGCGGAGCACGGGTACCCGGCCGTGCTCCCCCTCGACGACGCCGGCCACGTCCTGCCGAACGCCTGGGCGTTCCTGCCCGTGTTCCCCGCGATCGTCCGGGTCGTGATGACCATCACCGGAGCCTCGTTCTGGGTCGCCGGCGTGCTGGTGGCGACGATCGCGGGAGCCGGGGCCTGCGTGCTGCTGTACCGGCTCGTGCTCGCCGTGGGCTGCTCGCACCGGGCCCGCTGGGCCACCGCGCTCTTCGCGTTCGCGCCGACCGGGTTCCTGCTGCAGGTCGCGTACGCCGAGAGCCTGCTGCTCGTGCTGCTGTTCGGGGCGCTGCTGGCCCTGGTGCGGCGGCGGTACTGGCTGATCGCGCCGCTCGGGGTCGTCGCGGCGTTCACCAAGCCCGGAGTCCTCGCGCTCGCGGTGGCGCTGGCCGTGCACCTGGTCGTGCGGTGGGCGGAGTCCCGACGGTCCGCGCGACCCGCCGAGGTGTTCCCGTGGCGTGACCGCATCGCGATCGTGGTCTCCGGACTCGTCGTCGCGGCAGCGGGACTCGCGTGGCCGGTGATCGCCTCGGCGGTGACCGGGCGGCCGAACGCCTACCTGGACACCGAGCTGTCGTGGTGGGTGGGGTTCGTCGGGCGACGACACTTCGCCCCGCTGACGCCGTGGTTCACGATGGCCTCGACGTGGCTCGGGCCGCTCGGCATCGTGCTGGTCGTCGCGGTGCTCGCCGGCGCGGTGTGGTTCTTCTCGCGCAGGAGCACCCGGGCCCTGGGCACCGACGTGCTCGCGTTCACGGCGTCGTACGGGCTCTACCTGGTGGCGGTGTTCCTGCCGCAGCAGTCGTTGCCGCGGCTGCTCATGCCGATGGCGCCGTTGCTCGGGTCGGACGTGTTCGTGCGGACGCGGCGGCGGGCGGTGACGTGGCTCGTGGTCGGCGTGTGCCTGCAGCCGGTCGCGATCGTGCTGCTGTGGTTCCTCGGGTACCCCTGAGTAGCGGGCTGATGCAAGTCGGCCTGTCTGCCTACGCGTCGAAGGTGTGGAACCAGGCCGTCCCGCCCGGGTGCTGCACCGTGATCATCTCGTCGAGGTCGCGGTACGGGCCGTCCTGGTTGTGGCTCGCCGACTTGATGCGGATGGTGCCGTCGGACTCGGTGAAGACCTCGGACACGATGGTGGTGTGGTCCGGCGACCCGTTCGCGTTCCAGTCGTAGAAGACGATGTCGCCGACCTTGACCTTGTCGCGCTCGTCCGAGCTCCGACGCGTCAGCCCGAACTCCGCGGCGTTCGTCTCGAGCCACGGGTCCATCGTCGGGCAGTACGTCCACGTGGCGCTGTGCTCGGCACCGGCGGCCCGGTTATACCAGTCGGACCGCTGCTCCCAGCCGCGGGCGATGAGCGTCTGGCTGACGTAGTTCGCGCAGTCACCGCCGATCGGGTTCATGGTGCCGTACTCGGACAGGTTGTAGTCCTTCCAGTGCGCCATCGCGTACTGGAGCTGCCGGTCGACGTCGGTCAGCGCGGCGTAGGCCACCGACGACGTCGCGACAGCGGTGGACGCGTCGGGTACCGGGGCTGCCGTGGGTGCGGGCGTCGCCGTGGCCGAGTCCTGCGTCGCACCAGTCTGCCCGTCGTTCGCAGCACTGCCGTTGCCGTCCGACGACTGGTTGGCCGACGGGCTCGGCTCGATCGACTCGGTGAAGAGCGCGACGTCGGCGTCACCGGCGGTGTACATCGCCTGGTGCGGGGCCGTGAAGGTGACCTTCGACGCCGTGGCCGTGACGTCGCGAGCGGCGACCCCACCGACGGTGACGCCCTTGACCGCGGCGAGACCGGTCCCCGCGACGGTGATCGTGATGCCGCCGACGAGCGGGACCTGCGCGGGGCTGAGGGACTTCGCCACCGGCTTCGGGGTGGTCGTGCTCGTGCCGGCGTTGCCGTCCTCGGCGTTGTCGTTCTTGCCGCTGCTGCCGTTCTTCTTGCCGGCATCGTCGCTGCCGGACGAGCACGCGGCGACCGCGAGCCCGATCCCGGCGACACCGGCGAGGGACAGGAGGGCGCGACGGTTCATCGAGGCAGTCATGACACAGCCAGCGTAAGCGACACACCTGACGTTCCGGCACGGCATGATCGTCGTCGGGGGGCGAGCGTCCTCCGTGTCCGCACGGACGCCTTCGAGAGGATCAGCAGACCATGCCCGAGAGTCACGACTTCTTCGTCGCCACCGACCCCGAGACCGCTCGCGGCCAGGTCCGCTCGGCACTCGCCAACGAGGGCTACACGGTGGAGGACGCCGAGCAGGGCGCGCTCCGAGCCACCCGCGGCAGCCTGGGCCTCACGCTGCTCATCGGTGGCCTGGCGAACGACCGCACGTTCCACACCCGCCTGGACGTGCAGATCATGGTCACGCCGGACGGCCGCACCGTCGCACGGCTGCTGCGCGGCTCCGGCAAGTCCGCGATCAAGGGCGGTGCGCTCGGGGTCTCGCGCGGCAACCGTGCCTTCGAGCAGGCCGCGAACGCGATCCACACCGCGTTCGCGCAGGCGGGGGTGCTGACGGACAGCTTCGCGAGCTGACGCCGTCGCCGGCGCGCGGTGGCCGCTGGCGGTGGCACTGGCGCTGCCACGCGTTCTCCGACAGGACACGCGACGAACGACTCGTGGATCGTCGCGGACCGCGTGCGGGCTCGTCAGGAGCAGGACCAGTTGCGGTCGATCTCCGTCGAGCCGAACGGCGTCTTGTACTGGGTCATCGCGATCGGGCCACCGAGCAGCCGCGCGCCGGAGCACGCTGCCTGCGCCTGGTCGAGGCGGCCGTCACCGATCGCGATCCAGCTCGGCAGGGGCCGGAGCGGGCTCGTGGTCGGGACGGCGCCCATGATCGTGCGGAACTGGTACGAGGTCGAGTAGACGCCGATCTGCGTGACACCGCTGCGCTTCAGGGCCGCGACCATGCCCTCGAGCGCCACCCGGTTCTGACCGGTGTCGCTCAGGTGGGACAGGCCGGTCTCGACGTCGAGCCACCAGCGGTACTGCCCCGGGTTGGCGACGCCCCGGGTGTTCGCTGCTTCGTAGGCCCTGGCGTAGCCGTACATGTACGAGCACGCCGACGTCGTCTTCCAGGTCGGCTTCGCGCCGGACTGTGCCGTGCACGTGCCGTACGGGTTCGTCACGGGCTGCCCGTTCGGCGCGGCGTTCGACGTCGGCCAGACCGATGCCGCAGCCGCCCCGGGATTGGCGAACAGCGCGTAGACCTGCGTCTTCGGCTGTGCGGTACCGCCGGCGGACGCCGCCGCCCAGGACAGCTGCTGCTGCAGGCACGGGTTCGTGGTGTTGCCGAGGCTCGAGTTCACCCCGACGATGCCGAAGGACTGGTCGGTCGGCACGCTCTTGCCGCACTGCGGGTACGAGACGTCGACCCCCGTCCCCGACCCGCTGTTGCCGTTGAGGAAGTACCCCACGACGTCGACGTACACGGTGGCCCTGCCCGCAGACACCTTCGCCTGCACCTGCCCACCGGACGCCAGCGGCGCGATGAGCGCGTTGCCGATGGTCTGCCCCTTGGCGTAGACCTGCGTCGGCACACTCGAGGCGAGCCCGGCGCCGACGACGCGGAGCGATCCCCCGACGCTGCCGCCGCCGACCTTGGCGTTGATGACGGCCGCGGTCGCGTTGCGCGGGACGCCCGCGGTCCCGGCGACGGTCACCCTCGTGGCGGTGGTGCCCGCGGCGACGGTCGCGGCGCGGACCGGGTGTGCCGACACGAACACCGACCCGTTGGCGTTCGGCGCGTAGTACCCGACGACGTCGGCGAGCACGCGCGCGGACCCGGAGGAGACCTTGGCCTGGACGGCACCGCCGGACAGCCGGACCGTCGTCGTGTTCGCGACGGTGGTGCCCTTGGAGTACATGAGCGAGACGACGCCCGCGTTGTTGCCGGACGGGGTGAGGCGCAGCCGGCCGCTCGTCGCCGGACGGGACACGTCGGCCTGCAGCACGACGGCGGTGGCGTTCGACGGCACGCCCGCCTTGCCCGCGACGACGATGCGCTTCGCGCCCGTGGTCACGGTGCCGTTCAGCACGTTCGTCGGCGCGAGCGGTGCGTACGTCGATCCGGTGGCGCTGGTGCCGTACCAGCCGGCGACGTCGAGCGCGACGGTCGCCTTGCCGGCCGAGACCTTCACCTGGGCCTTGCCGCCGGTGAGTCCGACCGTGGTGGTGCCCGAGATCGGTTGCGCCCTGGCGAAGTTCTGGATGGCGGGGCTCGCGGTGCTGCCGAACGGGGCGACGCTCACGTACGCCGCCGCACTCGGCGAGGTCACGGTCGCGGTCAGCACGACCGCGGTCGCGTTCGACGGGATGCCGTTCCGGCCGCCGAGCGTGACGGTCGTCAGCTTGCTCGTCGCGGTACCGGACCAGGCTCGCGCCGGCGCCACGGGCGTGAACCGCCCGGTGGCCGGCGCTGCGGCGGAGGCCGGCGCCACCGGGGCGACCACGAGCAGCCCGGCAGTGACGGCGAGCACCGTCCCGATCGATGCGATGGCAGTCCTGAAGCGCACGTGTTCCCCCGTTCCCCGCGCCCCGTCGGCGCACCGGGAGTCTAGGACGATGCGCTCAGCAACACACCACCCCTGTCCGCGAACTGTGCATGACGACACAGTGACGCGAGCCTGTGGAACACACCGAACGCAGAACGGCCCGGAACCTGTTGGTTCCGGGCCGGATCGGCTTTGTCTTGGTGGAGCTAAGGGGATTCGAACCCCTGACCTTCTCATTGCGAACGAGACGCGCTACCAACTGCGCCATAGCCCCAAGTGCTCGACCACACTAGCACCACCGTTCGGCCGAACCGAAATCGTGGCCAGTCGGGCGAGCCGCGACTCAGACCGCGCGGCGCCGACGCATGATCGCGTCGAGGTCGGCCTGCTGATACGCGTCGTCGTCCAGGACACCCATGCCGGCCCACTTGCTCGGCGGACCCGTGGGCGTGGTCGGCTCGTCAGGCGTCTCGGCGACGAGCTCCGGGACGGCGGGAGCACGCAGCCCCAGCCGCTCGGCGAGACGCCCCTGGTCGTGCGCCGACAGCGACGCCGCCGCCTCTTCGAGCTCCGGACGCATCCGGGACACGGTGGCGAGCGACGGATCGGACTCCCCCGCACTGATCGCCGCGGCTTCGGCGTCCGCCTCGGCCTTGGCCTCGGCGACGCGCTCCTTGAGTCGCGCGGCGAGCTCGGCGGACGACTCCGGCGTGGCAGCGGGCGCCGTCGGACGCTCCACGTACAGCGGCTTCGGCACCCGGTTCGGGGTCCAGCTGCGGTCCTGCGCGGGTTCTGCGGACTGCTCGGTGGTCAGCGGCGGCGCCGGGTCCGTCCACGTGGTCGTGGGCCGGGAGGCACGGCTCGCGCCCGCCTCGGCCGCCGCGACACGGGTCTTCCGCGCCGTCGCCACCTGGTGCAGCTGGGCGAGGACCGCTGCGGACCCACCCGCGGCGAGGAGCCCGGCGACGCCGACGAGCCACAGGGCCGGTGCCGCGACGAAGACGACGAGCGCGACGACGACGCCGAGCGTGCCGAACAGGGTGGCTCCGAGGCGGGAGCGGCGCATGCGCATCGCGGTCAGGGCGGGCACCGACGACGCACGCTCGAGGACCGGGGCCTGCTCGGCGAGGCGGCGGGTGATCTCCCGCTGGCGCGCGGCTTCGTGGGCGCGGACGATGGCGGTGCGCTTGGCTTCTTCGGACCGGGCGACACGCTGCGCCTCGGCCAGGGACTTCGCGTTCATCTCGACACGGACCTCGTCGGGGAGCTCGGCGGTCTGCGCCAGGATCCGCAGGGTCTGCTGCAGCCGGATCGCGTTGCGTTCGGTGGCCAGGTACTGGCGTCGGGCGGCCCACGACGGCATCAGGTAGACGAGCCAGAGGACGGCCGCGACGAGCAGGACGATGCCGCCACCCCACGAGCCGATTCCTGCCATGCGAACACGGTAGGGGCGGGGGTATCCCCGTCGCGTGATTGCGGAACGCGTGTTGCGCGTGTCGCGGCGGAATCTACAGCCGGGGCGTGGTGGTGATCGGCAGCGCCGCTTCGTCACGGGCGGCGAGCGGTACGGCGCCGAGTCCGGGCGGCACCTGTCCACGGACCCACCGCTCGAGGACGCCCTCACGGACCTCTTCGGCCACGAGCGCGAAGCAGAAGTGGTCGCGCCAGTCGCCGTTGATGTGGATGTACCGGCGACGCAGCCCTTCGTACCGGAAGCCCAGCTTCTCGACGACGCGCAGGGACGGGGCGTTCTCGGGGCGGATGCAGATCTCGATGCGGTGCACGCCGACGGCGCGGAAGCAGTGGTCGACGGCGAGTGCGACCGAGATCGGGGTCACGTTGTGTCCGGCGGCGTCCTCGACGACCCAGTACCCGATCGAGGCACTGGCCAGCGACCCGTAGGTGATGCCGGAGACGTTCAGCTGCCCGACGAACCGGCCGTCGAGCTCCATCGCGAACGGCAGTCCGAGTCCCGCGCGGGCGTTGGCCTGGAGCGCGCGGATGCTGCCGCGGACATCGGTGGAGACGTGTCCTGAGGGGTTCGTGGCCTCCCAGGTGCGGAGCCACGATCGGTTCGACGCGAGTGCGAGGTCGAGGTCGCGCGTGTCACGGAGCCGGAGGGGCCGGATGGTGACCCGCCCGTGGGACAGGGTCGGGATCGTCGTCATCGCTTGGTTCCTCCGGGATCCCGCCGCTGTGCGGGACGGGGTGTCCCGCCCGGGTCCGTGTGCACGGGCCCGGGCGGGATGGCCGACTCATTCGCCCGCGTTGAACTCCTTCAGCCACGACTTGAGGTCGGGGCCGAGGTCATCGCGGTCCGAGGCGAGCTGCACGATCGCCTTGATGTAGTCGAGTTTGTCACCGGTGTCGTACCGGCGTCCACGGAACACGACGCCGTACACGCCGCCGGTCCACTCTTCGGCGCTCGCCATCTTCATGAGCGCGTCGGTGAGCTGGATCTCGCCGCCCTTGCCGGGCTCCTGCTTCTCGAGGACGTCGAAGACCTCGGGGCGGATGACGTAGCGGCCGATGATGGCCAGGTTCGAGGGCGCCTCGCCCTGCGGGGGCTTCTCGACGAGCCCGGTGATCTTCACGACGTCGTCGGTGTCGGTCGGCTCGACCGTGGCGATGCCGTACAGGTGGGTCTGCGACTCGGGGACCTCGAGCAACGCCACGATCGTGGCGTTCTTCTCACCCTGGACCTCGATCATGCGCTTGAGCAGCGGGTCGCGGGCGTCGATGATGTCGTCGCCGAGGAGCACGGCGAACGGCTCGCGGCCGACGTGCATCTTCGCGCGGAGCACCGCGTGGCCGAGGCCGAGCGGGTCGCCCTGACGCACGTAGTGCATGTCGGCGAGGTCCGTCGACTGGTTGACCTTCTGCAGCTTCTCGTGGTCACCCTTCTTCTTGAGGGTCTCCTCGAGCTCCGACACGTGGTCGAAGTGGTTCTCGAGTGCGTTCTTGTTGCGGCCCGTGATCATCAGGACGTCGGTGAGTCCTGCGCCGACGGCCTCTTCCACCACGTACTGGATGGCTGGCTTGTCGACGACGGGGAGCATCTCCTTCGGCATCGCCTTGGTCGCGGGGAGGAAGCGAGTGCCCAGCCCTGCCGCTGGGATCACCGCCTTGGAAATCTGGAAGCCCATGCCCCAGACCGTATCCGATCCGGGTTTCCGGGGCATGTCATCGCTACAGGGGACACGGCATCAGCGCGTTTCCCGGCGGGAAGCCGCAACGGATGCCCTCGGTAGACTCCTGCGCATGATCGCCGATCTCGGGAACGAGAAGCGCGCCCTGCGAGCCGAACTCCGGCAGCGGCGGCGCACCCGGACCACGACGGAACGCGACGCGGACAGCGCGGCGCTCACCGCCACCCTGCAGCGCTTCGCCGAGGAGCGCCAGGTCACCTCGCTGGCGCTGTACCTGTCGGCGTCCGACGAGCCGAACGTCCGCCCCTTCCTGAACTGGGCGTTCGCGCACGACATCCGCGTGCTGCTGCCGGTCACGCGTGAGGACGGCCTGCTCGACTGGGCGGTCGGCGACGGTGAGAGCGAGACCGAGGGGATCTTCGGCATGCCGGAGGTCGTGGGCGAGGTCCTGTCCCCGCTCGCCATCAACGACGTCGACGCGATCCTCGCCCCCGCGGCGGCGGTCGGGCACGACGGCGTCCGGATGGGATGGGGTCGCGGCTACTACGACAAGACCCTCGGGTCCATGGCGAAGCGCCCGCCCGTCTATGCTGTGATCTTCGACGCGGAGTACCTCGACGAGGTCCCGCGCGAACCCCACGACGAACCCGTCGACGGCATCATCACCCCGTCGCGCATCATCACGTTCCGGAGCTGACGTGCCCACCTACTCGTACCGTTGCACCGAGTGCGACAACGCGTTCGACATCAAGCAGTCGTTCTCCGACGCCACCCTGACCGAGTGCCCGGTGTGCGGCGGTGTCCTGCGCAAGGTGTTCTCCCCCGTCGGTGTGACGTTCAACGGCGGCGGCTTCTACCGCACCGACTCCCGCCCGACGCCGAAGTCGGAGGGCTCGTCGAGCACGCCGGCGAAGTCGGAGACGAAGGCCACCCCCGCGAAGACCGAGTCGAAGCCGAGCACGCCGAAGCCCAGCGCGTCGTGACCACCAGGACTCCTCGCCGATAGGTTGATGGAGTCGCCGTCCGGCGGCTGTCCTCGACCGGAAGGAGTCCCGTGAAGGGCTTCAAGGAGTTCCTGCTCCGCGGCAACGTCATCGACCTGGCCGTCGCAGTCGTCATCGGTGCGGCGTTCACCGCCATCGTGACCGTCATCGTGAACGCGATCATCAACCCGGCGATCGGCGCGGTGTTCAACGCGTCGAGCCTCGACGACGCGCTCAAGGTCGACATCCCGACCGTGGCCGGCGGCAAGCCGGCGACGCTCATGTTCGGTGCGGTGATCGGCGCGGTCATCAACTTCGTGATCGTCGCCGCCGTCGTCTACTTCGCCCTCGTCGTACCGGTCAACCACCTGAAGAAGGTGGCGTTCGAGCGCGTCAAGAACGACGAGGAGCAGACCCCGCAGGACGTGCCCCCGACCGACGTCGAGGTGCTGCTCGAGATCCGCGACCTGCTCCGCTCCCAGAACGGTGTCTCGACGAGCACCGGGACCGGCGCCCACATCGCCCCGTCGAACGCTCCCGAGGGACCCGGCATCGGCGGCTCGACGAAGCTCTAGCAGCGCACCGGAACCAGGTTCCGGACACGACACCACGGAGATCCGCGGTGCTGTGTCCGGAACCTGGTTTCGTTCGGGGCGGGTGGCCGTCAGGCGGTGACGCGGCGGCGCTTCGCGAACATCGCGACGGCGTACTGCGCGCCGGCGAGCACGTGGCCCACGGTGCCGAGGTAGACGAAGACCAGGGCGACGACCCGCACCCACGGCGCGTTCTCGTCGACGGCGTGCACGGCCGAGAAGAGCAGCACCGGCAGGCCCACGAAGAGCAGTGCGGAACGGATCTTGCCCGTCCACGTGACGTCGAGGTCCGGGTTGCCGCGGAACAGCACGCTCGACAGCACGACGAGCACGAGGTCGACGAGCACCACGACGGCGACGACCCACCACGGCAGCAGTCCGGTCAGCACGAGCGACAGCACGATCGCGATGATGGCGAGGCGGTCGGCGACGGGATCGATCGCCTTGCCGAGCTTCGAGCCCTGGTCGAACTTGCGCGCGATGAAGCCGTCCGCCCAGTCGCTCACCCCGATGACGACGAGTACGACGAGCGCCCAGCCCGGGTGTCCGGCGACGACGAGCCACACGAACACCGGGATCAGCAGCAGCCGGACCAGCGAGATCAGGTTCGGCCAGGTCTGCCAGTCGGGGCGCTGCCGTACGGTGTCAGTCATCGCAGGACAGGCTACCGGTTCACCAGTGGGGCGGGACGTCGCGCCGGAGCTGGTCGTCGTTCTCCCCGTCGCGGTGTCGCGCCGGTTCCGGCGGCGGTGCCGGGTCGTAGCCCGGCACCGGCTGGGTGGTGACGCGCCTGCGGCGCCGCACCGGGCCTCCCGACAGATCGTCCATCTCGCGTCCGGTCGACGCTGCTGGACCGGGAGGCGCGGCCGACGATGCGTCGTCGGCTCGCGTCCACGTGCCCACCAGCTGGTCCGTCTCCGGCGTCACCGGACCGGCGGGCCGGGAGGCCCGCCGACTCGGCCGGTCGGTCATCGGCGAGCGGGAATCGGCGGGATCGAGATCTCCTGCGTGGCACCACGGTCGACACCGAGCACGGCGGCGACGGTGTTCGCGACGCGGTCCGGGTCGGAGAACAGCTGGAACGCGTGCACTCGCACGTAGTGCCAGCCGAGTCGGCGCAGGACCTCGGGGCGCAGGCGCAGGGACTCGCGCAACGAGCCCTTGACGAGCGACGCGTCGGTCTCGATCGTGACGCAGACCCCGCCGTGCGCGGCCACCAGGCCGAGCTTGCCGCGGTGCCCGAGCGCGACCGGGATGCCACGCATCTCGAGGCGGCGGGCCAGGTCCACGAGCAGCGGGTCGGAGTCGTCCGGCACGTACTCGGCGGTGGTGCGCGCACGCACCTCGGCCAGGATCTCGGCGAGGGCGACGGTGCCGTGGCCCATCCGCTCGGCCTCGATGTCGGACGGCTGGAAGCACGTCACGATCACCATCGAGCGGCGCGCACGGGTCATCGCGACCGCGAGCAGCCGCTCGCCGCCGGGCTTGCCGAGCGGACCGAAGTCGCGCAGGACGCGGCCGTGCGGGGTGCGGCCGTAGCCGATGGAGAACACGACGCGGTCGCGGCTCTGCGCCACAGACTGCTCGAGCGTCGCCACGATGAACGGCTCGGCGCGGTCGCCGATGACGAACTCGGTCAGGTCCTTGTGGCCCTGTGCCGCGGTCAGCACGGCCTGCTCGACGCGCACGGCGTGCTTCGCCGAGGCGGTGATGACCATGAGCGACTCGCTCGGGCGGGTTCGGGCGTGGTCGATGACGAGTCGGACCACGCGGTCCACCTCGGCGTCGACGCTCTCGACGGCGCCGGACTCGGGGTCCGGGACGGCCTTGCCGTCGCTGACGTAGTCGAGCGCGATCGAGCCGTGGCCGAGGAACGATCCGGCCCACGGGAGCGACTCGATCTTGCCGCCGTAGAAGCGACGGTTCACGAGCTCGGCCAGGTCCTCGCCGCCGGCACGGTACGACCGCGAGAGCGACAGGGTCGGCAGCAGGGTGGAGAGCTTCGCCAGGGCGGAGTCGGCGTGGAAGGCGTCGAGGGTGCCCTCGTCGACCTGCAGCGCACGGTGCTCGGGGTCGACGGCGATGCGGAACGGCGACGGCGTCTGCGTGACCGGGTCACCGAAGACGACGGTCTGGCGCGCACGACGGACGGCCCCGACGGTCTCGGCGATCGTCACGGCTCCGGCGTCGACCAGGATCACGGTGTCGAACGGCATCGTGTCGGCGATCTGCGACACCTCGTACGGGCTCGCGAGCCACACGGGCGCGATGGACCGGGACAGGTGCGGTGCGGAGTCCTGGAGCAGCCGCGAGGTGATCGCACCCTCGCGCAGCTGGGTCTTCAGCGCCGTGGCCTCTTCCGGCCAGTCGACGAGTCCGACCTTCCAGTTCTCGGCGAGCTGCCACGCGAGGCCCTGGGAGACCCCTGCCGCGTGGGCGTCGTCGACGAGGCGGAAGTCGGCCTCGACCCGGTCGAGCATGTCGGTGTTCGCGCCGAGCAGCGCCCGGTCGGACTCGAGCATGGTCTCGAGCGCGGACTGCCACCAGGCGAGCTCGAGCTCGGCCGGCACCTGCAGGTCCGGCACGTGCCGGTTCGCCAGGTCGGTGATGAGCGGCTCGAGCTGCAGGTCGCGCAGGGTCTGCATGAGCTCGGTGCGCTCCTGCAGGTTGTGCAGGACGTCGGACTCAGCGGCGAGCTCGGCGATGGTGGGGACGAGCTGGTCGACCGGGGTGTTCGCGAGCTGACGGTCGCGCTCGGTCCGGCCGAGCGGCTCGTCGAGGCGCGCGAGGTCCTCGGCGACGTTCGAGAACAGCACCTGCACGTCCGCGATGCCCGTGGGCACCTCGGGGTTCACGCCGGCGGCGACGTAGCGCTGCCAGAGCACGCGCTGCTGCTGCACCCGGGTCAGGGCCTCGTGCAGGTCGGAGACGTGCACGCCGGGGCGGACGTACTCGCGAGCGAGCTTCTTCAGGCGACGACGGTTCGTCGAGGACATCGGGGCGCCCTCGCCACGCGGGGCCGTGGCGGCGACGAGCTCCGACACCGAGCGGTCGAAGACCATCGGCAGGAAGCGGTCGAGGGTGTCACGGATCTCGGTGAGCAGGCGCAGGTAGATGCCGAGCTCGTTGATCGTCGTGAACTGGCGCATGTGCGTCGTGGCGACGAGGTCGTGCGCACGGCGGAGGAGCGTCGGCAGCCCCTCGGAGTCGAGGTCCTTCGCGATGCGGTGGGCGCGCTGGGCGCCGTCGCTGGTGGAGAACTTCGCGCCGTACCAGGGCGAGTCGTCGGGGCCGTAGCGGAACTCGCCGAGGTTGGCCGCGCTGACCATCGTCTCGGCGACGCGCGAGCGCCCCTCGACCATGGACGCCACGGACTGCTTCGACAGCCGCGCGGTCGTCGACGGTGGGACGGGCAGGAGCGACAGCCGCGAGAGCTCGACCAGGCAGTCGAGCACCGAGACGCCGAAGTCGGCGTCCTTGCGGGTGAGCGAACCGCGGTAGTCCTTCAGGACCTTGCGGAGCCGGACCAGGGCGTCGTCGACCTCGCGGAGGTTCGGACGTGCGGCCTTCTCGTTCCGGGCGATGGCACGGACGACGTCACGGCGCAGGGTCGAGGGCGTGACCGCGACGCCGGGCAGCTGCACCTCGCCGAAGCGGGCCGCGATGCCCCGCAGGGTCGCACGGCGCGGGCTCACCACGAGGACGCGCTTGTTCGCGGCGACCAGGCCACCCAGGGCGTTCACGATCGTCTGGGTGCCGCCGGTGCCGGGCAGGGTCTTCACGACGATGGAGTTGCCGGCCGCGATCTGCGCGATCACGTTCTCCTGCTCGTCGTCGGCGTCGAGCAGCAGGGTGTCGGTCTCCGGGCTGCGCTCGTCCGACGGCGTCTGCTCGACCGGGTGGTAGGACTGCTCGACCTGCCACTTGGCGCTCGGGTTGCCGGCGAGGGCGTCCAGCACCGGGTGGGACAGGTCGCCGGTGTCCTCGACCATGCCGGTCGCGACCTCGGCGAACGTGGAGACCACGAGCCGGGCGTGCACCGAGAAGCCGGGGATGTGCGCGGTCAGGCCGCGCAGTCGGTCGATGACGGGGTTCGGGGTGAACGAGCCGTCCTGCTGGGCGAGCGCCACGAAGGACTGCGCGTCGAGGATGACGCCGAACTGTTCGTGCAGGGCGTCGGCGAGACCCGGGTTGAGCACGGGCTCGCCGAGGAGCCGGACCTCGAAGTCACGGCCGTGGCGGCGGATCGCCAGCGGGCGCAGGAGCACCGGGCCGCGGAACTGCTCGTCGCCGTGCTTCCAGTCGGCCATGCCGATGCCGAGCTTGACGGCGTCGATGCCGCGCACCGTCGCGAGCTCGGTGCCCTTCGCCTCGACCTGGCCGGCGGCGACACGGGCGGCACGGAGGGCCACCTCGTCGCGGATCAGGCTGGACAGCAGGGTGGTCTTGCCGGTGATGAACTGGGCGAGGCCGCCCGGGTGCGTCGTCGACAGCTCGATGCGGGCGCGGGGGTGGTCGCTGAAGTGGGTGAGCGGGCTCGTGCCGCCGACGCCCGTGAGCTGGCCGCGCCAGCCGTCCCACGTCGGTTCCGCCGCGTTGCCCGCCTGCAGCCGGGGGTCGCCGAGGCTGATCGCCTGCGGGCTGGTCAGCTGCAGTTCCGGGCGGAGCGTACGGTCCGGTTCGTCGTCGGTCCGGTCCTCGTCCACGTCCTGCTGCTCGTCTCGGTCGTCTCGCTCATCGCGGTCGTCTCGCTCATCGCGGTCGTCTCGCTCGTCGTCGGGGCGCGCGGGGGCACCCTCGACGGGGACGTCGTCGTTCACGTCGTCCTCACCGTCGGTCACCCTGTCCGCTCGCCACACATCCGACACTGTAGGCGGGAACGCGCGCCCTCTCTGGCAATGAACCGAGGTTTCGGGGTTTCCGGCCGACGCGGCACCCGCCAGACCGGCCGCGTCGCACGGCCGATGGGACGCCCGTGGCGTCCGATGTGGTACCAACGGGGCATGGCCATCGACGACCGCACCACCCCGTCCGCCCCCACGCCGAACCGGCGTCGATCGGTCCCCGCCGAGATCTCCCGCTCGTGGCTGCTCGTCTCCGGTACCGCGACCGACCGGTTCGAGAAGTCCCAGCGGTCCCGCGCCGACCAGATCATCCTGGACATCGAGGACGCCGTCGACCCCGCCGCCAAGCCCTCGGCGCGGCAGGGCGTCGCCGCGTGGCTGGCCGGTGGCGGCGAGGCCTGGGTGCGGATCAACGACGTCACGACCGACTTCTGGGCCGACGACGTCGAGGAGCTCCGCGGCCTGCCCGGGCTGCAGGGCGTGATGCTCGCGAAGACCGAGTCCCCGGCGCAGGTCACCGACACGTGGCACCGGCTCGGCGGCCAGACCCCGGTGATCGCGCTGGTCGAGTCGGCGCTCGGCATCGAGGAGTCCGTCTCGATCGCGCGGGCGCAGGGTGCGTTCCGGCTGGCGTTCGGCTCCGGCGACTACCGCCGCGACACCGGCACGAGCGCCGACACCCTGGCGATGGCGTACCCGCGGTCGAAGCTCGTCGTCGCGTCGCGCGTCGGCGACCTGCCCGGCCCGATCGACGGCCCGACGGTGGGGTCGTCGCACCCGATCCTGCGCGAGCAGTCCCAGGTCGCGGTCTCGCTCGGCCTGACCGGCAAGCTGTGCCTGGACACCGAGCAGTTGCCCGTCATCAACGAGGTCATCTCCCCCACGCCGACCGACGTCGCCTGGGCGCAGGACTTCCTCGACGACTTCGAGGCCCGTGGCAAGGTCATCCGCGACGGATCCGACCTGCCGCGCCTGGGTCGGGCGCAGAAGATCCAGCGACTCGCACAGGCGTTCGGCGTGGAAGCGCGGTAGGACTGCTCCCATGACCTGGTCCAACGTCCCCGGCGGTCCGCCGCAGTCCTCGCCCGGCTCCCAGGACCCGCAGCGCGCGGCCTGGGAGCGCGGTGGCACCACGCTGTTCCCGCCCGCGAAGCTCGCCGACCGGATCTCGACCGTGCTGCTGCTGGCCTTCGGTGCGGTCATGACGATCGTCACCGCCGTCGTCGGCATCATCGCGGTCATCTCGGCGACCGCGACGTGCGACGCCTCGGCCGGGTGTACCCCCGGCGGCTACATCGGCGGTACGGCCATCGCGGTCGGTGGTGCGTTCGTGATCGGGGTCGCCACGATCGTGCTCGCGATCGGCGCGTGGATCCGCCGGAAGTCGTCGTGGTGGATCGCCGCGATCGGCTTCGTGCTCGCGATCGGCGTGATCGCGTGGGGCGGGGTCGTCTTCGCGAACGCGGCCGACGGCGAGACCGCGTCGTCGTCGGTGTCCGCGAGCGCCTAGCGCCGACGCGCACCGCGCTGGTCCTGCCGGACCGACTCCGAACGACACGATCGAGGTCGTACGACAACGAGTTCGTCGTTCGTTGCGACCGCCGCCAGTTGCGCGCGCGCAGCGACGACATCGTCGATGTCGTACGACGTCGACCATGTCGCACCGCGTCACGTCGCGCGGGCAGACGCGACCGGGCGCCGGACGGGAGGCCCGTGGCGGACACGGCCCCGGGCCTCCCGTCCGACACGGCGTAGCGTCCAGGGCATGGTGACGGTGTCGCGGACGACGGTCGCGGTGGTCGGCGGCGGCCCCGCCGGGGTCGTCCTCGGGCTGCTGCTCGCACGGGCCGGCATCGACGTGCGCGTCATCGAGCAGCACGACGACTTCAACCGGGACTTCCGGGGCGACACCGTGCACGCCTCGACGATCCGGCTGCTCGACGAGCTCGGCCTCGGCGAGCGCTTCCGGGCGCTGCCGCAGTCTCGGCTCGACGACTTCTCCCTGCCGATGCCCGACGGGTCGCGGCTGCTGCTCGGCGACTTCTCGCGGCTCGAGCCCCCGTACGACCACGTGGCGATGGTGCCGCAGTGGGACCTGCTCGACCTGCTCGTCACCGCTGCCCGGCAGGAACCGTCGTTCGACATCGCGATGGGCCTCACGGCGACCGGACTCATCGAGGAGAACGGCGTCGTCACCGGGGTGCACCTGCGCCGGCGCGACGGCAGTGGGGACGCCGAGGAACTCCAGGCCGACGTCGTGATCGCGTGCGACGGACGGAACTCGGTCCTGCGTCGGGCCGCGGGGTTCGTGCCGCGGGCGTTCCCGGTGCCGTTCGACACCTGGTGGTTCCGGCTGCCCCGGCGTCCGGGAGACGCGGCGAGCGCCCTGACGCCGGCGTTCTCCGACCGGGACGTGCTGCTGAGCTTCCCGCGGCCCGACTACCACCAGGTCGCGTACTTCGCCCCGAAGGGTTCGGACGCTGCACTGCGGGCCGAGGGCGTCGGCGCCTTCCGGGCGCGGGTGGCCCGGCTCCGTCCGGACTTCGCCGACCGGGTCGACGCGATCGGCTCGATGGACGACGTGCACGTGCTCGACGTCCGGATGGACCGGTTGCGGCGGTGGTGGCGGCCGGGTCTGCTGTGCATCGGAGACGCGGCCCACGCGATGTCGCCCGCGGGTGGGGTGGGGATCAACCTGGCGGTGCAGGACGCCGTGGCGACCGCCGCGATCCTGGTGCCGGCGCTCCGGCACGGGCGGAGCGGTCCGGCGCTGAACCCTGCGCTGGCCGCGGTGCAGCGCCGTCGGAGGCCACCGGCCGTGGTCGTCCAGTCGGCGCAGGCCGTACTGCACCGCGTCGTCTTCGAGCGGGCGTTCGCGGGGCAGCTGCGGAACGGGCCACCGCTGCTGCCCGTGCTGCTCGCCCGGTACGTGCCGCCGTCGCGGGGCCTCTACGCCCGGGGCATCGCCTTCGGCCCGCTGCCGGAGCACGCGCCGGGCTGGGCGCGGCGCTGAGCCGGGGACGAGCGACGCACCCTGGGCGTGACCGTGCGCCCCCGGCGCATGCTGGGCGCATGAAGCAACGAGTCATCGGAGACGTGTCGGTCAGTGCCATCGGTCTGGGCGGGATGCCCATGTCGATCGAGGGGCGCCCCGACGAACGACAGTCCATCGCGACCATCCACGCCGCGCTCGAGAACGGTGTCACGCTCATCGACACCGCGGACGCGTACCACCTGGCCGCCCACGACGAGGTGGGGCACAACGAGGAGCTCATCGCCCGGGCCGTGCGGGAGTTCCACGGCGACACCGAGTCGATCCTCATCGCCACGAAGGGCGGACACCTGCGACCGGAGGCCGGCGCATGGGCGCAGAACGGCCACCCGGAGTACCTGAAGCAGGCGGCGAAGGCCTCGGCGAAGCGCCTCGGCGTCGAGGCGATCGGCCTGTACCAGTTCCACCGTCCGGACCCCGCGGTCCCCTACGCCGAGTCCGTCGGAGCACTCGGTGAGCTGCTCGACGAGGGGGTCATCCGGATGGCCGGCATCTCGAACGCCGACCCCGACCAGATCCGGACGGCGAACGAGGTCCTCGACGGACGGCTGGCCTCGGTGCAGAACCAGTTCTCGCCGAAGTTCCGGTCGAGCGAGCCGGAACTCGAGCTCTGCGACGAGCTCGGGATCGCGTTCCTGCCGTGGAGCCCGCTGGGCGGCATCGCGAACGCCGCGGATCTCGGCACCGCCTACGAGGACTTCGCGTACATCGCGCGGGACCGTGGCGTCACACCGCAGGTGATCGCGCTCGCATGGGAGCTGCAGAAGAGCGACGTGGTCGTCCCGATCCCCGGGGCGTCGCGCCCGCAGTCGATCCTCAACTCGCTGACCGCACCGACCGTGAAGCTGCGGCCGGAGGACGTCGCGCGACTCGACGCATCGCAGCCGGCCGCCGTCTGAGCCGTCCCCGGCACGACGACGCCCCGCGGTTCCGGTCGGAGCTGCGGGGCGTCGTCGTGTGGAGATGTGGTGTCCGACTAGTTGCTCGGGCAGACCGCCGAGACCTCGTTCAGTGAGGACTGCACGTCGGTCTGGGCGTCCTTCGCCTCGGCGGAGTCGGCCGAGCCGCTGGAGGTGAGCGCCGAGGCGTACTCCTTCGCGTCCTCGGTGAAGTCCTCGAAGGCGTCGTGGACGTCGTCGTTCGTGACCTTCGGCAGCGCAGCGTCGAGGCGGTCGGTGAACTCCCCGACCAGCTTCGCGCGCGCCGCGGGGTCCGCCGGCGCCGAGGACGACGTCTGCTCGGCGATGAACGACTTGAGCTCGTTCTCGACCAGGGCGCACGCCTCGGCCTTCGTCTGCGCGGGCGCAGCGGCCGAGGTCTTCGACGGAGCAGACGTGTCCGCCGAGTCGCCGTCGTCCGACGACCCGCCGGAGCAGCCCGCCAGCAGCGCCACGGCGACGAGCGCCGTGGTCACCGCGGTGAGGGTGCGGCGCATCAGGAGTTGCACTCCTTCTGGAAGGCGTTGCCGGCATCCTGCACCTTGGTGCTGGACTTCGTGAGCGCCGAGACGTCGGCCGACTGCGGGTCGTCAGCGATGTCCTCGATCTGGTCGACGAGGTCACCGTAGGCGTCCTCGAACGCCTCGCCCTTGTCCTGCAGGTCGTCGTCGGACAGGTCGTCGACGCCGTCGGAGATCTTCTCGTCGAGCTCCTTGAGCTTCGTGACGGCGGCGTCCGGGTCGGACTGCAGGTTCGCGGCCTCGGACTGCACGCCCTCGGCGGCGGACTTGACCGTCTTCTCGAACTGGGTGCACTGCTCGGCCTTCGACGGCCCGGTCGAACAACCGGCGAGCAGGGTGAGCGCGAGGCCGGCGGTGGCGAGCGCGATGAACTTGTTCTTCGGCATGGTGGAGAGTCCCCCTCGATCGGTCCACACTCCCCCGGATGAGGTGCAGATCCGTCATCGAGCGTACATGGGGCACTCACAGGATGACCGGCCGCCCGGCGTACCGTCGAGGGCATGCGCGCCATCACCTTCGACGACACCACCATGTCCGTGACCGACCTGCCCGACCCGGTGCCCGCCGCGGGCGAGGTGCTCATCGAGGTCGCCGCCGCCGGTGTGAACAACGCCGACCTGCAGCAGCGCGCGGGGAACTACCCGCCGCCGCCCGGCGCTTCGGAGATCCTGGGGCTCGAGGTCTCCGGCACCGTCCGGGCCCTCGGCGACGGGGTGACCTCGGTGGCCGTCGGCGACCGCGTGTGCGCCCTGCTGTCCGGCGGCGGCTACGCCTCGCTCGTCGTGGCTCCTGCGACGCAGGTGCTGCCGGTCCCCGACTCGGTCGACCTGGTCGAGGCTGCTGGCCTGCCCGAGGCCGCCTGCACCGTGTACTCGAACATCGGCATGCTCGCCGGACTCCGCCCTGGGCAGACCCTGCTCGTGCACGGCGGCACAGGCGGCATGGGCTCCCACGCCGTGCTGTGGGCGAAGGCGCTGGGCGCGACGGTGATCGCCACGAGCGGCGGCGACCGCAAGGTCCAGGCGTCGCGGGACCTCGGTGCCGACCTGGTCGTCGACCACCGCTCCGAGGACTTCGTCGAACGCGTCCTGGCGTTCACGGACGGCGTCGGGGTCGACGTGGTGCTCGACGTGGTCGGGCCGGCCTACCTGGGGCGGAACCTGCAGGCCCTCGCGCCCAACGGGCACATCGCCGTCATCGCCTCGGGCAGCGGCAGCACCGCCGAGCTCGACCTCGGTGCCCTGATGCGGAAGCGGGCGTCGATCAGCGGCACGACCCTGCGCGCCCGCCCGCTCGCCGAGAAGGCCGCCATCGTCGCCGCCGTCCGCGAGCACGTCTGGCCCTTCGTCGCCGACGGCAGCGTCCGACCGGTCATCGACACCGTCCTGCCCCTGGCCGAGGTCGAGGAGGCGCACCGGAAGGTCCGCGACGGCGAGGTCGTCGGGAAGGTGCTGCTGACGCCCTAGGCGTGGACGCGGGAGAGGAACTCGATGAGCGCCGGGTGCTGCGGTGCGTCGAGGACCTCGGCGGGGACACCCTGCTCGACGACCTCGCCCCGGTGCAGGAACACGATCCGGTCGGCGACGTTCCGTGCGAAGTGCATCTCGTGCGTGGTCATCAGGATCGTCGTGCCCTGCCGCTTCAGTTCGGTGACCAGGTCGAGCACCTCGCCGACGAGCTGGGGGTCGAGTGCGCTCGTGACCTCGTCGAGCAGCAGGAGCTCGGGGTCGGACGCGATGGCCCGGACGATCGCGACGCGCTGCTGCTGCCCGCCGGAGAGCCGGTCCGGGTAGGCGTCGGCGAACTCCGCCAGCCCGATGCGCTCGAGCAGCCGACGCGCGGTCGCCTCGGCCTGCGCCCGCCCGACGCCGTGCACCTGGCGCGAGGCGAGCGTCACGTTGTCGAGCACGGTCATGTGCGGGAACAGGTTGAACTGCTGGAAGACCACGCCGATGCGGGCGCGGACACCGTCGACGGCGATGCGGGGATCGGCGATGTCCGTGCCCTGCAGCAGGATCTCGCCGTCGTCGATGCCCTCGAGCAGGTTCACCGTCTTGAGCAGGGTCGACTTGCCCGAGCCGGACGCGCCGATGACGCAGATGACCTCGTGGCGGTGCAGCGTCAGGTCGATGCCGCGCAGGACCTCGTGCTCGCCGAAGGCCTTGCGCACCCCACGCAGTTCGAGGACCGCAGCGTCCGCACCCGACGCACCACGGGCCTCCTGGCCGACCTCGCTCATACGGTCCCTCCGATCTGCTCGCGCCGCTGCTGGCGGCGTGCGATCGCGTCCGTGACGCGGATCAGCGGCAGGCTGATCACCACGAACAGCAGTCCCGCGACGAAGTACGGCGTGAAGTTGTAGGTCTCCGCCTGGGCGATCTGCGCCGACCGGACCGCGTCGACGGCGCCGAGGATCGAGACCAGGCCGACGTCCTTCTGCATCGAGACAAAGTCGTTCATCAGCGCCGGTGTGACCTTGCGGATCGCCTGCGGCAGCACCACGAGCCGCAGGGTCTTCGCGTGCGACAGTCCGAGCGACCGGGCGGCGAGACGCTGCGACGGGTGCACGGCCTCCATGCCGGCACGCAGGACCTCGGCGATGTACGACGAGTACGTCAGGACGATCGCGATGGTGCCCCAGACCTCGGCGGGCAGCCGCGGGAACACCCCGAGCCCGGGGATCCCGTAGCCGACCAGGTACAGCACGATGATGAGCGGCAGGCCGCGGAACAGGTCCGTGTAGCCGGTCGCCAGCATCCGCAGCGGGAAGAACACCGGGTTCCGCAGGCCCCGCACCACCGCGAGCAGGGTGCCGAACACCGCGACGCCGATGGCGCTGAAGAACAGGATGCGGACGTTCAGCCAGAGGCCCAGCAGGATGTCCGGGAACGTGTCGATCGCGGTCTGCGGATCGAAGAACGACTGCTGGACCGCTGCCCAGCCCGGGGTGTTCACGACGCCGAAGTAGGCGATCGCGATCACCACGAGCGTCGACACCACCGACACCACGATCGACCGGCGTCCGCGCTGCCGGCGGTAGAGCCGCCGCTCGGCCTCGACCTGGCTCGGCGCGGCTGCGGCGACCGGGGTCCCGGCGCCTGCTGGCACGGTCATGCGGTTACTTCAGGACCGGGGTGTTGGTCTCCGAGGAGAGCCACTTGGTCTGCAGGTCCTCGAGCGTGCCGTCGTCCGTCAGCGACTTGAGTGCCTTGTCCACCTTGCCCGTGAGCTCCGAGCCCTTCGGCAGGACGAAGCCGAACTGGTCACCCTTGCCGTCGGACGGGAACTGCGCCGACACCGTGCCGTCGTCGAGCTGCGCTGCCGCCATGTAGAACGCCGTCGGCAGGTCGGTGACGATCGCATCGATCTGACCCGACTTCAGTGCGAGGACGGCGTCGTCGTTCGAGTTGAAGACCTGCGGGGTGATCCCGAGCACGCTCTTCACGCTCGCGATCGACGTGGACCCGGTGGCGACACCGATCGCGTCCTGCTTGAGGGCGGCGATGCTCGTGTCGTCGACGGCCTTCGAGGTGCTGGTCGTCACCACGGCCTGCGTCGTCGTGTAGTACGCGCTCGACATGTCGACGGCCTTCTTGCGCTTGGCGTCGATGGAGAACTGCTGGACGTTGAGGTCCCAGTCCTTCGGGCCCGGAGCGATCGCGCTGTCGAAGGTGCTGCGCTTCCAGACGACGTCGGACTTGCCGTAGCCCATCTCCTTCGCGACCGCGTAGGCCACGGCGGACTCGAAGCCCTTGCCGGACTCCGGCTTGTTGTCCTCGATCCACGGCGAGTACGCCGGCTCACCGGTGGCGATCGTCAGCTTGCCGTCGGTGACGGTGCCGTCGTCGTTGCTGCCGCTGCCGGCGGCGCACGACGTCAGGGCGAGGGCGGTGACCGCGGCTGTTGCGACGGCGAGGGTGAGGCGGAGGGATCGGGTCACGGTCGGGCCTTCGTGCGAGGGGGTGGGGGCAGGTCGAAGTGTACTTCGCGGTGGGATACCAACGCGACTCCGGGCGCTCCTCGCGACCCGGACGCCCTCCCATGCCGTCCCGGCGTTCACGAGGCGGAAGGTCACGGCAACGACTCCTCGGCGGGCCAGAAGACAGGTTGCCCGGATCACCGTTGCCGTGCAGTATGTGTTCATCCGGTAAAACTTCACCGGTTAATCAAGGGTGAGAGATGTCCAAGAAGAACACATTTTCTGCTGTACTCGTGTCGACCGCAGTCGCGGCTTCAGTGCTGGCACCCGCCGTCCCGGCGCATGCAAGCAATGAACGCCTACGGACCTCGATCCCGCCACACGTCGTGGTCGATGGGAGCTTTGATCCCAACAGTGAGGTCGTGATGGTCGGCGACGGCCCCACGACCCAGTCCGGTAACTGCAAGGACCGAGCCTTCACGGTGCTACCGGTCATGGGCCAGTCCGTCAACGGCTGCAACGTGATCGGCTGGAACTCCGCAGCGCGGGCCCCGTACAAGTGGTACAAGCACATGGGTACCACCAACCCCTGCATCTGGGGCAAAGGGTTCAATTCCAAGCACGCGCCCACCTGGACGGCAATCGGCTGTGGCTCGGGGCAGACGAAGACCGTTCCGTGGGGCAATGTCGCCGGCACCAAGAAGGTGAAGGGGCTCACCGCGGTCGGCTGGGCCGGCGTGCAGTGGCAGTGACACGGCACAGCATGCGGCGACGCGGGCTCGGGGTCATCGCCTCGAGCTGCGTCGCCGCAGCTCTTCTGTCGGGCTGCGCATCCGGCGATCTACGAGCAGCTCCTTCCGACCCGGTTCCCCGGCCCGACGAGCCTGCGCTCGACGTGGCTTCGATGCAGTCGATCGCTGATCAGCTCCGCGAGTCCGTGCCGTGCGAAGACGCCGACGCGTTGCTCGATGACCTTGCTTTCTGGGATGCGATGCGGGGATTCGATTGCTTCAACAGTGGTGATGCAACGTTCGTCCGCGCCTACGCTCACACCGCGTCCGTTCCGCAGACGCTTGAGGACTGGGCCGACACGTTCAACGGGGAACGTGCCGTCGCTCGCGGTGAGAACTGGTACGTGATCGGACCACCTGCCATCGTCGCGGCGTTGGACGCTCCTCCAGACGCGCCGAAGATCGCCGGGGATGCCGGGTCCTCCACGAAGCTGACAGCGGAGCAGGAGTACCTCACCACCTGCACGCAGTTCGTCGCGAGCGAGGGAGAACGCTACGTGAACCATCCGGGTGAGCGCAACGAACACGCGGCTCAGTACGACAGGTTGTTCCCGGCCGTCACTGCCGAAGTGCACGCAGCAGTCGACAGCCTCGGCAGGGACCGCATCCGCAAGATCCCGGACACGGAGCGATTGGCAGCAGCGCTCTCACCGATCGGTCCTCGCCTCAAGGCGAAGTGCGCGACCGCGTACGAGAAGGTGGCCGCCACCGTGAGTCCAGTCGAGGGAAGCCCGTGACGAGCACATCCAGGCCTGCTTCGGAGCGCACCGCAGTCGCGACCACCGGAACGATCGCCTCACTCAGCAGCACCGTCCTGTCCGTCGACAACCTGCTCGGCTTCGGCGGCTCCCACCTGTTCGGCTTCGGCGCGGCGGCGTTCTTCGTCGCGTTGGCCTTGCTCGTTGGATCGGCCTGCGTGGTGTTCGCGGTGCGTGGACGTGATCTCGCGCCCGGCATCGCTGCCGCATCCGTGGCGGGGTTCGTCGTGACACAGTCGCCGGCTCTCGGCACCGATCTGTGGCTCCCGCTGTCGACCGCGTTGCACGCGCTCGTGCCACTGGCGTTCGCAGCCTCCGCGCTCGTCACATGGGGCCGATCTCCGATGAAGGTGCTGCGCGTGGGGTCGTCGCTCACGGTGATCCTGGCGGTGTCGTGGGCGGTGGGCGGGTTCGTGCCGCTGTGGCTCGAGTTGTTCCTGGCCCTGCAGGCGGCAACGCTGCTCGCAACCACGGCCCTCATGGCCGGCCCGTTGCTTCCACGTGTTGCTGGCTTCATGCGGAACATCTGGGACAACGCAGCAATCCGCTGACCAACCCTCGCCACTCGACGCCGCGGTCACGGAAGTGGTACGTCAGGCGGCCATCGTGAAGTCCTCGAACGAGAACCCCGGCGACACGAGGCAGCTCAGCAGCACCTCGCCGTCGTTCGGGATCGTCCGCTGCCACACGCCACCGCGCACGAACGCCTGCGCGTCGTTCACCCGGTCGCGACCGGCGTCGGGCCCGAGGGTGATCCGCGCGCCGGGCTCGGGAGCATCACCGGAGCCGCCGAGTTCGAGCTCGACGGTGTCGGGCCCGTGCCACATCCAGATCTCGTCGCTCGTGACCCGGTGCCAGGCCGAGGCCTCGCCCGGGGGCAGCAGGAAGTGGATCAGGGTAGCGGCTGGACGGTCCCCCGCGGGCGTCGTCACCGTGGCCGGCGAGGTCCAGGTGCGGACGTACCAACCGCCCTCGGGGTGCGGTTCCATGCCGAGGGCGATGGCGCGCTTCGGCACGTCGAGCCACTCGATCAGTTCGCCGTCGACGGTGCGACGGGCGGCCATGCCGGGGCGGGGTGCGGTCTCGGTCATGATTCCTCCACAGGGATGACAGGGCGGGCAGGGCGGTCGGACGACGACGTGGGCACGCCGGTCAGCGCTCCGTCGACGGCGCGGACGACCCCGCGGATGACGGTGGCGGCTGCGCGCCCGGCGCCGTCCTCGACGAGCTCGGCGAGTGCGTCGGGCACGGTCCGGGCGTCGACGTCGAAGACGGCCAGGTCGGCGCGGGCGCCCACGGCGAGGTGGCCGATGCGGTCCGGTCCGACGGCGAGCCCCATGGCGTGCGCACCGCCGAGCGTCGCCGCCGCCAGGAGCCGCTCGTGCAGGTCGCGGTGCCCGTAGCCCTGGGCGCGGGCGATCCGGTGCAACGCGGTGACGTCGGCCATCAGGTCGAGGGACGGGGACGACGACAGCGAGTCGGTGCCGATGGCGATCGGGCTGCCCTCGCGCAGGTAGTCGGCGACGGGCGGCGGGTCGAGGCCGATGACGGCGTTCGACCGCGGGCACAGTGCGACGGCGGTGCCACGGGCGCGCAGGAGCGCCCGGTCGGCGGCGGTCATGTAGACGCCGTGCGCGATGTGGCAGTCCGGCCCGAGCACGCCGAGTCGGTCGACGAACGCGGTGGCGCTCGCCCCGAACCCGAGGGCTCGCAGCGCCCGGAACGAGGGCACGTTCGCCAGGTGCCAGTCGTTGCCGTGGCCGACGCCGTCGACACCGTCGAGTCCGGGGACGGGTCCGAGGGCGACGCGCTCCCCCTCGAAGGCAGCTTCGCCGAGGTGCAGGTGCAGTCGGAGTCCGCGCTGCCGGACGATGTCGGGGAGTTCGAGCAGGGGCGCGACCTCGAGCGAGTACGGCGCGTGCGGTGACAGGCCGGCCCCGGGGGTGGTCGGGATCCGGGCGAGTTCGTCGAGCACCTGGTCGCGGCCGTGCGACTGCCAGGCGTCGTTCTCCCAGTCCATCACCTCCCAGTAGGCGATGCCGCCGAGGCCGGCGTCCTCGAGCGCGGTGGACGCCTCGATGTCGGTGACGATGTCCGCGATGCTCGTGACGCCGGCGCGGATCGACGCCGCTGCGCCCGCAGCGGCTTCGGCCCGCCAGTCGTGCGGCTCGGCGTAGTCCTGGTTGAACGCGGCCGCCCAGTCCTCGAAACCGCTGTACTGGCCACGGCCGACACTGGCCATGCCGGTGTACTGCAGGTGCGAGTGCGCGTTGACGAGCCCCGGCAGGAGGGCTCCGCGCCACTGCCGTTCGGTGAACGTCGTGCCGGAACCGGCGAGCTGGTCGACGACCCAGGACCGGTCGCCGACGTGCAGGATGCGGCCGTCCTGAACGGCGACCGCGCCGTCGGCGATCGGGGGCGCGGTCATCGGCACGACGACGCGTGCCGAGTGCACGACGACCGGGTGGTCGGCACGCGGGCGCGTGGCGCTCGGGTGCAGGTCGCTCGGGGGCGCAGCGCTCATGCGGGGTCTCCGAAACGGCGCGTCCGGACGTCCGGCTCACGGTCCGCCGGGTGTTCGGCAAGGCGGACGGGAGGAACGGGTCGGCTCCCGAACGCGGCGAGCGCCACGCGGGCAGTCGCGTCGTCGACCGCGGGGTCGATGGGCACGACGGCTCGCGCCAACTCGTCGCCCCGCTCGAGCAGCATGCGGACCGCCCCGAGCTGCGCCGCGAAGGACAGGTCCATGATCTCGATCGGGTTGCCCTCGGCCGCCGTGATGTTGATGCACCCGCCGCGGTCGAGCACGATCGGCCCGCTGTCGGCGTCGGGGAACACGAGGCGCTCGGCCTTCGGGCCCACTTGCTGTCGGGTGGCACCGGCCGCCATCGCGTCGTCGAGCGCGACCTCGTGGTCGACCCCGCCCGCGACGGCGACGACCGCCCCGTCCGCGCACGAGCGCAGCACCCGCAGGTCGATGGTGTCGGCGACCCCGGTGGCGCTCAGCACGAGGTCGGCGTCCTGCACGGCCTCGGCGAGCGGCGCGACGGCGTGGCCGGCGAACAGCGCCTGCAGGGCGCGCACGGGATCCGTCTCGGCGACCGTGACCCGGAACCCGAGGGCGGACAGCACCAACGCGACCCCTTCGCCGACGTGCCCGAACCCGGCGACGACCGCCGCGCCTCCCGACTTGACTCGGTGCGTGCCGGACGGGAGCCCGTCGACCAGGTCGAGCACCGCGAACACCGTCGACTGCCCGGTGCCGTACCGGTTGTCGAAGAACGTCTTGGTGCGGGCGTCGTTGACGGCGACCACGGGGATGCCGAGCTCGCCCCGCGACGCCATCACGCGCAGGGGTCGGAGGCCGCTCGTGGTCTCTTCCGCCGCGCCGAGCATCGTCGGCAGCAGGTCCGGTCGTTCCTGGTGGGCGAGCCGGATGACGTGCGAACCGTCGTCGAGCAGGATGTGCGGCCGGGTGTCGAGCATCGCGAGGGCGAGCGCCTTCTGCTCCGGCAGTGCGGCGGTGCTGCTCGCGTACACCGTCAGACCCGCTGCCCGGAGCGACGCGGCCACGGCGTCGTCGGTCTCGTCGGCGTGCGCGTAGACGACGACCTCTGCCCCGGCGTCGCGCAGCAACAGGCTCAGCACCGCCGTCTTCGGCTCGAGGAACATCGCGACGCCGATGCGGGTGCCACGGAGCAGTCCGCCGTCACGGAGTTCCGCGGCGACCGCACGCGAGACGGGCATGGAGCGTCGTGCCCAGCGCAGGCGGGCGTCGGCGGCCGGGTCCTCCTCGGGGTCGCGACCGGTGGAGACCAGGAAGACGTCGTCGGAGAGCATCGGGACGCCGAGCACCCCTGGGCGTGCGGTGACGACGGGACCGAAGGCGTCCTCATCGACGGCGGGCAGGTGCCGGCCGGCGTCGATCACGATGAGCGTGGCGCCACGGGGCCGGTCGGCCTCGCGCTCGATGACGGGGGTGGAGTCCTCGGGGGAACCGAGGCACCACAGCTGGTCGATCGGTTCGTGCTCCGCGGCCGGGCGAGCGCCGAGTCCGGTGAGCAGCTCGTGCAGCGCCGCGGCGTCGCGGGGGTCGCCACCGACGATGCGGAACCGGCGAGCCGCCACGAGCAGGTTCGTCACCGCGGCGAAGCGTCGGACGGCCGCCGACGCCCAGGATCGCGTCTCGGGGTCGGGTCCTGGCGGCATGCGTCAATCGTAGGGAATGCGCGGGGGCCCGCCGACGTACTCTCTGGGCATGAGCGATGCAACCACGACCGAAGCGTTCGACAAGGTGACGATGTTCGGCGCGGACTGGTGCCGCGACTGCCGCCGGTCGAAGGCGCTGCTCGACACCCTCGGTGTCGACTACGAGTACGTCGACGTCGAGCAGGACCTGTCGGCGGCCGACCGTGCCGAGGCGATCAGCGGGCGGAAGAACATCCCCGTCGTGGTGCTGCCGAACGGCAAGCACTTCGTCGAGCCGTCCGACGCCGAGCTGCGCGCCGAGCTCGAGGCCTCCGGCGCCGTCTGAGCTGCGGGCGGCTCGGCCGAGATCTGTCGCTTCCGCGAAAGCGACAGATCTCGGCCGAACATCGGCGGCAGACTGTCGCGCTGGCGGCACCGACCGTGCGACGGGACGATATCTGTCGCTTTCGCAGGATGCTCTGGGATCAACCCGGCCGGGAGGCACGGTGCGCGCCCGACGCGCGCCGCGCCTCCCGGCCGGGGTCGTGTCCCGAGCCCGCGTGTCCGTGTCGAGCCCGGCTGGCGCTGGCGCTGGCGCTGGCGCTTCCGCGAAAGCGACAGTGTGCCGCCGAACATCGGCGGCACACTGTCGCTCTTGCGGACCGGACCGGCTGATGACGCCAACTTCTGTCGCTTTCGCGCCGAGCACACCACGCACGGGCGGACATCGGATGAATGGGGCATCATGAGCGCGTGATCATCGACGCTCACCACCACCTCTGGAACCCTGCCGACCGGCCGTACCCGTGGATGGACGACTCCGTCGCCCCGATCCGGCGGCGGTTCGACGTTGACGACCTCCGCGCGGCGACGCAGGGCACCGGCGTGACGCGGACGATCGTCGTGCAGGCCGTGCACGACCCCGGCGAGACCGCCTGGCTGCTCGAGCAACCCGGACCCGTCGCAGGCGTCGTCGGCTGGGTGGACCTGACCGCGCCGGACGTGACCGACCGGATCGCCGCCGTTCGAGCACTGCCCGGCGGCGAGCGCCTGGTGGGCATCCGGCACCAGGCGCAGGACGAACCCGACGCGGACTGGCTCGCCCGCCCCGACGTCGTCCGCGGGGTCCACGCACTCGCCGCCGCCGGCCTGGTGTTCGACGTCCTCGTCCGTGCGCGCGAGCACGCCGCCGCACTGACCCTGATCGATGCCGTCCCCGAGGCGTCGTTCGTCCTGGACCACGCGGGCAAGCCGTCGATCGACACCGGTGATCCGGCCTGGCGGGGACGGATGACCGACTTCGCCGCGCGCCCGAACGTCACGTGCAAGGTCTCCGGCCTGTTCACCGAGGCCGGCCCGGACTGGCGCGACCGCCCGGTCGACCGGTACGTCTGCGGGGTCGTCGAGCAGTTCGGTCCCGAACGGTCGATGTTCGGCTCGGACTGGCCGGTGTCGACCCTCGCGACCGGGTACGCCGACGTCGTGCAGCGGACGACGGCGGCACTCGACGACCTGTCGACGACCGAGCACGAAGCCGTCTTCAGCGGTACCGCGGAACGCGTCTACCTTGTCCGGGGCCGCACTCAGACATAGGATGTCTTCGGCTGCACTGGCGCAGCCGGAGAGCGAGGAACGATGCAGTTCGCACGACTCGGCCCGGCGGGGAGCGAGATCCCCGTGGCCATCGACACCGACGGCGAGGTCTTCGACCTCCGCTCCATCACCAGTGACGTCAACGGGGCCTTCCTGGCCTCGGACCCGGTCGGCCGCGTCGACCACGCACGCAGCGCCGGCGACCTGCCGAGCATCGACCGAGACCGGGCCGACGGCATGCGGCGCGGTGCACCCATCGCTCGCCCCGGCAAGGTCGTCTGCATCGGCCTGAACTACCGCGACCACGCTGCCGAGACCGGCGCCGACATCCCCACGGAACCGATCGTGTTCATGAAGGACCCGATGACGGTGATCGGCCCCGACGACGAGGTCCTGATCCCCCGGAACAGCACGAAGACCGACTGGGAGATCGAGCTCGCGATCGTCATCGGCCGCACCGCCCGCTACTGCGAGTCCGATGCAGCGGCCGAGGCGTCGATCGCCGGCTACGCCATCGCGAACGACGTGTCCGAGCGCGAGTTCCAACTGGAACGCGGCGGGCAGTGGGACAAGGGGAAGTCCTGCGAGACCTTCAACCCGCTCGGCCCGTGGCTGGTGACACCCGGGTCGCTCGACGCCGCCGGCCTCGACCCCGCGGCACTCGCGCTCCGGCTGACCGTCAACGGCGAGGTCCGGCAGGACGGCACCACCGCCGACATGATCTTCCGGCCTGTGGAGATCGTCCGGTACCTGTCGCAGTTCATGGTGCTGTACCCAGGCGACGTCATCAGCACGGGCACCCCGGCGGGGGTGGCACTGGCCGGTCACGCGCCCTACCTGCAGCCCGGCGACGTCGTCGAGCTCACCGCCGACGGGCTCGGCTCGCAGCGCCAGACGGTCGGGGCAGCCTGATGGCAAACCCAACCGGCAGCCACGACGGCGTCCGGGCGATCGTCACCGGGGGCGCGTCCGGCATCGGCGCAGCGATCGCCGCCGCACTGCGGGACCGCGGCGCGACGGTCGCCGTCCTCGACCTCCAGCCGTCCACCGCCGAGGGGTTCGTCTCCGTCACGTGCGACGTCAGCGACGACGCCTCCGTCCGCACGGCCGTCGCCACCGCCGTCGAGCAGCTCGGCGGCCTCGACGTCCTGGTGAACAACGCCGGCATCGGCGCGCAGGGCACGGTCGAGGACAACCCCGACGACGAGTGGCGCCGCGTGTACGAGGTCAACGTCCTCGGTGCCGTCCGGCTGTCGCGGGCCGCGCTCCCCCACCTGCGGGCGTCGGGCAACGCGAGCATCGTGAACACCTGCTCCATCGCCGCGACCGCGGGGCTGCCCCAGCGGGCGCTCTACTCGGCGACGAAGGGCGCGATCGCCGCCCTGACCCGCGCCATGGCAGCCGACCACATCCGCGAGGGCATCCGCGTCAACGCCGTGAACCCGGGGACCGCCGACACCCCGTGGGTGGCGCGGTTGCTGTCGACTGCCGGTGATCCGGCAGCGGAGCGCGCTGCCCTCGAAGCCCGGCAGCCGCACGGTCGGCTCGTGCAGGCGGAGGAGGTCGCCGAGGCGGTCGCGTACCTGACGAGCCCGCTCGCCCGGTCGACGACGGGCGTCGACCTGGCGGTCGACGGCGGGATGCAGGCCCTCCGGCTGCGGCCCGCCTGATGGTCGGGCCGTGACGACCGGGAGGCCCGGCTATCGTCGACCTGTCCGCTCGCGTCCGCGAGCGGGCCGGGATCAGGAGGTGGTGACGTGGCGTCGCTGACCGACGATGCGATCGCACGCATCCAGCAGATGATCGTGAGCGGTGAGCTCCAACCCGGGCAGCGCCTCCCGCCCGAGAAGGAACTGAGCGAGTCACTCGGCCTGTCGCGGAACAGTCTGCGCGAGGCGGTGAAGGCCCTCGAGCTCATCCGCGTGCTCGACGTCCGGCGCGGTGACGGCACCTACGTGACCTCGCTCGAACCGGGCGTCCTGCTCGAGGCCGTGTCGTTCGTCGTCGACATGCACCACGACCGGTCCCTCGTCGACCTGCTCGAGGTCCGACGCATCCTCGAGCCCGCGTCCGCCGTCCTGGCGACCGCGCGTGCCTCGGAGCAGCAGATCGACGAGCTCGCGACCCTGATGCAGTCCGTCGGCGAGGACACCGGCGTCGAGGACCTCGTGGCCCACGACCTGCTGTTCCACTCGACCATCGCGGGCATCGGCGGCAACCAGTACCTGTCCGGGCTGCTCGACGCCCTGTCGAGCAAGACCGTGCGGGTGCGGGTCTGGCGTGGCCTGACGCAGAACGGCTCCGTGCAGCGCACCCTCGACGAGCACGCCGCCATCGTGGACGCCATCCGACGCCGGGATCCGCAGCTCGTGCAGGCGCTCGTGGTGTCGCACGTCGAGGGTGTCGAGCGCTGGTTGCGGCGCTCCCTCGACTGAAACCGAGAACGCGTGCAGGTGGGTGGGTGTTGCGTTGGTCGTCGGCCCTGACTCCGGCAACCATGCCGCGGCAACCGCACCCACGAGGAGGAAACCGTGCTCGGTCTCATCATCAGCTTGATCATCGTCGGACTCATCGCCGGCGCCATCGCCCGGCTCGTCGTCCCCGGCAAGCAGAACATCTCGATCCCCATGACCATCCTGCTGGGCATCATCGGCTCGTTCGTGGGCGGGTTCCTCGGGTTCCTGATCTTCCAGCACGACCCGATGGACGGCTTCTTCCAGCCCGCCGGCATCATCGGTTCGATCATCGGCGCCATCATCGTGCTGATCATCTACATCCGCTTCTCGGGTCGCAGCGCCAAGACCCGCTAGGCAGGTCTCGCCGGGCACGACCCGCCGCACCACCGAAGTCACCCCGAACCGCGCATCCGTGCGGTTCGGGGTGACTTTGGTTGTGCGGGGCTCAGGCGCTGAGCAGGCCCGCGGCGCGCAGGTCCTCCCACAGGGCCTCCGGCACCACGGCCGCAGCGCGCTCGACGTTCGAGCGCACCTGCTCCGCGGACTGCACGCCGAGCGCGATCGCGGAGACCGAGGCCGCTCGGCGCGGGAACGCCAGCGCAGCCTCGGGCAACGTGACCCCGTGCTGCTCGCACACGTCGGCGATCGCGTTCGCCCGAGCGACGAGCTCGGCCGGAGCAGCCGCGTAGTCGTAGGTCGCGGTGGCGTCCGGCCGGTCCCGCCCGAGCAGCCCCGAGTTGTAGACCCCGACCGCGACGACCGCGACCCCCAGCGAGGCGCACCGGGCGACGAGCGCCGCCGCGGGCTGTTCCAGGAGCGTGTACCGCCCCGAGAGCATGACGACGTCGCAGAGGCCGGTGGACACCGCGGCGTCGAGGGCCTCGAACGAGTTCGACCCGACCCCGACGGCGCGGACCACACCGTCGTCGCGCAACTCGGCGAGCGTCGGCAGCGCCTGCGTCAGGCCGTCCTCGAGCGAGTACACGTCGGGGTCGTGCAGGTACGCGACGTCGACGTGGTCGAGTCCGAGCCGGCCGAGCGACTCGTCCAACGACCGCCGCACGCCGGACGGCGACGGGTCCCACTGCCGCACGGTGTCGTTCGGCACCGCGAACCCGCCGGACGCCAGGTCGTCCCCGTCGCCGCGACCGGGCACGAGCAGCCGCCCGACCTTCGTCGACACCAGGAACGAGTCACGCGGGCGGTCGGCGAGCGCCGCCCCGAGCCGTCGTTCGGACAGCCCGAGGCCGTAGTGCGGCGCGGTGTCGAAGCCGCGCACGCCGGCGTCCCACGCGGCGTCGACCGTGGCGCGGGCGTCGTCGTCGGACACCGTGCGCAACAGGTTGCCGATGCCGGCGCCGCCGAACCAGAATGGTCCCCGGTCGAGGTCGAGCTCCGTCATGCGTCCACCTGGTCGGCGAGCGACCAGACCCGCGGGACGCCGTCGTCGTTCCCCGAGTAGTCGTCGTCCGCCTCGAGCAGGGGGTTGATCTTCTCCTGCCACGCGGCGTTGACCGGGTCGTCGGCGAGCGCCCGACGCATCGCGCGGTAGTCCTCGACCTCGATGAGGTGGACCAGGTCCAGCCCGTCGCGCCACACCGTCCAGTCGTGCACGCCGGCCTCGCGCAGTCGGGCCGCGAGCGCGGGCGGGACCGAGGCGTGCACGGCGTCGTACGCGGCCTCGTTCCCCGCCCGCAGTCGGGTCCTCGACAGGATGCGCTGCATCAGTCGCGCAGGAACAGTTCGACCACCGGCACGGCGACGTCCGGCCGCACGATCGGCAGCGTGAGCGTCAGTGTCCCGGCCGGCTGCCCGCCGAGCCCGGTGTTCTGCGCGCGGGTCCCCGGCGGGATCTCGCGGAAGTGCAGCTCCGACGCGTCGTTCAACAGCTGCGCGTACGCCACCTTGCCGGCCAGGTCGGGCAGGTGCACGTGCTCGAACGGCCACGCGAACAGGTGCAGGTACAGGCGGTTGCCGTTCTGCGTGTACACGGTGTTGCGCGGCGCGACGAAGGACGACGGCCCGGCGCCGTAGACGGACCGGGCGTGCTGGTGCATCCACGTGCCGATGCCGTCGAGGGTCTGGCGCGAGACCCCGTCGAACTCGCCCCGGCCGGTGGGGCCGATGTTGAGCAGCATGTTCCCGTTGTTCGAGACGCCGTCGACGAGCATGCGGACGAGCAGGTCGACCGGCTTGAGGTTCACGTTGTCGCGGTCGTAGCCCCACGAACCGTTGAGTGTCTGGCAGGCCTCCCACGGCACCGGAGCACCGTCGACCTCCATCGGCTTGTCCGGCTGGTACTGCTCCGGGGTGACCAGGTCGCCGGGGATGTCGAGCCGGTCGTTCACGATGATGCCGGGCTGCAGGCGCTTCGTCAGGGCCATGAGCTCCTCGGAGCCCCAGTCGTCCCGACCCTTGCCGCCCCAGATGTCCTCGTGGTCGTTGTCCCGGTACGAGAAGTCGTAGAACAGGTAGTCGACCTGCCCGTAGTCGGTGAGCAGCTCCTCGACCTGACCGTGCAGGTACTCCCGGTAGCGCGACATGTCGCGGCCCTGGTCGAACGCCTCGATCTCCTCCGGCGAGTCGTCGCGCCGGGGGTGCACGCCGTCCACGGTGAAGTCGGGGTGGTGCCAGTCGATGAGCGAGTGGTAGAACCCGACCCGCAGTCCCTCGGCCCGGACGGCGTCGACGAACTCGCGCACGATGTCGCGGCCGAACGGGGTGTTCGTGGACTTGTAGTCGGTGAGCTTGCTGTCCCAGAGGCAGAAGCCCTCGTGGTGCTTCGTGGTGAGCACGACGTACTTCATGCCGGCTTCGCGAGCACGGCGGGCCCAGTCGGCGGCGTCGAACAGGTCGGGGTCGAAGTGGTCGAAGTACTTCTGGTAATCGGCGTCGGTGATCCGTTCGCGGTTCTTCACCCACTCGTGCCGTGCCGGCAGGGCGTAGAGCCCCCAGTGGATGAACATGCCGAACCGGTCGTGGGTGAACCACGCGGGGAACCCGGCGGCGTCGGTCGCGGTCTGCGGCTCTGCAGGTGCGGTGATGGTCATGAGGCCAGTGTTCCTTTCAGAGGGGGGAGGGGTGTCACCGGCCGCCGAGGCCGCTGGTGACGATGCCCTTGACGAGGTGCTTCTGCAGCAGGACGAGCAGGATCACGGTGGGCAGCATCGAGATCACCGACGCCGCCATCACGAGGTTCCACTCGGAGCCCTGCTGCCCGAAGAACTGCTGCAGGCCGAGCGGGATGGTGCCCCGGGCCTCGACGTCGTTGACGATGACGAGCGGCCAGAGGAACGAGTTCCAGTACGAGATGAACGAGAACACCGCGAGGACGGCCATCGTCGGCCGGGCGAGCGGGAGCATCACCGAGAAGAAGGTCCGGATGGCACCGGCACCGTCGACCCGGGCGGCGTCGTCGAGTTCCTGCGGCACGGTCAGGAAGAACTGCCGCACCAGGAACGCGCCGAGGGCCGTGAACGCCCACGGGATGATGAGCGCCTGGAACGTGTCGACCCAGCCGAAGCCCTGCATCATCACGTACATCGGGATGACGAGGACGTCCTGCGGGATCATCAGCGTCGCGAGGAACAGGACGAAGACCGTGTTCCGTCCGCGCCACCGCAGCCGTGAGAACGCGTACCCGGACAGCACCGCGACGGCGACGTTGATCGCGGTGCCGGCAGCGGCGACGAAGATCCCGTTGAGGATGAAGCGGGCGAAGGGCAGGTACGTGAACGCCTGCGCGTAGTTGCCCCACTCGATCGATGAACCCCACAGGGTCGGCGGCGTCGTGAACACGTCCGCCGAGGGCTTCAGGCTCGTCGCCACCATGTAGATGAGCGGCGAGACGAACAGCAGGGCCACCAGGCAGAGCAGCACGTAACCGACGGCGTGCCGCACCCGGCCGGACTGCCGGTGCGTGCGAGGCAGCGCCCGCGGGTTGATCGTCCGGTTGGACGAGGTCAGTTCAGTCATAGTGCACCCACCGCTTCTGTCCGAGGAACTGGATGGCCGTGATCCCGAGGATGATGACGAACAGCACCCAGGCGCCGGCCGATGCCAGTCCGAGCTGCTGCGTCTGGAACCCCGTGTTGTAGATGTACTGCACGAGGGTCTCCGTCGAGGTGCCCGGTCCGCCCTTCGTCAGCACGAACGGTTGGACGAACACCTGGAACGACGTGATCAGGGTCATCATCGTGGCGAAGAAGATGGACGGCGAGATGAGCGGGAACTTGATCCGCCAGAACATCTGCCAGGCGTTGGCGCCGTCGAGCTGTGCCGCTTCGAGTTGGTTCTCGGGCACCGAGTCGAGTGCCGCCGAGAAGATGAGCATGTTGTAGCCGAAGCCCTGCCAGACGCTCATCGCGACGACGGCGAGCATGGCCCAGTTGTCGTCGGCGAGGAAGTTCGGTGCGTTCACGCCGACGGTCGACTGCAGGGTCGCGTCGATGGCGCCACCGGGCTGGTAGAGCATCCGCCAGACGACGACGTTCGCGACGATCGGCGTGATGGTCGGGATGAAGAACAGCACCCGGAACACGTGGCGGTGCCGGATCTTCGGTGTCAACCAGGCGGCGAGGCCGAGCGAGACCACGAGGTTGAGCGGCACGTAGAGCACGACGAACAGCACCGTGTTGAGCGTGACCGTCCGGAAGATCGGGTCCGAGAAGAGCTGCGTGTAGTTCGACAGCCCGGCCCACGACCGTTCGCCGAGCATCGGCCAGTTCATGAAGCTCACGACGAGCGACGCGAGGATCGGGAACGCCGTGAACACGACGAGTCCGATCGAGTGCGGTGCGGCGAAGGCGGCGCCCCACCACGAGCGGCGGCCGAGTTCGGCGTCGGCGCCGCCGGTCTTCCGGCGGGGTGTGCCGCCGGTCGCGACCGCGACCGGCGGAGCGGCGACCGCCGCTTCGGCGGGTGGGTCCTGGATGGTGGTCATGCGACGACCTCCTCGTCGTTCGCGCGGTCCTGCACTTCGGATGGGGCGGACGGGAGGCGCGGGGCGGGGTCGGCCCGCGCCTCCAGTCCGTCAGGGGGTGACGCCCGTCACTGCGAGCCGAGCTGGCTCGCGATGGACGACATCGTCTCCTTGCCGGAGGTCTGTCCGTTCACCGCCTGCAGCGCGTACTGCGCGAAGAGCTGGTTCAGCTGGTCGCTCTGCTTGTTGCCGGGCAGGGGCGTGGCGTCGTCGAGTCCGGTCTTCAGCGCGTCCTCGACCCCGTCGATGCCGGCGTTGTCGTACCAGGCCTGCTGCGCCGCGGTGCGTGCCGGGAAGGCGCGGCCCTGCTCGGCGAGCGAGGTGAGCGTGGCCTCGTTCGTCATCGTGCTGATGGCCTTGAACGCCTGCTCGGGGTACTTGCACTGCTTCGAGATGCCGAAGCCCGACCCGGCGGCGAACGAGCTGGGCCCGTCCGTGCCGGAGGGGATCGTGGTGATGCCGAGGTCGAACTTCACCTTGGCCTTCTGGCTGATGATCGACCACGGGCCGTCGCTGTACATCGCGACGTCGCCGGACACGAACGCGTTGTCGTCGGTGGAGCCGTCGGTGCTGGCCTGGGTGGCGTAGCCGTCCTTGACCAGGCCGCCGATCCAGTCGAGCCCCTCGGCGAACTCCGCGTTCGACGCGTCGAGCGTGCCGTCGGCGTCGATCACGCGGCCGCCGTTGTAGCCGAGGATCATCGACTCGAGCGGGATGTCCTCGACGCTCGTGCCCCAGATCGGGGTGCCGGCCGCCTTGAGGTCCTTGGCGGCGGCCTCGAACTCGTCGACCGTCCAGCCGGGCTTCGGCTCGGCGACGCCGGCCTTCTCGAAGATGTCCTTGTTGTAGAACATGACCATGGGGCCGGTGTCGTAGGGCAGACCGTAGAGCTTGCCGTCGACCTTCATGCCGCCGAGCCCGGTCTGGTCGTACTCGCTCAGGTCGAGGTTCGCCTTCTCCGCCATGTCGTCGATCGGCACGAGGACGTCCGTGTAGTTCGCAGCACGGAGCGACTGGATGCTCACGATGCACGGCGCGGTGCCGGTGGAGAGCTGCGTGCGGAGCTTCGTCCAGTAGTCGTTGAAGGGCGAGCCCTGGATCGTGACGTCGACCTCGTCGTCGGTCTTGACGGTGTCGGCGACCTTCTGCCAGGCGGCCTTGTCCTCCTTCCCGGCGATCCACATGGCCCAGGTCAGGGCGTCCGCGGACTGGCCGTCACTGGCGGTGCTGCCGGACGAGCAGCCGGTGAGCACGAGGGCGGCAGCTGCTGCTGCCGCGAGCCCCGCGGTGAGTCGTCGTCGTTGCATCGGTGTCTCCACTTCGTCGTGGTGATGGGGTGTGTGGGGTGGGTTGCTGGCGTGCTTGCGTGCCGACTCAGGCGACGCGGACCGCGTCGGGGACCGTCTCGGTGTCGACCACGGCCCAGGCCGGGCCGTCCGGGAAGGCGTAGGCGTCGAGGGAGTCGGCGAGCATCTCGGTGCCGGCTCCGGGGGCGGTCGGCGGCCAGTAGCGACCGTCGTGGACGTCCACCGGGGTCACGAAGTGCTCGTGCAGGTGGTCGACGAACTCGATGCAGCGGGTTTCGAGGTCGCCGGTCAGCGCGACGGCGTCGAACATCGACAGGTGCTGCACCGCCTCGCACAGGCCGACCCCGCCGGCGTGCGGGCAGACCCGGACGCCGTGCTTCGCGGCGAGGAGTAGGATCGCGAGGTTCTCGTTGACCCCGGCGACGCGGGTGGCGTCGATCTGCAGCACCGACATCGATCCCGCCTGGATGAGCTGCTTCGCGATCACCCGGTTGGCCATGTGCTCACCGGTCGCGACGGGGATCGGGGCGATGCGCCGGGCGATCTCGGCGTGCGCCAGGATGTCGTCGGGGCTCGTCGGCTCCTCGACCCAGGCGATGTCGAACGAGCGGAGCCGCTCGATCCAGGTGACGGCTTCGTCAACGTCCCACCGCTGGTTGGCGTCGATCGCGATGCGGACGTCGGGGCCGACCGTGGCGCGGGCGATGCCCATCCGGCGGACGTCCTCGTCGACGTCGCCGCCGACCTTGAGCTTGATCTGCTCGAAGCCCTCGTCGACGGCCTCGCGGCAGAGCCGGGCGAGCTTCTCGTCGTCGTAGCCGAGCCAGCCCGGGGTGGTCGTGTACGCCTGGTAGCCCTGCTGCTCGAGCCGAGCCCGACGGGTCGCACGGTGCGGTTCGGCGGCCCGGAACAGCTCGAGCGCCTCGGTCGGCGTGATCGCGTCGGTGAGGTACCGGAAGTCGACCAGGTCGACGAGCTCCTCGGGGCTCAGGTCGGCGAGCAGTGCCCAGAGGGGCTGTCCGGCGCGCTTCGCCCGGAGGTCCCAGAGCGCGTTCACGACGGCGCCGATCGCCATGTGCATGACGCCCTTCTCCGGGCCGAGCCAGCGCAGTTGCGAGTCGTGGACCATCGCCCGCCAGGTGCCGCCCATGTCGGCCAGGACCGCCTCGGCGTCGGCACCGACCACGTGGCCGCGCAGGGCGGCGATCGCGGCTTCCTGCACCTCGTTGCCGCGGCCGATGGTGAAGACGAAGCCGGTGCCGACGAGGCCGTCCAGGGCGTCGGTCGTGATCTCGACGTAGGCGGCGGAGTAGTCGGGTGCGGGGTTCATGGCGTCGGATCCGTCGTGCTCCCGAGAGGTCGGGAAGCGGATGTCGCGCACGTGCAGACCGGTGATGCGGCTCATTCGTGTCTCCTGCCGTCCGGTCTCCGTCGACCGGACGAGGCAATCAAAACATCGGATGTCTCCGGCGTCAAGAGAACTCTTCGTCACGTTCTGGTCTCGAACGGCGCGAAGTCGTCGGATGGCTGCGCGGCTTGGGCACGTGTGGCCGATCCGTGAAAGCGACAGATCCCCGCCGACTGTTCGCGGGGATCTGTCGCGCTCGCGGCACCGTCGACAGCGGGGCACGCGCATCTGTCGCTTCGGCGGGGGCGCCCGGACCACGGACGGGAGGCGCGGTGCGGGTCGGACCCACGCCGCGCCTCCCGTCCGTGGTCGCGTCTCAGGCGGTGGCGAGCCGGCCCATCTCGGCCACCACGCCGCGGAGACGGTCCGCCAGCTCGTCGCGCGAGCCGTCGGCGAAGCGGTGCGCCGACTCGATGAGCGCCGCCATGACGAGCGTCACCGCGGTCCGCGCGGAGTCGCCGTCGGTGCGCTCCGCGGCGACCTCGAACACGGCGAGCCGGGCCCGCGCCATCCACTGCAGCATCGCGGGCACCATCTCCGGGCGCTCCTGCACGAGTTCCTTCACGCGGCGGCGGTCCGCGGGCAGCGTCACCGTCCGGGCGACGAGGTCGCACAGGTCCGACACGAGCGGGCTCTCGGCCGTCAGGAACGCCTGCCGAGCAGCCTCGGGGACCGAACCGTCGGGGAGCCCGAGTGCCGCGTCGCCCTTCGACGGGAAGTAGTTGAAGAAGGTGCGGGGCGAGACCCCCGCGTCGGCGCAGATCTCCTCGACCGTGACACCGGCCAGGCCGCGATCGATGACCAGTGCCAGCGCAGCCTGGTGGATCGCGTGCCGGGTCTGCTGTTTCTTGCGCTCCCGCAGGCCGCTGTCACCCGCCGGGTGGGATTCGATCGTGCTCACTGCTGCTCCTGGTGCGGGTCGGGGCCTCCCGTTTGGCGACGGGAGGCCCCGGTGGCCGCTCCTACGCGCGGTCCCGCTGGACGGGGATCGAACCGGTGATGGGCGCCGTGGGCGACCCCATCGTGTCGGCAGCCTTCACGGCCTGCACCTCGAGGTCGTCAGCGGTCCCGGCCTGGTCGGCCTGCTCCTGCAGGGCCGAGCTCTTGCGGAGCGGCGGCGCCTTGAAGAACCAGCTGAGGACGAACGCGAGCAGGATCACGGCGAAGCCGACCCAGTAGACCGTCACGGCCGACGCGTTGAAGCCGGTCATGAACGGCTTGGTCAGTGCCGGGGTCGCGCCGTTGAGGTAGGACGTGTCGCTCGTCTCGCTGCTCGAGCTGCTGCCGTCGCCGGCCCCCTCGTCGATCTGCTTCGACAGCTCGGGGGCGAGCTCACCGACCCAGTACGAGCGCTGCGAGGCGTCCGACCAGTCGACCACGAGCTTGCCGTCCTGCACGCTGGCGTGCGCCTTGTCGGCTGCGGCGGTCAGGGCCTGCTGCTGCACGGCCTCCGGGGCGCCGGCCGTGGCCGTGGTCACCTGCGCCGTGGCCTGGTCGAGGCCGGACTGCACCTGCGACTTCACCGGGGTGACGATCGGGTTCCAGATCTGCTCCATGACGCCCGCGTTCGCCTTCGCCGTGGCGACGGTCGGGTTCAGCGCGGCATCGAGCGCACCGGACAGGTTCTTCTGGTCCGCGGTGGCGTGCAGGATGTTCGCCGGCATGATCGAGAACAGGACGCTGAGCAGGACCGCCGTACCGAGCGTTCCACCGATCTGGCGGAAGAACGTGGCGGACGACGTCGCCACACCCATGTCACGCGGCTGCACGGAGTTCTGCGAGGCCAGGGTGATGCTCTGCATGAGCTGTCCGAGGCCGAGGCCGATCAGGAACATGCCGATCATCAGGAACCAGAGCGGCTTGTCGATCGTCATGAACGTCAGGACGACGTAGCCGACCGAGACCAGGGCCGTGCCGATGACCGGGAAGATCCGGTAGCGACCGGTGCGGGCGACGATCTGCCCCGAGGCGATCGAGGCGATCATCAGACCGCCGATCATCGGCAGGGTCGCGAAGCCGGACTCGGTGGGCGTCAGGCCGGTCACGATCTGCAGGTACAGCGGGATCGTCAGCATGGCGCCGAACATCGCGAAGCCGACCAGGAAGCCGAGGATCGTGGCCATCGAGAAGGTGCCCGAGCGGAACAGCTTGAGCGGGATGATCGCGTCGTCCTTCATGAGGGTCTCGATCACCAGGAAGGCGACGAGTCCGAGCGCGCCGATCACGTAGCAGGCGATGGCGCCGGCCGAACCCCAACCCCAGGTGCGGCCCTGTTCGGCCACGAGCAGGAGCGGGACGAGGGTCGCGATGACCGAGGTGGCACCCCACCAGTCGATGCGCGGCTTCGCCTTGGCGTCACCGAACTTCGGCAGGTGCAGGAAGGCGATGACCATCAGGAGCGCCGCGACGCCGATCGGCACGTTGATCAGGAAGACCCAGCGCCAGCCGGTCACGCCGAGGATCGTGCTCGCGCCGGCGAACAGGCCGCCGATGAGCGGGCCGATGACGGACGAGATGCCGAACACGGCGAGGAAGTACCCCTGGTACTTCGCACGCTCACGCGGGGCGAGGATGTCCCCCATGATCGCGAGCGGCAGCGACATCAGCGCACCGGCACCGATGCCCTGGAAGGCGCGGAACGCGGCGAGCATGATCATCGAGGTCGACATCGTCGAGAGCAGCGAGCCGAGGATGAAGACCGCGATGCCGAAGATGTAGAGGGGCCGGCGGCCGAAGACGTCGGAGAGCTTGCCGTAGATCGGCGTCGTGATGGTCGACGCGATCAGGTAGGCGGTCGTGACCCAGGCCTGCTGGTCGAGACCGTGCAGGTCGTCGCCGATGGTGCGGATCGCGGTGCCGACGATCGTCTGGTCGAGCGACGACAGGAACATGCCGGCCATGAGGCCGTAGATGACGAGCAGGATCTGACGGTGCGACATGATCGGCTTGCCCGGCGTGCTGGCCGGGGAGTCGTGTCGTCCGCGCGACACCTCGACGGGTGCGGTGGCAGTAGACATGGGGGTCCTTCAGGGGTGCGTGGTGGTCGTCGTGCGGAGCAAGGGACGCCGGAGCGTGCGCGGCTGGCCGTCGAACGGGAGTCAACCTTGCAGACTCTGCAACTTTACATCACAAGCACGTTTGCTGCCAACGCAAACTTGCCATCCGTGCACGTTCGTGAACGGCTTCTCAGGTAGCGTCGTCGGGCATGGGGCGAACTGCGTGGACGGACGTGCCGGCGATCCTGCGCGAACGGGTGGAGCAGACCCTCGGCGGAACGGTGACCACCACCGAGTCCCAGGCGGCCGGGTGGTCGCCGGGGAGTGCCGACCGTGTGGTCACGGCCACGGGGCGGCGGGCGTTCGTCAAGACGGTCTCGCGATCGCGGAACGCCGATGCCTTCGACCTGCACCGCCGGGAAGCCCGTGTGGTGGCGCAGCTGCCGTCGACGGTGCAGGCGCCGCGCCTGCTGGACGCCTTCGACGCCACCGCGGACGGCGACGAGTGGGTCGTCCTGGTCCTCGACGACATCGAGGGCGAGCACCCCGGGGCAGCGCTCGACGGCAGGGACACCGCGGCGGTGCTCGATGCGCTGGACACCCTGCCGCCGGCGACCGGGGATCTCCGTGCCCTCCCCCGGATCGCCGACGACCTGCGCCACGAGTTCAGCGCCTGGGACCGGATGCTCGGCGACCCGACCCTGGCCGACCGGGTGGCCGAGGTCGTGCCGGCACACGTCCTCACCGCCGGACCCGCGATCGCCCGAGCAGCCGACCGAGCAGCGGCACTCGTCGACGGCGAACACCTCGTGCACGCCGACTGCCGTGCCGACAACCTGCTCGTCGACGGTTCCGGGGTCGTCTGGGTCGTGGACTGGCCGTGGGCGAGCATCGGCGCGCACTGGCTCGACCCGCTGACCTACCTGGTCGACACCCTCGTCCGCGGCGAGGACAGCGACGTCGAGCACCACATCGCCACCCACCCGGTGTTCGCCGGCCTGCCCGCCGCGACGGTCGACGCCGTCCTCGCTGGTCTCGCCGGACTGTTCTTCGAGCACGCGCTGCCGCCGACACCGCCGAACATGCCGACCATCCGCGACTTCCAACGACGCGAAGGGGTCGCCGCCGCGGAGTGGTTGCTCCGCCGATGGGACGCGGCGCCGCGCTGACGACGGGCAACAGGCGTCGGGTACCCCGACTGTCCAGCAAGCGCGGCACCCCGGAGCGTACGGTCCCCCGCATGACTGATGAGCACCGCACTCCGCGTCCCGAAGACGACGCAGCGCGCCTCGGTCTCGTCGTCGTCGGAGAAGCAGCAGCGCTGCACTCCGGTGACGAGGCGGCATTGGACGCGAGCGAACAGAACATCCGCGACACCATCGACGAGATGATCGACGAACCCCTCACCCCACGCCAGGAGCAGGTGGTCGAGCGGCTGGCGTCGGCCGGCGGGACCCTGACGGCGGGGCTCAGTGGCGCGCTCGCGGCGCAGACCGGACGTAGCGTCGACGACGTCCTCGAGGGCGCGGCCCGCAGCGTCGTCTGGCAGCAGCGGCTCGCCGACCAGCGCGATGCCGCCGCCGCTGAGGACCCGCGCGACGCGGATGAGCGCAGCGGCGGCCAGCGCGAGGACGCCGGTGGACAGCAGCGCGAGCGCCGCGACGAGAACGGGCGCGACGAGGACTGATCCTCGCCACGCCCGCTGCGCGTTCCGCTGCGACTACTCGGTCGGCTCCACGATGCCGGTGGACCGCTCGCGGACCACGGCCCGGGCTGCGGCCTGCCCCGTCGTCGCGCTCTTGACGATGTCGCTCAGGGTGAACCCGGCGGTCGTCCCGAGCAGGGCGTCGACCTCGCTGAACTGGCTCACGACGCTCTTCGACAGCGCGCCGGCGCCGTCGGAGGACACCACGGTCAGCTTGTCGATGTTGCCCATCGGCGCCGCGAGCTCGCGGGCGATGCTCGGCAGCGTCTCGATGGCCTTGACGCGCAGGACGGCCTCGGAGTGCTGTGCGAGTGCGTCGGCCTGGGCCTTCGTGGCGTCAGCCTCGGCCTGACCCTTGGCACGGATCGCGTCGGCAGCTGCCTCACCCTCGGCACGGGAGGCGTCGGCGGCCAGCTTGCGGGCCTCGGACTCGGCCTTCGCCTCGGCGGCGATCGCCTCGGCCGAGATGCGACGGGCCTCGGCCTGGGCACGAGCGGTCTCGACCTGGGCGCCGGCGGCCGCTTCGGCCTCGACACGGGTCTTCCGCGCCTGCGCTTCGGCGACGGCGGAGACCTCGGACTCGAGCTCGGCACGGCGCAGCTCCGCACGCTTCTGCGCGGTGATCTGCTCCTGCTCGACGACGCCCTGCGCCGCACGGGCCTGAGCGAGCGGCCCGGCGGCTGCGGCCTCGGCCGACGCACGGTCGGCGTCGAGCTGCAGCGCGGCACGACGGATCGCCAGGGTGTTCTCGGCTTCGGCGATGGCCTGGTCCGCGGTGGCACGGGCCTCTCGCGCTTCGCGGTCGGCCTGCGCCTCGGCGTTCTCCGCCTCGAGCCGGACGCGGGCGCGCTCCGCACGACCGAGGTCGCTGATGTACTCGTTGCGGTCCGAGATGCCCTTGATCTCGAAGGAGTCGACGTCGAGGCCCTGGCTGTGCAGGGCGTCCTTCGCCACGTCGAGCACCGCGACGGTGAGCTGGTCGCGGTTGCGGATGATCGTGGACACGTCGGTCGCACCGATCGACGCACGGAGCGAACCCGACAGGACCTCGCGCGCGAAGTCGTCGATCTTCTTCTCCTGCCCGAGGAACCGCTGCGCGGCCGCCCGGATCGAGGCGTCGGTCTCGCCGACCTTGACGAGCGCGACCGCTTCGACGTCGATCGTCACGCCGCGGGAGTCCTGCGCGTTGACGTTGATGTCGATCGCTCGCGAGCTGAGCGAGAGCTTCGCGACCTTCTCGAAGAACGGCCGGACCAGGACGCCGGCGCCGAGGACGACCTTGATGCCGGACTCGACGGTCTCGGTGCCGTCGTCGTTCTTGACCTTGCGCGAGCGCTTGCCGGTGATGATGAGTGCTTCGTCGGCGCCGGCGTTGCGGTACACGACCTTCGCGTAGATCAGCGCGATCACGGCGAGGACGATGATCCCCACGATGATCAGCGGGATGGCCCCGAGCGCGAACAGGACTTCCATGACTCCCCCTCCGGTCCAGGTACCAGCCTGGATTCCGCATCTGTTGTTCCGTCGGCTCCCATCCTAGGAGACCGCGCGGACGGACAGGAGGCGCGCTGCAGGATCACCTGCAGCGCGCCTCCTGTCCGTTGTCGCGTCAGCGCCTACGCGCCCGCACGCCACCAGTCGTCGAAGGGCGTCGCCGGGACCTGGCGCTTGTGCTCGGTCGCGCGGTAGCGCGCCTCGATCGCCTCGGCGACCTCGAGCGGCACGTCGTGCCCCTGCAGGTAGGCGTCGATCTCGGCGTAGGACAGCCCGAGGTTCGCCTCGTCGGTCTGGCCGGGCGTCTCGTCGAGCAGGTCCGCGGTGGGGGCCTTCTCGTACAGGCGGGCCGGGGCGCCGAGGTGCTCGAGCAGCTGCCGCCCCTGGCTCTTCGACAGGCCGGTGAGCGGCGTGAGGTCGACGCCGCCGTCGCCGTACTTCGTGAAGAAGCCGGTCACCGCCTCGGCCGCGTGGTCGGTCCCGACGACGAGCAGCCCGCGCTGGCCGGCGACGGCGTACTGGGCGACCATGCGCATCCGGGCCTTGACGTTGCCCTTCACGAAGTCGCTCAGCTCGACTCCGGAGGCAGCGGTGTCCTGCATGACCCCGTCGACGCCGTGCTCGATGTTGACGGTGATGCCCGGGTCGGCCGCGATGAACTGCAGGGCGAGCTGGGCGTCCTCCTCGTCGGCCTGCACGCGGTACGGCATGCGGACGGTCGTGAACTCGGCGGGGTGCCCCTCGGCGCGGAGCGACTCGACGGCGAGCTGGGTCAGGCGCCCGGCGAGCGTGGAGTCCTGGCCGCCGCTGATGGCGAGCAGGAACCCCTTCGCGCCGGTCGTGAGCAGGTAGTCGCGGAGGAACCCGACACGGCGGGCGATCTCCTGCTCCGGCTCGATGGTCGGCTGGACGTTGAGGTCCGCGGCGATGGCGGCTTGGAGTTCACGCACCACCCCAGTATCCCGCTGCACCGGCCGGTGTGCACAGCGTTCAGCGGACGGGTTCTGCGCCCACCGGCCGGATCGTGTTATCGTGGTCGACGCCGATCGCGCAGGTGCAGACGACGCCGAGGGTCTCGGCGGTCTGCGTCAGCCGGAACCGCTCGACGTGCGGCGGGCCGACCCGACGGTCGAGCGGGTGGGTGTCGTGATCGTGCACGGTGGTCCTCACAGACTCGTGGTGGTGCGGATGTCCGGTGCGGCAGCGGCCCGAACCGCCACCGCACCGGAGGGCCCGAGGCGACCCGAACGCCGCGGCCCCGTGGAGACGCACGCCGGTACCCGCCGGCGCGCGTCGGAGGTCATGGACGCCGGCGGCGTCGCGCCCGGAGCGCAGTGCGAGTCATGGGTCCCTTTCCCGGGCGGAGGTCCGCCACTGCTGATCCATCCCCCGGCGGTGCGTCGGGAGACCCGAACGGTCCGGTGCCGGACCGAGGACGACGGGTGGTGAGGCCGCCTTCCTGTGCAAGCTACCAGGGGCGTGCCCCCGGCCCATACCCCCGTTCCGGGGTCGGACGGTGGACGATCGCTCGTTGACAGTTAGATATCAAACAGTTAGAGTCCTGATCATGCAGGCACCGGACCTCACCACCCCGCTCGAACTCATGCGGTGGATCGGATGGGCACAGCGCAAGGCGGCCGACGAGTGGGTCCGCGATCGGGACCTCACCCGCGAGCAGAGCTTCGTGCTCGGGTACCTGCAGCAGAACCCCGGGGCGATCCAACGCGACATCGCCGAGATCACCCGGACCAGCGCGGCCAGTGTCTCGAGCCTCCTGCAGGGCCTCGAGCGCCGTGGCCTCGTCGAACGACGCCCCGACGCCACGAACGGCCGGACGAAGACCGTGCACGCCACCCCGGCGGGCACCGACCTCATCGCCGGCTTCACCGACGCGATGGTCGCCCTCGACGACACCCTGCTCGCACCACTCGACCCCGACGAACGGGCCACCCTGCAGCGTCTGCTGCAGAAGGTGACCGCGGAGCTCGCACCGCCGACGCGGTAGCGCCCCGACCCGGCAACGTCCCCGACCCGGCAACGTCCCCGACGCGGTAGCGCCGCCCCGGGACCGACGTTACCGGCGCGCTCGACGCGCCACGGGCCTCCCGGCCCCACCCCCGCACGCGACGACATCCCGTCGCGCCCTCCGCCCTGCCCAGAAGGAGGCAGTCATGACCACCACGACCCCCGAGAACACCGCCGCGGCCACGAACCGCTGGTACCTCTCCGCCGCCCCGATCGCCCGGGCCCTCGTGCACCTGTGCGTGCCGATGGCCGCCGCGATGGTCGTCAGCGCCCTGTACAACGTCATCAACGCCGGCTTCATCGGCGCGCAGCACGACACGTCGCTCCTCGCCGCGATCACCTTCGGCACCCCGCTGCTCGGCATCGTCATGGCCGTCGGCGGCGTGTTCGGTGTCGGCGGCAGCGCCCTGATGTCGCGCCTGCTCGGTGCCTCGGAGCACGACCCCGCCAAGGCCCGGGACATCAAGCACGTCGCCTCGTTCGCGCTGTGGGGTGCCGTCGTCACCGGCGCGGTCCTGGCCGTCGTCGGGCTCGTGTTCCTGCGCCCGCTCGTCGCCGTGCTCGGCGCCGACGCCGCTGCGGTCCCCGCCACGAGCGAGTACGTCGCCGTGATGCTCGCGTTCGTTCCGGTGCTCGCCTCGTCGTTCGCGCTCGAGCAGATCGTCCGCTCCGAGGGCGCTGCACGCCAGGCGATGATCGGCCTGGTCCTGTCCACCGTCGGAAACCTGGTGTTCGACGTGCTCTTCATCCTCGTGCTGCACTGGGGTGTCGGCGGTGCCGCACTGGCCGTCGGGCTCGCGAACGTCGTGTCGATCGCCTACTGGGTGACCTGGCTGCAGCGGAACAGCGAGAACGTCAGCTTCGCCCCGAAGTGGTTCACCCTCCGTGCCGACGTCCTGAAGCCCGTCTTCGGCATCGGCGTCGGCGAACTGCTGCAGTCGGCCTTCCTGATCGTCACCACACTCGTGCTCAACAACCTCGCCGCCGCCTACGGCGACGACCCGCTCGCCGCCATGGGCGTCGCGGTCCGCATCGCGCAGGTCCCGGAGTTCCTGGTGATGGGCGTCACGATCGGTGTCCTGCCGCTGCTCGCCTACGCGTTCGGCAAGGGCGACGCCGCACGGCTCCGGGCCGCCCTGCGCGGAGCCGCCGTCACGGTCGGCGCGATCGTCCTCGTGTTCTCCGGCGCGGTGTTCACGTTCCGCGAGCAGGTCTTCACGATCTTCTCCGGTGACCACTCGGTACTCGCGATCGGCCTGACGATCCTGACGGCACAGCTCGTCGCCGCGATCGTGAACGGGTTCACGGGGCTGCTCACCTCGCTCTTCCAGGCGACCGGCATGGTGCTGCCCGCGATGGTGCTGTCGCTGGCGCAGGGTGTGCTGTTCATCCCGATCGTGATCGTCGGCAACGTGTGGTTCGGGCTCGCCGGGATCATCTGGGCGCTCACCGTCACCGAGGTCATCGTGTTCGTGGCCGCCCTCGTGCTGTGGCTGGCATCACGCGGGAAGATCGCCCGCGGTCTGGCCGCCGGCAGCGAGGAGCGGGCGGACGCCGCGCTCGCGGAGGCGCCCGCCGCGTAGCGCCCGCCGCGCTCGTGCCGCGTTTGCATGGTGAGCAGAAGAGGTCGGGTCCCGTTCCAGGACCCGACCTCTTCTGCTCACGAAGCGGGGGTGAACGCGGCCGGCGTCGGACGGGAGGCCCGTGGCGGCCGGGTGGCGGGCCTCCCATCCGGTGCGTGTCCGGGTCGCGGGCGCAGCACAAGGTGAGCAGAAATGGTCGGGTCCCGGAAGGCGACCCGACCATTTCTGCTCACGAAGTGAGCGGGGCGCGCTACGCGCGGCCGCGGCCGCCGCGGCGCAGGAGGAGCACGACGACGGCACCAGCGGCGAGGACCGTGCCGGCGCCGAGCGCGACCCAGACGCCGGGCGCGATCCCGGGCGCGGAGTCAGGGGCACCGTCCGAGGCCCCGGTGGCCGTCGCGGTCGACGTCGGAGACGGAGACACTGGTTCCGACGTCGGCGGAGTCGTCGCGGACGGTGTCGCGACCGCGGCCCGGTACTCGAACCCGTACGAGCCGTCGATCGGGTGCCCGTCCGGCGACACGTACCGCCAGAGCACCGTGTACGCGCCGTCCTCGAGCTCGACGGCCTTGCCCATCGTCATGCCGGACACGGTCACGTCGCCCGTCGACACGTCGGTGCCGTCGGCGTCGGTCACCTGGATCCGCAGTCCAGCGTCGAGACCCGCGAGCGGTGCCTCGCTGAACGTCAGATCGATCCGGTCGAGCGGCTCGGTGACGACCGCGCCGTCAGCGGGCGTGCTGCTCGTCAGCGCCGAGTGCGCCGATGCCGGCTGGACCCCGAGGATCGCGAACAACCCACCGATGACGATCGCGAGGGAAGCTGCCGTCGTTCGTCCTGTCCGCATGCACAGACTCTACAAGCCGTAGAGCAGCGGACCGGACGGGTCAGATCTGCTCGCCGAGGAAGTCGGCGTAGGACGGCTCGCGCCGGGCGTCGCCCGTAGCAGTGGAAGCGTGGCCCGTGCCTTCGAGGCGCTCGGCCACGAGGGCTTCGAGGTCCTCGGGCGACCGGAGACCGTGGCGGTGCCAGTCGTTCTGCATTCTGGCGGTCATGATGACCAGCCCTTCGTCGAGATGATGCGCATCTCGGATTCGTCCGGATCGACCCGCTGTGCCAGACCCCACATCTGTGAGGAGCATCGTGACGACGGGTCCCTGATGACCGATCCGGTACCTCCACGGTAGGGGTTCCGTCCGAAGTCGTCGAGCGCGATGCGCTTCTCGGCCGACCGCGCGCCGCCGGCCGGTCGGCCGTACCGTCGACGCATGGAGATCCTCTTCGTCCACGGCGCCCTCGTCCGCGACGGCGCCTGGTGGTGGCAGCCCACCGCTGACCTGCTGCACAGCCGCACCGGCATCCGCAGTCGGGCGGTCGCCCTGCCCTCCTGCGGCGAGGGACCGGCGGGACACCCCGAGGGCGGGCTCGCCGAGGACGCAGCCGCCCTGCGCGCCGCCCTCGACGACAGCGACGGGGCGATCGTCGTCGGGCACTCCTACGGCGGCACCGTGATCGCCGAGGCCGGACGCCACGACGCCGTCGCACAGCTGCTGTACGTGTCCTCGTACCTGCCCGATGTCGGCTCCGCGCAGGCCGGCATCATGGCCGACGAGCCCGATCCGGTGTCGATCGGCCCGGCCGGTGACGGAGTCCTCGCAGTCGCCGGGTACGACGCCGCGTCCTTCGGTGCGCGCTTCCTGCAGGACGCCGACACGAGCACGCAACGCGCCGCCTGGGACCGGGTGACCGCTCAGACAGCGGGGGCGTTCGTGACGCCGACGACGGCAGCCGGGTGGCAGGACGTCGACTCGACCTACCTCGTCTGCACCGAGGACCGCAGCACCACCGTGGGGCTGCAGCGCGCGCACGCGGCGCGGGCGACGCGCAGCGTCGACGTGTCGACCGGGCACCACCCGTTCATCATGCGGCCCGACCTGGTCGTCGAGCAGCTGGAGCTGCTGCTCGGGGCTGCCACGGCCTGAATCGCCGCCAAGACGACGGACGGGAGGCGGGGGGGGCGCGGGGGCCCCCCCCCCCCCCGGGGGGGGGGGGGGGGTAGAGGCCAGGTTTTTTTTGAGGCGCAAATACCCGAAAAGAGGGTGGGGCAAAGGGCGGGGGCGGTTGGAACAACACACC
>NZ_JBSSCY010000012.1:0-74956 GCF_054060195.1 Curtobacterium sp. PvP017
CCCGGGGGGGCGGGGGGGGGGGGGGCGGCGCCGTGCGCGCGCCCCGCCCCCCGCGCGGGGGGGGGGGGGGGCCCCCCCGGGGGGCCCCGGGCGGGGCCGGGGGGGGGGGGGGGGGGGGGGGCGCCCCCCCCGGGCCCCCCCCCCCCCCCCGTCGCCCGGGTCTACCGCTGCTGGAACGACTCCCAGAGCAGGAACGCGGTGAACAGGACGAACGGCGTGCACGCGACCACGTTGAGCCACCGGTGCTCGACGACCACCGCGACGAACTCGCGCAGGAACGCGCTCGGCACGTAGTACGGCGCCGTGCGTGCACCGACGACCTGCGCCGGCAGGTCGAGCCGCCGCGCCAAGGTGGCGGCGCGGAGCACGTGGTAGTCGTTCGTGACCACGACGACCTGACCGTCCCGCCCGGCCTCGGCCTGCACGGCGCGCGAGAACCGCAGGTTCTCGCGGGTGTTGCGGGAGTCGGTCTCGGGTCGGACGTCGTCGGGGTCCGCGCCGTTCGCCAGCAGGTACTCCGCCATCGCCGTGCCCTCGGCGCGGGGTTCGTCGTCGCCCTGCCCTCCGGAGGGGATGAGCAGCGGCCGACGCCCGGCGGCTCGTTCGGCGCGGTACACGACGAGTGCGCGGTCGAGGCGGCTGCGGAGCAGTGGCGGCACCTCGCCGCGGATCAGGCCGGAGCCGAGGACGACGATCGTGTCCGGCACGGTGCCGTGACGCATCCGGCCGTAGACGACGGAGTACACCGCGAACGCGACGAGGGACACGGCGAAGTACCCGCACACGAACACCATCAGCACGGCGACCGCGATCCGGGTGCCGTCCCAGAGCGTGAACCCCGCGCCGCTCGCCGACACGAACAGTGCGATCGCCACCGCGGGCAGCACGAAGACGAGCACCCCGGCGAGCAGGGAGAGCGTGTTGCCGAGGCTGCGCCCCTCGGAGCGGAGCATCCGGAACCCGTTCGCGATGAGGGCCACGCCGAGCACGACCACCGCGAGCGGCACGAGCAGCAGCACGGTACCGACGACCAGGCTGAACCCGGGCACCACGAGCGTCAGGGCGGCCACGGCCGTGGCGAGCGCGAAGAACGCGGCGGCTGTCAGGAACACCCCGTTGCGGAGCATCCGCGGGTCCCGCCGCCTGCTCACGACGTACAGCAGCAGGAAGACCAGCGCGAAGACGGCGGGCGCGCCCACAGCGGTCATCGGGCGGCCGAACGGAGCGCGGTCATGCGCTCCACGCTACCGGTCGATGCTCAGGAGACCGCCCGGCGGATCAGGTCGGCGACGGTCGCTTCGTCCGCCTCGGAGAACTCCGGCGTGATCGCCCACGACGTCGGCCAGAACGACCCGTCGTCGAGCGCGGCCGAGTCCTGGAACCCGAGCGTCGAGTAGCGGGCCTTGAACTTCGCGGCGTCCTGGAAGAAGAACACCGCCTTGCCGTCCTTCGCGTAGGCGGGCATGCCGTACCAGAGCTTCGGCGCGAGCTCGGGCGCGACCTCGAGCGCGATGCGGTGGATGCGTTCCGCGAGCCCGCGGTCCGGCTCGGGCATCTCGGCGATCTTCGCCTCGACCGCAGCGGCGTCCGCTGCCGCCTTCTCCGCCTTGGTGCCCTTCGTGCCGCGCGTGCGTCTGACCTCGGCGGCGTGCTCCTGCATCGCCGCGCGTTCCTCGTCGGTGAAGGTGCCCTCGGTCTTCGTCGTCCGTGCCATCGTCGTGCCCTTCCGTGTCGGTGGGACGATCATGCACCCGATCACGCCTCGCTGCGCTCGTCCGACGGCGCTGGTGGCAGGCTCGGGCCATGACCTACATCGCCAGCGACGACCGCTACGACTCCATGACGTACCGCCGCACCGGCCGCTCCGGCCTCGACCTGCCGCTGCTCTCCCTGGGGTACTGGCACAACTTCGGCGACGACGTGCCGTTCGAGACGCAGCGCGCGATCAGCCGTCGGGCCTTCGACCTCGGCATCACGCACCACGACCTCGCGAACAACTACGGCCCGCCGTACGGTGCCGCCGAGGTGAACTTCGGGCGCCTGATGCGTGAGGACTTCCGCCCCTACCGCGACGAGATGGTCGTGTCGACCAAGGCCGGCTGGGACATGTGGCCGGGGCCGTACGGGCAGGGCGGTGGCTCGCGCAAGTACGTGCTCGCCTCGCTCGACCAGTCCCTGCAGCGCACGGGCCTGGACTACGTCGACGTCTTCTACTCGCACCGACTCGACGCCTCGACCCCGCTCGAGGAGACGATGGGGGCGCTGCACACCGCCGTCCAGCAGGGGAAGGCGCTCTACGTCGGCATCTCGTCCTACGACGCCGACCGGACCCGGCAGGCCGCCGCGATCCTGCGCGACCTCGGCACCCCGCTCCTCATCCACCAGCCGTCGTACTCGATGCTCAACCGCTGGATCGAGACGGAGGGCCTGCTCGACGCCGCGGGCGAGCTCGGCTTCGGCGTGATCGGGTTCACCGCCCTGGCGCAGGGCCTGCTCACCGGCAAGTACCTGGACGGGGTCCCGTCGGACTCGCGCGCCGCCGCAGGCAAGTCGCTCGACGCGTCGAGCATCACCCCCGAGGTCGTCGGGCACCTCCGGGCGCTGGACGACGTGGCCTCGGCCCGCGGGCAGTCCCTGGCGCAGCTCGCCCTGGCGTGGGCGCTGCGTGACGACCGGGTGACCTCGCTCGTGATCGGGGCGTCCAAGGTGTCGCAGCTCGAGGACAACGTCGCGGCGCTGGCGAACACGTCGTTCACCGACGAGGAGCTCCACACCATCAACGAGCACTCGGTCGGCATCACCGACGTCGACCTGTGGGCGGGAGCGCGTGCCGGCGAGGTCTCCTGACCGCAGGGGCTACCGGCGGTCCGGCCCGGCGCCCACCGGCGTGCGGCCCCGCAGTCGCTCGCGGCTGAGCGCCGGCAGCGCGAACCCGGTGTCGCGCTCGAGCACGTGGGTTCCCGGCGCGACGATGGCGTCGATCGCGTCGAGCAGCCCGTCGTCGAGGACGATCTCGGACGCCTGCACGTAGGCGTCCACGTGCGAGACGGTGCGCGGTCCGATCACCACGGAGGACACGTCCGGGTGGGTCAGGGCGAAGGCGACCGCGAGCTCCGACACCGTGAACCCGGAGTCGTCGGCCAGGCGTCCGAGCCGGTCGGCGACCTCGAGCTTCCGACGGTTCCGCGGTGCGCCGATGTCGTACGCGTCCGGGTGCTCGTCGACGTGCGGTGAGCGCGGTTGGACGGTGCCGGCGCGGTAGGTCCCCGCGAGCCAGCCGCCGGCGAGGGGTGCTCCTGCCAGCACCCCGAGGCCGAAGCGACGGGCGATCGGGAACACCGTGCGCTCCGCCGTGCGGGTGAGGACCGAGTAGGGCACGTGCGTCGCGGTGGCGCTCTTCGACCCCGACCGGAGCCACTGCGCCTCGACGAGTTCCTCGGCGGGGAACCCGGGGATGCCGAAGGCGCGGATCTTGCCCTGCGCCACGAGGTCGGCGAGGGCGTCGAGTGTCTCGTCGAGCGACGTCGCCGGGTCCGGCAGCGCCGGCTGGTACAGGTCGATGACGTCGGTGCCGAGCCGCTGCAGGCTCCGCTCCACGGCACGGAACATCCACCGCCGCCCGTTGCCCCGGTGCGCCGGGTCCTGGTCGACGGGGGCGCCGAACCGCACCGACAGGAACACGTCCTCGCGCCGACCCGCGATCGCCGCACCCACCGCGGTCTCGGCCAGGCCCGCGCCGTCGGCGTCCGAGACGTCGACCGACGTCACGCCGCGGGTGAGGGCCTCGAGCACGAGGGTGACGCCGGCCGACGGGTCGTGGGCCGCGACGCCGGCGACGGCACGCGTCCCGAGCGTCAGCGAGCTGACGGGCGCCCCCGTGCGCCCCATGCGTCGCTGTTCCATGCGCGCCACGATATGGGCCGGGCGGGACGCGGGACCCTCCGGTGACGAAGCATTACCCCTGGCCCGGACCGGAACGATTGGTACGATGGGCGCAGTTCTGAAACACGCAGTGTGTATCTACCGGCCGCCGGCTCCCCGGCGGACAACGGCGGCACCCGATGGGTCCGCCCCCACCGAACCGGGCCGGGCCGAGAAGGCACACCCCCATGCTCCACACCAGTCCCTCCCCGTCCGCGCCCACCGCGGACCGCACGGACACCACGACCGCCGGCGACGCCTCGCTCGTCTCCCTCGCCGGACGCTGGTACTTCCCCGTGGCGTTCATCGCCCGTCTGCCCTTCGCGATGATGGTCGTCGGGGTCCTCACCCTCGTCGTCGCCGCGCGTGACTCCGTCGCCCTCGGCGGCGTCAACTCCGCCTCGGTCGGCATCGGTGCCGCGGTCTTCGGGCCGCTCGTCGGCGCCGCCGCCGACCGGTTCGGCCAGCGTGCCGTGCTCGTCCCCGTCGGCCTCGTCAACGCTGCGCTGCTCGGTGCGTTCCCCTTCGTCGTCAGCGGCAGCGCTCCCGACCTGGCCGTGCTCGCGATGGCGTTCTGCATCGGGGCGTCCGCGCCCCAGGTCGCGCCGATGTCCCGCACCCGGCTCGTCGCGATCATCGCGCAGCGCATGCAGCCGGCCCGCCGCGAGAAGACCCTCAGCGGCACGATGGCGTACGAGTCGGCTGCCGACGAGACCGTCTTCATCATCGGACCGTTCCTGGTGGGCATCCTCGCCAGCGCGATCGCCCCCTGGGTGGCCGTCGCCGGTGCATCGGCGCTGACCTTCGTGTTCGTGACCGCGTTCGCGTTGCACCCCACCGGCAAGCTCGTGCTCGGGCAGCACGAGGAACTCACCCAGGCGCCGGCCCGTCAGCTCCTGCGCCCGCGGCTCGTCGTCGTGGTCGTCGGGATCCTCGGCATCGGTCTGTTCTTCGGCTCGACGCTGACGTCGCTGACGGCGTTCATGGAGACCCACGGCGAGGCGTCCCAGGCGGGCCTGCTCTACGGCCTGATGGGCATCGGTTCGGCCGGGCTCGCCCTCGGGTCCGCCGCGTTCCCACGGTCGTTCGGCCTCGGCTGGCGCTGGCTCGTGTTCGGGGTCGTCCTGCTCGGCGGTGCGATCGCGTTCTCGCAGGCGGACTCCGTCGTGGCGGTCGGCATCGTCCTGGCGATCATGGGCGTCGGGATCGGCCCGACCCTGGTCGCCCAGTACAGCCTCGGTTCGGACCGTTCACCGGTCGGCCGCTCCGCGACCACGATGACGATCCTGGGGTCCGCCGTGATCGTCGGGCAGTCGATCGCCTCCGCCGTCACGGGCGACCTGGCGGAGCAGCACGGCACGTCCGTCGCGATGGTGCTCCCCGCGGCCTCGGCAGCGGTCGTCGTGCTGGCGGCCGTCGTCAACCTGCTGCTGCGTCGCCGGACGGCCGCCTGACCGTCAGGACTCGGTGTCGTCGACCAGCAGGTCCTCGTGCCGGTAGTCGTCCGCTCGCAGCCCGGCGCGGGCGATCATGTGCGTCGAGACGGGCACCAGGAACAGCTGGAACACCATGATGGGCAGGACGACCCAGAACGCCGTCCACGTCCCCACCGCGACCACGATCGCGGCCAGGGCGAACGCGAGTCCGAGCACCTGCGGCTTCGCCATGGCGTGCAGGCGGACGAGCGGGTCCGGGAACCGGACGATGCCGACCCCCGCACCGAGGGACAGCACCGAGCCGACCAGCAGCAGGGCGAGTGCGATCCACGCCCGCACGCCGGCACCGTCGAGGAACGCCTGGATGATCTCGGTCACGACTGCTCCTCTTCTTCGACGGCGTGCTCGGGGGTGGTGGCGGTGAGCCCCTCGTCCGACGGGTCCGACGACGGGGTGACCGCTCGGGCCACCGCGATGGTGGCGAACACGCTCGTCGCGGCGATGACCACGAGCACGGGGATGCCGGTCAGGTCGCGCCGGACCACCATCGACGCGGCGATCACGACGAGCACGGTCGTCAGGACCATGTCCGATCCGATCATCCGGTCGAGGATCGTCGGGCCGCGCACGATCCGGAACACCGCGAGTGCCAGGGTGGCGCCGAGCAACGCCAGGACGAGGGCGATGCCGATCCCCATGACGACGACGGCGGCGCTCATCGGGTGACCTCCGGCAGCGGTTCGGACAGTTCGGCGACGTCCTGCTTCGACCCCAGGGCGCGGATGACCATCGCCTCGATGCCGACGGCCTCGCGTCGGGCCGCCTCGACCTGTTCGACCCGCTCGGTGTCGAGCACGTGCAGCAGCAGGCGCCGGCGCCGGAGGTCGACGTCGGCGACGTACGATCCGGGCACCAGCGAGATCGCGAGCGTCGCCAGCGTGAAGGTCATCTCGGCGGTGGAGTGCAGCTGCACGAGCGTGATCGAGCTCCGGCGGACGCCCCGCGGCCGGAACGCGACCCAGGCGACCCGGAAGGACGCCACGACGACGAGGCCGGACCACACCACCAGGAACCGGACCGCGTGCACGATCGAGAACCGCGCCGACAAGGGGACGGGCGGGAGCGGCAGCGCCTGGGTGACCAGGAGTGCGACCACGATGCCGCACAGCAGCGTCAGCGGAGTCCACGAGCCCCAGAGCAGGGCCCACAGGACGGTCAGGCCGGCGACGAGCGGGACGTCGTACCGCCACGCCACCGCGATGCGGCGGGCGTTCGCGACGTGTCGGGTGTCGGTGTTCACCGGTCACCCCCGAGGACTGCCTGCACGTACCGGTCCGGTGACTCGAGCGACTCCGCTGCGCGGGTCGCGTAGCCGTAGAGCGGGCCGGCGACGACGGTCAGGGCGACGGATCCGAGGACCGCGACCGTCGTCACGCCGACGAGCATGCGCGGCAACCGGACCTTCGTCGGCGCCTCGCCGACGGTGGCGGTCGACCCGGTGGTCGGACGGGAGGCACTGCTCGCGTGGGGTGCGTCGGTGACCGTCACCGAGCCTCCCGGGTGGAAGGCCTCACCCGTGTCCTCGGAGACCGTCAGGGGGGCGGGTTCCGGCGACCGCAGGTGGGCGTGCGGCTCGGCGGTCGTCGCGTGCGGCGCCGCGGCCTCGGCCGCGGGCTTCGGCCGCCAGAAGGCGGCGTCCCACACGCGCATCAGCGCGTAGAGCGTCAGGAGCGACGTGACCACACCGGCGGCGATCGTGAGGTACGCCATCGGGGAGCCGTCCTCGGCGGCGGCGCGGAACAGCCCGAGCTTGCCGATGAAGCCCGAGAACGGTGGGATGCCGCCCAGGTTGAACGCGGGGACCAGGTACAGCGCCGCCAGCAGCGGAGCAGCCTTCAGCAGGCCGCCGAGCGACCGGGTCGACGTGGTCCCGCCGACGCGTTCCATCAGGCCCGACACCAGGAACAACGTGGTCTGCACGACGATGTGGTGGACCGTGTAGAACACCGCGGCCGCCGTCCCCGTGACCGTGCCGAGTCCGACGCCCATCACCATGAAGCCGATGTGGCTGATGAGCGTGAAGGACAGCAGCCGTTTCACGTCGGTCTGGGACACCGCGCCGAGCACCCCGACCACCATCGTCAGCACCGCCACCACGAGCAGCACGGTGTTCAACTGCGGCCCGGGGAAGATCACCGTCTCGAGGCGGATGATCGCGTAGATGCCGACCTTCGTCAGCAGGCCGGCGAACACCGCCGTGACCGGGGCGGGAGCGGTCGGGTACGAGTCGGGCAGCCAGAACGCCAGCGGGAAGACCGCCGCCTTGATGCCGAACCCGATGAGCAGCATCGTGTGCAGGAGCAGCTGCACGTGCTCGGGCAGCTCGGCGACGCGCTCGCTGATCTGGGCGATGTTGACGGTGCCGGTCGCGCCGTAGACCAGGCCGATCGCGGCGAGGAAGATCGCCGACGCGATCAGGCTGGTCACGATGTACGTGGTGCCGGCCCGGACGCGCTGTTCACTGCCGCCGAGGGTGATGAGCACGTAGCTCGCCACGAGGAGCATCTCGAACGCGACGTACAAGTTGAACAGGTCACCGGCGATGAACGAGTCCAGCACACCGGCGGCGAGGACCAGGTAGGTCGGGTAGAAGATCGTGACCGGCGCCTCGCCGTCGTCGGCCGCGAGCCCCTGACCGATCGAGAACAGCAGGACGATGAGCAGCACGCTCGCGCTCACCGTGAGGAGCAGGGCGCTCAGGCGGTCGACCACGAGCGAGATGCCGTACGGGGCGTCCCAGCCGCCGACCTGCACGACGATGGTGCCGTGGTGGTCGACGAGCACCATGAGGGTCGCGGCGACGGCCAGGGCGACGACGAGCACCACGACGGTGATCGCCCGCTGGAGCTTCTGGTGACGCAGCAGGCCGAGTGCGACCGCTGCGCCGAGCAGCGGGACGAGGACGAGGAGCGGGACGAGCCAGGTCATCGGGTCGCCTCCTGTTCTGCGTCGGTGGTGGTCTCCGGGTCTTCGTCGGCGGGCTCGTCGCGATCGCGTCCGATGGCGGCGTCCGCTTCGTCGACCTCGACCTCGTCGGCGCGGGACAGCTGCCACGAGCGGTGGATGAGGGCGAGCAGGAACGCGCTGACGGCGAAGGTGATCACGATCGCGGTCAGGGCGAAGGCCTGGGGGAGCGGGTCGGTGATGCCCTCGGCGGACTTGCCGATCGGCGGGTTGCCGGCCGCGCCGGACATCACCAGCAGGAGCAGGTTCAGGGCGTTGCCGAGCAGCAGGAAGCCGAGCAGCATCCGGGTCAGGGAGCGTTCGAGCAGCAGGTAGACGCCGCAGGAGAACAGCACGGCCATCGCGATCACGAGGACGAGGGTGACGGTCATGTGGCGCTCCCTTCCGGGGTGGGTGCCTCGAGGGTGTCGCGGACGGACCCCTCGGTGGTGTCGCGGGTGGGCGCCCCGGCGTCCTCGAGGCGTTGCCGGTCGACCTCGGCGCCGAGGCTGCGGAGGACGTCGAGCACCAGGCCGACGACGACCAGGTACACGCCGATGTCGAAGAACGTCGCGGTGACGAACTCGACGTGGCCGAGGATCGGGACGGTCGCCTCGAAGAACTCGGAGTACAGCGCGTCGCGACCGAAGAACAGCGGCACGATCGCGGTGATCGCCGCCGTCGCGACGCCGAGCCCGAGCAGTCGACCGGCGCGGACCGGTGCTGCGGCTCCGAGCTCGGCGGGGCCGCCGGCCAGGTAGCGGGCCGCCAGGGCGATGCCGGCGACGAGGCCACCGGCGAAGCCGCCGCCGGCCGCGTTGTGCCCGGCGAACAGCAGGTACACCGACAGGACGATGAGCCCGTGGAACAGCAGCCGGACGACCACGTCGAGGAGCGCCGAGCGGCCGGTCGGGATCGCGGCGCTCGTCGGCAGCCAGGCGCGCGGTTCGCCGTCGGTGCGCTGGCCGTCGGCCGTCAGGGTCTCCGGCAGGTCACGGAGGCGCGGCAGCGTGTCCTCGCGGGAGTTCACGAAGATGAGGCTCGCGACGCCCGTCGCCGCGGCGACGACGACGGTGAGCTCCCCGAGGGTGTCCCACCCGCGCAGGTCGACGAGGGCGACGTTGACGACGTTGAGGCCGTGCCCGAACGAGCTCGTGAGCGCCGGCAGGTCCGGCCAGATCGGGTCGGCGGTGCGTGAGGACGCGGCGACGATGACGACGATCGCCAGGGTGAGGCCGGCGAGGCCCGCGAAGAGCGCACGGACGATGCGGAACCGGCTCGGGTTCGTCGTCGCGATGCGCGGGGGGAGCCGCCGCAGCACCAGGACGAACGCGATGAGGGTGACGGTCTCGACCACGAGCTGGGTGAGCGCGAGGTCGACGGCACCGTGCAGGACGAACAGGACGGACATGCCGTAGCCGGTCACGCCCACCAGGACGGCGGCGGCGAAGCGGGTCTTCGCGGTGAGGACGGCGATGGCGCCGACGGACATCACGATGACGACCGGGATCTGGCCCCACGAGTCGGAGAACCGGACGTGGAACTCCCACGGCCCGCCGAGCACGAGGTTCGCCAGCGCTCCCGCGACGAACACCGACAGGATCACCGTCAGGTAGTAGGGGAGCGAACCGCGCTGGACTCCCGCGGTCAAGCCCGTCGCGAAGCGGTCGAGACCCCGCATGAGGTGCCGGTACGTGCCGGAGGCGCTCGGGAACCCGGCGAGCCGGTGCTGCAGTGCTTCGACCGGTCGTCGTAGGGCGAAGAGCGCGAGACCGCCGACCAGGGTGACGGCCGAGATGCCGAGTGCGGGTTCGAGGCCGTGCCAGAGCGCGAGGTGGGGGACTTCCTCGCCGGAGAGCGATGCCACCGTCGCCGCGGGCTCGAGGCCGTGCGCGACGACCGGCGTCAGCAGGCCGAGGGCGAGTCCGGTCAGGGCCAGGATCGACGGCACCACGCCCAGGCCGTGCAGGGCGTGCGGTTCGGTCTGGGCGACGTCGGGCTTGCGGGCGAACGCGCCCCAGAAGAAGCGGAGCGAGTACGCCACCGTCAGCACCGAGCCGAGCGTCACACCGACCAGGGCGAACCACGCCCAGCCGGCGTCGGGGCCGTGCAGGGACTCGGTGAAGCCGGTCAGCACGGCTTCCTTCGCGACGAAGCCGATCGTCGGTGGGATGCCGGCCATCGACACGAGTGCGAGCGCGGCCACGACGGCGAGCCACGGTGCCTTCCGGCCGAGGCCGCTCAGGCGCCCGAGGTCGCGCGTGCCGGTGGTGTGGTCGATCGCGCCGACGACCAGGAAGAGGGTGGACTTGAACGCGGCGTGCGCCACGAGCAGGGCGATCCCGCCGAGCGCCACCGCGGGCGCGCCCCACCCGGCTGCGAGCACGAGGAATCCCAGCTGCGCGACGGTGCCGTAGGCGAGCAGGAGCTTGAGGTCGGTCTGGCGGAGTGCGCGGTAGCCGCCGATGAGCATGCCGAGGACACCGAGCACGGTGATGGTCTCGCGCCAGCCGTCGAGCAGTGCGAAGGCCGGGGCGAGCCGGGCCACCAGGTAGATGCCCGCCTTCACCATCGCCGCGGCGTGCAGGTACGCGCTGACCGGGGTCGGCGCGGCCATCGCGGCCGGGAGCCAGAAGTGGAACGGCACGATGGCCGACTTCGTGAGCGCACCGAGCAGGACCAGCACCACGGAGACGGTGACGATCGGACCGGTCGGCGGGGCGGCGATGATGCCGGAGAGCGAGGTCGTGCCCGCTGCGACCGACAGCACCACCAGGCCTGCGAGCATCGCCAGGCCGCCGGCGGTGGTGACGACGAGTGCCTGCATCGCGGCGGCACGGCTCGCGCGTTTGTCGGCGTCGTGTCCGATGAGCAGGTACGAGAAGACCGTGGTGGCTTCCCACAGGACGAAGAGCACGATGACGTCGTCGGCGAGGACGAGGCCGAACATCGATCCGGCGAACGCGGTCAGCACGCCCGCGAACCGGCCGATCCCCGGTTCGTCCCGCCCGAAGTACGCGGCGCAGTACACGAGCACGAGTGCCCCGACGATCGACACCACGAGTGCGAGCACCCACGACAGGGCGTCCATCCGCAGTGTGATCTCGAGGTCGAGCTGCGGCACCCACCGGTGTCGTTCGACGACGCTGCCGTGCAGGGCCGCGTCCGTCTGCAGCACCGTCAGCACGGCGGCGGCTGCGGGTGCGAGGGCCGCGACATAGAACACGCGGCGGCCGAGGACGGGGGTCAGGGCGGGGACGATCAGGGCGACGATCGCGAACGCGACGAGGACGAGGACCATCGGGCACCTCCTCGGGGTCGGGCTGCAGTCCGGCTCACTGGGCCCTCACAGCCTACGAAGAGCGGCATGTGGAGAACCTGTGCGACCGGACAGGCTGCTCGCGCTCGGTCCACACTGTGAACACCACTCTGCCCGTGCTCCCGGCGGGCTGTCCGGCCCGCGTCGCCCAGTGGCAGCGCGGAGCGGATGCTGCGCTGAACCCTCAGCGGCCGTGCGCGCGCGACGGGATCTGCGTCGCGAGCTTGCCGCCGGAGACGTCGAGCAGGGTGCCGGTGATGTACGCCGAGGCGTCACTCGCCACGAACACGAGCAGGTCGGCGACGTCGTCGGCGGTCTCCCACCGGCGCAGCGACAGTGTGTCGAGCAGGCGGTCCTGCGCCTCGGCCGGCATGGTGGCGAACCCGTTCATCGCGGTCGGGACCATGCCCGGCGCGTACGCGTTGACCGTGATGCCCCACGGGCCGAGTTCCGACGCGAGCACCCGGGTGAACGAGACGACAGCGGCCTTCGACGCGGCGTAGGCCGCGCTGCCGACGCTCGGCACGATCGCGGCGAACGAGGCGGCGTTGACGATCCGACCCCGTCCCGCGGCCTGCATCACCGGCGCGACGGCCTGGCTCATCAGGAAGGTGCCGCCGAGGTTGACGTCCATGCAGCGGCGCCAGGCATCCCACTGCAGCTCGGCGACGGTGCCCTCCACGTTGATGCCGGCGTTGTTCACGAGCACGTCGATCGTGCCGTGGCGCGCGACGACCTCGTCGACGGCGGCGCGGACGGACGCCGGGTCGGCGACGTTGCACACGACCTGGTCGAGCGGGAAGTCGGGCTCGAAGGCCAGGTCGAGGGCGACGACGCGGCAGCCCTCCGCGACGAACCGGTCGGCGAGCGTCCGCCCGATCCCGCGTGCTGCTCCGGTCACGACCACCACGCGGTCGGTCAGGTCGAGGTGCATCGTTGCTCCTGTCGTCGGTGCCTTCAATAGGCATACTATTCGAGCATGACGGATCAGCGTGTGCTCTGGGTCACGGGTGGGGGCAGCGGCATGGGGGCCGCGAGTGCCGAGGCAGCGGCACGTGACGGTTGGTCCGTGGTGCTCAGCGGGCGTCGTGTCGATCGGCTCGAGCAGGTCGCAGGTGCCATCCGGGACGCCGGTGGCACCGCGGAGGTCCTGCCCCTCGACGCGAACGACCCCGACGCGGTGGCAGCCGCGCGGGACACCGTGCTCGAACGGCACGGCCGACTCGACGGGCTCGTGCTGGCGGCCGGGCTCAACGCCCCGCGACGCCGGTGGGCCGACCAGTCGCTGAACGACTTCCGCGCGATCGTGGACACGAACCTCACCGCCGTCGTCACGCTGGTGGACGCCACGCTGCCGGCACTCCGCGCGGCCGGCGGTGTGGTCGTGGTGGTGTCGTCGTACGCCGGGTGGTCCTTCCAGCCGGGGGCGGGTGTCGCGTACTCGGCGAGCAAGTCCGCGCTCGCGTCGGTCGTCCGGACGCTCAACCAGCAGGAGGCCGAGCACGGCGTGCGCGCCACGCACCTGTGCCCGGGCGACGTCGCGACCGACTTCCTCGACCAGCGGCCGGAGGTCCCCGACGCGGCCGCCCGGCAGCGCATGCTCCAACCGGAGGACGTCGGGCGGACGGTCGCCTTCGTGCTCGGGGCGCCGGCGCACGTGCGCATCGACGAGCTCGTGCTGTCGCCGGTCTCGCAGCGGTGACGAGCACCTTCGAGCGGGTCCTCGACCAGGTCGGGGCCGCCGTCGTCTCCGGTGAGGTCGCCGTGGGCAGCCGCCGGAGCGTCGACGACCTGGTGACCTGGACGGGCGCCAGTCGCAGCATCGTCCGCGAGGCGGTCCGCGTCCTCGTCGCCCTCGGCCTGCTCACCGCGCGGCGCCGGGTCGGCGTGACCGTCCTCGGCGTGCGGGAGTGGGACGTCCTGGACCCGCGCGTGGTGCGGTGGCGGCTGCAGGGTCCCGACGGTGACCGCGTGGCGGTCGAGCTCCGCGAGCTGCGTGCGGCGGTCGAACCCGTCGCCGCTGCCGCAGCGGCCCGACGGGCAGCGCTCGACGAGTGCGCGGACCGACGGGAGGCCCTCCGCACCACCGCGGACGAACTCGCCGCCGCCGCGACCCGCGACGACCGCCTCGGCTTCGTGATCGCGGACGTGCGGTTCCACGCGCTCGTGCTCGACCTGTCCGGCAACGCGCTGTACCGACGACTGCACCAGGTCGTCGGCCAGGTGCTGCGCGAACGCGGGAGCATCCGCCCGGACCGCCACGACGTCGGCCTCCACCTCGCACTCGCCGATGCCGTCCTCGACGGTCGCCCGGACGAGGCGGCCTCGACGATGCGGGCGATCGTGGACCGCACGTGAACGGGGAGCCCCGGACCTGCGAGGATGGACCCGGCGCGCCCCTCCGGTGCCCGTGGAGGGTGAGTCGTGGACGCAGCACAGGACCTGGTCGTCCAGCTCGTCGGTACCCCGTGGGCGTTCTTCGTGGTCGGCCTCGTGCTCGCCGTGGGCAGTGTCGCGGTCTTCCTGCCCAGCCAGGCACTCGTCGTCGCGATCGGCACGCTCCTGGTGGGCGGTGACGGCGGCCTCCTGTCGGTCCTCTTCCTCGTCGTCGCGGCCTCGATCGGCATGGTCCTCGGCGACCTCGGGCTGTACCACCTGGCGCGCTCGGTCGACCTCGGCTCGCGGTCGTGGTTCGCGCGTCCGAAGGTCCGTGCGGCCCGGGACGCCATCGACGGCCGCTACCGTGCCGCTCCCGGGCGCATCGCGGTGCTCGGACGCTTCATCCCGATGGGCCGGCTGACGACGAACCTGGTCGGCGCTGACAGCGGGCTCGACCTCCGGCGGTTCCTGGTCAGCTGCGTGCTCGCCGACGTCGTGTGGGCCGCGTACTGCGTCGGCATCGCCTCGGCCACCGGGCGCTGGAGCCGCGAGCAGCCCTTCCTCGTCACGACCCTCGCGGTCGTGGCGTCGATCCTGCTCGGCCTCGCGATCTCCGCGATCGAGAAGGCCGTGCGACGTCGCAACGAGGCGGCGGCCGCGGCCTGACGAACGTAGGGTGGGCACACCGTTCGAAGGAGAACCCGTGCTGCTCGACGACCTCGTACCGGACCCTGACGCGCTCGAGCGCATCGCCACCGGCAGCACCTGGGCGGAGGGGCCCTGCTGGATCCCGGCGACCCGCACCCTGCGGTGGTCGGACATCCCCGGGGACCGGATCCTGCAGTGGCACGCCGACTCCGGCGAGACGACCTCGTACGCCGACGGAGTCGAGTTCACCAACGGCCGGACCCTCGACCGCGACGGCAGCGTCGTCCAGTGCTCGCACGGGCTCCGGCGGGTGGAGCGGGACCGCGACGGCACGGTCACGCCGATCGTCGACGCCTGGGACGGCGGCCGGCTGAACTCGCCGAACGACGTCGTCGTCGCCCGTGACGGCAGTGTGTGGTTCACCGACCCGGCCTACGGCATCACGCAGCCGCGCGAGGGGCATCCCGGTGTGCGCGAGTACGGCGACCACTGGACGTTCCGCTGCGGGCCGTCCGGCGAGGACCTGCGACCCGTGGCGACCGACGTCGACGAGCCGAACGGCCTGGCGTTCGACCCGTCCGAGCAGGTCCTCTACATCGCGAGCTCGTCGGGGGACGAACCGGTCATCCGGGCCTACGACCGCCGCGGTGACAACGGCGAGCTGCTCAAGAACGGTCGGGTGTTCGCGCGACTCGCGCCGGGCGAGGGCGCACCGGACGGGATCCGGGTGGACGTGCACGGCAACGTGTGGTCGTCGTCGCACCGCGGCGTCGTGGTGTTCGACCCGTCCGGCGATCGGATCGGCGAGGTGGCCGTCCCGGAGGTCACGTCGAACCTGTGCTTCGGCGGTGACGACGGCACCACGCTGTTCCTCACCGCGACCACCTCGGTGTACCGGATCGCCACGACGACGCGGGACGCTGCCGTATCCTGACTCGGCCATGCAGTGCGACTACTTCGACCGCGGGGTGTGCCGGTCGTGCACGCTCATGGGGCAGCCCTACGCCGACCAGGTCCTCGACAAGGAACTCCGCACCCGCGAACTCCTGCACGACGCCGTCGAGGCGGCCGGCGGCCCCGGAGCGGTCGCGTGGTCGCCGGCGATCACGAGTCCCGAGGCCGGGTACCGGAACAAGGCGAAGATGGTCGTCGGCGGCTCGACCGAGCACCCGACCGTCGGCATCCTCGACCACCGGCAGCGCGGCGTCGACCTGCGGCACTGCGGGATCTGCACGCCCGGCATCCGGCACGCGCTGCCCCTGCTCGCCGAGTTCGTCACGACCGCGGGGCTGATCCCGTACGACGTCGCTGCCCGACGCGGCGAGCTGAAGTACGTCCTGGTCACCGAGTCGCCCGACGGTGAACTGATGGTCCGGTTCGTCCTGCGGTCCGAGGGGCAGGTCGCTCGGATCCGGCAGTACCTCGACGTGCTGCGCGAGGTCCTGCCGAACGTGGTGGTCGTCACGGCGAACCTGCTGCCCGAGCACAAGGCTGTGACCGAGGGTGACCGCGAGATCGTGCTCACCGAGCAGGAGACGCTGCCGATGCGCCTCGGCGGGATCACGATGCACCTGCGGCCGCAGAGCTTCTTCCAGACCAACACGGCCGTCGCCACCGAGCTGTACGCGCAGGCCTCGGCGTGGATCGACGAGCTCGACCCGGCGTCGATGTGGGACCTGTACTGCGGCGTCGGTGGGTTCGCCCTGCACGCCGCACGGCCGGGTCGAGTGGTGACCGGCATCGAGACGAGTGCCGAGGCGATCCGATCGGCGAAGCAGTCCGCGCGCGAGGCCGGGCTGGAGGGTCTCCGGTTCGCCGCCGACGACGCCACCGAGCACGCACTCCGTGCCCGGCCCGACGCCGTGCCGGAGCTCGTCCTGGTGAACCCGCCGCGACGCGGGATCGGCGAGACGCTGTCGACCTGGCTCGAGGGGTCGGATGTGCAGCACGTCGTCTACTCGAGCTGCAACCCGGTGACCCTGGCCAAGGACTTGGCGCGCATGCCGTCGTTCCGACTGCGTCGCGTCCGGGTGCTCGACATGTTCCCCCAGACCGGCCATCTCGAGGCCGTCACCCTGTTGTCGCGGACGTGATCCGGGCCTCCCGGTCGTCATTGCCAGGGAATTGCCAAGGTGACGTACCCGGGTACGAGTCGATCACCATGGCCATGGGCATCGCGGCGTACAGGTTCACCACCGGGGGACATAGCACCAACGGGTAGAACCGTTTGTCTCGGTTTGATAACGACGAAGAGTTTCCTATGGTTGCCGACCGAGGTGCCGCCGGCCCGATGACCACTGCCCCCGGTGGCGCACCCCACAACTGACCGCGATCGGTCGGGGTGGGCAGTGGATTCCGCGTTCGAAGCGGCTCGTGACCCCGGTGGAGCAATCACATGAAGAAGCTTTCCCGTACCCGCACCATCGTCGGCGGCCTCGCGTTCGCCGGCATCGCCGCGACCGGTGTCGGCCTCGCGGCAACCCCCGCGAACGCTGCGTCCGGCTCGACCTGGGACGCCCTCGCGCAGTGCGAGTCCGGCGGCAACTGGGCCATCAACACCGGCAACGGCTACTACGGCGGCCTGCAGTTCAACCTCGGCACCTGGCAGGCGAACGGTGGTGTCGGCAGCCCCGCCGGCGCGAGCCGAGAGGCCCAGATCGCCGTCGCCGAGCGCGTCCTGGCCACGCAGGGCTGGGGCGCCTGGCCCGCCTGCTCCGCGCAGCTCGGGCTGAGCGGCACGAGCGGCGCCGCACCGGCCGCCGCCGCGCCGGCTCCGGCAGCCCCCGCCGCTCCGGCCCCGACGCAGCAGGCCGCACCGGCCCCGGCTGCCCCGGAGCAGGCCGCCCCGAGCACTCCGGCTCCGGCACCCGCGCAGGAGGCCGCACCGGCCGCCACGACGCCGAGCAAGCCCGCCGCCGTGAAGACGAGCGGCAAGACGTACACGGTCGCCTCGGGCGACACGCTCGACACCATCGCCACCAAGCTCAAGATCGACGGTGGCTGGAACAAGCTGTGGGCCGCGAACACGTCGACCATCGACGACGCGAACCTGATCTACTCGGGCCAGGAGCTGCAGCTCCCCGCCTGATCGTCCCAAGACGAACACGACGCCCCGCGACCTCGGTCGCGGGGCGTCGTCGTGCGTGGCGCGTGTCGGAAGGGGTGGGAGCGCTACTGCGGGTTGTCGGCCAGCCAGGCCGCGACGTCGTCGGAGCGCAACGCCTGTGACAGCGAGCCGACCGCCAGGTCGTTGAGCATGACGATGGACTGCCCGTCCGGGGAGGTCCCGGACCCCGCCGTGGGCACCGTGAAGGTCGTGAGGTCGTCCGTCCGGACGTCGCGCAGCGACCACCCGAGGCCGACCAGGGTGCGGAACGAGAGCCCGGCGTCCACGGCGAGGTGCTCGCTCGTCGCGGTGACGAAGTCCTGGATGCGTCCGGGGTTCGTGATCGTGCCGCGGGAGAGCAAGCCGCTCATGACGCCGCGCATGAACGCCTGCTGGTTCCGCACGCGCGTGTGGTCGGCGTCGGCGAAGGCGTACCGCTCGCGGACGAAGGCGAGTGCGGCGTCGCCGTCGAGTCGGTTCGCGCCGGCGACGAAGTCGTGACCGCCCGCGGAGAACGCACGGCCGGAGTCGACCGTGACGCCGCCGAGGGCGTCGGTCATGCCCTTGAAACCCGTGAAGTCGATCTCGGCGACGTGGTCGACGCGGACGTCCAGCAGCTGCTCGACGGTCTGCACCGTGAGCGGGACACCGCCCCACGCGTACGCGGCGTTGATCTTGGCTCGTCCGTGACCCGGGACGTCCACCCACGAGTCACGCATGATCGACATGAGGTAGACCGCTCGTCGATCGGCCGGGACGTGCGCGAGCATCAGGGTGTCCGACCGACCGCCCGCGGTCCGGTCCGCATCGCCGCTCGATCGCCGGTCCGAGCCGATCAGCAGGATGTTCTCCGCGCCGTCGGTCGCCGTCGGGCGTTCGCCGGCCGGGAAGGCATCGGTGATCGTGTCGGTGTGGGTGTCGAAGCTGCGCGCCAGGCCGCCGACGAAGACGCTCGCCACGACGGCGACCACGGTGGCGATGCCGACGAGCGAGCCGATCGTCGCGATCAGGGCGACGAGGAGGGGTCGTCGGCGCTTCGGGCGGCGGGCGGTCCGTGCTGCGGTCTCGGCGGCCTGACGGGCCGCCCGTCGTTCGGACATGCGGGACTCCTGCGGATTCGGTCGGCCGTGCCACCGACCGATCCATCCTACCGCATGTGGTATTTCAGGTACAGGGTGTCACCGTTCGGTCTGTGACGGCTTCCCGAGGAGCCTGCTGAGAGCAGCTCGCAGTGCCGGGTCGTCCGGCAGGACCTCGCGCTCGATGTGCCGAGCGGTCTCCCATGCCCGGCGTCCGCCGTCCGTCACCGTCACGAGTCGTCGACGTCGGTCGTCGGGGTGCGGGGTGCGCTCGACGAGGCCGTCCCGCTCCATCCGCTCGAGCGTCCGCGACATGGTCTGCGGCTGCACCCGTGCCGTCCGGGCGATCGTGTCGGCACCGGTGGGCCCTGTGCGGATCAGGATGTCGACCGCGATGAGGGCTGCGTGCGGCAGTCCGATGGCGCGGAGTCGTTCGTCCCAGTCCCGTTCGACGGAGCGTGCGGCGGCCGAGAGCAGGCGACCGAGGGGCCACTGCTCGGTCGTGTCGTCCATGGCCGCAGTCTACGGTCGACACCGACAGCGGCTGTTCGGGGCTCTCCATCACATCCGTCTAGTAATCAGCATGCTGACGATCGGTGTACGCTCACCGACGTGTCCCGCTTCCTCCGCATCGTCCTCCCCGCGCTCGTCATCGTGGTCTGGCTCGCGATCGCCTCCGTCGGCGGTCCGTACTTCGGCAAGATCTCCGAGGTGTCGACGAACGACCAGACCTCGTTCCTGCCGGCGTCGGCCGACGCCACGAAGGTGCAGGAGCGGTCGTCCGAGTTCCGGCAGGAGTCGGGCGCACCCGCGATCATCGTGCTCGAGCGTGACGGCGGGATGTCGTCGTCCGACCTGTCCGCGGCGAAGGACCTCACGACGCAGCTCGGCGACCGCGACGACGTCGAGTCCGTCAGCCCGGTGATCCCGAGTGCGGACGGCGACGCGGTGGAGATCGTCGCGACCCTCACCACGGCAGCCGACACCGGCGATGCCGTCGAGGCGATCCGCACCGACGTCCAGGACGCCCTGCCCACCGGTGTGAGCGGCTACGTCACCGGACCAGCCGGGTTCACCGCCGACCTGACCGAGGCGTTCGCCGGCATCGACGGCCTGCTGCTCGGGGTCGCGCTCGCCGCGGTGTTCGTGATCCTGATCATCGTCTACCGCTCACCACTGCTGCCGATCCTCGTGCTCGGCACCGCGACGTTCGCCCTGTGCGCCTCGATCCTGGTGGTGTGGTGGCTCGCGAAGGCCGGCATCGTCACCGTGAACGGCCAGGTGCAGGGGATCCTGTCGATCCTGGTGATCGGTGCGGCGACGGACTACGCCCTGCTCTACACGGCGCGCTTCCGCGAGGCGCTGCGCGACCACCGCACCGGCTGGGGTGCGACGAAGGCGGCCCTGCGGGGGAGCCTCGAACCGATCCTGGCCTCCGGCGGCACCGTCATCGTGGGCGTGCTCTGCCTGCTGCTCTCCGACCTCAACTCGAACAAGGCGCTCGGTCCGGTCGCGGCGATCGGCATCGCGTTCAGCCTGCTCGCCGCCCTGTCGCTCCTGCCCGCACTGCTGCTCGCGTTCCGTCGAGCGGCGTTCTGGCCGCTGCGTCCCGCGTACGGCAGCGCCCACCCGGTGCTCACCGGTCCGGAGGCCCGCGGCGTCTGGGCCCGGGTCGGTCGGCTCGTCGCCAAGCGCTCCCGGATCGTGTGGATCGTCTGCACGGTGGGCCTGGTCGCGATGGGCACGGGCCTGGTCGGGCTCAAGGCCGACGGGGTCCCGCAGAGCGACCTCGTCATCGGGGCCTCGCAGGCACGTGACGGGCAGGACGTCCTCGCCGACCACTTCCCGGGCGGCTCCGGCAGCCCGGCGCAGGTCATCGGGTCGGAGCGTGACCTCGACGCCCTCGTCGACGCCGTCACGGCGGTCGACGGCATCGACGGGGTCGTCGCCGCCGCGAAGGACGCCCCGTCCGGCACCGTGCCCGTGACGAGCGACACGAGTTCCGCCGGCGGCGTCGCCGCCGAGCCCACCGTCTCGCGCGGGGACGTGCTGCTCGAGGCCACGTTGTCCGACCCAGCCGACTCCGACGCGGCCGAGCAGACGGTCCGTGACCTCCGCACCGCCGTCGAACGGGTCGATCCCGACGCGGTCGTCGGTGGCGTCACCGCGACCGCCGTCGACACGAACGACACCGGGATCCGTGACCGCACGCTGATCATCCCCGTGGTGCTGGTCGTGATCCTGCTCATCCTGATGCTCCTGCTCCGCAGCATCGTCGCCCCGCTCGTGCTCATCGGCAGCGTGATCGTGTCGTTCGCCGCGGCCCTCGGCGTCGGGGCGCTCGTGTTCGACCACGTGTTCCACTTCCCCGGTGCGGACCCGAGCGTGCCGCTCTACTCGTTCGTGTTCCTCGTCGCGCTCGGGGTGGACTACAACATCTTCCTCATGACGCGGGTGCGGGAAGAGGCACTGCGGCACGGCCCGCACGAGGGGGTCCTGCGAGGGCTCGGTGTCACCGGCGGGGTCATCACCTCGGCCGGCGTGGTGCTCGCGGCGACGTTCGCGGCCCTCGGCGTCATCCCGATCCTCTTCCTCGTGCAGATTGCGTTCGTGGTGGCCTTCGGCGTCCTGCTCGACACGATCGTCGTCCGTTCGCTGCTCGTGCCGGCGCTCGCGTACGACCTCGGACGGCGGGCCTGGTGGCCGTCGCGCCTCTCGCGCGCGAACCATCACATGTGACACGCTGGGTGCATGCCAGTTCCTTCGACGCAGCCCGCCGCCGAGCGCAAGCTCCTCCGTGACACCGTGCAGGACAAGATCCGCGACGCGATCATGGACGGCACGCTGGAACCCGGCGAACGGCTCAACGACGACGACCTGATCGCGTGGCTCGGGGTCTCACGCACCCCGATCCGCGAAGCGCTCGCGGAACTCGCCCGCGCCGGCCTGATCGAGATGGCGCCGAACCGCTACACCCGCGTGGCGGCCCCGACGAAGGACGAGCTCCTCGACGCCTACCGCACGCTCGGCGTCATCTACGGCGGCGTCGTGCGCCTGGCCGTGCCCAACTTCACCGAGTCGCAGCGCAAGAAGATCGTGAAGATGCTCGACGACGTCATCGCGCGGGTCGGTGCCGACGAGCAGGACCAGATCGCCCGCGACGGCGCCGACATCTACTCGCAGTGGGCGGACGCCTGTGGCAACCCGTCGCTCGTGCAGCTCTGCCGATCGACCACCGACGGACTGTCCTTCAAGCTCCGGGTCCCCGAGCTCGCCGAGCTGGTGCCGGCCGCGGTGATCCTGCCCGAGATCGAGAAGCTCAAGGCAGCCGTCCTGGCGAAGGACCCGATCGCGGCAGAGCTCGCGATGGAGGCCATCCACCTGCTGCCGTCGCGCGCGTAGCGCCGTCACGCGCGCGTCAGTGCGCGACGGCGCTGATCATCCCGAGGCCGACGCTGATGCGGTCGGCGACCTCGATGAGGTCCTCGGCGAGGGAGTCCAGGTCGCGGTCGCGCAGCTGCGTGAGGCGCCCTGAGATCGACAGTGCCGCCGCGATGCGCCCCGAGGCGTTGCGGATCGGTGCCGCGATGCAGAACCGGCCGAGCGCGAGCTCCTGGTTCTCCTCGCACCAGCCGCGCCCGGCCGAGGCGACCAGGTCGGCCGTCAGTGCGTCGTGGGTCGTGATCGTGTGGTCGGTGTACCGGGCCAGGTCGTCCCCGAGCAGTGCGCGCCGCTCGTCCTCCGACAGGTCGAGCATCAGCGCCTTGCCGAGCGCCGACGCGTGCATCGGCTGTCGCATCCCGATCATCGTGTGCGACTTCGGCGCGAGCGAGCCCTCGAAGTGGCAGAGGTAGATGCACGAGGCAGTGTCCTGCACGCCGACGTTGGCGGTCAGCCCGACGCGGTGCGCGAGTTCCTGCGCCGCCGAGCGGCTCTCGCGGTGCACCGGGTTGTGGTTGAGTCCCTGGCTGGCGAGCTCGAGCACGGCTCGACCGACCGAGTACGCCTGGGTCTCCGGGTCGCGTCGGACGTACTCGAGCGACTCGAGCGTCGCCAGGAGCCGTCCCGTGGTCGAGGTCCCCAGCCCGATCGCCCGCGCGATGTCGGAGGCGCGCACGGCCCCGTCGGACGCGCCGAGCGCGCCGAGGACCGCTGCGGCTCGCTCGATGCTCTGGTTCGGAGGGGTGGTCGCCATGCCCTCATTCTGGCCCGTCCCGGCGCGCGTCAGGAGACCTTCACGGCGCTCGCGGTGACGAACGGGGATCCGTTCGTCGCGGTCACGACGACCCGCAGTGCGGCCGTGCGCACCGGTTCCACGTCGTGGATGCGGTGGCGGTGCCGGTTCGCGTCGACCGCGGCGAGCGTGCGCCAGGCCCCTTCGACGCACGCCTCGATCCGGTAGTCGCGGGCGAGTGTGGGCACGGCGTCCCAGGGGGTGCGGTGGTGGTGCAGGTTGATGAGGTCGGCGTCGACGTCGTCGTTCCAGACGATGCGCACCTGTCGGACGTCGACGGGCTCCGCCCAGTCGAGCGAGAGCACGGCTGCGCCGGCACCCGCGTCGGACGACCACATGTGCGGTCCGCCGAACGGGCGCTGCTGGCCGTCGGCGACCCGGGAGGCCCGCCACGCGTCCGTCTCGCCGGCTGCGGTGAACGAGAACGCGTGTCCGCGCAGGGCGCGCGCCTCCCAGTCGGTCACCGGCTGTCCGGACTCCTCGGGGATGTGGTCGTCGAACTGCTCGTCGTCGGCGCTGCGTGCGCGCAACGCCATGACGCCGTACGGGTGGCCGTCGGTCAGGACGAGTCGGACGCCGGGCTGCCGTCGGACCACGACGACCGCGTTGCACGACTCGTCCGGGTGGAAGGCCAGGTCGACCACCGCTTCGTCCGGTCCGGCGGCGACGTGTGCGGTGTGGGTGCTGACGTGGTCGATCGGGGCGTAGTTCTGGGGTCTGCCGGTGGTCCAGAGCTCGAGGGTCAGGTCGGTGCCCTCGTCCGCCTCGGTGCGGAGCCGGAACTCGCCGAGCGCGGGGTCGGCGGGCAGGAGGACGGCGACGTCGCGGTCCAGGTCGAAGCGGTCCTCGGTCGCGAACGGCGTCGTGTCGATCGTGGTCAACTCGCTGCTCGCGGTGATGCGGGCGGTGCGGGCCAGGTCGGCGGGGTCGTCGGCGCGGACCCCGATGAGCGGTGCGTCCTCGCGCAGCAGGGTCTGCTGCAGCAGTTCGATCCGATCGGTGCCGAGGGACCGCGGTGTCGTGCCGTGCCGTGCCACGAGGTGCGCGGCGGTGCCGGCGGCCTGCCCCTGGGCGGCGCAGGTGGCCATCACCCGGGTGGACCCGAATGCGACGTGCGACGCGGAGATGTCCCGGCCGGCGAACAGCAGGTTGGACACGTTCGCCGAGTACAGCGAACGGAACGGGATGTCGTAGGTGCCGTCGGTGTACCGCTGCTGGGCGCCGGCGGTCTCGGCGTAGACACCCTCGACGGGGTGCAGGTCGATGGACCAGCCTCCGAACGCCACCGTGTCGGGGAACGCGCGCTGCTCGAGCAGGTCCTGCTGCGTCAGGGTGTGGTCGCCGACGAACCGGCGGTACTCGCGCTTGCCGGGGATCGCGCCCACCCAGTCGAGCGTCAGGGTGTCCGCGTCGAAGGCCCCCGAGTTCTTGATGTGGTCCCAGATGCCGTAGACGACGCCCCACAGCTCGTCGCGGATGCGCTCGTTCTCGGTGACGGTGTCGAGCGCTCCGCCCCACTCGATCCACCAGTAGTTGCAGCCGTTGTCGCCGGTCCGGATCGCCCGGTTCGCCAGGATCGGCGTCGTGGACAGGTCGACGGCGATCGACGGCGGGACGAAGCGGTCGTGCCTGCCGGTGTCGTGCGTCGAGAAGAAGATCGAGCTGCCGAGCAGTTCGTCGTCCGCCTGTTCGGGTGCCCAGGCCTCGCCGTGTTCGTCGCGGCCCTCGCGCCCGATGCGGTACGCGGCGCCGGCGAGGGCCCCGACGAGGCCGTCTCCCGTGCAGTCGAGGAACACCGGGGCCGTGAACGTCGTCTCGATCTCGGACCCCATGGTCCAGCCCGTGACGGCGGTGATGCGCGGGGCGCCACGGTCGTCGTCCGCCGTCTGCACGGTCCGGACGTCGGTGTTGAGGTGGAGGTGCACGTTCGGCTCGGCCCGGACGAGGTCGAGCACGACCTGGTCCCAGTAGACGGCGTTGCCCTGCGGGTTCCGGTACTGGTTCTCGAGGAAGAGCTCGCCCATGATCCCGGTCTCGCGGGCGAACCGGTGCGTGCCGTGCGCCGTCGCGCCGACCACCCACACCCGGATCTCGCTCGAGGCGTTGCCGCCGAGGACCGGGCGGTTGGTGACGAGGGCGACGCTCGAGCCGAGGCGGGCGGCGGCGACGGCGGCGCTGACACCGGCGAGACCTCCGCCGACGACCACGACGTCGTGGTGCTGTTCACGGGATTGCATGCTCGGGACGGTATCACTCGGCGGCTCTTCTTTCCCACTGTGTGGCAATGTGTGCCCGGCAAGTGCTATCGTCAACGAATTCTCGACAACGAAGTGTGAGGCCCACCCCATGAGCGACGGAACCCGGACGCAAGCCAGCGTCGATGCCGCCACCGCCCCCGACGTCCAGGTGGCCCTGGGCGACGACGCACGCCGCCAGGGCATGCGGAAGGTGATCGTCGCCGCGGGCGTCGGTCACTTCGTCGAGTGGTTCGACTTCGGCCTCTACGGCACGTTGGCGACCGTCATCTCGCTGTACTTCTTCAAGCAGGGCGATCCGCAGGTCGCACTCCTGTCGGCCTTCGCCGTGTTCGGCGCCGGCTTCGTGATGCGTCCGCTCGGCGGGCTGTTCTGGGGCTCGCTCGGCGACCGGGTCGGCCGGAAGACCACGCTGGCGACGGTCATCCTCATCACGAGCGGCGCGACCGCCGTGATGGGCATCCTGCCGACCTACCAGAGCGTCGGGATGCTCGCACCGATCCTGCTCGTCGTGGTGCGTCTGGTGCAGGGGTTCGCCGCCGGTGGCGAGGGCGCCGGGGCGACGACCCTGCTGGCGGAGTACGCCCCGTCGAACCGGCGCGGCTTCGTGACGAGCTTCATCGACGTCTTCGGGTTCGCCGCGTTCATCGTCGGTGGCGGCCTGGTCTTCCTGTTCACGGCGCTCGCCGGGGACGGAGCTCTCGAGTCGTGGGGGTGGCGCGTCCTGTTCCTCGTCGCGGTGCCGCTCGGCCTGGTCGGGTTGTACCTGCGGACCAAGCTCGAGGACACCCCGGAGTTCCGCGCGCTCAAGGCGAAGGGCGAGGTCGCCGCGAACCCCCTGCGCCGCTCGCTCCGGACCGGCTGGAAGGCCCTGCTCTTCTGCGTCGGGTTCGTCGTCCTCAAGGCCGTCGGCCACTGGATCCTGCAGACCTTCATGCCCTCCTACCTGCAGGCGGACCTCGGGTACTCGCCGCTGGTGTCGTACGGCGTCGTCGTCATCGGCTTCCTGGTGATCGCCGGCCTCGTCCCGTTCTTCGGGCTGCTGTCCGACAAGATCGGCCGGAAGCCCGTCATGCTCGCCGGCTGCGCGGGGTTCCTCGTGCTGACGTACCCGACGCTCATGCTCATGGACGCCGGCAACTTCTGGGCGGCCGCAGCCGCGATGGTGCTGCTCGGCCTGTTCATGGCGGCGTTCGACGGAGCGGTGAGCGCCGCGATGGCCGAACTGTTCCCGACCGCGATCCGCTACGGGTCGATGGGCATCGCCTACAACATCAGCGTGGCGCTCTTCGGCGGCATCACGCCGTACTTCGCCACGTGGCTGATCAGCGCGACGGGGAACACCTTCGCGCCGGCCTTCTACGTGATGGCGGCCGCCGCGATCACCGGTGTGACGGTGCTCCGCGCACGCGAGACGCACAAGCAGGGACTCGTCGCCGAGTGAGCCGAGCGCGGGCCCGTCGCAGGGGCTGTGGAGTGACCTTCCAGGCGGATTCCATGTCCCCTGCGCGCGCTGCGGTTATGGTTTCCCGGTGAGCAACGAACCCGAGCAGACGACGGAGCCCGCGCGCCGCGGTGCCGTGACGCCGCGCCACGGGCGCCAGAAGCGACGAGCGGGTGTGGTGTTCCCGGCGATCGCGGGCGTGCTCACCATGGCCGTCCTGCTGAGCGGTGGCTACGCGGCGTACGCGTACAACCAGCTGTCCGGCGGGGTCACGATCGTCAACGCGATCACCGGCAAGAAGGACACGAAGGACGACGTCGACGGCAAGGCGCAGAACATCCTGCTCGTCGGTGACGACCACCGGCCGGACAACGCCACCCCCGAGCAGATGGCGGAACTCAGCACCACGTCGGACGGCGGTGCGACCAACACCGACACGATGATCGTCCTGCACATCAACGCCGACGGCTCGCAGGCGACGATGATCTCGTTCCCGCGTGACTCGTACGTCGACATCCCGGACGTGGGCAAGGGCAAGCTCAACAGCGCGTTCTACTACGGCACGCTCAACGGTGGCGGCGACACCGGTGGTGCGAAGATGCTCATCAAGACCATCGAGAACCTGAGTGGTCTGCAGATCGACCACTACGTCCGTGTCTCGCTGCTCGGCTTCTACCAGGTCGTCAAGGAGCTCGGGCCGGTCGAGGTCTGCCTGAACCAGGCGACCAACGACCCGTACTCCGGCGTCGACCTGCCGGCCGGCAAGTCCTCGCTGAACGCGAAGGAAGCCCTGTCCTTCGTCCGTCAGCGCCACGGCCTGCCGAACGGCGACCTCGACCGCAACGTCCGCCAGCAGTACTTCCTGTCGCAGGAGGCCCGGAAGGTCACATCCGCCGGCACGCTGCTCAACCCGGTCAAGATGGGCAACATCCTCAAGGCCGTCGGGGGGTCGATCCAGACCGACACGAACCTGATCGACCTCGCCTCGCAGATGCGCAACCTGCGACCCGCGAACATCCAGTCGGCCACGATCCCGACCCTCGGCACACCGACCGTGTACGTCAACGGTTCGGCGCTGTCCATCGTCGAGGTCGACACCGTCGGCCTGCCCGCCTTCGTGCAGGGCCTCGTCGGTGAACCGGAGGCCTACGCCAAGGCCGGTCGCGCCCAGCCGGCGAACACCTCGGTCACCGTGCTGAACGGCAGCGGTGTCGAGGGTGCCGCGACCACGGCCGGTCAGGTCCTGACCAGCCGCGGGTTCCAGGTCGCACCGGCCGGTTCCTCGGCCACCACGAAGGTCACGCAGGTGCAGTACCCGGCCGGCCAGGAGTCGCAGGCGAAGGCGATCGCGGCGGCCGTGCCCGGCTCCGTCGCCGTCCGCACCAGCGCGGTCACCGGCGTCACGCTCGTGCTCGGCACCGACGGCAAGACGGCGAAGGCCGCGAGCGAGCCGAGCGCGACGGCGTCGAAGCCCGCCAGCACCGGCTCCGGGTCGAAGCCGAGCAAGCAGGCGACGAAGGAGCCCGCGCCGAAGTCGACCGACGTGCACAACTACGGCACCGAGGGCACCTGCATCAACTGAGGCCACGGCCGGGACTTCCTCGCTAGGTTCGAGGGGTGAGCAGCGCAGCGCGTCCGATCGTCCTGATGACCTACAACATCAAGAATCCGGACCCGGAGCACGACTGGCCGGCCCGGCTCCCCGTCCTCCTCGACGTCATCCGACGGCACGACCCCGACCTGGTCTGCGTGCAGGAGGCCTTCGCGCACCAGCTCGACGACCTGCGCGCCGGCCTGCCGGACCACGCGGACGTCGGACAGGGCCGCGAGGGCGGCACCGCTGGCGAGCACCCGGCGGTGTTCTACCGACGCGACCGTTTCCGGCCGACCGACGAGGGCTCGTTCTGGCTGTCGGACACCCCGGACGAACCGGTCTCGAACACGTGGGACAGCCTGTACCCACGGATCGCGAACCACGCCGTGTTCCTGGACACCGACGGCCCGGCCGTCACGGTGCTCACCACGCACCTGGACCACGAGCCGGGTGAGCACGGTGACGAGGTGCGCGGCAAGAGCGCGGCGCTGATCGTCGAACGGCTCGCGCGGGAGACCGGTCCCGTCGTCTTCGCCGGTGACTGCAACGAGCCGGCCGGCACCGGCGCCGCGTCACGCGTCTTCGCCGAGGCCGGGTTCGACGACACCTGGCTGCTCGCCGGTGACCCGGAGGACCGGACCGCGACGTTCAACGACTGGCAGCCACCGGTCGACACCGCGGAGCGCATCGACTGGGTGCTGACCCGCGGCGTCTCCGGCGTCGATCGTGTCGTCATCGACCACGACGGTCCGGAGACGTGGTTCGCCAGCGATCACTTCCCGGTGATCGCGACGATCCGCGTGTGAGTCAGCAGCTCCGCTGCGCGTGCACGGGCATCGGGGATCCGAGCACCGTGACCGTGGTCTCGTCCGTCAGCGCCGAGACCCCGTTGGTGCCGGCGGAGTCGGCCGGGTGGTCGTCGCCGGAGGTGTCGTCGGCCCAGCCCTCGCGCAGCAGCAGCTGCCACGCGCGGGAGTCGTCCGAACCGTAGGACACCCGCTCGGAGCGGGGAGCGTCGGCGATCTCGTCCGCGATGTCGTCGCCGACCTGCACGCCGCCGGGGCCGGTCAGCTCGATCCGTGCACCGAGTCGGCTGCGGACCTGGTCGCGCAGGACGCGGATCTCGACGGCATTGCCCGCGCGCGCCTCGGTGGTCAGGGCCGCGACCCGGATCGCACCGCCCCACGTGGACGTGGTGCCGGCAGGGAAGCACGCGCCGCCGACGCCTTCAGCGGTCTGCGTGCGAGTCGGGGTGCCGAGCAGACGGTCGAGCAGGCTCACGGTCAACCGGGAGTCGCGCATCGACGACTCGACGACGGTCTTCCCGCCGTTGCGGAGCACCAGGGACTCGGCGTCGAGCTCGATCGAGTCGACCCGACGGAGCTTCGCGTTCGACACGTGCACCGGAGCGGCGTCGTGTGAGGTCTCGGCGGCCACGGCCGCGTCGGCACCGATCCCGGTGGTGCCGTCGAACGCGAGCGCGCCGGCCGAGAAGGCGAGCACGGCAGCGCCGAGCGCCAGCAGGGTCCGAGGAGTCACTGTTCGACGGTACGACCCCGACCCGTCCAGAACGACAGGTGTTACCGAATCGGGTCCTGGCCGTCACCGGACCGTGACAATCGAGGAAGACGCAGGTGCGGCCCTGGACCGGTGGGGCCGGCGGACGTCAGCCGGTCCGCGCGCCCGGGGGACAGCCTCCTGGACGGCCCGTGGTGCGCCCCTGCGTACCGTCGGCGGCATGACGGACCAGCAGAACGACCAGGCAGGGCTCGACCAGGCAGCGCTCGACCAGTACTCCATGCAGGACCCGACGAAGATGTACGCCGACAAGAAGCCGGACGAGCAGTACCTCGAGGGTGCCGGCACCGACGCCGAGATGGCGGAGAACGTCCCCGCCGACCACGGCGAGGACACCTACCGCGGCTCCGGCCGACTCGCGGGCCGCAAGGCACTCGTCACCGGTGGCGACTCCGGCATCGGCGCAGCAGTCGCCATCGCCTACGCACGCGAGGGCGCCGACGTCGCGATCTCGTACCTGCCCGAGGAGCAGGAGGATGCCGACCGCATCGTCGCGCTCATCGAGGCCGCCGGCCGCAAGGCGGTCGCACTGCCCGGCGACATCACGTCCCTCGCGGTGTGCGAGCAGATCGTCGCCGACACCGTGGCGCAGCTCGGCGGGATCGACATCCTCGTGAACAACGCGGGCAAGCAGCAGAACGTCGACGACATCACGAAGATCTCCGACGAAGAATTCGACGAGACCTTCAAGACGAACGCCTACGCGACCTTCCGGATCACGAAGGCCGCCGTGCCGCACCTGCAGCCGGGCTCCGCGATCATCAACACGACGTCGATCCAGGCCTACGCACCGTCGCCGCACCTCGTGCACTACGCGGCCACGAAGGCGACCGTGAACAACCTGGCGAAGGGCCTGGCGGCGCAGCTCGCGCCGAAGGGCATCCGCGTCAACGCCGTCGCACCGGGGCCGATCTGGACCCCGCTGCAGCCGGCCGGTGGCCAGCCGCCCGAGGCGCTGCCGTCCGCGGGCGAGCAGACCTACCTCGGCCGCTGGGGGCAGCCCGCCGAGCTCGCGCCGGCCTACGTGTTCCTGGCGAGCGGTGAGTCGTCCTACGTCGTGGGTGAGACGCTGCACGTCGACGGCGGGATGCCGACGCCGTAACGCGTCGCCGACGAGCCGACGAGCCGACGAGTTCGACGAGTCCGACGAGTCCGACGAGTCCGACGGAACCAGGTTCCGGACACAGCACCGTGTGATCGCGTGGTGTGGTGTCCGGAACCTGGTTCCTTGCGTACGGGCCGACCGCGCGGGCACGCGTCAGCAGGTGACGGCGCGCGCCATCCGCTCGAGGAGCTCCCGCGCGGAGAGCGCGGCGGCGAGTTCGACCTCGACCGGGTTGATGCCGATCGCGTGCTCGAACGCGCGTCGGCGTGCCTGGTCGACGATCGGGACCTCGGGGCGTTGCGGCAGCACCGCGATGGCCCGTGCCGCGGCGTCGAACGCGCCGGCGGGGCGGCCGAGCTGCTCCCACATCGCGCGGACGTCGTGCGCGACCTGCTCCGGGTCGCCGCCGAACTCGAAGCCGGCCGAGGCCATCGTCGCGAGTCCCTGTGCGGTGGGGTCGTTCGGGGTCATGCCCGGCATGGTCACACGGATCCGTGCGAACCCGCTGGGCATCGCTCCCGTGTCCCCCCATGTGCCGACACCCGTACCGGGGATTCTGTTGTCCCCCGTTCTGCGTTTGGATGGACGTGCCCCGGCGTCGGGGCGACCCCGGACAGGACGTCCGTGGAACGACGGAGGGCACGATGCTCGAACACACCAGCGCCGACACGCAGGCCGCAGCGGCCGCGGCGGCGACCCTGCACCTCCGGATCACGATCGTGGGGGCCACCGTCGACCTGCTCCGCGACGTCCCCTTCCACGAAGCACGCGCCGTGCAGGTCGCCGAACGGATGGGCATCTCCGTCGAGGAGCTCGAGCAGCACTTCCCGTCCTGGGACGGCCTGGTGCTCGCCGCCGTCGACCGCTGGAACGGCGGCCGGATGGACGAGGTCACCCGCGAGGTCGGCGACGGCTCGACCGTCGAGCTCCTGCGCGCGATCGTCGCGTCGAACGCCGAGGACCCCGCGCTCATGCGCCTGCTGGTCGCGCTGCTGTCCGTCGCGGGCAACCCCGAGCACCCGATGGCGACGTACCTGCGGTCGCGGTACCAGCTCTTCTACGCCCAGGTGAAGCGCGGCCTCGAGCGCGACATCGCGGTCGGTCGCGCACCGCACACGATGGAACCCCGTCGCGGCGCCGAACAGCTCATCGCGCTGTACGAGGGGCTGCAGCTGCAGGCCCTGCTCCGTTCCGACCTCGACCTCGTCGCGGCGTTCGACCGTGCGGTGGCCCGCCTCGAGCGCGGCTGGATGGAACGCTACGAACCGCACGCCGCACGCCGGCACGCGACATGGAGCGACGGCGACGACGGCAGCTGGGACATCTGACCCCGGACCGTCAGCGCCCGTCGGACGCCGATCGCGACCCGCGCGGCACCGAGCCGTCGCCGGGGTCGTACCCGGTGTCGCGGATGACCCGGAGCGCCGTCGTGTCGTTGTGGACCGAGTGCACGACGACCCGGCGGGTCCGACGGAGCGCCCGGCGCGCGCCCGGTGTCGCGAACAGGCCGCCGAGCACGAGCCCGGCGCCGATCCCGAGCGCCACGGAGACCGCCGCCACGAAGTCGAGGGCCGCGCTCGACGACCCCGACATGAAGTTCAGCAGCGCGTTCGACACCGCGACACCGGGCAGCAGCGCCCCGCAGAACGCCGGCACCGCGATCGCCGCGACCGCGGTCCGCATCCGTGCCGCCGCGTAGGTCGAGAGCACGCCCAGCAGGACGGCGGCCAGGAACGTCGCGCCGAGCAGCGGCAGCCCCAACTGCCGCAGGCCCCACAGCGAGGCACCGGCGGCCACCGAGAACACCACGGCGACGGGGATCACCCGCGCACTGGCCTGCTGCACGAAGCAGTTCGCCCCGGCCGACACCACGGTGAGCGAGAGCGAGGCCCACAGCGGCAGCGCCTGGGTGACGATGCCGGACGGGTCGACCTCGAGGTGCAGCCACTTCGTCATCGCGATCCCCGCCGGCACCCCCACCACGATCGCGGCGATGACCAGCCCGATGTAGAAGGCACGGGCGACCGCCATCGCCCGGAAGCCGGAGATCGCGTCCTGGGCCCAGGTCACGAGCGAGACGTGCGGCAGGAGCAGCACCACCAGCGCGGCGACCATGGTGGCGGCCCCCGCCGGGTGCAGGACGCCCGCGCCGATCGCCAGGGTGCCGATCACGGACGCGACCGCCCCCTGGGCCCCGGACACGAAGAACTGCGGGTAGCCACGACCGGTCAGCCAGCGCCCGGACAGGATGATCCCGAACATCAGCACGAACGCCCCGATGCCCGCTCGCCACCCGCCACCGGCCTGCATCGCGATCGAGGTCCCCAGGATCGAGAGCCCCACGTCGGCGAGCCAGGTCGGCCAGCGCGGCGGCATCCGCAGCACCGCGACGAGGGCGCTCACGGCCGAGGTCATGTCGCGCTCGTCGTGGACCAGGTCGTCGACGATCTGGTTCGCGCGCGCCAACCGGTCCAGGTCGGAGCCGTCGGAACTCACTGTCCGGACCTTCACGAGCGGCGGGATGTCGGCCGGCGCGTACTGGATCGTCACCGAACTGCCGGAGAAGTCGAGGTCGAGCGGCGCCAGGTTCCACTTCGTCGACACCGCGACGACGGCGGTCTCGACGCTGCGGGTGTCGGCGCCGGAGGCGAGCATCACCTCGGCCAGGTCGAGGCAGAAGTCGACGATCTGCGTCGCCGTGTACTGGTCGCGCCCCTTCGCGTCGGGCTCCACGTGCTCGTAGATCGTCCCGCGCAGGCGGGCCCGCGCATCGCGCAGGTCGTGCTGCGCGAGACTGCGGCGACGTGGCCGGGGTGGGCGGCCCGGCTTGTGCGGGCCCGGGGGGTGCTGCTCGGCCATCCCGCCATGGTGCCAGTCGAGATCTGGACGCGACCAGAGCGGACGGGAGGCCCGGTGCCAGCTGGCACCGGGCCTCCCGTCCGTCACGTGGTGACGTCGCCTGCGTCGCTCGCCTACTGCTCGAACGTCGCGTCGAGCGTGATGTCGACGCCGGTGAGTGCCTTGCTGACGGGGCACGTGGCCTTGGCGTCCTCGGCGGCCTTCAGGAAGGTCGCCTCGTCGATGCCGGTGACCTCGCCGTGCACGGTCAGGGCGATGCCGGTGAGCTTGAAGCCGCCGGCGGAGTCCGGGCCGAGCGAGACGTCGGCCTTGACGTCGAGGGCCTCGACCGTGCCGCCGGCCTCGCCGAGGACGGCGGAGAACTGCATGGCGTAGCAGGCCGAGTGTGCGGCTGCGATGAGCTCCTCGGGGCTGGTGCTGCCACCGGCCTCGTCAGCGGCGCGCTTCGGGAACGAGACGTCGTAGGTGCCGACCTTCGAGCTGGAGAGCTCGACCTGACCGGAACCGTCGTTGAGACCGCCGTTCCAGGCGGTGCGTGCGGTGCGCGTGGGCATGGCCGCTCCTTTCGTGTGGGGGATCGGTCCCGGACGGGACCGTCGCAGCCGAGTCAAGCGGAGAACGCTCGTTCTCGCAACCGGCTCACGGTGAAGACGCAGGGTTCGCCGGTGGTCCGCGCGTCCTTGGTGTCCTCGGCAACATCCGTTGCGCAGAGCAACAGGTGTAGGATTGCTGACCGGATCGTTCGATCCGCCGCGACGCCGCACCCCTCCTGACGCCCGACGGATCCCCGTCGACCCGCCGTCCACATCAAGGAGAACCCATGCGCGCCGTCGTGTTCGAGCAGTACCAGACCTTCCCGTCCCTCACGGACGTCCCCAAGCCCACGCCGGGTCCGGGGGAGGTGCTCCTCAAGGTTGCCGGTGCCGGTGCGTGCCACTCGGACGTCGCCGTGTACCGCGAGTTCCAGGAGGGGCAGCCGGGCGCGCAGTCGCCGTCGTTCGTCCTCGGGCACGAGAACTCCGGCTGGGTCGAGGCCGTCGGCGACGGGGTGACCGGGTTCACCGAGGGTGACGCCTACCTGGTCTACGGGCCGGTCGGCTGCGGGCACTGCTCGTACTGCTCGAAGGGGCAGGACACCTACTGCGAGAACGCCGCGACGAACCCGTACATGGGCATCGGTCTCGGGCGGGACGGCGGCATGGCGGAGTACGTCAGCGTCCCCGCCCGCAACCTCGTGCCGCTCGGCGACGCCGACCCGGTCGCCGCCGCACCGCTCAGCGACGCCGCGCTCACGCCGTACCACGCGATCAAGAACTCCCTGCCGAACCTGGCGGGTGGCGGTCGCTTCGCGCTCGTCGTCGGCCTCGGCGGTCTCGGGCAGATCGCCGTGCAGATCCTCACCGCGCTCACCGGCGCCACGGTCATCGCCACGGACATGAAGCAGGACGCCATGGACCGCGCCGCCGCCCGTGGCGCGATCACCGTGCCCGGCGGGCCGGACCAGGCCGCCGCGATCCGCGAGATCACCGGCGGTCGTGGCGTCGACGCTGCGTTCGACTTCGTCGGTGCCACCCCCACGATCAAGGTCGCGCAGGCCTCGATGGCGGTCGGTGGCCGGTTCACTGTCGTCGGGATCGCCGGCGGTACCACCGAGTGGAACTTCTTCGCGACGCCGTACGAGTCGACGATCACGAACACCTACTGGGGCACGATCGAGGACCTGCACGAGGTCGTCGCGATGTACCGCGCCGGGCAGATCGTCCCCGACGTCGAGCGCTACGCGCTGGCCGACGCGCTCGAGGCGTACCGGAAGCTCGAGGCCGGCGAGCTCTCGGGCCGCGCGGTCGTCGTCCCGACGCTCTGACGTCCCGCGGCGTACCTGGTCGAATCGGGCGTACCTGGTCGGAAGTTCTGACCAGGTACGCCCGATTCCGCTTTCCATCGCGAGTGTTCTGGGAAGGAACGAGCGCGGGTCAGCGGCCGGCGGCGTAGCCCTGCGAACCGCGTGGGTTCGCCGCGGCGCCGAGCACACCCGTCGCCGGGTCCCGCGTCACGCACGTCAGACGGCCGAGGCTCCAGTCGCCCGCGCGGGTGACGACGTGACCGCGTGCCTCGAGTTCCGCGATGACGTCGTCGCCGAGCCGGTCCTCGACCACGAGCCCGGCCGGCTCCCACGTGCGCGGCCAGAACGACCCCGGGAACGACGTCGTGTGCAGCGCCGGGGCGTCGATCGCCTGCTGCGGGGTGTACCCACCGACGATCCAGCGCAGCAGGAACAGCAGCTGCCACTGGTCCTGCTGGTCGCCGCCGGGTGAACCGAGCGCCGCCACGGGCACGCCGTCACGGAGCACCAGGGTCGGCGTCAGCGTCGTGCGGGGCCGCTCGCCGGGGCGCAGGGTCGACGCCGTGCCCGGCTCCAGCCAGGTCATCTGCAGTCGGGTGCCGAGGCAGAACCCGAGCTCGGGGATCGTCGGCGACGACTGCAACCAGCCGCCGGACGGCGTCGCGCTGACGATGTTGCCCCAGCGGTCCACGACGTCGATGTGGCAGGTGTCGCCCCGGGTACCACCGTCCGGGGTCACGAAGGGCTCGCCGCGGTCCTCGACGGGGACGACGGGGGCGGCCGGCGCGCGGTCGGCGTCCCGCGCGACCTGCACCGTGGGTTCGCCGAGACCAGCGCCGTCGCCGGAGGAGTACGACGTCCGGACCGGCGGCAGCGCGTGCTCGACACCAGCGACCGAGCCCGGTCGCAGCTCGGCCGAGGCCCGTTCGCGGATCAGCGCACGGCGCTCGTCGGTGTACGCGTCGGACAGCAGCACGTCGAGCGGGACGTCGCCGTCGCCGTAGAACGCCTCACGGTCGGCCAGCGCGAGCTTCTGCGCCTCGACGATGGTGTGTGCGCCGACCGACGTCGACGGGTCGAGCAGCGCGTCGTCGAGCGGTTCGAGCAGCCGCAGGGTCTGCAGGAGCGCCGGACCTTGACCCCACGGCCCGGTCTTCGCGATCGTGCAGCCGCGGAACTCCGCCGTCGCCGCGGGCTCGTACGACGCCCGGAACGCCGCCAGGTCCGACGCGCGGATGACCCCGGCGTGGTCGGTGCCCGACGCGTGTCGGTGCGGCTCCCGCACGGAGCGGTCGATCGCCTCGGCGACGAAGCCCTCGGCCCACTCGCTCCGTGCGGCGTCGATGCGCGCGGTCCGACTGCCGGAGCCGTCACCGGCGTCGACGAGCCGGTCGAGCACTGCGGCCAGCGTCTCGTTGCGCACCAGGTCCCCGGGGACCGGCACCGTGCCTCCCGGCAGCCACTGCGTGGCGGACGTGGGCCAGTGGTCACGGAACAGGTCCTGCACGGCGGTGATCGTCCGGACCACCCCGGCTGCGACCGGGTGGCCCTCACGGGCGTAGCCGATCGCCGGCGCGAGGACGTCCGCGAGCTCCCACGTGCCGTGGTCACGGAGCAGCAGGAGCCACGCGTCGACGGCACCCGGGACGGTGGCGGCGAGCGCGCCGGAGCCGGGGACGAGGTCGAGACCCTCGGAGCGGTAGTGCTCGGGCGTCGCGCCCGCCGGTGCCGGGCCCTGGCCGACGAGCACGACCGGGGTCGGGTCCGACGCCGTCGCGAACACCGCCGTCAGGTCGCCGCCCGGCCCGTTCAGGTGCGGCTCGACCACGTGCAGGACGAAGGCCCCGGCGACGGCCGCGTCGAAGGCGTTGCCCCCGCGCTCGAGCACCGACTGCGCGGTGGCGGTCGCGATCCAGTGCGTCGCGGCCGCCATGCCGAACGTGCCCTGGAGGTCCGGGCGCGAGGTCTGCGTGGTGGGCGGGACGAAGGCGGGGTTCGGCGTCGGCATGCACCCATCCTCTCCCCGGGGTCCGCCGCTCAGCCGCCGTGCGCACCCCCCTGTCAAGGGGTTGTGCGCCCCGCGCAGAAAAGCGAACATCGTTCGGTGACTCGTACAGGGCGAGCGCCGAACGACCGCGCAGTGGCGTGGTCGGTTCCGAGTCAGGGGATCCATGACCACCACTCCGTCGACCGTCGCACGTGCGCGCCGACTCCCACGCTTCGCCGGCGCCCTCACGGTGCTGGCCCTCGCAGCCGGTGCCCTCGTCGCGACGGCTGAACCCGCCGCAGCGTCGGCGGTGTGGGTCGGATCGGCACCCGCCGGTACGAAGATCAACCCGGGCGACCAGGTGACGTCGCCGAACGGCCAGTTCAAGCTCATCATGCAGGGCGACGGCAACCTGGTCGAGTACGGCATCGGCAACCGCGTGCTCTGGGCCTCGAACACCGCCGGTTCGCCCGGCGCGATCGCCGTCGTCGGCAAGAACCGTGCCCTCGACATCACCAAGAACGGCAAACGCCTGGCGCGCTGGGCCTCGGCCGGCACCGCGAACTCGACGGCGCTGAAGATCCGCGCGGACGGCACCATGGCGCTGCTCGCCGGCAGGTCCGTCGTCGTGAACTGGACCACGTACCAGGACCGGGTCCCATCGGGGAACACACTGCTCGGCGGCACCGTGCTGCGCTCCGACACCACGAACACGCGCATCCTCAACATGCGCACCGACGGCAACCTGGTGCAGAAGGTCAGCGGCCGTGTCGTCTGGCAGTCGCGGACCGGCGGGCACCCCGGCGCCTGGGCCGAGCTGCAGCCCAAGGGCAACTTCGTCGTCTGGACCCGTGACGCATCGCGCAAGAAGGTCGCGCTCTGGACCTCGCGCACCGGCACGGCCGGCTCCGGCAACCTGCTCGTGCAGGTCGACGGCAACGTCGTGCTCTACGGGTCGAAGGACACCCGCGTCTGGTCGAGCCGGCCCGTCACCGGACTGGCATGGCCCGTCAACGGGACGAGGATCACCGGCAAGTACGGCGACGACCGCGGTGCCGGGCACGTCCCGCGCTACCACCAGGGCACCGACGCGCCCGTGCCGGTCGGCACCCCGGTGTACGGCTCCGGCACCGGCGAGGTGACCAAGACGGTGGCGAACGACGCCTCGTACGGCAACTACATCGTCGTGACCTACGGCATGACCGCGGTGCTCACCGCCCACCTCAGCAAGATCGAGGTGAAGAAGGGCCAGATCGTGAAGCTCGGCACCGAGATCGCGAAGTCCGGCAACACCGGGCAGTCGACCGGCCCGCACGTGCACGTCGAGACGCGGCGCAACGGCACGCTCGTCGACCCGTTGAAGAACATGCACTTCCGCTGATCCGCGGCCGGTGGCGTCGTTCAGCTTCGTGAGCAGAAATGGTCGGGTCGCCTTCGGGCACCCGACCATTCCTGCTCACGAAGTGCGGGCGGGGCGGCGCGGATACCCTTGACCGGATGACATCGCGCCGCGGGACCAGGGCTGGCAGCGCGGCCGATGCGGAAGCCGTGCTCGCGGCGTTCGCACGCACCGACGGCGGCGTCGCGGCGGCGCGTCGGGTCGCACGGCAGTTCCAGGGGCTCGACGACGGTGAGCGGTCGGCACTGCTGTGGAGCGAGGACGACGGGGCGAAGCTCGTCGCGGTGCTGCTCCTGGTGCAGGCGATGCGCGAGCACCCCGATCCGGAGCTGACCGAGGAGTACCTGTCGGCGGCGAAGGCCGAGCGGTTCGACGACCCGGCGCTGGTCGACCTGGCAGCCGAGGAGCTCGTCGGCGCACCGCTCGTGGGCGGCTCGACTGGCCCGCTGTTCGCGCTCGTGAAGTCCGACGTGGCGATGGTGCGGCGGATCGCGATCGTGGCGACCCTGGCGTTCGTGAAGCAGGGCGACGCCGAGGTGCCGCTCGGGATCGCCGGACGCCTGGTGCGGGAGCGGAGTGACACCGTGCAGTCGGCGCTGGGGTGGGTGTTGCGGGAGACCGGCAAGCGGGCGTCGGAGCCGGCGCTCGTGGCGTTCCTCGAGAAGAGCGCGAGGTTCCTGACCCCCGCGGCTCGCCAGACGGCGACCGAGCACCTGCCGCCGGCAGCACGCGACCGCCTGCGGGGCTGAGCACCAACGACGCTGGCAACCAACTGTGCAGTCGGCTCTACCGACCATGTGGTCGGTTAAAGTCTCCGGGTGACCGAAACCAGCACCACCCCGATCCACCGCGCCTCCGTCCGGGAGTGGGCGTCGCTCGGCGTCCTCACCCTCGCGGTGGTGTTGCTCGCGATCGACGGCACCGTGCTGGCCCTCGCCGTGCCGTCGCTCACCGCCGACCTGGACCCGACCGCGACGCAGGTGCTCTGGATCGGCGACGTCTACTCGTTCGCGCTCGCCGGACTGCTCGTCACGATGGGCAACGTCGCCGACCGGATCGGCCGGAAGCGCCTGCTGCTCATCGGTTCGGTCGCGTTCGGCCTGGCATCCGCGGCGGCGGCGTTCGCACAGACGCCCGAACTGCTCATCGCTGCACGGGCGCTGCTCGGCATCGCCGGCGCGACCCTGATGCCGTCGACCCTGTCGCTGGTGCGCACGATCTTCCGTGACGCCCGGCAGCGCACCACCGCGATCGCGGTGTGGTCGGCGGGTGCGACGGGTGGCGCCGCCGCCGGGCCGCTCGTCGGCGGTGCGCTGCTCGAGCACTTCTGGTGGGGCTCGGTCTTCCTCATCAACATCCCGGTCATCATCGTGATCGTGATCGCCGGCGCGATCCTGCTGCCCGAGTCCAAGGGCGGTTCGCGCACCCCGATCGACCTGCTGTCCGCCGTGCTCTCGGTGCTGGCGATCGTGCCGCTCGTGTACGCGGTGAAGCACGTCGCGGGGCACGGGTTCGACTGGACGGTGCCCCTGACGGCGCTCCTCGGCATCGGTGCGGGCTGGTGGTTCGTCCGCCGGCAGAAGCGCCTGACGACGCCGCTCATCGACCTGCAGCTGTTCCGGATCCCGGCGTTCTCGGGCGCCGTGGTCGCGAACTCGCTGTCGGTCTTCGCGCTGAGCGGCCTGCTGTTCTTCTTCTCGCAGTACCTGCAGCTGGTGCGGGGGTTCACGCCACTGCTCGCGGGCGCGGCCGAGCTGCCGGCGACCCTCGCCTCGATCGCGGTCATCGCGATCATCGGGCTGCTGTCCCGACGGGTCGGACCCGGTCGGTCGATCGGCCTCGGCCTGGCGGTCGCCGCCGTCGGCATGGCCGGCCTCGCGTTCGCCGAGGGGCTGCCGACGTACTGGGGCATCGCGATCGCGCTCGCCGTGGTCGGCCTGGGCGTCGGGGTGTCGATGACCCTGGCCACCGACGCAGTGGTCGCCGCGGCACCCCGGGAGCGTGCGGGTGCGGCCTCGGCCATCTCGGAGACCGGGTACGAACTCGGCGTCGCGCTCGGCATCGCGGTGCTCGGGTCGTTGCAGACCGCGTTCTACCGGTCGAACCTCGACCTGACGGGCGACGGCCTGGCAACGGGGGTCGCGGACCGGGTCCGGGAGTCGCTGGCATCGGCGAGCCAGGTGCTGCAGCCGGGGTCGCCGGTGCTCGACCACGCACGTGCAGCGTTCACCGGCGGCATGCAGCTCGCGTCGATCTGCGCCGCCGTCGCGCTCGCCGTCGCCGCTGCGGTCGCGCTCCGGGTCATCCCCAACCGGCAGGATGGACCGCATGAGCACTGAGGGTCGTCATGAGCGCTGACGGGACACGCGACCGTGAGCGGACCCGCCAGGCGGTCCTCGAGGCCGCCGAGCGCCTGCTCGCCGAACGCGGTACCCGGGTGAGCGTCGCCGAGATCGCCGCGGACGCCGGCGTCTCGAAGAGCGGCCTGCTCCACCACTTCCCGTCGAAGGACGAGCTGCTCCTCGCCGTCGCGGCGCACGGTCTCGCGACGTTCAAGGACGAGGTGCTGCGGCACGTCGACCTGGCCGAGAACCGCCCCGGCAAGGTCCTCCGCGCCTACGTCCGGACCCTGTCCGGCGGCAGCGAGCGGGCGATGGAGGTCTTCTCGCCGACGTCGCACTGGACCGGGCTGATGGCGGTGCCGGGGGTCGAGGCGGTCGTCGCGGCCGACGCCGAGGACTGGCGCACGATGTTCGCGCGCGACGGCCTGCCCGAGGACCGCACGTTGGTCGTCCGGCACGCGGCCGAGGGGCTCGCGGCCGCAGCCGCGATGCCGCCCTACCTCGACGCACGCGAGCTCGCGGTCACCCGCGACGCGTTGCTCGCCCTGGCAGAACCCGCCTGACGACCCGGCCAGGAGGCCCGGTGCGCGTCCGCCCCGCTCGCTCGGCGAGCAGGCGGGCGGCCCGACCCCCGCGGTTCAGTCGGTCTCGAGCGGTTCGGCGAAGAACGTGGTCAGGGAGACCACGACGCCGTCGCGGACCTCGATCACGTCGATGCCGCGCACCGCGGGGGCGCCGACCGGACCGAAGCCCCACGCCAGGGCGCCGTGCGTCTCGGAGGCGTAGCGGCGGCCCTCCTCGACGAACTGGAACACGCCGGGCACCTGATCGAGCAGTTCGCCGGCCTTCTGGTCGAGGGCGTCCCAGCCGACGGCGGTGCCCTCCGGATCGGTGAAGGCGACATCGGGGGAGTACGTCCGCTCGATCGCGGCACGGCGGGAGGTGGCGTCTCGGTTCCCGAAGACGTCGTGGAGGTTCGCGGTCAGCAACTCGGACACGGTGGCCATGCCCGGAGCCTAACCTGGGGCGATGCACACCGAGGTGCCCCGGATCGACGTCGCACTCGTGGAACGACTCGTCGCGGCGCAGTTCCCCGAGTGGAGCGGGCTGCCCGTGCACGAGGTGGAGCACCAGGGCTGGGACAACCGCACGTACCGACTCGGTGACGCGCTGTCGGTCCGGCTGCCGAGCGCCGACGGCTACGTGCCCGCGGTCGAGAAGGAGCAGGACGTCCTGCCGTACCTGGCCCGACGGTTGGACATCGCGGTCCCCGAGCCGGTCGGCCTGGGCGAACCGGGCGATGGGTACCCGTTCCCGTGGTCGGTCATGCGGTGGCTCGACGGCACGGTGGCCGCGCGTGCGGTCGACCTCGACCACGAGCGCTTCGCCGCCGAGGTGGGTGCGGTGCTCCGGCAGCTCCGGAGCCTCCCCGCCACCGGTGGGCCCACCGCGGGCGCGCACTCGTTCCACCGTGGTGAGCACCCGTCCGTGTACGGCGCCGAGGTCGTCGCGGCGCTCGGCTCCCTCGGATCGGACGTCGACCGTGCCGCCTGCGAGCGCGTCTGGGCCGACGCGGTCGCCACCGCGTGGGCCCGTCCGGGGGTCTGGTTCCACGGGGATGTGGCGCCGGGCAACCTCCTCGTGGACGACGCGGGGCGGCTCACCGCCCTGATCGACTTCGGCACGTGCGGGGTCGGCGACCCGGCCTGCGACCTGGTGCTCGCGTGGACGTTCCTCGACCCGGCGGCGCGCCCGGTGTTCCGCGAGGCGGTGGGACTGGACGCCGATACGTGGGCGCGGGCTCGTGGCTGGGCGTTGTGGAAGGCGCTCATCATGCTCGCCGGCAGTGCCGGGCCCGGCGACCGCGCGGAGCACGAACGCGTCCTCGCCGCGGTGCTCGCGGATCCCCTCCTCTGACGCGGCGGCGCGCCCGGGGCCGTGCGTGGGGCTGTGAACGCACCACGGGACGGGCGCGTACCGAGGAGGCAGAAGCGAGCCGCGCCTCCCGGCCGGCTCGAAGCGACCACGAGAGGAACGCGACGTGCGCGCACTGACCTGGCAGGGCACCGAGAAGGTGTCCGTCGAGACCGTCCCCGACCCGACCATCCAGGAACCGACCGACGCGATCGTGCGGATCACGTCCACGGCGATCTGCGGCTCCGACCTGCACCTGTACCGGGTCCTCGGCCCGTACATCGACAAGGGCGACGTCCTCGGCCACGAGCCCATGGGCATCGTGGAGGAGGTCGGCAGCGCCGTCACGAACCTGAAGGTCGGCGACCGCGTCGTCGTCCCCTTCAACATCTCGTGCGGCCACTGCTGGATGTGCAAGAACGGCCTGCAGTCGCAGTGCGAGACCACCCAGGTCACCGAGTACGGATCGGGTGCGGCGCTGTTCGGCTACACGAAGATGTACGGCCAGGTCCCCGGCGGCCAGGCCGAGTACCTCCGCGTCCCGCACGCGGACTACGGCCCCATCGTCATCCCGGACGACGGCACGCCCGACGACCGGTGGCTGTTCCTCAGCGACATCCTGCCGACGGCGTGGCAGGCCGTGCAGTACGCCAACGTGCCGGAGGGCGGCACACTCGCGGTGCTCGGCCTCGGCCCCGTCGGTCAGTTCGCCGCCCGCATCGGGAAGCACCTGGGCTACCGCGTGCTCGCCGTCGACCCCGAACAGGTCCGACGCGACCTCGGGGCGAAGCACGGTGCCGAGGTCTTCGACCTGTCGAAGGACACCGTGCCGGAGCTCGTCGACCTGACCGACGGTCGCGGCCCCGACGGCGTCGTCGACGCCGTCGGCATGGAGGCACACGGCAACCCCGTCGCAGGCTTCGCCCAGCGGGCCGCCGGTCTGCTGCCCGACGCGTTGGCGAAGAAGGCGATCGAGACCGCCGGCATCGACCGGCTCGCGGCCGTGCACGCCGCGATCGACCTGGTCCGCCGCGGCGGCACCGTGTCCCTGAGCGGCGTCTACGGCGGCATGGCCGACCCGATGCCGATGATGACGATGTTCGACAAGCAGATCACCATCCGCGAGGGACAGTGCAACGTGAAGCACTGGATCGACGACATCATGCCGCTCGTGCAGGACCCGTCGGACCCGCTCGGCACGCTCGACCTCACCACGCACCGGGTGTCGCTCGAGGATGCCCCGCACATGTACGAGGTGTTCCAGAAGAAGCAGGACGGCTGCGTCAAGGTCGTGCTCGACCCCGCCCTGGCCGCTGCCTGATGCGGATCGTCGTCGTCGGCGGGACCGGCAACGTCGGGACGGCGGTGCTCCGCCGCCTGGCCGAGGCCCGGGCCGCCGCGCGTGCGGCGGGCGGCGCAGTCGCGCCCCCGTCCGACGACGGCCGGCACGACGGCAGCGTCGAGATCGTCGGCGTCGCCCGACGGCTGCCGGACGTGCACGCGGAGCCGTACGGTTCCGCGGTCTGGCACGCCGTCGACGTCGGGGCCTCGGACGCCGTCGGCCAGCTCACCGCGATCTTCACCGGCGCCGACGCGGTGATCCACCTGGCGTGGGCGCTCCAGCCGACGCACGACATCCCCGCGCAGTACCGGACGAACGTCACCGGTACCGCGAACGTGCTGTCGGCCGTGGCGCGAGCAGGGGTGCCGCAGGTCGTCGTCGCGTCCTCGGTCGGGACCTACCGCGGCGTCGACGCCGCGGGGAAGCGGACCCCGGTCGACGAGAGCTGGCCGACCGACGGCATCCCCACGGCGACGTACTCGATCCACAAGGCCGCGAACGAGTCGGCGATGGACGCCTTCGAGGCGGACCACCCGTCCGTCGTCGTCACCCGACTGCGCCCCGGGCTGATCTTCCAGCGGGACGCCGCCGCTGAGATCCGCGGGCTGTTCCTCGGACACCTCGTGCCGATGTCGATCGTGCGATGGATCCGGTGGCTGGTGCTGCCCCTGCCGTACCCGTTCGTGTTCCAGGCGGTGCACGCCGACGACGTCGCGGACGCCTACTGGCGGACCGTCGACCAGCGGGCCGGTGGTGCGTTCAACATCGCCGCGTCGCCCGTGCTCAACCCGCCGCGGTTGGCCCGGGCCTTCGGCATGCTCGGAGCCGTCCGGATCCCGCTCGGACTGCTGCGCGGGATCGTGACGCTCACGTGGCGGCTGCGGTTGCAGCCGACGGACGCCGGCTGGATCGACATCGCCGCCGGCGTGCCGATCATGCGGACCGACCGTGCCCGGTCGGTGCTCGGATGGGAGGCCCGGCACACCTCCGAAGACGCGTTGCGTGCGCTCGTGGCCGGGTTCGCGGACGGTGCGCACGTGGCCGCGTCGGACCCGCTGCGGGGGTAGCGGGGGCTGGCGCTGCCGGGTCGGATCGGGCGTACCGAGTGCTTTCGGGCGTACCTGGTCGGAAGTTTCGACCAGGTACGCCCGTTTCCACGTTCCATCGCTGGTGTTCTGGGAAGGACCGGGCGCTCGGATCGCGCTACGCTGCGCGGATGATCGCCTCCGAGGAGCTGCACAACCCCCTCATCCCGCAGCTGTACGACATCGCGTGGAGCGTGGCCATGGGGCTCATCGTGGTCGCCGTCGTCGTCATCGTGTGGATCGCGGTCGTCCGGAGCCGTCGCTCGAACGGCGCGCCGCGCACGCTCCGGGAGCAGCGGCTCGCCGAGCTCGACGACCTGCACGCCCGCGGCGTCATCACCGACGACGAGCACCGCTCCGCGCGAGCCGAGGCCCTGCGCGGTTAACCTGGTGCGGTGCTGCTGCCGACGGACCTGCTGGGGGACTGGGTCCTCCGCCGGACGGTGGACGACCGGCGTGCCGGCCTGCAGGGCGTCGTCACCGGCACCTCGACGCTGACCGCGGTCGGCGCGGACGAGGTCCGATGGGACGAGGCGGGCGTGATGACGTTCGACGGCCGCACGACCCCGGTGTCGCGCACGCTGACCGTCCGGCGCGGCGATGACCACGCCTGGACCGTGCACTTCGCCGACGGCCGGGTGTTCCACGACTGGGTCTGGGGCGCGAGTGTGGCTCACGCCTGCGCACCGGACGAGTACACCGGCTCCCTGGACGGCGACGAGCAGCGGTGGACCGTGGGCTGGGAGGCCCGGGGCCCGGCGAAGGACTACCGGCTCGACAGCGTGCTCACGCGGTCGCCGGCGTGACCACGACGTCAGCGGCACGCGCCAGACTGAGTCCATGGCACGCTCTTCCGGCACCGACGCCCCGCGCATCACCCTGACCGAACCGACGAACCTCGAGGACTGGGCCCCGGCTCCCGGCGACGTCCTGACCGGTGACCGCATCGAGGGCAAGCGCATCGGCGTGCTCGACCTGGCCGGCGAGCGGCTGCCCGACCTCGAGATCGAGGAGTGCGTCATCGACACGCTGCGGGGCGACGGCGCCGACTTCCGCGGGCTGCGGGTGCACGACTCGGTCATCGACACGCTCGACGCCCCGGTGCTGCGGGCGTCGAGCAGCTCGTGGCGCGAGGTCCGGGTGTCCGGCGGTCGCATCGGTTCGGGTGAGCTGTACGACTCCGGGCTGAGCGGCGTCGAGTTCGTCGGGATGAAGTTCGGGTTCGTGAACCTGCGCGGATCGACGCTCACCGACGTGGTGTTCCGCGACTGCGTCATCGACGAGCTCGACATCGCGGACGCGAAGCTGCTCCGGGTGTCGTTCGAGGGCAGCAGCATCCGCGACGCCGAGGGGTCGAACACCCGGATCGACCACGTGGACCTGCGCGGCGCCGACCTCGACCGGGTCGAGCGCCTCGAGGGGTTCCGCGGCGCGACGATCGGTGCCGACCAGCTGTACACGCTCGCCCCGCTGCTGGCGGCGCAGGCGGGCTACCTCGTCGACTGAGGGACCGCAGCCAGCGCGGCGGCGAGGTCGGCCTGCACCAGGTCGCCGTGCGCAGCCGCCCCGGCCTGGACCCCGGCGGCGGCGGACGCGACGACCGTCGCCATCGGGTTCGCGACGTTGCCGGCGGCGTACACCCCGCGCACCGACGTCTGCCCGGCCGGGTCGACCGTCAGCGCGCTCGCGTACCGGAAGTCGCCCATGAACTGGTCGGCCGCGACCAGACCCAGGTCGGACAGGAAGTCCACGCGCGCCTCAGCGGTGCTCGCCGCGGCGAGTGCATCGAGTTCGACGACGTCGCCGGAGCCGAGCGTGACCCCGGCCAGTGTGCCGTCCGACGAGCGGACCTGCGTGACGGTGTCGTCCACGACGTCGATCCCGCGGGACCGCAAACCAGCCAGGGCGGTGTCGTCGACGAGAGCCGGATCGGTGACGAACGCGGTCACGTGCTCGCTCAGTGCCCGGAACATGAGCGCGTGGTGCACGCCGTTCGGGGTGGTCACGAGCACGCCGATGCGCTGGTCGCGGATCTCCCACCCGTGGCAGAACGGGCAGTGCACGACCCCGCGCCCCCACTGCTCGGCGAGCCCCGGGACCTGCGGCAGGACGTCCACGGCGCCGGAGGCGACGACGAGCCTGCGGGCGGTGACGGCCGCGCTGGAGTCCAGCGTGACCGAGAAGCCGACCGGGTCGGTACCGTCACCCGTCGTGGCGGACGCGGCCACGATCCTCCCGGCCGTCACCTCGACTCCGTAGGCGGCGACCTCGTCGCGACCGATCGCGGACAACTCGGCGGGCGCGATGCCCTCGCGCCCGAGGTAGTTGTGGGCGCCCGCCGACGGCGCGTTGCGGGGCTCGCCCGCGTCGACGACGAGGACGGAACGGCGGGAACGCCCGAGGACGAGGGCGGCGGAGAGGCCGGCGGCTGCTCCGCCGATGACGATGACGTCGTAGTGATCACGCATGCAAGGAGCATGCGGCCCCTGCGGTACGGACGGCAAAGAACCTTGCTGATGTGGCAACATGGGCAGCATGCCCCACGGCCCGCAGGAACCAGTCGTCCCCCGCACGACCGCGCAGGTGGTCGACGGGGTGGGGCCCCGGTTGCGCGCGCTCCGTGCCCACCGCGACGTCACGCTCGCCGCGCTGTCCGAGCAGACGGGGGTGTCGGTGAGCACCCTGTCGCGACTCGAGTCGGGGCAGCGCAAGCCGACCCTCGAACTGCTGCTCCCGCTGGCGCAGGCGTACCAGGTTCCGCTCGACGACCTGGTCGGAGCGCCGCAGACGGGCGACCCCCGGGTGCACATGAAGCCCGAGGTGCACGGCGGGCGGGTCGTCGTGCCGCTGACGAAGCGCACCGGCGGCGTGCGGTCGTTCAAGCAGCTCTTCCCGCCGAACGAGCCCGGCGGCGAGCCCTCGCTGAAGACGCACGAGGGGTACGAGTGGCTCTACGTGCTGTCCGGGCGGCTGCGCCTGGTGCTCGGCGAGCACGACCTCGACCTCGGGCCGGGTGAGGTCGCCGAGTTCGACACGCACACCCCGCACTGGATCGGCAACGTCACCGACTCGGTCACCGAGGTGCTGTGCCTGTACGGGCCGCAGGGCGAACGAGCGCACGTGCGGTCGAGGCCGACGCGCTGACCGGCAGGCGGCGGGCCCGCTCGGTCTACGCCGTGAAGACGTGGTCCATGACGTCGTCGAGGAGCCCCGACGTCTCGGTGTTCGACTGCTGGATGTGGATGCCGATGTCGCCCCGCGTGAAGTAGGTGTCGCCGTCGGTCACCGGGTACTGCGGGTTGTCGGAGATCTTCTGGCACTGGAGGCCCTCGGCCTCGGTACCGCAGTCGTAGCCCTTCGCCGAGAGCTTCTGCAGTTCCGTGCTCGCCGTCGCCGAGTCGACGACGTCGACCGCGATGGACAAGAAGGTGATGTCGGCTTGCGGGTCCCGCCACACGCAGTACAGACGCTTGCCGTCGGCCTGCAGGACCGGAGTGAAGGCGCTCTTCGGCGTCGCGATCGGGTCGCCGACGACCGAGGGGTCGTTCAGCGGAGCCGAGGCGAAGGCCTTGTCCCACTTGCCGGGGGTGATGAGATCGGTGCAGCTCGCCGGCACCGTGCCGCCGTCGTAGTCGACCCCGGGGATCTGCGTGATCGTGGATGTGGGCTCCGGCGTGCTGCTCGGGCTGGCGCTCGGCGTGCCCGTGCTCTCCGCCGTCGTCGCGGACGGCGTGCCCGGTCCTGCCGGAGCGCTCTGGGCGCAGCCCGACAGGGCGAGTCCGATCGCCAGCGCCGCCGTCAGCGTCGCCGTGATCCCGGATGTCGTCGTGCGCGCTGGTCGCCGCATCGTTCCCCCTCGTTCGTCGTGCGGACGTCGCCGCGCCTCCGAACATAGGCGGCGGAGCCGGCGGCGTCCGCGAGCGTCACCGTTCCGTGACCCGTCAGCGGGTGCGCCACCCACGCCGCACCCGCAGCGCTGCGCGCACCCGCCGCGCCCACCGGCGCACCGGGTTCGCGCGTCGCCCGTTCACGCGGAACGTGTGGAAGGCGCGTCGCGTCCGCAGCAGGGCGGACGGGAGGCCCGACAACGGTCGCGCGGACACCTGCACCGTGAGCACGGGGTCGGCCACCACCCGCCAGGCCGGGTCGAGCTGCATGCTCAGGTCGACGTCGTCGTGGACCTCGGGGTCCTCGCGGTGCGCTCGGCCGCGGATGGCGTCCCAGGTCGACCGCCGCATGGCCATCGCAGAGCCGAACAACGGTGGCCGGCCGAGCGCGGCCCACATGAGCGCGAAGTACGGCCGCATGTAGACGGCGTCCCACAGCCGACCGATCAGCGGACCGCCGTCGTGCGGGCGTCCGGGACCGGTCACCGCGACGACCTCCGGATCGGCCAGCAGTTGCAGCGCGTCGGCGATCCACCCCGGCGGCGGCACGGAGTCGGCGTCGAGTCGGACGAGGACGTCCCCGGAGGCCCGGTCGTAGCCGCGCGCCGATGCCCGGGCGATGCCCCGGATGCGTTCGGTCAGCACGACCGCCCCGGCTGCCTGGGCGACCTCGGCGCTGTCGTCCCGGCTGCCGTTGTCGACCACGACCACCTCGTCGGCGAGCAGCGTCTGCACCGCGAGGGCGTCGAGACAGCGTCGCAGGTGTGCGGCGTCGTCGCGCACGGGGATGACGACGGAGACGCGGACCATCCTCCGATTCAACCGGAGGTTCGCTGTGCGCCCACGCGGTAGCGTTCCGAGCATGGACCGGACCGACGAACTCGCCGTGGAGCTCCGGCACGCGATCGGTCGTGTCGTGCGCGCTGCGAAGCGCGAGGCGGACTCGCTGCCGACCGCCCACGCGACGACCCTCGGGTTTCTCGAGCGCGAGGGGCCGATGCCGATCGCGGAGCTGGCACGTCGCCGTGCGGTGAAGCACCAGGGACAGTCGCGCACGGTCGGGGAGCTCGCGGACCTCGGGTACGTCGAGCGGACGGCGTCGGACACCGACCGGCGCGTGTCGGTCATCCGCATCTCCGACACGGGCAGCGAGGTCCTCCGCCGGGACATGACGGCGCGGGCGGACTGGTTGGCGACGGCGATCCGCGAGGAGCTCGACGACGAGGAACGGGCGGCCCTCGAACGCCTGCCCGGCATCTTCGAACGGCTTGCCCGTCGCGCCGACTGAGCGCTTCCTCACCGAGATCCCCGACCGGAAGTACAACATGGTTGTAGTGTTGGCGCCATGGAGTTGACGAAGTACAACCACGCCACCGTCGTCCTCGAGCAGGACGGCACCACCCTCGTCATCGACCCGGGTACCTTCACCCCCGAGGCCGCCGACCTCGCCGGCGCTGCCGCCGCGGTCCTCATCACCCACGAGCACGCCGACCACTTCGACGTCGACGCGGTCCGTGCCGGGCTCGACGCGAACCCGTCGCTCGTGGTCCGCGGGCCGGCGGCGATCGTCGAGCAGCTGGGTGACCACGACGGCCGCGTCGCTGCGGTCCGTGCCGGTGACGCGTTCGAGGTCGGGCCGTTCTCCGTGCAGGTCTTCGGCGAGGAGCACGCCGTCATCCACCGCGACATCCCGACGATCGCGAACGTCGGCTACTTGGTCAACGATGCCGTCTTCCACCCGGGCGACGCCTACCTCGTGCCTGGGGTCCCGGTCGGCACGCTGCTCATCCCCACGAGCGGCCCGTGGGCGCACACCGCCGCCGCCGTCGACTACGTCCGCGAGGTCGCGCCGCAGCGCGCGATCCAGATCCACGAGCTCCTGCTGAGCGATGCGGGACAGCAGATGAACGTCCGCATGCTCGGGACCGACGGTCTCGGCGGTGTGCCGACCACGATCCTCCAGGCGGGTGAGCACGTCACCGTCTGACGGGCCCGACCGTGCTCCTGGGAGGCGATCCGTGCCTCCCAGGCAGCATGGAGGGATGTCCGATGCTCCCTCGACCGCAGTCCTCTTCGACATCGACGGCACGCTCGTCGACTCGAACTACGCCCACATCGATGCCTGGTGGCGCGCTGCCCGCGCAGCGGGCGAGTCCGTCGACGCGTGGCGCATCCACCGAGCGATCGGCATGGACTCGGCGAAGCTGCTCGAGACGCTGCTGCCGGATGCCTCCGACGAGACGCGCGAGACCGTCAAGCAGTTCAACACCGCCTACTTCGCCGAGCACATGCCCCAGCTGCGGCTGCTGCCGGGGGCCCGCGACCTGCTCCGTGCGGTCGCCGAGGCGGGGCACGCCGTCGTCCTGGCGACGAGTGCGCCGGAGAACGAGCTGACGCGGCTGCGTGAACTGCTCGACGCCGAGGAGTGGCTCACCGCGGTGACGAGCTCCGAGGACGTCGAGCAGGCGAAGCCGGACCCGGGGATCATCGAGGTGGCGCTGGACCGGGCTGGCGTGCGTGCCGACGCCGCCGTGATGGTCGGCGACGCGATGTGGGACGTCGAGTCGGCCGGACGCGTCGGCGTGACCTCCGTCGCGGTGATGACCGGCGGCATCGGCGGCGACGAACTCCGCGGAGCCGGTGCTGCGGAGGTCCACGACGACGCCGCTGCCGTGCTCGCCGCGCTGCGGGCCGGGGACGGTGCGATCGCCGCGCTGGGCAGGCGTGCGTGAGCGTGCACCGCGGCTGGCATCCGTGACAGGATCGTCGACCGTGATCACGATCGAACGCGTGTCCTGGGACGACCCCCGAGGCGTGGTGCTCCGCGCCCGTATGGACGACGAGATGCACGAACGCTACGGCTCGTCGAACGGCGACGAGGACCCGGCGATCACGGCCGAGCGGGGCCGTGCGCTGTCCGTCGACCCGTCGACCGTCGTCACCTCGGTCCTCGCGCTCGACGAGTCCGGCGACGCCGTCGGGCACATCGCGATCCGGCGCCTGGGTGACGAGGTCGAGCTGAAGCGCCTGATCGTGCTGACCTCGGCCCGTGGCCAGGGTGCGGCCACCGCGCTGCTCGACGAGTGCGAGCGCATCGGTCGTGAGCTCGGTGCGCCCCGGCTGATCCTGCAGACCGGTGACAAGCAGCCCGACGCGGTCGCCCTGTACGAGAAGACCGGGTGGAACCCGATCCCCGTCTACGCGCCGTACGCGGCGACCATGCCGTGGTCGTTCTGCTTCGAGAAGGCGCTCTGAGCGTACCGATCCGTATTGCACTCTCGTCGAGATAGTGCAATTCTGTGTCGGTGAGCACCACCGAACGCACCCGCGCACTGCGCCGACGCATGATCGGCGAGGCGCGTCGGGCGACGGTCGAGCACGGGTTGAGCGGTTTCACGATCGAGCAGCTCTGCGAGAGCGTCGGGGTGTCGCGGCGCACGTTCTTCAACCACTTCGCATCGAAGGACGACGCCGTGCTCGGCATCGAGTTGCACGCCGACGTCGAGGCGATCGACCGGTACGCCGCGGGCGGCATCGTGCCCGGCGGACTCGACCCGCTCGACTCGATCGTCGCGCTGGCCATCGACCAGTTCCACCGCGTCGGCATCGACCGGGCGGACGAGGTCCTGGTGCGCCGGGTCTTCGAGCGGGAGCCGGCGCTCGTCGCGCGGTTCCTCTCGGCGACCGACGTTCAGCTCGCCCGGGTCACCGTGGCACTGCGCCGGCGGTTCGGGTGGGACGACCCCGCCGACCGCCGTGCGCGCCTCGTCACCGAGGCCGCCGCCGGGCTGCTCAAGGTCACCGCCACCGAGTACTTCGACGACGGGTTCGACGAGGCCACCGGGCCGACGTTCGACGCGCTGCTCACCGAGAACCTCCGCCTGCTCAGGGCGGTCACCACGACCGAACGGGAACACACCACATGAGCGCAACCGCGCCGGGCACCACCAAGCGTGCCCGCCCCGGCACCGACGGGCCGCTGCTGCTGACGCAGCGTCGGATCTGGATCATCTTCTCCGCGCTCATCGCGGGGATGCTGCTCTCCAGCCTCGACCAGACCATCGTCTCGACGGCGATGCCCACCATCGTCGGCGAACTCGGCGGCGTCGCGCACCAGGCGTGGCTGACGACCGGGTACCTGCTCGCGTCGACCATCGTGATGCCCGTCTACGGCAAGTTCGGCGACGTCCTGGGGCGCCGCAACCTGTTCCTCATCGCGATCGCCCTGTTCACCATCGCGTCGGCGGGGTGTGCGTTCGCCGGTGACTTCACGCAGCTCGTCGTGTTCCGTGCGATGCAGGGGCTCGGCGGCGGCGGTCTGATGATCCTGTCGCAGGCGATCATCGCCGACATCGTGCCCGCCTCGCAGCGCGGCAAGTACCTCGGCCCGCTCGGTGCGATCTTCGGCCTGTCCGCGATCGGCGGCCCGCTGCTCGGTGGCTTCTTCGTCGACCACCTGACCTGGAACTGGGCGTTCTACATCAACATCCCGGTCGGCATCGCGGCGTTCTTCGTGGCGTGGTTCGCGCTGACCCTGCCGAACAAGAAGGCGACGAAGCGCATCGACGTGCTCGGCGTGCTCTTCATGTCCGCCGCGACCACGTGCCTGGTGTTCTTCTCGGAGTTCGGCGGCAGCAAGGACCACGGCTGGGACGCCCCCGAGACGTGGGCCTGGTTCGCGGGGCTCGTCGTCTCGGCCGCGCTCCTCGTGCTCGTCGAGTCGCGCGCGCAGGACCCGGTCCTCCCGCTGTCGTTCTTCAAGAACCGCACGTTCCTGCTGGCGACCGGCATCGGCCTGGTGCTCGGCATCGGCATGTTCGCCGCGATCGGGTTCGTCCCGACGTTCCTGCAGATGGCTTCGGGCACCTCGGCCGCGGTGTCGGGGCTGCTCATGCTGCCGATGATGGTCGGTCTGATCGGGACCTCGATCGCGTCCGGCAACCTGATCACCAAGACCGGGCGCTACCGGATGTTCCCGATCATCGGCACGGTCCTGGTCGCCATCGCGATGCTCGCGATGACCCAGCTCGCAGCGGACACCCCGATCTGGCTGATCTGCGCGTACCTGTTCGTCTTCGGCGCCGGGCTCGGGCTGATCATGCAGGTGGTCGTCCTCGTCGCGCAGAACGCCGTGCCCGCCGAGCAAGTGGGCACCGCGACCTCGACGAACAACTACTTCCGCGAGGTCGGCGCCTCCCTCGGCACCGCCGTCTTCGGTGCGCTGTTCACGGCCCGGCTCACGACGTCGCTCACCGACGTGTTCCGCGGTGCCGGCGGCTCGGCCACCGATGCGGCGTCGTCGGCGGGCAGCATCGACCCGTCGACCGTGGCCGGGCTGCCGCCGGCGGTGCAGGACGGCATCGTGAACGCGTACGCCGACTCGCTCGCGCCGGTGTTCTGGTACCTGCTGCCCTTCATCGCGGTGGCGTTCCTGCTCGCACTGTTCCTGCCGCAGATCACGCTCTCCGACACGGCCGGCATGGTCGCCCGTGGTGAGGCCGTCGGCGGCGACGAGGCCGACGAGCTCGAGCGCGCGCAGCGCGCGGGCCGCGCGGCGGAGTCCGTGTCGTCCGAGTCCGTGTCGTCGGGTGGTGAGACGCCGGCGTCCCGCCGGGACGCCTCCGACTGAGTGGGACGCCGCCGGATCCGGCGGCGTCCTGCGGATCGCGGGGCGCGTTGTGGAGACGACGGCGTGCTGACGGGAGGCGCGGTGCCAGCTGGCACCGCGCCTCCCGTCCGTCGTGCGGTCGCGCGCACCGCCGCTGCCGGCCCCGAGTCTCGACCCGGCTCGCGAAAGCGACAGTGTGCCGCCGACCATCCGCGGCACACTGTCGCTCTTGCGGGGGTGAACGGGCGGGCTCCGCGGGCGCCGGGTGCTACGCGCCGGTGCTCGCGCGGCGGACCAGGCGGGTGGGGAGCGCTGCCGGCTCCGCCGCGGTGCCGTCGAGGGTCGCGAGCAGGCGTTCCGCGGCCGCGCGCCCGAGGTCGGCGCCGGGCAGGGCGACGCTCGTGAGCGCGGGGGCCGTGACCGACGACGACGGCAGGTCGTCGAAGCCGGCGACCGCGAGCTCTCCGGGGACCGCGATGCCGAGCGCTCCGGCGACGCGCAGCACCCCGTACGCCAGGGTGTCGGCAGCGGCGACGACCGCGGTGACATCGTCGTCCTGCCAGGCCTCGATGACGTGCTCGGTGGCCGAGGCTGCGGCGTCCACCGTCAGGTCAGCGCGCGCGGTGACCTCGGACACGGCGATGCCGGCGGCGGCGCACTCCTGTTCGAAGAGCTCGCGGCGGACGCCGAACGTCGTCGCACGGGAGGTCCCGTCCAGGTACCCGACGCGCCGGTGCCCCTGTCCGTGCAGGTGCGCGACGAGGTCGTGGACGCCGGGGGAGAGGTCGTAGTTGACGGCCTCGGTGCCACCCGGGGCATCGAGGAGGACCACGGGCACGCTCGCCGACATCGACTCGCCCGCTGCCGGGGCGTCGACGAGGATGCCCGCGGGCCGGAGGCGTTCGAAGCGCCGGACGTCGGCTGCCAGGGGCTGGGCGCCGCGCTCGGTGACCGACAGCACGAGCTGGAACCGGTCGCCGATGGTGTCGCGCACGCCGCGGATGACCTCGGCGAAGAACGGGTTCGACAGGTCCGGGGCGATGAGGACGACCAGGTCACCGCTGCCGCGCGCCAGGGAGCTGGCAGCGTGGTCGACCACGTAGCCGAGTTCGTCGACGGCGTCGCGCACCCGCGTCGCGATGGGCGTGGACACCCGGCCGCGGTCCTTCCCGTTCACGACGAGGGAGACCGTGGCGATGCTCGTCCCGGCGCGCTCGGCCACCATGGCGGCGGTCACACGACGGCTCGGAACGGCGGGGGAGGGCACCCGTCGATGCTAGCGAGCGCGGTGCCCGAACTTGACGTCAAGCGTTTGACGTGTTTCGATGTCAAACGCTTGACGCGCCGCGTCGCCAGCGCTCTGCCGGCCCGTGGATCCCCACCACGTCGAGCACTCACCTCGATTCCCCGAAGAAGTGGAGCGCCCAGCGTGCCCAGTGCGGCCCAGCCAGCGAAGATCATCCTCGACTGCGACCCCGGCCACGACGACGCCGTCGCCATCCTGCTGGCCCACGGCAACCCGGACATCGAGCTCCTGGCCGTCACCACCGTCGTCGGCAACCAGACCCTGCCGAAGGTCACCCGCAACGCCCTCGCCGTCGCGCGCATCGCCGGCATCACCGGGGTGCCGTTCGCCGCGGGCGCCGACCGTCCGCTCCTCCGCCAGATCGAGGTCGCGCCTGACATCCACGGCGAGAGCGGGCTCGACGGCCCGATGCTCCCCGAGCCGTCGTTCGACCTCGACGAGCGCCACGCCGTCGACCTGATCATCGACACCGTGATGGCGCACGAGCCCGGCACGGTCACGCTGGTGCCGACCGGCGGCCTGACGAACATCGCCCTCGCCGCCCGCAAGGAACCCCGCATCGTCGAGCGCGTCAAGCAGGTCGTGCTCATGGGCGGCGGCGTGCACGTCGGGAACTGGAGCCCGGTGGCCGAGTTCAACATCGTCATCGACCCCGAGGCCGCCTCGATCGTCTTCGACGCCGGCTGGGACGTCGTCATGGTCGGCCTCGACCTGACCCACCAGGCCCTCGCCACCCCGGAGGTCGCCGCGCGCATCGCCGCCGTCGGCACCGCCCCCGCCGCGTTCGTCGGCGAGCTGCTCGACTTCTTCGGTCAGACCTACAAGGACGCGCAGGGCTTCGACGCCCCGCCGGTCCACGACCCCTGCGCCGTCGCGTACGTCATCGACCCGACCATCGTCCGCGCCGTGAAGGTCCCGATCCACATCGAGACCCAGGGCACCCTGACGCTCGGCATGACCGTCGCCGACTTCCGTGCGCCCGCGCCGGAGGACTGCCGCACGAGCGCCGCGATGGAGCTCGACCACGGCCGCTTCTGGGACCTGGTCGTCGACGCCCTCGAACGCATCGGCGAGACCCCCGACACCGGTTGGACCCCTCGCGACGCAGCCGACGCCGTCGAAGCCGGTGCGACCGCCGTGCCGAACCCCGCCTCCACCACCGCCACGACCACGGAGATCTGAGAACCATGACCACCACATCGACGAAGAAGTCGATCGGCGCCCTGACCGCAGCGCTCCTCGCCGCGTGCATCGCGTTCCAGCTCAACGCGAGCATGCTCAGCCCCGCGCTGGTCACCATGGCGCGCGAGCTCAAGACCGACGACGCCACCATCGGGCTGTCGCAGACCCTGTACTTCACGCTCGCGGCGCTGTTCTCGCTGTTCCTGCCGCGCCTGTCCGACATCGTCGGCCGCAAGCGCGTCCTGATCGGCATGCTCGCCGTGATGCTCGTCGGCAGCATCGTCGCCGCGCTCGCGGTGAACGTGCCGATGCTGTTCGCCGGCCGGATCATCCAGGGCGTCACCGGCCCGGTCGTCCCGATCTGCCTGCTCGTCCTGCGCAACGAGATCGCCGACCCGAAGCGCTACGGCGCCGCGCTCGGCCTGCTCACCGCCGTGAACGGCGGCATCGCCGGTGTCGACGCGCTCGCCGGCGGCTGGATCGCCACGAACTTCGGGTTCCGAGGGATCTTCTGGGTCATCGCCGTCGTCACCGTCATCGCGCTGGCACTCGTCGCCGTGTGGGGTGTCGAGTCGAAGCCGTCCGCCGGCACCCGGATGGACTGGATCGGTGTCGTCCCCCTGGTGGTGAGCGTCGGCGCGCTGCTCACCGCGTTCAACGAGGCCGGCAAGCTCGGTGCCGCGAACCCGGCACTGGTGATCGGTGGCGTCGTCGTCGCACTCGCCGCCTTCGCGGTCTTCTGGGCGGTCGAGTCCCGGGTGCGGGAGCCGCTCGTCGAGACCCGCTTCCTGAAGCGTCGTGCAACGTGGGCGCTGCTGGCGACGACGTTCCTGACCATGACCGGCGTCTTCGCGGTCGTCAACGGTCTCGTCACGTCGCTCGCGCAGAACGGCGACGCCGGCTTCGGCATGGAGGCCGACCTCGCCTCGCTCGTGTTCCTCACCCCGTACGCGCTGGTCGGCTGGATCGTCGGTCCGTTCGCGGGACGCCTCGCACCGACCATCGGCTACCGGGCCGTGCTGCGCGTCGGTCTGGTCGGCAGCATCGTCTCGACGGTCCTGATGGCGCTCGTGGGCGTGCACTCGCTGCCGGTCCTGGTGACCGCGACCGTCCTGATCGGCATCACGTACGCCGGCATCGCGAACATCATCCTCAACGGCCTCGGCATCGTGCTCTCGCCGGAGTCGAACCCCGGCTTCCTGCCCGGCCTGAACGCCGGTGCGTTCAACCTCGGCGCCGGGGTCAGCTTCGCCGTCCTGCCGGCGCTGCAGATCGCGCTCGGGGTCGGCGGGTCCGCGGGCACCGCCGGGTACTCCGGTGGCATGCTGCTCGGTGCCGTGATCACGACCGCCGCGCTCGCGATCTCGTTCCTCATTCCCCGCCCGGAGAGCGCCGAGACCACGTCCGTCGCACCGCAGAAGGAGACCGTCCGGTGACCCAGACCATCGTGATCGTCGGATCGCTCAACGCGGACCTGGTGGTCCGGACCGAGCGGTTCCCGAAGCCCGGTGAGACCCTGCACGGGTCCGACCTGGCGATCCTGCCCGGTGGCAAGTCCGCCAACCAGGCGGTGGCTGCCGGGAGGCTCGGGGGCACGGTCCGCATGATCGGTGCGGTCGGTGACGACGGGAACGGTGCACTGCTCCGCGACTCCGTCGCGGCTGCGGGTGCGGACACCACGCACGTCGCCGTCCGGGAGGGCGTGGCCACCGGCACCGCCGTCATCACGGTCGACGGCGCCGGCGAGAACACCATCGTGATCTCCGCCGGCGCGAACGGCACGCTGTCGCCGGACGACGTGCCCACCGACGCCTTCGACGACGCCGGCGTGCTCGGCCTCTGCCTCGAGGTGTCGATCGACGTCGTCCTCGCGGCAGCCCGGGCAGCGCACGCCGCCGGCGTCACGGTGCTCACGAACCTGTCGCCCTTCGGCGCCGTCCCCGCCGAACTGCTCGAGCTGACCGACGTCCTGCTCGTCAACGAGCACGAGGCCGCCGAACTCGGCCAGCACGGCGTCGCGCGCTCCATCGTCACCCGCGGCGGCTCGGGGTGCGTCGTGCACGACGGCGACGACGAACCGGTCTCGATCGACGCCGTCCGGGTCGACCCGGTGGACACCACGGGCTGCGGTGACGCCTTCATGGGGTCGGTGGCCCTGCGGCTCGCGGCGGGGGACTCCCTCGTCGACGCCGCACGGTTCGCGGTGGGGGTCGGGGCGTACGCCGCGACCAAGGCGGGCGCGCAGGCCTCGTACCCGACCACGGCGGAACTCGACGCGTTCCTGCGGGCGGAGGACGGGCCTCCCGGCCGTTGATCGCCGGCCCGGCCGCTAGCGTTGTGCCATGCGCGTGGGAGTTCTCGACATCGGGTCCAACACCGGCCACCTGCTCGTCGTGGACGCCCACGGTGGCGCCGCGCCGCTGCCGGCGTCCTCGTTCAAGCAACCGCTGCGGCTGGCCGAGCACCTGGACGAGGCCGGCGCGGTGACGCCGCAGGGCGTCGACGCCCTGACGCGGTTCGTGGCGGACGCCGTCCGGGTCGCCGAGGAACGCGGCTGCGAGGACATGCTCGCCTTCGCGACCTCGGCCGTCCGCGACGCGGTGAACTCCGACGCGGTCCTCGCCCACGTCGAGTCCTCGACCGGTGTGGAGCTCGCCGTCCTGTCCGGTGGGGACGAAGCGCGGCTGACGTTCCTCGCCGTCCGGCGGTGGTTCGGATGGTCCGCCGGACGGCTCGCGGTGTTCGACATCGGCGGCGGCTCGCTCGAGATCGCCGGGGGAGCCGACGAAGCGCCGGACGTCGCGTGGTCGATGCCGATCGGTGCGGCCCGGCTCGCCCGCTCGTACTTCGCGGCGGGCACCCCGACCGAGGACGACGTCCGTCGCATCCGGCATGAGATCCGGGTCGAGATCGCCCGCGACGCAGGCAAGCTGCTCCGCGCCGGGCGTCCGGACCGTGCCGTGGCGACCTCGAAGACCTTCCGGTCGATCGCCCGGATCTGCGGAGCGGCGCCGTCGGCCGCCGGTCCGCTCGTGCCGCGGGTGCTCGACGGAGACGTGCTCCGGTCGAAGCTGCCGGCGCTGCTGACCATGTCGGTCGCCGAGTTGGCGGAGCTCCCAGGGGTGTCGGCGAGCCGGGCGCACCAGGTGGTGCCGGGAGCGCTCGTCGCCGAGGCTTGCCTCGACATCTTCGACCTGTCGGCACTGGAGATCTGCCCGTGGGCGCTCCGCGAGGGCGTGATCCTCGAGCGGCTCGACCAGCTGTCGGTGTTGGGCAACTCCCAGTAGTGACCGTTATGGTCAGGGCATGACCAATTCGGACACTCCTCGCGCGCTCGTCCCCGGTGCCCTCTGGACGGTCGCGGGCGTCGGCTGGCTCGTCGGCGAAGCCGTCTCCGCATCGGCGTTCCCCGGCTACAGCTACGCGACGAACTACATCTCCGACCTCGGTGTCCCCGACGTCGGCGCGTTCCAGGGCCGGACGATCGACTCGCCGCTGCACGTGCTCATGAACACGACGTTCATCGGGCAGGGCATCCTGTTCGGCGTCGCCGCGGTGCTCGCCGTCGTGGTGTTCCGTGCCGCGTCACGCCGAGCGCGCGTGACGACAGCGGTCCTCGCCGTCGTCCACCTGATCGGGATGGTCCTGGTCGGGTCGTTCCACGGCAGCCAGACGAGCACCGACGGCGGCACGATCGTGTTCCACGTCCTCGGTGCCGCGGCAGCGATCACGACGGGCAACCTCGTCGCGATCACCGTCGGCATCGGGTCGCGTGCACTGCGGGCTCCGGCGGCCTACCGGATCGCGAGCGTCGCGCTCGGGATCGTCGGCCTCGTCTCCCTGGTGATGCTGGTGGTGGACTCGTCCTCGACGGTGGTCGACGTGTTCCCCGACGGCGTGTGGGAACGTGCTGCCGTGTACACGATCGTCGCGTGGGAGCTCGTCACCGGGATCACCCTGCTGGTCGCGGGGACCCGACGCCGGCGGGCGGCACGCGCCTCGGCGGTGCGCGCGTGATCCGCCCCGCGCGCCGTGCTCGGCCCTCCGCCGAGGAGATCACCGCCGACGTCCTCGACATCACCGCCGGACTCATCGCCCGCCGCGGCGTCAAGGACACCGCCGTGCAGGCCGTCGCCGACCAGGCCGGCTACTCGAAGGCGGGCATCCTCGCCCGGTTCACGAGCAAGGAGCAGCTCGTCGAGGCCGCGCTTGCGCAGTGCACCGCGCAGACCGACACGGTGCGCGAGGCGGTCCGGCAGATGCCGCTCGGTCCGGACCGCGACGCCGCGGCGCTGGCCGGGATCACCGACCTCGCACTGGCCCGGCCGGGGTGGGCGGAGCTCGCCCTCGCCGCGTTCACGCTGCGACGCGGTGACGACGTCGGTGAGCGGCTGGTCCCGGTGGCCGCGATCCTGCTCGAACTCTTCGGCCTGGACCTCGGCGACCGCGCGGCCGCGTCGCTCGACCGACGAGCCCGGGTGTCCGGTGCCTTCGGCGCGATCATGATGCTCGCGCTGACCTACGAGGACGACGCCTCGGCGACCGAGGCCCGGCCGTACGTGCTGCGGGTGGCGTGGGATGCGCTCGGGTACGGCGGCGACGTGCCCGGGATGGTCGGCTAGGTCCGTGTCGCCCGCTCGGACCGCGGCGGCGCGAGCAGCCACGGACGGATCAGCTTCGTCACGAACGGCAGCACCCAGAAGGTCATGATCGGCGTGAGCACGAGTGTCGTGATGAGCACCCGCGGCAGCGCTGCGAGTCCCGCGAACGACGGCACGAGCAGCCCGACCAGGATCGTGAAGACGAGGTTCACCGGGAAGAAGCCGAGCCAGATGCTCACCGCCTGCTTCCACCGCGGCGGAGCGCTCGAGGCCGGGGCATCCTGCGGGACGTCGAACCAGCCCTCGATGCCGGTGCGCTTCTCGACGCGGGACTCCACGACCAGGTCGCGCCCGAGGTCGAGCCAGCGGAGCCGGTCGTCGGAGTTCTCCCACGTGGCCAGGGAGTCGTGGTCGGCGAAGCGGTAGAGCATGTGCCACTCGCGGGACTGCGCCCTCGACCGGACCCACCCGGAGCCGAGGAAGCCCGGGTACCGGTTGGCGAGGTTCACCCCGGACTGCACCCAGTGGGTGACCTCGGGGATGCGGTCGGGTTCGACCAGGCGGGTGATGGACACGGTGACGGGCGGGCCGGCGGTCTCGGGTGACGACGGGGCCCCCGTCGCCGGTTCCTGACCGACGCGCCAGCGGCGGGCGGGTCGTGCCGATGGGGACAGGCTCCCTGGCTCTTGTGGAGTCATGCGTCCAGTCTCGCGGACGCGTGTTACCGGCTCGTGTCGCGTGCTGCTAGCTCGCCTGCTTCTTCTCGGCGGGCGCCTTCTTGGCCGCGGGCTTCTTCGCGGGTGCTTTCTTTGCCGGCGCCTTCTTCTCGGTGGCCTTCGCGGGCGCGGTCTTCTTCGCCGGCGCCTTCGCAGCCGGTGCCTTCTTCGTCGAGCCGGACGTGCTGGAGTCGGAACCCGACGACGAACGCGAGCTCGACGCCGAACGCGACCCCGAGCCTCCTGTCCGCTTCTTGTCCACGGACGCACGCAGGGCGGCCATCAGGTCGAGGACGTCACCGCCCTCGCCCTCGTCGTCCTCGTCCTCCTTCGCGCCGAACGTCTTCTCGGTGTCGATGTCGTCACCGGCGTCGAGCTTGGCGTCGATGAGCTGCTGCAGTTCCTCTTGGTAGGAGTCGGTGTACCGGTCCGGGTCGAAGTCCGTCGACATGCTCTCGACCAGCGACGACGACATCTTCAGCTCGTTCGCGCTGACCTTCACCGACGAGTCCAGTGCCGTGAAGTCGGCGGCACGGACCTCGTCACCCCACAGCAGTCCCTGCAGCAGGATGACGTCGTCGTGCACACGGAGTACACCGAGCCGGGTCTTCTGACGGAGCGTGAACTGCACGATCGCGAGCCGGTCGGTCTTCGCCAGGGTCTCGCGCAGCAGCACGTAGGCCTTCGGCGAGCGCGAGTCGGGCTCCAGGTAGTACGTCTTCTCGAACATCATCGGGTCGACCTGGTCGACGGGCACGAACTCGAGCACCTCGACCTCGTGCGACTGCTCCTCGGGGAGCTGCTTGAAGTCGTCCGCGGTGAGCACCACGGTCTTGTCGCCGTCGTCGTAGGCGCGCTGGATGTCGGCGTACTCGACCTCGTGCCCGAACTCGCAGACGCGCTTGTAGCGGATGCGGCCCTTGTCCTCGTCGTGGACCTGGTGCAGGGACACGTCGTGCGTCTCGGTGGCCGCGTAGACCTTGATGGGCACGTTGACGAGCCCGAACGCGATGGAGCCCTTCCAGATCGACCTCATGCGCACATGATGCCCGTGTCCGCACGGGAGCGCCCGCAGCCGACGGGTTCTCCACAGATCCCGGTTCGCTGGACCGTCGACCGGCCAACGCGAGCACGATGGGCGCATGAGCCAGCTCGACAAGCAGGACCCGCGTGAGCAGTTCCCGCGCCCGCCCTTCCCCGCGCAGACGCAGCAGGGGTCCGGGCTGGCGAGTGCCATGGACCCGCCGCCCGACCACGGCGAGGTCTCGTACCTCGGCACGGGGCGGATGCGCGGGTACCGCGTGCTCGTCACGGGCGCCGACTCCGGCATCGGTCGCGCGGCGGCGATCGCGATGGCGAAGGAAGGGGCCGACGTCGCACTGAACGCCCTGCCCGAGGAGATCGACGACCTGACCGAGGTCCGTGACGTCATCGCCGACCTCGGCCGCAACGCCGTGATGCTGCCCGGCGACCTGACGGACGAGGGCTTCTGCGACGAACTCGTCCGGACCGCGGTGCGCGACCTCGGCGGGCTGGACGCCCTGGTGCTGGTCGCCGGCCACCAGCTGGTGCACGAGGACGTCACCGAGCAGTCGACGGAGGACTTCGACCGCACCATGAAGGTCAACCTGTACTCGCTGTTCTGGTTGGTGCGCGCCGCGGTCCCGCACATGGCACCGGGCAGTTCGATCGTGACGACGAGCTCGGTGTCCGCCTACCAGCCGCAGGACCGCATGATCGACTACGCGGCGACGAAGGCCGCGATCATCACGTACACGAACGGCCTCGCGCGGCAGCTCGCGGCCAAGGGCATCCGGGCGAACACCGTGGTGCCGGGCCCGGTGTGGACGCCACTGCAGCCGATCAGCTACCCCGGCGACGAGATCGCGCGCTACGGCCAGGACACCCCGTTCGGGCGGCCGGCGCAGCCCGTCGAGCTCGGCAGCGCCTACGTGTACCTGGCGGGTCCGGAGTCGTCGTACACCTCGGGCACGACCCTGACGGTGGCGGGAGCGACCGGGGTGGCGCTGTGAGTCCGGCGTCCCGCAAGACCGTCGTCCTGGTCGGCGACCGGCGACTGGCGCTCACGAACACCGACAAGGTCCTCTACCCCGAGACCGGCACGACCAAGGGGCGGGTGATCGAGTACTACGAGCGCGTGGCGCCGTGGATGATCCCGCACGTCAAGGACCGCCCGGTCACCCGGAAGCGGTGGGCGAACGGCGTCGACGGCAAGGTCTTCTTCGAGAAGAACCTGCCGGACTCCGCCCCGGACTGGGTCCGTCACCACACCATCCACCACTCCGAGCACGACAACGAGTACCCGATCGTGGACGACCTGCCGACCCTCGTGTGGATGGCGCAGCAGGCCGCACTCGAGCTGCACGTGCCGCAGTGGCGGTTCGGTCCCCGCGGCGGGCAGCAGAACCCGGACCGTCTCGTGCTCGACCTGGACCCCGGCGAGGGAGTCGGCCTGCCCGAGTGCGTCGAGGTGGCCGTCGCGGCGCGCGAGATCCTGCACGGCATGGGCCTCGACCCGTACCCGGTGACCTCCGGTTCGAAGGGCATCCACCTGTACGCCGCCCTCGACGGTCGGTCGACCACGGCGAACGTCTCCGACGTCGCACACGAGCTGGCGAAGGCCCTCGAGCACGACCTGCCCGACCTGGTGCTGTCGTCGATGAGCCGGGCCGAGCGGACGGGCAAGGTCTTCGTCGACTGGTCGCAGAACAACGGCAACAAGACGACGATCGCGCCCTACTCGTTGCGCGGGCGCGAGCGCCCGACGGTCGCCGCTCCCCGCACCTGGAAGGAGCTCGAGGAGCGCGGCCTCGCCCAGCTGACGCTGGACGAGGTGTTGGAGCGCCTGGAGGCCCGTGGGGACCACCTGCACCCGGTCGCGTCCGCCTCGTTGGCCGTCGGACGCGACGACCACGGGCACTGGGACGGCGACCGGACCGAACGTGCGAACGAGGCCGAGCAGCCGGCCCGCGACCGGCTCGCCGCGTACCGCGCGAAGCGTGATGCCTCGAAGACGCCGGAGCCGGTGCCCGAGGGGGCGCCCACGGTCCGGAAGGACGGCACCCCGACCTTCGTGATCCAGGAACACCACGCCACCCGCGACCACTACGACTTCCGGCTCGAGCACGACGGCGTGCTCGTGAGCTGGGCCCTGCCGAAGGGCGAACCGACCGACCCGGGCAAGAACCACCTGGCGGTGCAGACCGAGGACCACCCGCTCGAGTACGGCGCGTTCGAGGGCACGATCCCGAAGGACGAGTACGGCGGCGGCACGGTGACGCTCTGGGACGACGGCACGTACGAGCTGGAGAAGTGGCGCGAGGGCGAAGAGGTCATCGTCACCCTGCACGGCCGGACCGGCGGCGCTCGCCGACTGGCGCTCCTGCACACCCGCGGGCGGGGTGGTGCCGGGGACGAGAAGAACTGGCTCATCCACCGCACGAAGGAGCAACCCGACCGTCTGGCGGACGGCGGTGGCGCGGCAGACGCGGGGCGAGCCTCCCGGTCGACCGCCGCACACCGCGACGGGCAGCGGCGCATCACCGGAGCCAGTCGTGCGGACACCGCGCCGGCGGACCGACGGACCATGCAGGCCACACTGGCGAAGGACGCGCCCCGGCTGGACCCAGCCGACTGGGCGTTCGAGATGAAGTGGGACGGCGTCCGTGCACTCGCCACCGTCCGGGACGGCTCGGTCACGCTTCGCAGCCGGAACGACAACGACCTGACGGAGCAGTACCCGGAGCTCCAGGAACTCGGCGACCGTGCCGGGGTCGACGGGGTCTTCGACGGCGAGATCGTCGCGTTCGACGACCGGGGCCGCCCGAGCTTCCAGCTCCTGCAGAACCGGATGGGCCTGACGAAGGCGCGCGAGGTGCGGGCAGCGCAGCAGGCGACCCCCGTGCGGTTCCTGCTCTTCGACGTGCTCGAGGCCGACGGACACGAACTCACCCGCCTGGCGTACGACGCTCGTCGGCAGGCACTCGAGACCGTCGTGGAGCCCGGCGGGGTGATCGACGTGCCGCCGGCCTCGCAGGGCGACCTGGACGGCGTGATGGCGTCGTCGCGGGAGCAGGGCCTCGAGGGCGTCGTCGCGAAGAAGCGCAGCTCGAAGTACGCCGAGGGCAGGCGGTCCGAGGCGTGGCTGAAGTTGAAGCACCACGCCACGCAGGAAGTGGTGGTCGGTGGGTGGAAGCCGGGCAGCGGTCGTCGTGCGGGCGGGGTCGGCTCGCTGCTGCTGGGCGTACCCGGGCCGGACGGTCTCGAGTACATCGGCAAGGTCGGCACGGGGTTCCGCGATCGCGACCTCGACGAGATCGCCGCAGCGTTGCGCCCGCTCGATCGGAAGACCTCGCCGTTCGTCGACGTCCCACGGGTCGACGCACGGGACGCGCAGTGGGTCACCCCGAAGCGGGTGGGCGAGGTCGAGTTCGCCGAGTGGACCGGCGACGGGCGCCTGCGGCAGCCGTCCTGGCGGGGCTGGCGGCCGGACAAGGACCCCGAGGACGTGGTGCGCGAGCGCTGAACCGTCCGCGAGGAGCGACCGCCGCGTGCCAGCTGGTGCACGCGCTGGCTGGCGCCCGCGCTGATGCGTGCGCATGGGGTCCGCCCGTGGCGAAATTCCGTCCCCCGTCCGTCGCCCCGGCGGGGGACGTTTCGACCCGGTCGACCGCTGATCCGCCGCCGACTGTTACGTTCGCCGGGACGAAAGGGCCTGGGGATGAGCTCGAGCAAGTACCTGCCGCCGTTCACGGCCGAGGAACGCGTCGCGATCAACGGGGATCGTGCCGCACGGAGCCCGGTCGATCCGGGGACCGTGGTGACCGACACCGAAGTGACCTACGCGGACTTCCTCGCCGACGAGACCGACGAGTAGACGAGTAGGCGCGTCGGCGAGTGGACACCGGGGCGGGGGAAGGCGACCCGTGCACCGGATCAGGGAGCGCACGGGCCGCCGTCGAGGCACCGTGACCGACCCTTCAGGGATGGCCGGCCACGGCGCGCTGGCACCAGACGCGCGGAGGCGCACCTGGTAGGCACGTACTAAGGACGTGACGAACGCCCGATTCGTCACACGAGAACCCGAGATCGCGCAGAGGAGCTGCTCCTGTCCAGCGACGAAGCCCTCGCGGCGTTGTCCGACACGTCGCTCGTCGAGCGCAGCGCCGACGGCGACACGGCAGCGTTCGGAGTGTTGATCCGCCGGTACGGACCCCACATGCGGGCCTACGCGGCGCGGATCCTCGGGTACGGCGACGGGGAGGCCGACGACGCCGTCCAGGAAGCCGCTCTGCAGGCCTGGCAGCGCATCGACAGGGTCGAGGACCCGGAGCGGGTGCGCAACTGGCTGTTCCGCATCGCAGCGAACAAGGCGCTCGACCGGCTCCGCCGTCGGCACCCGCACGCGGACCTCGAAGCGATGGTCGACGCGCCGGACGAACGGCCCGTCGACGAGGTGGTCGCCGCCCGGATGCAGGTGCGGGAACTCGCGCGTATCGTGCAGGCACTCCCGGATGCACAGCGCGCCGTCTGGGTGATGCGCGAGGTGGGTGGGGCGCCCTACGCCGAGATCGCCGAGGCGACCGGGCTGTCCGCGCCGACCGTCCGCGGGTTGCTCGCCCGTGCGCGGCGACGCGTGATCGAACAGATGGAGGGGTGGCGATGAGCGACGACGTCGACGACCGTCACGGTGCCTTCACGCTGGACGAACTCTCCGACTACCTCGACGCCGACCGGACCCCGGTCCGGGCCGACATCGAGGGTGATCCAGACGCCGTCGCCGCCCTCGAGCGGCTGCAGGTGCTGCGACGGGCATCACGGGACCTGCTCGACACCGAGGCGTCGGCCGACGGCGACGAGCGCTGGATCAGCTCGGTGCTCGCGTCCATCCGGACGACCGCCCACGCCGGACGGGACATCCCGGTCCCCGACGACGATCCCGCCGCGCACCTGGTCGTCACCGAGGGTGCACTGCGCGGGCTCGTCCGCACCCTCGGCGACGACGTCCCCGGCGTCGTCGTCCGTCGGACCCGCTTCAGCGGCGACGTCGGGGTCCCCGGCGGTGCCGTGGACGTCGACATCACCGTCGTGGCCACGCTCGAGGCATCCGTGTCGGACCGTGCCGAGGCGCTCCGCGCGCACGTCACCGCGGTGCTCGGTGGGCACGCACCGTTCAGGATCCGCAGCGTGGTCGTCCGCGTCGCCGACGTCGTGGTCGGAGGGACACCGTGACCGCCGACGTCCGCGCCGTCTCCCGTGAACTCACCGCGGTCGTCCTCGCGGTGCCAGGAGTCCGATCGGTGCTGCCGCCCGGACCCGGACTCGCCACGCTCGTCCGCGACGTCCGCTCCGTGCTCGAGATCCCGCGGGACGGAGGGGCCGTGCTCGTCCAGGACCGGCCGGACGGAGCACGTGTCCGTGTGGTCGTCACGACCGACCGGGCCGTGCCGACGATCGCGGTCCTCCGGTCGGTGCGGGACGCCGTCGTGGCGGCCGCGCACCACTCCCTCGGTGCAGCGCCCTCCGACGTCACGGTCCGCGTCGTCGAGATCGACTGAACGTCAGGGAGCCGGTGCCGGTCCGTCCGTCGGCTCGGCATCGTCCGCGACGGGCAGGTCCTCGTCGACGAGCTCGTCCTCGCCGGGTTCGGACACCTCGGCCGCAGCGGCCTTGGCCTCGTCGATGGACTCCTGCGAGCGGCGGAGGAGATCGTCGTCGTGTGCTGTCTGGTCGCTCATGCTCCAGCAGGCTACGCGGGCGTGCCTGTGTCGGCGTCACGGCGTCCGGCCGGGCGGCGCGATCCCGGCTGGGTCACGCCGCGCGTGCCGGGGTGCGGCGGCTCGAAGTCGACCGCCGAGGTCGGCGCCGGCGACGAGGGCATCGCGGGCGCGGCCGGTGCGCCGTACGCGTCGGCCGCGTCGAGCACGGCGCGGGTCGCCGCCGCGGCCGTCCGGAGTGCGTCCCCGATGGGCATCGCCCGGTGGCCGGGCGTCCGGACCTCGACGCCCCACGGCTCGTCGAAGCCGAGCTCCCGCACCGTCCGCACGAGCCCCGGCAGGTCCCACGCGCCCGCTCCGGGCAGGTACCGCGCCTCGCGGGCCTCCTCGGACAGGGTCATTCCGGACGGGGTGTGCAGGAGCCCGTCGCTCAGTTCGACCGCCGCGAGCGTCGTGGGCGCGACACCCTGCCGGATCGACGCCAACGTGGATCCACCGCGCAGGGCGTGCATCGCGTCGAGCAGCAGCCCGCCGTTCGGGTGGCCGGCCGCTGTGACGAAGCGTGCAGCCCGTTCGATCGTCGGCAGGTTCGACCACGGCTCGGGTTCGAGGACGAGTTGCGCACCGACGGTGGCGGCCTGGTCGGCGAGCACCGTCCAGTCGTCGGCCATCGTGATGGGTGAGGCTCCGGGCAACGACGTGTCGGCCCGAGCGATCACCTGCCAGGCACGGAGCGCCGCCGCCGCCTCGAGGACCACCCCGCGGTCGGCGTCGTCGTCGTCCGTCCGGCTCGTGCACGTCCACCAGCGGTCGAGCGGCCCCAGCTGGACCCAGACGATGCCCGCGCCGTCGAGCACGCGGCGGAGTTCGGCGAAGCCCGTCGTCGCGCGCACCTCGTGCAGGTCGTCGAGGGACAACGAGAGTCCCGCGAACCCTGCGGCACCGACCGCGTGGACGCGCTCACGGATGGTCTCGTCGCCCGCCCACGTCCACGACGTCGCCAGCAGATCGTGTTCCATCACGGCCGTACCTCCGTCATCCCGGAGCAGCTGCAGACGCCCGTCACGATGGTCCTGCCCCGTGTGTACGACGCCGCGATCCCCACCTGGCGTCGCACCAGGGATACCCGTCGCGCCTGCGAGCCCTCCCAGCGGCCCGTCACACCACGGAAACGCCGGTCAGACGATGCGGGTGCGGACCGTGCCGACGCCGGCGATGGTGCCGACGACCCGCTGCCCGTGCTCCAGGACACCGACCCCCTCGGGCGTCCCCGTCATGAGCAGGTCTCCGGGAGCGAGCGCCACGGACCGGGACAGCGCCGCGATGGTCTCCGCGACGGACCAGATCTGGTCGGCCAGGTCACCGACCTGTCGTCGTTCGCCGTCGACGACGAGCTCGATGCTGCCCGCGCTGGGGTCGATGCCCTGCGCCGGGACGATCGCGCCGATCGGTGCCGAGGCGTCGAACCCCTTCGCCGTGTCCCACGGACGACCGAGGCGTTTGGCCTCGGCCTGGAGGTCGCGTCGGGTGAGGTCGATGCCGACCGCGTACCCCCAGACGTGAGCGAGGGCATCCGCAGCGGCGATGTCCGCGCCACCGGTACCGATCGCGACGACCAGTTCGACCTCGTGCTCGAGCTGCGCCGTCTGCGGCGGGTACGGGGTGTCCGCGTCGTCGACGACGACGGCGTCCGCCGGTTTGGTGAAGAAGAACGGCGGCTCGCGGTCCGGGTCGTGTCCCATCTCGCGTGCGTGCGCCGCGTAGTTCCGGCCGACGCAGAAGACGCGTCGGACGGGGAAGCGTGCGCCCGTGGTCGTGGGGACGGTCGGGAGGCTCGGGGCCGGGATGACGAGGTCGGTCACGGTCCCAGCGTGGCAGGCTCGCAGGGCATCGGTTCAGCTCTCACCGAAGGACGCCTCGTACTTGAGCTTCCGCGCGCGGGCGCGCTCCTGTCGTTCTCGCCATTCGATCCGCAGTTGCGCGAGTTCCTCTTCAGCGCCTTCCGCGCGCATGAGCGGCGCGTAGTGGGGGCTCGCAAGCAGCCGTGGCGTCGTCAGCTCTCGGTTGTCGAGCAAGCGCTTGAAGGCCTCATCGGTGAGCGTCGACATCATCGTCCGTCCCTTCGTTCCTCGCTGCCTCGCATCGTCCGAGGTCGCGCGGTCAGCGACCCACGACCAACGCTGCCACCAGAGATCCCGGTGCCCCAAGAACTCGGTATTTCGCCGCCCAGCGCGCCCGTCGACGACCGACACGACCAACGCGCCGACGGCCACGAGAGCCCCGACCACCGACACGACCGCACTCGTCAACGCGACATCCATGTGGACCACCCTGACGCCAGAGGACCGGCCACGCGGCGGGCGTGACCGGTCCTGTGGACGGTGATCCGGGCCTCCCGGCCTGTGCAGGAACGATCAGGCGGACGGGCCCTGCGGCCACCCCGAGAACTCCCACCCGTCGACGGACTCGTGGTCCTCGCCCTTGTCGTACGCGTAGGAGCGCGCTGCGTCCCGCGCTGCGGACAGCGTCGCGAGCAGATCGGCGTGCGCGTCGGCGTCCACCCGGGTCAGGGCGTCGTGCGCCAGCGCGAAGCGGTCCATCTCGTTCCGCATGAGCATGTCGAACGGCGACGTCGTCGTGCCCCGCTCCAGGAACCCGTGCACGTGCAGATCGTCGTGGCCGTTGCGGCGGTAGGTCAGCTGGTGCACGAGCGACGGGTACCCGTGGAACGCGAACACCGTCGGGGTCCCGGGCAGGAAGAGCTCGTCGTACCGCTCGTCGGGGATCGGGTGCTCGTGCTTCCGCGGGTCGCCGAGCGCGAGCAGGTCGACGACGTTGACGACCCGGACGCCGACCTCGGGCGCGTGCTTCCGGATGATGTCCGCGGCGGCGACGGCCTCGACGGTGGGGACGTCGCCGGCGCAGGCGAGGACCACGTCGACGCGGCCGACTTCCTGCTCGGTGCCGGCCCAGTCCCAGACCCCGAGGCCCGCGTCCACGTGGGCGACGGCGTCCTCGAGCGACAGGAAGACGGGCTCGGGGTGCTTCCCGGCGACGATCACCTCGATGCGGTCGGTCGTCTCGAAGGCGTGCGCCGCGACGGCGAGCAGGGTGTTGGCGTCGGCTGGCAGCTTGATCCGGACCAGGTCCTGCTGCTTCGACGCGACGACGTCGAGGAACCCGGGGTCCTGGTGGGAGAACCCGTTGTGGTCCTGCCGCCAGACGTGCGACGACAGCAGGATCGACAGGTTCGACACGGGTGCACGCCAGTCGATGTCGGTCGCGGACTCGAGCCACTTGGCGTACTGCCCGACCATCGAGTCGATGATGTGGGCGAACGCCTCGTAGGTGTTCAGGAGCCCGTGCCGGCCGGAGAGGACGTAGCCCTCGAGCATGCCTTCCAACAGGTGCTCGGACAGGACCTCGGTCACGCGTCCGCGAGCCCCGAGGTGTTCGTCGCCGACCGCGCGCTGCGCCCGCCACACCCGCGAGGTGACGTCGAAGACCGCGTCGAGCTTGTTCGAGATCGTCTCGTCGGGGCCGAAGAGCCGGAACGTCGACGCGTTCTGCGTGATCAGCGCTGCGAGCCACGGTCCGAGCGTGCCGGTGGCCGAGGCGGTCGAACCGGCCGGTACCCCGTACCCGTCGAGCGCGGGACGGTCGAGGGCCGTCCGGATGCGCCCGCCGTTGGCGTGGGGCGTCGCGCTCATCCGCTCGTCGCCGGTGGGACGGATCGTCGTCATGATCCCGAGGGGGTTCCCGTCCTCGTCGAAGAGCTCCTCGGGCCGGTAGGACCGCATCCACTCCTCGAGCTGGGCCCGGTGGCCGTCGTCCTCGCGGACGTTCGACAGCGGCACCTGGTGTGCGCGGAACGTCCCCTCCACCTGCTGACCGTCGACCTCCTTCGGCCCGGTCCACCCCTTCGGGGTGCGGAGGATGATCATCGGCCAGCGCGGGCGCAGGTCGGCGGCACCCGCGGGCTGTCCCGCCGCCGCGCGTGCTGCCTGGGCTCGAGCTGCTGCCTGGATGTCGTCGATGGCGGCGAGTGCCCGGTGGAGCGCACCGTCGAACAGGGCGTGCACGGCGTAGGGGTCGTCGTCGACCCGCCGCGAGTCGACCACGATCGGGTCGTAGCCGAGGCCGCGGAAGTACGCGGTCAGGTCCTCGCCGGGGATGCGGGCGAGGACGGTCGGGTTCGCGATCTTCCACCCGTTGAGGTTGAGGATCGGCAGCACGGCACCATCCGACACCGGGTCGAGGAAGGTGTGCGCCTGCCACGACCCCGCGAGCGGTCCGGTCTCCGCCTCACCGTCACCGACGACGCACGCGACCACCAGGTCGGGGTTGTCGAGGGCGGCCCCGTACGCGTGCGCGAGGGAGTAGCCGAGCTCGCCGCCCTCGTTGATCGACCCGGGCGTCTCCGGTGCCGCGTGCGACGGGATCCCGCCGGGGAACGAGAACTGCCGGAAGAAGCGCTGCAGGTCGTCGTCGGCGTACAGCTCGCCCCAGGTGCCGTCGAGCCACGCGTTCGCGTTCATCGCCGGCCCGCCGTGTCCCGGGCCGCAGATGTACAGGAACTCGCGCCCGGTCTCCGCGATCAGGGCGTTGCAGTGTGCGTACACGAGGTTGAGGGCGGGGGAGGTGCCCCAGTGTCCGAGGAGCCGGGGCTTGATGTCGCCGGGCTCGATCGGCCGTTCGAGCAGCGGGTTGTCCAGCAGGTAGATCTGCCCGACCGTCAGGTAGTTGGCGGCTCGCCACCAGGCGTCGACCGCCCGGAGTCGGTCGGTCGTGGAGATGTGCGCAGGGGCCATGTCCCCACGCTACGAAACCCCGGCCCCGGAAACCTCAGGAAAGACGTTCCAAACCGATCGCGAGGGTGCGCCGAATGAGTTGCACAGGGCAAAAGCCCAGGGCGCTCTCCGGTCAGACATGGCCGGCACGCAGCTTCCACACAGCAAAGGAATCGATCACCATGCGCAAGAGCCTGAAGACCTCCATCACCCTCGCCACGACCGGCGCCCTCGTCCTCGGCGGTGCCGCGTTCGGC
>NZ_JBSSCY010000013.1:0-59063 GCF_054060195.1 Curtobacterium sp. PvP017
CCGGGGGGGCGGGGGGGGGGCCGCCGCGCCCCCCCCCCCCGGGGGGGGGGGGGGGGGGGGGGGGGGGGCCGCCCCCGGGGGGGGGGGGGGGGCCCGGGGCCCCCCCCCCCCGGCCCCCCCCGCCCCCCTTCCCCCACGACCAGGGCGCGGGCCCGGCGCGCGGTCACCCCGGCCAGGACTCCCACGACCACGACCCGCCTGCGCGCCGGTGGTAGGCGAGCCGGTTGCTCGCCGCGTCCGTCGCCCCGCGCCAGAACACCATCCGCACCGGTGTGAGGGCGAACCCCGCCCACGTGCTCGGCGGCCCGAGGTCCGTGCCCGCCCGTTCGCGGACGAACGCCGACCAGGCCTCGCGGCGCCGAGCCGGTGTGTCCGCGGCGGACGCGTGGTCGTTGACCCACGCGAGGGCCTGCAGGTACGGCGTCCTGGCCGCGTAGGCCGAACGCGCCTCCTGGTCGGAGACGGGCGCCACGTCGCCGACCACGACGAGCTGGCGGGCGGCCTCCGGCCAGTGCAGGGTCACCGCGGCACGGGGCACCGCCGCGAGTTCGGCTGCCTTCCGGCTCCGCGAGTCGGTGTGGAAGTGCAGGCGTTCCCCGTCGAACAGGGAGAGCAGGACCGTCCGGGCGTCGGGGTAGCCGTCGAGCCCGACGGTCGAGAGGGTCATGGTCGGACCCGGAGCGTCGGCCGCGGCGGGGAGCCACGACGCCGCGAGGGCCAACGGGTCCGTCGGCACGGGCGCATCGTCCACGCCGTCGGACGCCGGGGCGGGCGTGCCCGGGTCGGACACGCCCGCCCCGCGCGGCACGGTCACGAGACCGCAGCGTCGGCGGGGCGGGCCACCGCCGGACGGCTCACCGCCGGGTCGAACCGTGCGATCTCGTGCAGCGACGTCACGGCCTCGGCGACGGAGTGCTCCCACAGGACGGCACCGTACGACGCCGTCGCCCGGCTGGCGTCGCCGACGACCCCGGGAGTCCCGAAGTCGTCGGACAACCACCCGAACGACACCGGTCCGCCGTTGAACGCGATCTTCTCGAAGCCGGCGATGTGCTCCGGCACCCAGCGTTCCGCGAGCGACATGTCGACCAGGTCGGGGCGCAGGTGCAGGATCATCGACGTCTCCGCCGCGCCGCCGTGGATCCCCAGCCCGAGCTCGTCCGCGTCCTCGCCGTCCGGGCCGGGGACGCGAGCGAGGGTCGGCATGAGGAAGGTCTTCAACCCGTAGCGCTTCCGGATCTCACGCAGGGCGACCTGCAGCAGGGCGACGTTGCCGCCGTGCCCGTTGGCGAACACCAGGGTGCCGGCACCGGTGAGGGCGACCGCGCGACCGATCTGCACGGCGGTGTCGAACATCGTGTCGCTGTCGAGCCACACCGTGCCGGGCGCCCAGCTGTGCTCGTCGGACTTCGTGAACGACAGTGTCGGGAGCTGCCAGACGTCCAGCCCCTCGGCGGCGGCCTGCTCGACCGCCGCCCCGCCGATGTGCTCGGCGAGCAGGTGGTCGGTCAGGAGCGGCAGGTGCGGGCCGTGGTGCTCGACGGCTCCGGTGGGCTGCACGACGATCGTGTCCGGCCCGAAGCCCGCAGCGACGGCCGGACCGGACAGTTCCGCGAGCCGACGCGAGCGGACCGTGCCGACCCCGGCGCTCACTTGCCGAACCCCGGGACGACGGGCTGCGCGGACGCGGTGGAGCCACCGCTGACCACGAGCGACGGGTCGATGACGTGCCCGGGGTTGAGCAGGCCCGCGGGATCGGTGCGCTGCTTCAGCGCCACGAGCTCCTCGACGCCGTGGTCGACGTAGTACTGGTGCGGGCTGTGCACCCGGACGCCGAGTTCGCGGAGCACCGGGTAGCCGGCGTAGACGTCCTCGGCCCCGGTGTACGGCGCGGTGAGCATCCCGATCGGTCCGACGTGCGCGGCCTCGATGTGGAGCATGCCGCCGGGGTAGACGGCCTCGACCTCGGCGATCCGGTCGATGAGCGCCTCACCGCCGACCTCGACGTGGAAGTACTCGGTGTCGCTCGTGTTCCGCTTCAGCCACCAGATCGGGTGGTTGTACGACAGCATCGACACCTTCGTGGTCTGCTGCAGGCCCTCGCGGACGTCCAGGACCTCACCGCCGGCGGCTTCGATGCGCGCCCTGGCCTCGTCGAGCACGACGTCGTCGATGATCGCTCGCAGGCTCGCACGGTCGTCGGGGACGGCCAGGTCGGACGGCAGCGTCGCGGCGATCTCGGCGCGGTCGGCGCTCACGAGCCGCGGCACCGGGTCGAGTCCGCGCAGCGTGCGGACGGCGACGAGCGCGTCCTCGAAGGTGGGGAACGCCGCGTAGACGGCACGCCACTCCTGCAGCGGCTCGAGCCGGACGGTGGCGCGGGCGATGACGCCCGCGGTGCCGTAGGTGTGCACGAACGGCTGCGCCTCGTCGCCCTCGACGTGCAGCAGTTCGTCGGCGCCGGGGAGCGCGACGTCGAGCGCCGTGACGAAGCCCTGCCAGTTCGACCCGTGCGCGATCGACCCGGTGCCGCCGGAACCGCCGGACAGGAAGCCGCCGATGGTCGACTGCGCGGTGGACGGGTACATCCAGAGCTGCTGGCCCGTGGCGGCGGCCGCCTGCTCCAGGGCGACCATGGACGCGCCGGCCTCGGCGGTGATCCAGCCGTCGCCGACCTCGACGACGGCGCGTGCCCGCGACGTGTCGAGGACCAGGCCGCCGTGCAGTGGGATGCCCTGGCCGTAGTTGCCGGTGCCCTTCCCGCGGGTGGTGACGGGGACGCCGTGTCGGACCGCGGCCTGCAGGGTCGCGGCGATGTCGTCGGCGCTGGCCGGCGACGCGACGAGGTCGGCGAGGCCGAGGGGCAGCTGCTCGCTGAGGATGGGGCTCATGGTGGCCTCGTCGACGGAGGCGCGGGCCCGCGTGCGCTCGTCGGTGCTCACGCCGCGCTCGCCGAGCAGTGCGACGAGCTCGGCGCGCAGCGCCTCGACGGAGGTGGGGGTGACGGTGGTCATGCTCACTCCTGGTGGGTGGGTGGTGCGGGGACGACGGACTGGGCCCACGCCGCCGGTTCCGGTGCGACGCGCCAGCGGCGGACCGGCCGTGCCGGTGGGGAGAGGCGCGGGGCGGCGTGGCACCGCGCCTCCCGTCCGCTTGTTGGCCCGCTCCCGTTCGACGGGAGCCGACCGGTGTCAGGAACCCAGACCGATGGACTCGTCGAGGAACTCGTTCGTGTACAGGTCGGAGGGCTTCAGGCCGCTCTTGACGTCACCGGTGTCGGCGAAGACGGGCGTCGCCTTCGCGATGAAGTCCTCCATGCGCTGCTCGTCCATCGACCCGATGTAGCCGTCGGTGTCCTTCGCGAGGCCGAGCTGCACCATCTGCGCCGCGGCGAACGCGCCGACCTTCGAGTCGTAGGTCCAGCCGTTGTTGTACTGCTGCACGAGCTTCGTGATGAGGTCGTTCGTGGCCCCCGGGGACTTGAGGTAGTCCACGTCGGCCTGCTGCATGACCGGCACGAGCTTCTGCAGGCACGGCTCGAGCTTCTCCAGGTCACCGGTGCGGACCGACATCGCCTCGGGGTAGGGGTTCCATCCCGTGCTCGAGACGAGCGCGTAGTCGACCTTCTTGCCCCAGGCCGCGACCTGGTTCTGGTAGATGTACGGCTCGGCGGTCGCGAAGCCCTGCTGCGCGTCCTTGCCGCCCGCGGACACGAACTTCGACGGGGTGCCGTCGTAGCTGCCGTCGAGGACCTTCTTCGGCAGGATGCCGGACTGCTCGAGGTAGGTCATGTACGCGGCACCGCTGAAGTAGCGGACGACGCCGCCGTCCTTCTCGAGGGCCGTGCCGAGACTCTTGATGCTGTCGACCTCCGGGTACGTCTTCGGGTCCCACATGATCGACATCGGGGACTGGTCGTTCTCGGCGAACACCGCCGTGGTGGGCAGCTTGCCGGAGAACTGCACCTGCTCGTCCGTGGACATGTACCCGAGGGTGATGTCCTTGTCCTGGTACATCTGCGACGCGACCTTGGTGTACCCGATCGCCGGGCCGCCGGCACGGATCTCGAGCTTGACGCCGGTGCTCTTGCCGTTGGCGTAGAGGTCGCCGGTGACGGTCTTGCCGGAGGAGTCGATCACCGGGTCCGGGCCGAGCATCTGGTAGAGGTGGCCGTGCTCGCCCTCGGGGTTCCAGTCGGTCTGGACGACGACGGTCGCGGGGCACGTGCCGGAGAGGTCGACCTTCGGCCCGGAGGCGGTCGACGAGGTCGCGGCGGTCGTCCCGGTGCTGCCGGACGACCCCGCCGCACAGCCGGTGAGGGCGATGGCGGTGGCGGCGAGGGCGGCGGTGGCGACGCCGAGGCGGGAGGTGGTGCGCATGGAGGCTCCGTTCGTGGTGCGGGTCTCGTGGTGCTGTGGTGGGAAGGGGTGGTGTGGTGGGAAGGGGTGGTGTGGTTCGTCGGGGCGCGTCAGCTGAAGTCGTGCCAGCGGCCGACGGCCAGCCGGCCGATCAGGCCGAACACGAGGAAGACGGCGACGCCGTAGAGCGAGGCGATCAGGATGGTCGCGTACAGCTCGGGGCCCATCAGGCGCGATGCGGTCACCTGGATGAGGACGCCGAGACCGGGGTTGCCGCGCTGGAAGAACTGGTCGCCGACGATCGCCCCGATGACGCTCAGCCCGGCGGAGGTGCGCAGGCCGACGAAGATCGACGGCAGCGCGGCGGGGAACTGCAGCTTGACGAGCTGGGCGAACCGGCCGGCGCGCTGCAGCTGGAACAGCTCACGCTGCGCGCGGTCGGCGGACTGCAGCCCGAACAGCGTGTTCGACACCATCGGGAACAGCGCGATCATCACGGTGACGATCACGCGGCTGACGAACTCGTAGCCGAACAGGGCGCCGATGAGCGGCACGAGGGCGAGGATCGGCACGCACTGCAGCACCACGGCGTACGGGTAGAGCGAGTTCTCGAGCCACTTCGCCTGCGCCATCGCCATCGCCCAAACGACGCCGATCACGATCGCGAAGCCGAGGCCGGTGAGCGAGACGACGGTGGTGCGTCCGAGGGCGGACCAGAGGTCGGAGCCGAACGTGGACGGCGATCCGTCCGGCAGGGTCGGCGCGACGATCGCCTTCGCCACGAGGTGCGGGTACGGCACGAGGAAGGCCAGGCCGCGGACGTGGTCGTAGTACGCGGCTGCCGCGTACCAGATGCCGACGAGCACGGCGAGGACGACGACGGGCTGCCACCAGGCGATGCCGCGGCGAGCCCGAGGAGCGGCACGACGGGCGGCGGCCCGGACCGCGCGGGTCTCGGCGGCCTCCTGCAGGGTGACCATCAGCGGTGTCCTTCCCGGAGCGCGTGCGAGACCTCGCCGACCAGTTCGGCGAACTCGGGTGTGAAGCGGATGTCGGGGTCGCGGGGCATCGGGAACGGCACGTCGAACCGGCCGACGATGGTGCCGGGGCGTCCGGACATCACGATCACCTCGGTGGAGAGGTACACGGCCTCGGACACGGAGTGCGTGATGAAGAGTCCGGCGAACTGCTGTTCGACGAACAGCCGGAGGAGCTCGTCGTTGAGGCGTTCGCGGGTGATCTCGTCGAGGGCGCCGAACGGCTCGTCGAACAGGAAGAGCTCCGGGTCGAGGGTGAGCGACCGGGCGAGCGAGACCCGCATCCGCATGCCGCCGGACAGCTGCTTCGGCAGGTTCGTCTCGAAGCCGTTCAGGCCGACGAGGTCGATGGCGTGGGCGGCCTTGGCGGCCCGCTCGGCCTTCGACACGTGTCCGAGCTCGGCGAGCAGTTCGACGTTGCCCTGCACGGTGCGCCAGGGCAGGAGCGTGGCGTCCTGGAAGACGTAGCCGATGCGGTCGGCCGCGACACCGGCCGACCCGTCCGACGCCGTCTCGAGGCCGGAGGCGATGCGGAGCAGCGTGGACTTGCCGCAGCCGGACGGGCCGACGACCGAGACGAACTGACCACGGTCCACGGTGAGGTCGACGCCCTGCAGGGCGATGGTGCCGTTCGGGAAGGTCATCTCGACGTTGCGGAAGTCGAGCAGCGTGTCCGTCGTGGCGACGGGTGGCGGGGCGGTGGTGGTCACGATCACCTCGGGTTCTCGGTGCGGGCGGGAAGTGGGGTCAGGCGGGGACGGCGGCCGCGGCCGGTGCGGCGACGATCCGTCGCACCTCGGTGCGGGCGACGAGTCGCCCGCGGGACAGGACGATGCGGTCGGCGGGGGCGTTCGCGACGGCGTCGGTGACGCTCGTCGCGGCCACGGCGAGCAGGTCGGCGCGCCGCCCGGGGACGGGACCGGCGGCCGGGAGGCCCATCACGCTCCGGGCGGTGTCGCTCACCATCGCGTACGCCTGGTCCGGCGTGACGTGGCCGGCGGAGACGAGCAGCGATGCGGTCTCGAAGGCATCGCTCCGGCCGACCGGGTTGAAGGGGTCGCGGACGTTGTCCGCGCCTGCGGCGACGCGCACGCCGGCGTCGAGGAGCGCGTGGATGGCGGTCAGTCCCCGCGGCGTGGCGACCGGGTGCTGCCAGCCCTGCAGGTACAGGTTCGTGATCGGGAGCGTGATCACCCCGAGGTCGGCTGCGGCCACGTCGGCGACGACCTCGGCGAGTCGCTCCGGCCCCAGGGTGCCGAGCCGGACGCAGTGCCCGGCGGAGTACTGCCGGTCCCGCCGCAGCGAGCGGGACGCCCGGGCGTAGTGGTCGAGGGTCACCGGACCGTCGAGGCTCTCGTCGGCGTGCAGGTCGACCCCGATGCCCCGTCGGCGGGCGATGGCGAGGAGTCGGTCGACGTCGGCGAGGGGGTCCTCGGCGAGGTGCGGTGCGCCGCCGACCAGGTCCACGCCGAGGTCGAGCACCGCCTCGACGTGCTCGTCGGGGGCGAGCGGGCCGGCGAGGGCGACGAGCTCGATGTCCATCAGGCCGGCGAGTTCGTCGCGGACCTGCACGAGGGCACGGGCGCCGCGCAGAGCCTGCTCCGTGGTGGCGGGCCGGTCGGCCGCGCTGTGCCGGCCGCTGAGCACGTCGACGTGGCTCCGGACGGCCGTGGTGCCGGCGGCGAGCAGCGTGAGGGCGGCGGTCCGGGCACGGTCGGCGATGTCCTCGACGGTCATGGTCGTCGCGTGCGCGGTCCACGAGGCGATCGCGGCGCCGAGGTCCCCGAGCGGCGGCCGGATGGCGTCGGCGCTGAGGGCCTTGTCGAGGTGGGCGTGCGGTTCTGCCGGTGCGGTCAGGAGCAGCCGGCCGCCGAGGTCGATCGTCTCCTCCGCCGGGGCCGCGAGGGTGCCGGCCGGTGCCACGGTCGAGACGGTCGCGCCGTCGATCGCGACGTCGACCGAGCGGCCGTCCGGCAGCAGCGCGGAGCGCAGGAGGGCGATCGGGCGGGGCACTGACGAGTCCATCCGGAGCCTCTCGATCGTGTGTGAGAATGTTGATCGCATCAACATCTCCGATGCTAGGGCTGCGGTGTTTCCCTCTCGTTTCGAGGCGGTTGCCGTGTGTGACGCCCGACCCGACGTCACCGGGAGCGGGAACGAGCGTTCCGTCCGACCGGTCGGGATGGCCCAACCGAGGACGAGAGGAGTCCGCGTGAGCACCGGCACCACCACCGAGACCGACCGCGTCGTCGACGATCAGACCCAGCGGATCGGTGCGCACATCCGTGCCCGCCGACGCGCCGCACGACTGACGCTCGTCCAGGTCGCCGAGCTGACCGGTCTGTCGCACCCGTTCCTCAGCCAGGTCGAGCGCGGGCACTCCCGCGCCAGCATGGTGTCCCTGGAGAAGATCGCCACGGCGCTCGGGACGACCCAGGTCGAACTGCTCGCCGCCGGTGCCCCCGAGCGCCCGGGGCACGACGTCCGCCTGCCCGAGGTGATCCGTGCCGGCGAGGGCGCCCGCGGACCGTTCTCGAGCGGCGAGGCCCGGCTGCTCGTGCACGCGGGCCCGCACGCGTTCGAGCCGCTGGAGTGGGTCGGCGACAACACGGACCTCGGCGAGTACTTCGAGCACCACGAGGACGAGTTCCTCACCGTGCTCGCCGGCCGCGTGCACCTCGACCTGCGCGGACGGGAACCACTCGACCTCGGACCCGGCGACTCGGCGTACTACCGCGGCGGCACCGGCCACCGGTGGTGCAGCGCGGACGGCACCCGCTTCCACATGATCGTGGTCAAGGAGACCCCGCGCGCCGGAGCGATCGCGTGAGCGCCGTGCCGGAGCGGCGGCGGGTGCGCGTCGCCGCCCGCCACGAGGTCGCCACGGACGTCGTCGCACTCGACCTGGCCCCGGTCGACGGTCCGGCGTTGCCGGACTGGGAACCCGGAGCGCACGTCGACCTCGAGGTCTCCCCCGGGACCGAGCGGCAGTACTCGCTCGTCACGACGACGGTCGACGGGCACTGGCGCATCGCCGTGCTCCGCGAGCCAGACGGCCGCGGCGGATCGGTCGCCGTGCACGAGGGCCTGGCGGTCGGCGACGAGGTCACGGTGGCCGGACCGCGGAACCACTTCGGCCACGACCCGGCACGCCCCGCGGTCTTCGTCGCCGGGGGCATCGGGATCACGCCGATCCGGTCGATGATCGCCGCCGCCGAACGCGCCGGAACCCCGTGGGAGCTCCACTACGCGGGGCGGTCCCGCGACCGCATGGCGTTCGTGCACGAGCTCGTCGCGGCGCACCCCGACCGGGTCGTCGTGGCCGCGGCCGACGAGGGCGTCCGGCTCGACGTCGACGCGCTCCTCGCCGCACCGCGCGACGCGGTCGTGTACTGCTGCGGGCCGCGCGGGCTCATGGACGCGGTCGAGGCCGCTGCCGCGCACTGGCCGGCGGGCAGCGTCCGCGTCGAGCGCTTCGAGGCCGCCGCGGACGTCGACGCCCCCGGCGAGGCCTTCGAGGTCGAGCTCACGGTCACCGGCGTCACCGTGACGGTCCCCGCCGACCGGACCCTGCTCGAGGTCGCGGAGGACGCCGGCGCATTCGTGCTCTCGTCCTGCCGGGAGGGCACGTGCGGCACCTGCGAGACCCCCGTGCTCGAGGGCGCGGTCGAGCACCGGGACACCGTGCTCAGCCCGGAGGAGCAGGCCGACGACCGCACCATGATGGTCTGCGTGTCCCGCGCCCGGCGCGGCTGCCCGCGACTGGTGCTGGAACTCTGACCGGACGGACTACGGACGCTCCGTGCCGTCGAGTGTGCCGCCGGTGAGCGCGGACAGGCGCTCCAGCCCCGCTTCGGCCACGAGCTGCCGAGCGAGCGGACGCGCCCGTTCGACCGCCTCACGCACGTCCACCCGGGTGACGTCGCCGTCCGCGACGCTCAGCTCCCCGTCCACCCAGACGTCGCGGACCTCGCGACTGCCGGCGACGAAGACCACCGCCTGGTAGGGGTCGTGGACGTTGGCGAGGGTCGGGGAGTCGCCGTCGAGGACGACCAGGTCCGCGCGCTTGCCCGGCTCCAGCGAGCCGATCTCGTCCTCCATGCGCAGGGCACGGGCACCGCCGATCGTGCCCATCTCGAAGGCCTCGCGGGCGCTCATCGCGGTGGCCTGCAGGTCCCGCACCCGGGCGAGCAGCGCGGCCGTCTTCATCGCCTGCAGGAAGTCCTGGGAGTCGTTCGACGCCGGGCCGTCGACCCCGATGCCCACCGGGACCCCCAGCGCACGGAGTTCCGCGATCGGGGCGATGCCGCTGGCGAGGATCCCGTTCGCGACCGGGTTGTGGGCCACGCCGACGCCGTTGGCCGCGTACCGTTCCCGGTCCTCGCGGTCCACCCAGACGCTGTGTGCGGCGATCACCGGGACCTGGAACATGCCCGTCGCCTCGGCGTGCCCGATGGCCGTCCGTCCGGTGCGCTGCCGGGCCGCGGTGACCTCCTCGCGCACCTCGTGGAAGTGCACGTGCACGCCGTGGCCGCCGGCGACCGCGTAGTCGACGTGCTCCTGCCAGGTGTCGTCCGTGTACCGCCCGATCGACGAGACACCGACCCGGAACGTGCTGTACCGGCTGGCGGCAGCGGCCTCGCGCAGGGCCTCGAACTCCTCCAGGATGGGCGTCGCGCCGAAGTCGCGGTCGACGTCGCCGGAACCGAACGACACGACCCCGCGCAGCCCGAGTTCCTCGAGCGCCTGCACCACACCGGGCGTCGCCGGTTCGTCCGGCACCGGGTCGGCGCAGAACATGTCGTTCGCCGTCGTCACCCCGCTGCGGAGCAGCTGGATGCCCTGCAGCACCGTGCCCGCGTGGGCCTTGTCCCGGGTCATCACCGGGTTGACGCGCCCGATCAACGCCGTGAGCCACTCCCACAACGTGTACTGCGAACCGATCCCGGTGATGAGCCCCTCGCTGAAGTGGCCGTGGGTGTTCACGAAGCCGGGCGTGACGACGTCGTACGCACCGCCGCGGACCGGTGCGTCCGGGTGGGCCGCGGCGAGGTCGGCGTACGTGCCGACGGCGGCGATCCGGTCGCCGTCGAGGAGTACGGCTCCGTCGCGGATCGCGGCGGGCGTGGCGGCGCCGTCGGGTGCTGCGGTCAGCACCCAGCCGGCGCGGATCAGGGTCTGCGTCATGGGGCGAACCTACGGTCCGCGTGTTCCCCGGGTGTTTCCGCCCGGTCACGGGCCGGAAACAGGGGACTGCTAGAAACACCACCATGCTGACCGTCACCGGTGCCCTCCGCGTCCTCGTCGACCCCCGGACCGAACGGGAGGGCGACGTCGTCGTCGACGACGACAGCCGCCGCGCCACCACCCTCGACGCATCCGGGTGCGTCGTCACGGCCGGCCTCGTCAACGCGCACCACCACCTCCTCCAGACCGCGTTCCGCACCCTGCCCGGGACCCGCGGCGTGCCGATGGCGGACTGGCTCCCGACCATGGCCGCGGCGTACGGACGGGTGGGGCACGATCCCGAGCTGTACGCACTGGCGGCGTCCGCCGGAGCCGCGGAGGGCCTCCTGTCCGGCGTCACGACGATCGCCGACCACCACCTGAACTGGCCCGCCGAGGCGACCACGGACGACACCGTCGCGCTCGCCGCGGCCACCGTGGGCGCGGTCCGCGGGCTCGGCGGGCGACTCGTCTTCGTCCGCGGCTCGGCGCGGGACGACCCGGACCGCGCGGCGGCATCGGCGGACGCGATCGCGTCGCGGCTGCTGCACGACGACGCCGTCGGCGGCGTGGACCCGGACGGTGGGTTCCAGGTCGCCGTCGGCCCGGCGGGCGTGCACTCCGACGGCGAGGCGACCTTCCGGGCGCTCGGCGAGGTGGCGGCGCGGCACGGACTCCGCCGGCGGACCCAGGCCAACGAACAGGTCGACACCGCGATCGCGCTCGATCGCTACGGCCGTCGTCCGCTCGACCTGCTCGAGGAGTGGGGGTGGCTCGCACCGGACGTCACGATCGCGCACCTCTGCGACGTCACCGACGACGAGATCGCCCGGCTCGCGGCAGCAGGCGTCACCGCCACGCACGCCCCCGGGTGCGACGTGCCGATGGGGTGGGGCATCGCTCCCGTCGCACGGCTCGCCGCGGCGGGGGTCCCGGTCGGCCTCGGCACGAGCGGCGGCGGCAGCAACGACGCCGGACACCTGCTCGCGGACGCCCGGCTGGCCATGCAGGTGTCGGCACTCGTCGGGCCACAGCTGCCGGCGCGGCAGGTGCTCGGCGCGGCGACCGAGGGTTCCGCGGCGGGGCTCGGACGCCCGGAGCTCGGGCACCTCGGCGACGGGAGCGCGGGCGACCTGTGCGTGTGGGACGTCTCCGGGGTGGCGGACGCGGGCGTCGCCGACCCCGTCGCGGGACTGCTCTGGGCCGCTCCCGGGCGGCGGCCCCGACACGTCGTCGTGGGTGGACGCGTGGTGGTCCGCGACGGGGAGCTCGTCGCGGCGGACGAGCGGGAGATCGCGGCGCGACTGGCCGAGCGGTTGGCCCGGACACCCGCCGTCGTCTGACCGGATCGCGCGCCGCCGGCTCAGCTCGTGGACACCGCCCGGCGGTGGATGGGACCGGCACCGTCGACGAGCGCGCCGCCGCCGGCACCGGTCCGGACCGCGATCACCTCGGCCATGATCGCGACCGCCATCTCGGCCGGCGTCGTCGCACCGATGTCGAGCCCGATCGGGGACCGCAGCCGGTCGGTGTCCGGTGTCCCGAGCGCGCGCAGCTCCGCCATCCGGCGTGCGTTCGTCGTGCGGGAGCCCATCGCCCCGACGTACCCGGCACCACGTCGAAGGGCCGAGTCGACCACGGCGGCGTCGAACCGGTCGTCGTGCGAGAGCACCACGACGGCGGTGGTCGCGTCCACCGGCAACGCCTCGACCACACGCGTCGGCCAGCCCACGATGCGTTCGTCGGCGGCCGGGAAGCGCTCGTCGGTCAGGAACACCGGCCGCGGGTCGACGACCGTCACGGCGTAGCCGAGCACCGCGGCCGCGTTCGTGAGGGCCACGGCGAACTCGACGGCGCCCACCACGATGCACCGCGGCCGGACGTCGGCGCGCTCCACGAAGAGCCGGCCGCCGCAGCCGTCGGGGACGTGCACGACCGCGCCGAGCGTCGACGGGTCGAGCGAGAGGCCGAGCGACGTCGGCACCCCGGACGCCGCGCGCCGGAGCGCGTCCACGACGTCGGCGTCGTCGGGACGGACGCGACGGACCAGGACCTCGACGCGACCACCGCAGCGGAGCGCCGGTGCCCACATCGCGTCGACGTCGTCCGGGTCGTCGTCGAACCCGAAGCGTTCGAGCACCGCCTCGCCGGTCTCGAGGACCTGTTCCGCCGTGTCGAACAGCGCCCCCTCGACGCACCCGCCGGAGATCGTGCCGACGACCTGACCGCCGGGCAGGACGGCCATCGACGAGCCGACGCCGGTCGGCGCGCTGCCCGTCATCGCGACGGCCGTCGCGACGGCCACGGGGTCCCCCGCGTCGAGGGCGGCCAGGAGGCGCGGTGCCAGTTCGAACATCACGCACCCCCGGCGTCGGTCGCGTCCTGGAGCATCGCCCAGACCCGGTCGCGCGTCATCGGCAACCGGTGGGGGCGCACGCCGACGGCGTCGCGCACCGCGTTCGCGACGGCGGGCGCGACCGGGTTGTACGGCGCCTCGCTCATCGACTTCGCGCCGAGGGGGCCGAGCGGGTCGTGCGTGTCGGCGAAGCGCACCTCGGTGCGGGGCACGTCGGAGATCTTCGGCACCCGGTACGCCCGGAACGCGTCGGTCGTCACCCGACCGGTCTCGTCCAGCACGACCTCCTCGTACAGCGCCGAGCCGATCGCCTGCGCGGCGCCGCCCTCCACCTGGCCGCGGAGCTGCTCCGGGTTCAGGACGGTGCCGGCGTCCACCGCCTGCACGCTGTGCAGCACGCGGACCTCGCCCGTCGGCCGGTGCACCGCCACCCGGGCGCCGTGCACGGTGAACGCAAGCGACCGTGGCGTGCCATCGTGGCTGCCGTGCGCGACGAGCGGGCCGTCGGCGAGCAACTCGGCGTGCCCGACGAGCTCCTCGCCGACGCGGACGCCGTCCGGCCCGACCGAGACCGCCGGCCCGAGCGGCCCCGAGGCGGTCCGGGGCGTCCGGGCGGCGACGATCCCGAGGGCGCGCCCGGTCATGTCCTCCCGGAGCGCCTGTGCCGCGGCGTACAGCGCCTTGCCGGCGACGACGACCCCCGCGGACCCGAACGCCCCCGTGTCGTGCCGCGCCGCGTCGGTGTCCGACTGGTGCACGTCGACCCGGTCCGTGGTGGTGCCGAGGGCGGTGGCGACGAGCTGCGTGTGCACCGTCGTGGTCCCGTTGCCGAACTCGGCCGTGCCGACGCCGATGCGGTACCGGCCCGCCGCGGTGGCCTCGACCGACACGTGCGCGTGGTGCCCGCGCGGCGGCATCGTGGCGATCGCCGCGAGGGCGACCCCGGTGCCGAACGCCCAGTCCCCGGAGTCGTCCAGCGGCGGCCCGTCCATGCGTGGGACCTCGGGTACCGGCGCGCGGAGGGCGTCCTCCACCAGGTCGATGCACTGGTCGAGTCCGTAGCTGCCCTCCCAGCGCAGGTCGTCCTGCTCGTCCGGGTCCGTGACCACGAGGGGGTCTCCGGGGACCACGACGTTCCGCCGCCGCAGGTCGAGCGGGTCGATGCCGAGCTCCCGGGCGAGCTCGTCCATGGCGGACTCGATCGCGAACACGACCTGGCCGAGCCCGTACCCGCGGAACGCCCCGGACGGCAGGTTGTTCGTGTACACGGACTCCGCGTCCACGCGCTTCGACGGGCACCGGTAGACGGCGACGGACTCGCTGACGGAGTGGAACATGACCCCGATCCCGTGGTTGCCGTACGCGCCGGTGTCCATGGTCTGGTCGACGTGCAGTGCCGTCAGGTGTCCCGCGGCGTCGGCACCGAGCCGGACCCGCACGCGCATCGGGTGCCGGGTCGGGGCGATCGTGAACTCGTCACGCCGGCTGAACTCGTACTGCACCGCGCGACCGGTCCGCAGCACCGCGAGGGTGACCAGGTCCTCGGTCAGCAACTCCTGCTTCCCGCCGAACCCACCGCCGACGCGCTTCGCGACCACGCGGACACGGCTCGGGTCGAGGCCGAACACGTGCGCGATCTCGTCCCGCACCAGGAACGGGACCTGGGTCGCGGTCCGGAGCACGAGCCGCCCGTCCCGGTCGACGGACCCGCGGGTCGCGTGGGTCTCGAGCGCGGCGTGCGAGACGCGGCCCGTCGTCCAGGTGCCCTCGACGGTGGCCGCGGCCGTCGCCAGGGCCCCGTCGACGTCGCCCGTCTCGCCGTGCAGGGCGGCGACCACGTTGCGGCCCGGCTCGGCGATCCGGTGCTCCTCCGTCGTCTTGTCGGCGTGCAGGAGCGGAGCGCCGACGGCACGGGCCGCGTCCGGGTCGTGCACGCTCGGCAGCACCTCGTAGCGCACCCGCACGAGGGCGCAGGCCTGCTCGGCGACCCGGACGCTGTCGGCGACGACGGCGGCCACGCGCTGCCCACGGAAACGGAGCACCCGGTCGAGCACCCGGGTGTCGTCCGGGTCGTCCAGGCGGGACTCGTGCCGACCCGTGGAGAACAGCACGCCGGGGTCGTCGTGGTGGGTGAGGACGGCGTGCACGCCCGGCAGGGCTTCGGCCTCCGTCGTGTCGATCGACACGATGCGGGCGTGCGGGTGCGGGCTGCCGAGGACCGCGAGGTGCAGCAGCCCCTCCGTCCGCCGCACGTCGAGCGTGTACTCCTCGCGTCCGGTCACGATCGCCATCGCGGCCGGGGCGGCGACCGACGTGCCGATCGCCTGACCGGCCGCCGCGCAGGCCGTGTTCGCGACCCCGTCCAGGGCGTCCTCGATCGCCCGGTACCCGGTGCACCGGCAGAGGTTGCCCTTCAACGCACGGTGCCGGTCGGCCAGGGCGTCCTCGTCGAGCGTGGACGCCGTGACGACGTACCCGGCGGTGCAGAAGCCGCACTGGAAGCCCGGGGCCTCGGCGAACGCGCGCTGCACGGGGTGCGGGTCCTCCGGCGTGCCGAGCCCGGCTGCCGTGGTGACGGCACGACCCGCCATCCGGTGCGCCGGCGTGATGCAGGAGTGGACCGGCACACCGTCGACGAGCACCGAGCACGCACCGCAGTCGCCCGCGTCGCAGCCCTTCTTCACGGACGTCACACCGTGCTCGCGGAGCAGGGTGCGGAGGACCTGACCGGGCTGCGGTTCGGCGTCCACCGTCGCGCCGTCGACCTCGAACCTCATGCCGCACCGCCCGTCGTCCCGAGCGCCTCGGCGACGAGCTCCGCCGCGAACCGCCGGGTCACCGCGCGCCGCCAGTCGGGGGAACCGTGCGGGTCGTCGTACCAGGCGTCGTGGGCCGCCAGCCGCGCATCGACCTCCGCGGCGGTCGGGACCCCTGGGTGACGGAGCACGAGCGGCCGCGGGGTCGCCCCGGTCACGACGAGGACGAATCCCGACGCCGACCACCGCGCCGTGACCAGCGCGCCGGTCCGGCCGTGCGGGCTGAGGGACACCCGGCGGAACCCGGTGTGTGCCACGAGGGCCGCTCGTGGCACGTCGAACGCCCGGATGACCTCACCCGGCGCGAGGTCGGTCGTCCGCGGCCCGGTGACCAGGTCCGCCACCGGGATCCGGCGCTCCCCGCCGTCCGGCGTCCAGACCTCCGCGATCGCGTCGAGCGTCACGAGCAGCGCGGTGATCGCCCCCGCCGGCAGGGCGACTGCGACGTTGCCGCCGACCGTCGCCTGGTTCCACACCTTGAACGACGCCAGCAACGCGTTGGCGCACCGGTCGACGAGGGGCCAGGCACGCCAGTCGTCCTCGGGCGCCACACGCAGCAGCGACGCGATCGTGCACGTCGCGGCGATCCGGAGCCCTCCGGCGCTGCGCTCGGTGTCGCGCCACCCCAGTGCCGTGAGGTCGACGAGCCCGGTCAGACCCCGCTGCTCCTCCGAGTACAGCCAGGTGCCGCCGGCGAGGGGGTGCTCACCGGGACCGAAGGAGAGGTCGTCGCGGTGCGACGGTGTCCGCACGGTGCGGACGGAGACGAGGTCCATTGCAGGGTCCGATCGGGATGGGGGAACGGGTGGCGGTGGCGCCGTCGGACCGTCGTCCGTGCGCGATCATCCCGCGGTTCCACGCCGAGGACCGCCGGGGTGCGGATGTGTGCGCCACGGGGCCCTCCTCGATCGGGTGCGTCGTGGCGGCAACGCTATGGAACGGGTGTTTCCGTGTGGTTACGGGCGTTCGACGGCTGCGTCACGACCGGGCCGTGGCCGCTGGCGGAGGTCGTGACGTGTTCGACCCACCGCCGAAACACGCGGATGTCATCGTCGCCTCCATGGAGATCACCGACGTCCAGCCAGTCCCCACCACCACGACCGTCCGCCTCGGTGCGAACCAGTACGGCAAGGCCGAGGTCCGGCTCGTCCGGGTGACGCGCGACACCGACCGGCACGAGATCGAGGACCTCACCGTCACGACGCAGTTGCGCGGCGCGGCGCTCGCCGACTCGTACACCGAGGGCGACAACGCGAAGGTCGTCGCGACGGACACGCAGAAGAACACGGTCTACGCCTTCGCGAAGGAGCACGGGGTGGGGACGCCGGAGGAGTTCCTGCTGCGACTCGGCCGGCACTTCAGCACCGCCTTCGACTGGTACGACGGCTCCACCCTGTCCGCCGAGCAGCACACGTGGGAGCGGATCGTCGTCGACGGTCGGGAGCACGACCACTCGTTCGTCCGGGCAGGCCGCGGCACCCGCACGGCCGTGGTGCAGGTCGACGGCGACGACGTGCACGTGCTCGCCGGGGTCACCGACCTGACGGTCCTGAAGTCGACGGGCAGCGAGTTCCACGGGTTCCCGCGTGACGGGTACACGACGCTCGCTGAGACCGACGATCGGATCCTCGCGACCTCGGTGACGGCCCGCTGGCGGTACACGCCCGAGGCGGTGGCGGCGGGCATCGACTACGACGCCGTGTACGCCGGTGTCCTCGACCGCATGCTCGCGACCTTCGCCGAGCTGCACTCCCTGGCGCTGCAGCAGACCCTGTTCGCGATGGGCCGCTCGGCGATCGAGGCGTTCCCGGAGATCGCCGAGGTGCGGTTCTCGATGCCGAACAAGCACCACTTCCTGGTCGACCTCGCACCGTTCGGCCTGGACAACCCCGGCGAGGTGTTCTTCGCCGCCGACCGGCCCTACGGCCTGATCTCCGGCACCGTCGTGCGCGACGGCGTCGCCGAGGCCCCTGCCGCGTGGACATCGGTGCCGGCGTTCGTGTGACCGACGTGGTGGGCGTGCTGCTCGCCGCCGGTGCGGGGACGCGGATGGGGCGGCCGAAGGCGCTGGTCGCCGAACCGGACGGCACCCCGTGGCTGCACCTCGGCGTCGACGCGCTCCTGCTCGGCGGCTGCGACCGGGTCGTCGTCGTCCTCGGCGCCGCCGCCGACCGGGCGCGGGCCCTCGTGCCCGCAGTGGACGGGGTCACCGTCGTCGTCGCGGACGACTGGGCAGCGGGGCCGGGCGCGTCGCTCGCCGTCGGGCTCGCGGCCGTCACCGGTCCGGCGACGGCGTGCGTCTCCCTCGTCGACCTGCCCGGCCTCCCCGCGACGGCCGTCCGGCGGGTGATCGGCGACGGCGACCACCCGACGGCCCTCCGCCGCGCGGTCCACCGCGGCGTACCGGGACACCCGGTGGTCGTCGGCTCGGAGCACCGAGCCGCGCTGGTCGCCGCGCTGTCCCGCGACCCCGCGCACGGCGCCGGCCCGTGGCTCGCGTCGTCGGGCGCGGAGCCCGTCGAGTGCGGCGACCTGTGGGACGGTCACGACCAGGACCACCCGGTCGTCCCGCACTGAACCCACAGCGCGTCAGCGCGGGATCACCGAGAACAGGAACTTCTTGCGGACCATGTACCAGGCCAGCAGGATCAACGCCGAGTGCACCACGAAGCCGATCCAGAAGTCGCCCCACGGCACACCCGGGATCGACGCGATCGCCAGCGCGAAGAACACCTGCCACACGAAGACGTAGAGGCTCGCCTGCCCGATCGGGATCCAGAGCCACCCGATCGCCGCCGAGATCGGCTTCCAGAACACCGTCAGGATCGCGTACGACACGATCGCGAAGAACGCGATGTCGACCAGTCGGCCCCACTGCAGGTCCACCCGCTGGTACGCCGTGTTGTACAGGTCCTCGTACATCGACGCCGGGAACGGGACCGGCGTGAACCCGGCGTGGTTCGCCGCCCAGACGTACACCAGGAACGCCGCGTAGCCGCCGACACCGATGCCGACCAGGACCTTGCCGAGCCGCCCGGTGAGCGCACCGATGATCTGCCGTCGGTAGTACCCGAGCACGAGTCCGTGGGTGAACACGACCTGCCAGGTGAGCAGCGGGAACACCGCCTCGAACTGCGAGTTCAGCGGGCGGAACTCCGGGTGGAGCGCCTGGAACACGTACAGCGCCCAGCTCACGACGAGCACCACCCACCAGAAGCCGCGGCGGATCAGCCAGAGCAGCGGCGGGATGAACAGGCTCAGCACCACGAACAGGCCCATGATGTTGAACGGCCAGGGGCCCATCTCGAGCAGCAGGAACTGCCGGATGGCGTACCACGGCGGCGGGTAGCCGAGCAGCTGCATGGCGTTCGGGTACAGGTCGTAGACCCGACCCTCGGCACCGACGCCGCCGGTGCCGGTGCCCCGGTCGGTGAACGTCGTGATCGCGTCGGTGTTCAGGAACGGGACGAAGCTCAGCGCGAAGACCACCGCGATCACCACGAGCGTGACCAGGTACTGCTTGCGGGCACGCTTCCACGCCCCGATCGCGGCCGCCCACTCGCCGAACTTCTTGATGGCGAACGGGTAGGTCATGCCGAGGACCATGCCGGACAGGAACACGAACATCTCGGCACCGGTGATCGCACCCACCGCGTGCAGGGTGAGGTACGAGTACGGTCCGCCGATCTCGATGTGGGTGATCACCACCGCCAGGATGATGAACCCGCGGAACAGGTCGAGCCGCAGGTCGCGCCCGGGCTTGCCGTCGTCGGGGTACCGCCACCCCGGCAGCAACCGTCCGAACAGGCCGCTCAGCAGGAACACCGCCGCCAGGCCCACGGCGAGCCAGACGATCCACGCCATCTGGTCGCCGCCGGTGTCGTACTGCTGGTCGGTCGCGGCGTTGCCCTGCTGCGTGGTGACGCGGTCGGTGACCGGCCCGAAGGCGAAGTGGTCACTGCGCTCGAGATCGGTGCGGAACGAACCGGCGATGCCGGGCACGGCCGTGTCGCGCCAGTCGGCGACACGGTTGCTGGCCTCGGGCTCGCGACGGTTCGTCTCGACGAAGGTCACGCCCCGGATCAACGGGCGGTCCTGGACCGACGCGATCACCTGCCGCCACCAGCCCTGCTTGACCAGCAGCTCCGCGTCACCCCGGCGGGCGTGGTCGTACAGCGCACCGGTGTCGAGCAGCATCGACCTGCCGCCGTCGACCGCGAACCGGTCGTAGAAGCTGTCGGCCTGCTGCTGGTCGTAGCCCCAGGTCTCGTCGAACCGGGACTCGACCTCACCGGGCTCCGGCACGTCGTTGCGGGTGAGGGGCACGTCGCGCCCGGCTGCTGCCGTCGACTTCCCCTTGCCGAAGGAGTACATCGACAGCCCGACCCAGTCGACCGACGCGTCGCCCGGCCAGTACGGCTCGTAGGGGTCGTCGGCCGCGGTCAGCGCGCCGTCACCGTCGGTGTCGAGCTTCGCGACGTCGGTCGCGGACAGGTCGTCCAGGCGCCCGGCGGACTCGCCGAACGGGTACCCGGCACCGTACGACGGCGACCAGACCATGAGCGCGTCGGAGTCGCCGCCGTGCACCGCGGTCGCGAGTGTCCGGAACGCCTGCACGAACTGCGTCGGCTGCTGCCCCCAGCGCACCCACGTGCCGTTCATCTGGGGCGCGAACCGCACGAGCACCTGGGTGTCGTACTGGTCGTGGACCTCCTGGAGCACGGTGTTCACGGCCCGGGCGTCGGCGGCGTCGAGAGACCGGAGCGACTGCCCGGGCTCGAGGCTGACGACGAGGACCGCGCCCTGCGTCGCCGCGGCACGCGTCGCGCGGAGGAGCTCCCGCCGGGCCGAGCGGTCGAGCGGGTAGTCGATCTCCACCCCGTACATGGACGGCGTCGCACCGAGTCGTCCCTCGTACCCCGCCGGGGAGTCGTCGCCCCAGTCGAGGTCCGGACCGAACCAGGCCGTCCCGCTCACCGGCGCCGTCGCCGCGGCCGTGTGCACCGTCACCGCGGACGCCGGCACTGCACCGCCGAGCAGGAGCGTCGCGATCGTGACGAGGACGGCGACCACCCGGGCCGCCAGCAGCCTCACCGTTCGCACACCAGGGTCCAGACGTTGTGCCCGTGCTCGTGTCGGTGCTCCAGGCGGTCGAGTGCGGCGATCGCGAGTGCCAGGCCGCGTCCGCTCTCCTGTTCGACGTCGGCCATCGTCACGGCGCTCAGGTCGATGTCCACGGGCAGGCCGTTGTCGGTGAGCTCCGCGGTGAGGGCGCGATCCGTCGAATCGAGCCGCACGGTGTACCGCCGACCGGTCTCCTGGTCGGCGCGCGTGGTGTGCTCGACGATGTTGGCGGCCACCTCGGCCAGGGCGGTCTCCAGCGCGAACCGGAGCCGGGCGTCGTCGATGCCGAGTCCGTCCCACCACGTCGCGAAGCGGTCCTGGACCTCGTCGAGCGACACGGGCGTCGCGGCGACGTCGAAGGTGGTCTCGGCGCTCACAGTGGTCCTCCGGCGGTGCTCGACTCGTGCTCTGACTGGGCTGCCGTGCCCGGGCCGCGGTAGCGGACGGCCCGGATCACGATGCTGAAGATGAACAGGTCGAAGACGACCCACGCGGTGTTGACCAGCGGCGCGATGCCCGATGCCTGCCCGGTCAGGTACCGGATGCCGATCATGACGAGTGCGGCGACCAGGGCACCCATCGCGAAGAGCTGCGGCTTGACGAGGTCCCACCGCGGCTTCTGCTCGGTCTCGTCGCGCACCTTCGGCGTCACCCGGAACCCGAGCGGCTTGCCGCGGAACACGTTCTCGAACGCACTCGTCACCGCCTCGATCCACACCGGGAACAGCGCGAGCGAGTACTGCTGCCCACGCCAGGTCGGTCTGCCCGCGGCGACCACCCAGAACAACAGCTGGTTGAGCACGAGGAACGGGATCAGCCGGGCGAAGAAGTCGACGCTGTACGCCTGCACCGGCACGACGCCGAACGACAGGCACAGCACCGGCGCCGCGATGTAGACGATCGCCGCGAACCCGGACAGGTAGCTCCACATCGTGGAGAAGTACATCAGGCGCTGCCCCCAGGACAGCCCCTTCTGCACCAGCGGGTTCTCGCGGAAGAACACCTGCATGGTGCCCTGCGCCCAGCGGAGCCGCTGCACGAGCATCGTCGGCAGGTCCTCGGGCGCCAGGCCCTTCGCCAGGATCTCGTCGTGGTAGGCCGACTTCCAGCCGAGCCCGTGCAGCCGCATGGCGGTGGCCATGTCCTCGGTCACCGAGATCGTGGCCAGCGGCATGATCGGCTGCGCCTCGTCGTCACGGTTGACGTCGAGCGCCCGGGCGAGGACGGCGATCGACTCGATGGCGGCCACGGGCGATGCGTCGCGGCGGCCGAGCACGTCGAGCGCAGCGTCGTCGAGACCGGCGAAGGTGTTCGCGTCGGTCGACATCGCCGCGAGTTCCTGCAGGTCGTTCCGCACCGACTCGAGGTCGGCGGCGGCGAACCGGAAGGCGATCGTGTCGATCCCGCGCTGGAACGCGTAGGTGACGTCGCCGAGCGGTTCGCCGGCCCGGACCTGGTCGCGGGCACGGTCGACGACGGCCTCGGCCTCGTCCAGGGCTCCGAGCACCCGCGGGTCCGTCTCGGTCTCGCGGGCGCGGGCCAGCAGCTTCCGTGCCGTCGTGATCGTGCGCTGCACCGACGCCTCGACCTCGACCACGTAGCGGGAGATGCCGAGCTGCATCAGGGCCTCGCGCCGCAGGATCGCGTTCGACCCGCAGAAGAACGCGGCGTTCCAGCCGTCCTTCGACTGCTGGATCGGTCCGTAGAACAGCGGCGCCTGGCTGCCGAGCAGGTCCTGTTCGGGGACGTTCTCGAACCACTGCGGCGTCTGCACGAGTGCCATCCGCGGGTCCTTGAAGTAGCCGAGCGTGCGGTCGAGGATCTCCGGCTCCGGCACCTGGTCGGCGTCGAGGATCAGCAGGAACTCGCCCTGGGTCGCGAGCAGGGCGTTGTTGAGGTTGCCGGCCTTGGCGTGCCGGGGCCGGTCGATCCAGTCGGCGCCACGGGTGACGACGCCGATGCCGAGCGACTCGGCGGCCGCGCGCATCTCGGGGCGGTTGCCGTCGTCGAGGATCCAGGTCGCGTGCGGGTGCGTGATCGCCTTCGCCGCCCGGGCCGTGCGCACGACCATCTCGACGGGCTCGTTGTACGTGGTGATGAAGACGTCGACGGTGACGTCGGAGGACGGCTTCGTCGGGGGTTCCCCGCGCTCGCGCAGCCGCCACGCTCCGAAGGCGAACAGGAGCGAGTCGATGACGCTGTAGGTCTCGGCGAGGATGAGCGGCACGGCGATCCACCAGGAGTGCCAGTTCACCGAGGCGGCCCAGCGCCAGACGACGTAGTTCGCCCCGGCGATCGAGGCCAGGAGCGCGACGGTGCGCACCGTGACGAGCCGTCGGCGGGCCGTGCCGGTGCTCAGCCGGCGGCGGTCCTGCCGGCTGACGTCGAGCGCCGTCACCGAGTCGCTCCGGCTGCGGGGTCGCCGACCGTGCTGCGTCGCAAGGGTGCCTCCTGATCCGCGGACCCCGGCCGCAGCGCGCCCGGGTGTGGTCTCGTCCGGACGCAGACCCAGGGTCGTCGTGCCGGCCGTCCGCTCTGGTCGTCGGGCACGACCTCGGCGTAGGGACCTGTCTACCGCAGCGACCGGCCCTCTGTCAGGCCCGGACTGCGAGTCGTGGACAACGGCCGGGGTCCAGCCACCGTGCAGGTCAGAACGCGGCGGCGAACCCCAGGTCGTCGGCGAGGCGGGCGATCACCTGGTCGAAGTACGCGGCGCCGTCGGAGACGGAGCCCACGAAGTGGCCGAAGAGCTCGAACGAGATCGTGCCGAACACCGTCGACCACGCCATCAGGGTGCGGACGAGGACCTCGTCGGGCAGCGTGACGCCGAACGATCGCAGGGTGGCCGGGGCGTCCGCGACTGCGGGGCCGGCCGGCCCGGGAGCTGCCGTGGGCGCGATGGGTGATCCGGGCCTCCCGTCCGCTCCCGGAGACGACGTGACGGGACCGTCGGACGCGACCGCATCGGCGACCACCCGTACCAGCGCGAGCGTCGTCCGCGCGGCGGGCGCGACCGTCTCGCGGGGCGCGGCGTAGCCCGGCACGGGCGACCCGAACAGCAGCGCGAAGTCCCCCGGGTGTGCGACGGACCACGCCCGGATCGCACGGCACGCGGCGACCCAGCGGGCACCCGGCAACGGCCCGGCCGCGGCGTCGGCAGCCTCGACCGCTGCGCCGAGTTCGTCGTAGTCGACGATGAGCAGCGCCGTCAGCAGGTCGTCGCGGCTCGGGAAGTAGCGGTACACGGCCGACGAGACCATGCCGACGTCGCGGGCGACGGCTCGCAGGCTGAGCGCCGCCGGGCCCTCGTCGGTGAGGCGGGTGCGCGCGGCGGCGAGGATGTCCGCCCGGACCGTCTGCCGGGCGAGCTCGCGTGCTGTCGGTGCCATCCGGTCACCCTGCCACACGAGAGCACTGCACACAAACGAGAGCAGTGCTCTTGCTCTTTCGTGCTCCAGCACGCATCCTGGTAGCGAGAGCACCGCTCTCGCTGACCGAACGGAAGCAGGGACCATGTCGCACCACCACCTCGTCATCGGCGCCGGCCCGGTGGGCCGCCACGTCGCCGCGCTGCTCGCCGAACGCGGCGAGCGCGTCACGGTCGGCACCCGCTCGGGTCGCGACACCGGCCTGTCGGGAGTCGGGCACGTCGCACTCGACGCCTCCGACGCCGAGGCGCTCACCCGGGCGGCCGACGGCGCCGCCGTGCTCTACAACTGCGCGAACCCCGGCGACTACACGCAGTGGGAACGCACCTGGCCGCCCCTCGCCGCGTCGATGCTCAGCGCTGCCGAACGCACCGGCGCCGTGTACGCGATCACCGGCAACCTGTACCCGTACGGTCCGGTCGACGGGCCGATGCGACCCGACACCCCGGACGCCGCCACCGACCACAAGGGGATCCTCCGCGCCCGGCTGTGGGCGGACGCCCTGGCGGCGCACCGCGCAGGACGTGTCCGCACCGTCGAGGTCAGGGCCTCGGACTACGTCGGGCCGGGCATCGGGGCCAACGGGCACGTCACGCGGGTGCTGCCGGCCGCATTGCAGGGGAAGGCCGTGACGATGATCGGCAGGACCGACCTGCCGCACACCTTCACCGACGTGCTCGACGTCGCCAGGACCCTGGTGGCGGCAGCTTCGGACGAGCGCGCGCACGGCCGAAGGTGGATGGTGCCGAGCAACGCTCCTCGTACCCAGCGGCAGGCGCTCACCGACGTACTGGCCGCCGCCGGCAAACCGCCCGTGCCCGTCCGACGGGTGCCCGCCGCGGCGGTCCGTGCCCTCGGGCTCGTGTCGCCGATGATGCGGGAGCTCGCCGACATGACCTACCAGTGGACGGCGCCGTACGTGGTCGACGATGCCGAGAGCCGCACGTGGTTCGGCATCGCGCCGACCCCGTGGGACGAGGTGTGCCGCCGGACCGTCTCCGGGGTGTCGTGAGGGTGGCGGGTTGTGGGGGCGGTGGCGGCGGTGGGCGGTCTCGCTGGTGCCGGGTGCCGGGTGCCGCCGAGGTTCCACAACACGCCGCCGGTGTGCCGCCGAGGTTCCACGGACCGGCCGAGGGAGCGCCGACACTCCAAGATTTCGGAACCTCGGGCACGCGCCCGCACCCGGCACCCCGCCCCCCCCCCCGCACCCCGCACCCCGCACCCGGACACAGGACGGGGTGGGACGCGCCGTTGCGTCCCACCCCGTCCTGCCTCGGTCTGCCGGTCAGATCACCAGCAGCCGCGAGTACTGCGCCGACGACAGCTGCTGGGCAGCCCCGCCGGAGGCCGGCACGCGCCAGAGCCCGGCCGAAGCTCCGCTGTCGACGTTGACGAAGACGTCGCCGTCGTCGGAGGCGGCGCCCGTGTTCGGCCCGCGCGACCCCGCCGTGATGCCGGAGACCGCCACGGTGGACTCCCCACCGGTGCCGACCACGAGCTTGTCCGGGATCGTGCGGTCGACCTTGCAGCCGGTCGGGCTGGTCGGGTACTCGGCGGGGGCGCTGCACCACTCGGCGGACTGCAGCAGCGAGAACCCGTCGGCGTTGGTGGCCGCGTACTCGAACGCCAGCCGGGGCTCGATCCGCGTCAGGGCCGTAGCGCCCGGCTTCAGCTGGTACCAGGCCCACGAACCGGCGGCACCGGGAGAACGGATGTCGACGTACACGTTGCCGTGCGAGTCGGCGAGGACCGCTGCGGGGTACCCGACGCCTGAGCTGCCGGGGAGGGTGATCGCCCGTGCGCTCATGCCGGTGCCCACGACGATCGGGGAGAACTGCGAACCGCCGACGGCGACGACCTTGCCGTCGGGGGTGACGGTCCAGAACCGCTGGCCGCTGCCCGTGGCAGTCAGGTCGAGCACGGTCGTCGCGGTGGAACTGCCGACGGGGAGCTTCTGCACCGCACCCGTCGCCGAGTCGATCCAGTACAGGTTGCCGGCGACGTCGGAGCGCAGGTCGGGGGTGAGGTGCAGCCCGGTCGCCAGCGTCCGCGTGGCACTGCCGTCGGCGGGGTGGAACAGGATCGAGGTCAGGTCCGCCGAGGGGGTGAACACGTCACCGACGTCGTCCGCGGCGAAGCCCGTCCCCTTCGCGGCGACGACCTTCCCGGTGCCGGAACCGTCCTCGGCGAACCGGACGACGTTGCCGGACCCGTCGAGGGCGAACAGCGACTGCGTCGTGTCGACCACGGACGGCGTGGTGTAGCGGACGAGGGTCGTGCGGCCGGTCTTCTTCGCGCCGATCGCGCGCACCGAGAAGCGGTAGGTCGTCTTCGGCGTCAGGTCGCCGAAGCGGTCGGACCGCGCCTTCGCCGGCAGCCGGTCGACACCCTGGTCGGGCTGGTGCTGCGCGGGGGAGATCGTGACCTTCCAGCCGGTGACCTTCGCGCCGGACTTCGGGGGACCCCAGGTCACGGTCGCGCTGTCGCCGGCTCCGGTGACCCGGACGGCGGTCGGCGCGCCCGGCGCCGAGGACGAGGGGGCAGCCGTCGCCGGCGCCACTCCCCCGATGACGAGCGCCGCCGCTGCGGCGACGGTGATGAGTGCTCGGTACACGTTCGTTCCCCTGCCTTCCCCGCGGCTCCCTGCGTCACGGCTGCAGGTATCACAGCACCGCCAGGGCACCAGGGGAACCGATCCGGGCGTGATGTGCGGTTCCCCGCACCGCAAGATGCCGAAAGGCTGGACCGGCGTCTCGCGGGCCCGGGACCCGCACCGAGGACGGACGGGAGGCACGGTGCCAGCCGGCACAGTGCCTCCCGTCACAAAGGGGGTCGCGTCCAGGACGCGGCTCGCGTCAGTAGCGCGGCTTGCGCTCCGGACGGTCGTCGCGGTCGCCACGCGGGGCGCGGTCGCGGTCCTCGTAACGACGGGCACCACCGCCACCACCACGGCGGTCGGGCTTGATCTCGATGAGCTTGCCGCTGATCCGGGTGTCGGTCAGACGGTCGAGCACGCCACCGTCCATGTCGGCGGGCAGCTCGACGATGGAGAAGTCCGGCTGGATGCGGATCGCGCCGAAGTCGTCGCGGCGCAGGCCGCCCTCGTTCGCGAGCGCACCGACGATCTGACGCGGCTCGACGCGGTGCCGACGACCGACCTCGATGCGGTAGGCGGTCATGGGCTGCGAACGACGGGGGCCGCGGTCGCGGTCGCCGCCACGGTCGCTGCGCGGGGCACGGTCGTCGCGTCCGCCACGGTCGTCGCGCTCGCCACGGCGGGCGTCGCGGTCCATCTGCGTGCGCAGGGCGTCGTCGGCTGCGGTCAGGAGCAGCGGCGAGTCGCCCTGCGCCACGACGGCGAGGGCGGCGGCGACGTCGTCCGAGGGGACGTCGTGGTGCTCGACGTAGTGGGCGATGACGTCGCGGAAGGCGGCGATGCGGCCCTGGTCCTCGAGCGCCGCGGTGATCGCGTCGTCGAAGCGGGTCAGGCGCGTCTCGTTGACGTCGTCGATGGTCGGCAGCTGCATCTGCGTGAGCGGCTGCTTCGTGTGGCGCTCGATCGCGGAGAGCAGGCGACGCTCGCGGGGGGTGACGAAGCTGATCGAGTCACCCGAGCGGCCGGCGCGACCGGTGCGGCCGATGCGGTGCACGTAGGACTCGATGTCGACCGGGATGTCGTAGTTCACGACGTGGGTGATGCGGTCGACGTCGAGGCCACGGGCGGCGACGTCGGTGGCGACCAGGATGTCGAGCTTGCCGGACTTCAGCTGGTTGACGGTCCGCTCGCGCTGGGCCTGGGCGACGTCACCGCTGATGGCGGCGGCGGCGTACCCACGGGCGCGGAGCTTCTCGGCCAGGGTCTCGGTCTCGCTCTTGGTGCGGACGAAGATGATCATGCCCTCGAAGTCCTCGACCTCGAGGATGCGGGTGAGCGCGTCGACCTTCTGCGGGTAGGAGACCATCAGGTAGCGCTGCGTGATGTTCGCGGCGGTCTTCGTCTTGGTCTTGACGGTGATCTCGGCCGGGTCCGTCAGGTACTGCTGCGAGATGCGGCGGATCTGCGCGGGCATCGTCGCCGAGAAGAGCGCGACCTGCTTGTCGTCGGGGGTGTCGGCGAGGATCGTCTCGACGTCCTCGGCGAAGCCCATCTTGAGCATCTCGTCGGCCTCGTCGAGCACGAGGTACTTCAGCTCGGACAGGTCGAGCGTGCCCTTCGCCAGGTGGTCCATGATGCGACCGGGGGTGCCGACGATGACGTCGACGCCACGGCGCAGGGCGGAGAGCTGCACGCCGTACGCCTGGCCGCCGTAGACGGGCAGGACGTGGACGTTCTTCATGTGGGACGCGAACTGCTCGAACGCCTCGCACACCTGCAGGGCGAGCTCACGCGTCGGCGACAGCACGAGCGCCTGGGGCTTCTTGCTGCCCGAGTCCATGCGGGACAGGATCGGCAGCGCGAAGGCCGCGGTCTTGCCGGTACCGGTCTGCGCCAGGCCGACGACGTCGCGCCCGGCGAGAAGCGTGGGGATGGTGGCTTCCTGGATGGCGGAAGGGGTCTCGTACCCGATGTCCTTGACGGCCTTGAGCACAGCGTCGCTCAGGCCGAGATCGGCGAAGGTCACCACGGGCCCCTCGTCGGTGGTCTCGGTGGTGGTGGCGGTGTCCGTGCTCATACACCAACGGTATCTCGAATGCACGCACCGCAGTGACCGGAGAGCAGGCGGACGGGAGGCGCGGGGCGGGCCCGACCCGTGCCTCCCGGTCCCGTCACGGTCACGTCACGGGCGTGTGGTGCCGATCCCGAGGACCGCGTCGGCCCGGTCGTTCAGCCGCGTGAGCATCTCGGCGAGCGAGCGCAGCTCGTCCGAGGCGAACTCCTCGGTCAGGTCGTCGAAGACCTCGGCGCCGGCCGCGTCGAGCTGGTCGAGCAGTCGCTTGCCCGCGGGTGCGAGGGACACGAGTGTGGCGCGGCCGTCGGCGGGGTCCGGCGATCCGACCAGGTGCTCGGCGTCGATCAGCGACGCGACCCGGCGACTGATCACCGGGCGGGACAGGCCCGTCGCGTCCGCGATGGCGGTGGCCCGGACGGGTCCGTGACCGGCGACGGCCCGCAGGATCACGCGCGCCGTCGGGTCGAGTCCCCCGCTGGACTCGATGAGCGAGGAGCGCAGGGTCTGTCGGACCCACAGCCGGTCGAGCTGGGATCGCAGGAGTCGCTCGGCAGCGCGCCGGTCGTCGGACATGCGCTCAGCGTAGCGGCCACATTTAGTTGCTTGTCGGAAGCAACAGATGTATCGTTGCGCGGTCTGCAAAGTTACACAGCACGAAAAAGGAGTTCGATGACCGCCACCGCACCCGTCCAGGTGCAGCACGGTCGGCACAGCGCCGAGGCCCCAGCAGCCTCCGGCGGTACCGGCCAGCAGCCCCTGATGACCCACCGACAGATCCTCCTCGTGATCTACGGCCTGATGGCGGGCATGTTCCTGTCGTCCCTCGGCCAGACGGTGTTCGGCACGGCGATCCGCACCATCGGCGACGACCTGCACGGCCTCGACCAGCAGGCCTGGGTCACGACGGCCTACCTCATCACCTCGACGATCGCGACGCCGATCTACGGCAAGCTCTCCGACATCTTCGGCCGCCGACCGCTCTACATCTTCGGCATCGTCGTGTTCATCCTCGGCGCCGTCCTGTCGTCGATGTCCACCTCGATGCTCATGCTCGCGGCCTTCCGTGCCGTGCAGGGCATCGGAGCCGGTGCGCTGATGTCGCTGCCGCTGGCGATCATGGGCGACATCCTCGCCCCGCGCGAACGTGCCAAGTACCAGGGCTACTTCCTCGCCGTGTTCGGCATCTCGTCGGTCATCGGCCCGCTCATCGGCGGCCTGCTCGCCGGCTCCTCCGAGATCCTGTGGATCACCGGGTGGCGCTGGGTCCTGCTGATCAACGTGCCGATCGGCGTCGCGGCGCTCCTCATGGTCATCGTCTTCCTGCACCTGCCGAAGGTGCACAGTGCCGACGACGCGAAGCCCAAGGTCGACTGGTGGGGCGCGACCGCCGTCATCGTCACCCTCGTGCCGCTGCTGCTCGTCGCCGAACAGGGCCGCATCTGGGGATGGGGCTCCCCCGCCGCCATCGCCTGCTACGTCGTCGGTGTCGTCGGCCTGATCGGGCTGCTGCTCATCGAGTCGAAGATGGGCGACGCGGCGATCATCCCGCTCAAGCTGTTCCGCTCGGGCACCTTCTCGATGGCGACCGTCATCGGGTTCCTGGTCGGCTTCGCGATGTTCGGCGCGATGCTCACGATCCCGCTGTACCTGCAGATCGTCGTCGGGCTCACCCCGACCGAGTCCGGCTTCGCCACCCTGCCGCTCGTCGGTGGTCTGATGATCGCCTCGATCACCTCGGGTCAGATCGTCGCCCGCGTCGGCCGCTACCGGATCTTCCCGGTCATCGGCACCGCGCTCGTGTCCGCCGGCTACGTCGTCCTGACCTTCATGTCGATCGACAAGCCGCTCTGGTTCCTGATGATCGGCATGTTCCTCATCGGTCTCGGCCTCGGCTCGGTCATGCAGTCGCTCACCCTGGCGTCGCAGGGCTCGGTGGAGGCCCGTGACATGGGCGTCGCCACGTCGTCCGCCACGTTCTTCCGCCAGATCGGCGGCACGCTCGGCACCGCCGTGCTGCTGTCCATCCTGTTCTCGGTGATGCCGGCGAACATCCTGACCGCGACCGCGAACGAGAAGGACCTCGGTCCGGCACTCGACGCCGCGCTCAACCCGACCGTCGCCAGCGCGAAGGCGAACCAGGGCGCCATGGACAAGATCTGGACGCCCGTCGTCACCCCGCTGACGAAGACCGTGCAGTCGCAGCTCGACGCTGCCTCCGCGAAGGCGACGCAGGCCGCCGACGCCGCGGTCACCGAGCAGGTCACGGCAGCCGTGCAGCAGCAGGTCGCCGCCGGTGCGGTCCCCGCCGCCTCGGCCCAGTCCGTCATCGACCAGCAGGTCGCCGCGGCGACGCCGGCGGCCGAGCAGTCCGCGCTCGAGCAGGTCGCCGACCAGGCACACGCCAGCGTGCAGGACGGCGCCGTGTCCGTCGACTGGTCGAACGCCTCGCAGCGCTCCTACTGGGTCGACGAGCTCACCCCGGAGCTCGCGAAGAAGATCGACGACGGCAACACCACGAGCGACAGCGCCACCAGCACGAACGACACCTCGTTCCTGACCGGTGCCGACAGCCGCCTGACCCGGCCGTTCATGGCGGGCTTCAACGCCTCGTCCGTGACGATCTACTGGGTCGGCCTCGGTGTGATCCTGCTCGCGTTCGTGCTCACCTGGTTCTTCCGGGTGCCGCCGCTGCGCCAGCGTTCCGCGCTGCAGGAGCGCGCCGACCTGTCCGCCGAGGCCCAGCTCGAGGCCGAGGCCGGTGCTGCCGCGGCCGACGCTGGCTCGTTCACCGGGCCGATGACCGGCTCCGTGCCGACCGGCTCGGTGCCCACCGGCTCGGGCTCGACCGGATCCACACCGACGCACCGTCGGTGACCGACCGGGGCGTCCGTCCGTGCCCCCTTTCCGGGCGGGCGCCCCTCCCACCACCCAGACCACACCAGGAGTCCCCGTGATCACCACCCCGGCAGCGGCAACGGCAACGGAGCCGTGCACGCTGCGTGAACGGAAGAAGCAGCAGACCCGCCAGGCGTTGCACGACGCAGCGCTGACCCTGGTGTCGGCGCACGGACTCGACGGCGTCACGGTCGAGCAGATCTGCGCCGACGCCGACGTCTCCCCGCGCACGTTCTTCAACTACTTCTCGTCGAAGGCGCACGCCGCACTCGGCCTCGACTCGGTCGAGGTCCCGGAGCACTCCGCGGTGTGGTTCGCCGAGGCTCAGGGCGGCCTGGTCGACGACCTGTGCTCCCTGGTCGCGGCGACCGTTCCGCTCTCCCAGGACCGTCGGCGGATGAAGGAGCTGCTCGTGCTCCGACCCGAGATGTCGTCGATGGTGATGCAGTGGATGGCCGAGTCACGCCAGTCGCTGCTCAGCGTCGTCGGCACCCGCACCGACGAGCAGACCGCACGCACGGCCGTGACGCTCGTGATGTCGGCGCTCAGCGAGGCTGCCCACCGCGACTCCGTGCGGAGCAACGACGAGCTCGCCGTGCGACTCCGGGCCGTGGTGCGCGAGATGGCGGCGCTGGCCGCCTGACGGTCCCGCGCGGGCCGTTCCGCGCCGGGCCGTTCCGCGTACTCGGTCGTTTCGGGCGTACCTGGTCAGAACTTCTGTCCAGGTACGCCCGATTCCGCTTCCCACCGCACGCGTTCTGGGAAGGAACGCCGCGCCGCGGGACCGCCGGCTCAGGAGTGGGCGAGCGGATCGAGCTGCTCGGGGGTGACGTCGGCAGCCGCGGTGGAGCGACTGAGCGCCTCGGATTCCTCGTCACGCGCGAGCAGCTCGCGACCCGCCGCGGTGCCGTGCTGGAACGCATCCGGGCCGACCAACAACCGGAGCGGCGGCTGGTCCATCTCGACGACCCGCAGCACGAGCTCCGCGACGAGGTCCGGGTCGCTGGCACCGATGGCTGTCCCCCCGTGCAGGCGGGCCGACGCGCCGACGGTCGACTGGTACTCGGGCCGGACCGGGGCCACCTGCATCGACGAACCGGCCCAGTCCGTCCGCATCCCGCCGGGCTCGAGGACGGTCACGCGGACGCCGAGGGGTTCGACCTCCTTCGCGAGCACGGACGAGAAGCCACCCACCGCCCACTTCGCCGTCTGGTAGGCGCCGAGGCCCGGCGTGGCCATGCGACCACCGACCGAGGAGACCTGCACGATGTGCCCGGAGCCCTGAGTGCGCATCACCGGCAGGGCGGCCTGCGTCAGGGCCACGACGCCGAACAGGTTCGTCTCGACCTGCGCACGGAAGTCTGCCGGCTCGACGTCCTCGATGCTCGCGAGGTTGGCGTACCCGGCGTTGTTCACGAGGACGTCGAGTCGCCCGAAGCGATCGACGGCGGTACGGACGGCCGCACGTGCTGCGGCCGGATCCGTGACGTCCAAGGGGACGCTGACGAGGGTCCCGCCCTCTGGGACGACCAGGTCGTCGAGTGCACGTGGGTCACGGACGCCGGCGACGACGTCGTGGCCGGCGTCGAGCGCGGCGCGGACGATGGATCGACCGAGGCCGCGGGAGGCGCCGGTGACGAGGAAGACGGACACGATGGTTCCTAACTGACTGGTTGGTTGACAGAAGTCATGGAACGCCATCCGCTCGCATTTGTCAACCACCCGGTTGATACGATGGCGAGCGTGCCGATGCCACGAGATGCCGACGCCACTCGCGCGAGACTCCTGCTCGCCGCGCGCGACGAGTTCGCTGCGGTCGGGATCGCGGGGGCCCGCGTCGATCGGATAGCGGCCGCCGCCGCGAGCAACAAGGCGCAGATCTACCACTACTTCGCCAGCAAGGACGGCCTGTTCGACGCGGTCTTCGACGCCATGGTCGCCGAGACGCTGGACGAGGTGACGATCGATCCGGCGGACCTCCCCGAGTACGCCGGACGGTTGCACGACTCCTACGTCCGGCGGCCCTGGGTCCAACGGCTCGCGACGTGGTACCGACTCGAGCGCGGCGACACGCAGCACCCGATCGACGCGGTCGTTCGGAGCAACACGGCGAAGCTCCAGGCGATCGAGGGTGCACAGCGCGACGGCCTGCTCTCGACCGCGTTCGACGCGGCCGAACTGCTCGGCCTCGTGATCCACACGGCTGCGCTCTGGAGCGGCGCGACCCCCGAGTACGCCCGGCTCACGGCCAGCGCCTCGGCTGCCCGCCGCCGCGCGGTCGTCGTGCAGGCGGTGGCCGCGATCACCGCGGGCTGAGCCGCCGAGCGGGGCGGTGCCAGACGAGCGCGGCGTTCGCGGCGTCGCGGGCGAAGCGGAGCACCCGCAGCACCACGATGTCGTGGTCGCCGGCACGGTGGACGGCCTCGACCGAGCACTCCAACCACGAGTGCGCACCGTCGAGCAGCACGGCCCCCGACCCGGTGTCGACGTGCGGAACACCGACCAGTCGCTGCGCCCGGTCGCGGGAGGCCAGCTGCCGGGTCTGCTCGGCGTGCCCCTCGGCGAGGACCGAGATGCCGAGCACCGGCGCCGCCGCCAGGTCGGGCCAGGTCGTCGACGAGTGCTGCACGGCGATCGTCGCGAGCGGCGGGTCGTAGGAGACCCCGACGGTGAACGAGGTGGCCACCATGACGACCGGCGCGCCCGCCACCCGGGCGGCGATGGCCGCCACGACCGAGGGGATCTCGGCGATCGCCTCGCGGATGTCGAGCGGGTCGCCGACGAACTCGTGCTGCATGGGGGTTCCTTCGTTCAGGAGCGGGCGAGCAGGGAGCGGGCACGTCGTTCGTCGGCACGCATCGCGGCGACGAGGGCGTCGGGCCCGGGGAACGTGCGCTGCCGACGGAGCCGCCGGCCGACAGTGAGCTCGACGGGGGTGCCGTACAGGTCGCCGTCGAAGTCGAGCACGTGGATCTCGACGGTGCGCTGCCGGTCGGCGAAGGTGCTGTTGCTGCCGATCGACACGAGGGCCTCGCGCGTGCCGGGCCACGTCGGTGCGGTCAGCCACCCGACGTAGACGCCGTCCGACGGCACCGTACGGCCGTCGTCGGGCAGCAGGTTGGCGGTCGGGAACCCGAGCCCGTGGCCGACGCCGGCGCCGTGCACGACCGCGCCGGTGAGGACCGCCGGCGCCCGTCTCGGCAGGGAGACCGCCGCCACGAGCGCCCCGAGTGCCGCCAGCGCCAGGGCGCCGAGGGCGACCGCGTCGGTCGACACCGCGAGCAGCACGGCGGTGACGGTGCTGCCCAGGACGGCACCGAGCTGCTTCACGGTGTTGAACGTGCTCGACGCCGCACCGATGGTCGCCGGGCCGGCCCCGAGCACCGCCGCGAGCGAGAACGGGGACCAGACGAACGCGTTCGCGACCCCGAAGCCGGTGAACGCCGCCGCGACCGCCCAGAGCGGAGCCGACGTCCCGATGAGCACGGCGGTGAGCGTCACCGAGACGACGAGCAGGACGGCACCGATGGTCGCCGTCGCTCGCGGGCCGGCGGTGTTCGTCGTGCGGCCGACGAACGGTGCGGCGGCCAGGCAGGCGATCCCCATCGGCACGAGCACCAGGGCGGCTGCGCCGGCACCGAGTCCGCGTCCGTCCTGCAGGTCGAGCATGAGCGGGATCGGCGCAGACCCGACGCAGAACGACGCGGCCATCGCTCCCCACGAGCCGGTGACGAAACCGCGGTCGCGGAACAGCCCGAGCGGGACGAGTGCCCGGTCGCCCGCTCGGCGCTGCACGGTGAGCACCGCGGCGACGACGAGCGCGCCGAGGACCACCAGACCGACCCGCGGCAGGGGTGCGGCGAGCACTCCGTCACCGGTCCCCTGCACGCCGACGACCACCGCGAACACCCCGGCGGTCACCCCGACGACGGCGAGCACCGGCAGCGGCACCGCGATGCGTCGGGACACGGGTACGAAGCGGAGCACGGCGACGGCGGTGACGATGCCGACGGGGACGTTCACCAGGAAGACCGACGGCCACCCCCACGCCTCGACGAGCACGCCCCCGACGATCGGGCCGGCGACGGTCGCGGCACCACCGCCGGCGCTCCAGACGGCGAGCGCGACGGCGAGCCGCGGCGGGTCGAACAACGAACGGATGACGGTGAGGCACTGGGGCGTCAGCAGCGCGGCGCCGACGCCCTGCACGGCGCGCCAGACGACGAGCGCACCGATCCCCGGCGCGAACGCGCAGCCGACCGACGCGACGGTGAACACCGCGAGCCCGAGCAGGTAGACGCGGCGGTGGCCGAAGCGGTCGCCGAGCCGTCCGGCGACGAGGAGCGGCACCGCGAACGCGAACAGGTAGGCGCTGTTCACCCAGACCGACAGCGACGCGTCGGTGCCGAGGTCGCTGCCGATGTCCGGCAGCGCGACGGACACGATCGTGCTGTCGAGCAGCAGCATGAAGAAGCCGAGGCAGAGCCCGCCGAGCGCGAGCCACCGACGGGCCGGGGTCACCTCACACCGCCAGGTTCTCGCGGAGCGTCGTCCCCGGGTACCGCGGCGCCAGGGCACCGCGGGCACGCAGTTCCGGCACGAGGAGCTCGCTCAGGTCGGCGAACCCGGTGGGCATGCCGAGCGGGCTGGACAGCATGTAGCCGCCGCGTCCGCCGGTGGCCGCGAAGTTCTCCTGCAGGGCGTCGGCGACCCCCGCTGCGTCGCCGACCAGCATGTGGTCGAGGCCCGTCGCGGCACGCCAGCCGTGTTCGAAGAAGTCGTCGCGGTCCATCGTGTGGTCCTCGCCGAACTCGGCGACCAGGCTGCCGACCAGGCCGGCCGGGCTCGCCTGCGCGGCGACGATCTCGTCGCGCAGCTCGCCGAGCCGGAACGTCTCCGGCAGCGTGGAGAAGTCGTAGCCGGCGTTGTGCGAGATGAAGGTGCCGACGGCCTCGCGGTTCCAGAACGACAGCAGCGAGTCGCGGCGGGCGGCGGCCTCGGCGTCGGTGGCCCCGACGATGACCTGGGTCGCCCAGAGGATCCCGACGCCGGACGGGTCCCGGCCGGCGTCGGTGAGCGCTGCGTCGAGCGCGTTCCGGTGCCGGAGCTGTCCGGCGACGCTCGACCCGAACCCGAACACCAGGTCGGCGAAGGACGCACTGGCGGCGATGCCGCGCGGCGAGTTGCCGGCCTGCACCACCACGGGGTGCCGCTGCGGGCTCGGGACGCTCGCGAGCGGGCCACGGACCTTGAAGAAGCGACCGTCGTGGTCGATGGGGTGCACCCCGGCCGGGTCGGCGAACCGTCCGGTCGAGCGGTCGCGGACGATGGCGTCGGGGGCGACGGAGTCCCAGAGCGCACGGCAGACGCCGATGAACTCCTCCATCCGTTCGTACCGCAGGTCGTGGTCGATGAGGTGGTCTGACCCGTAGTTCGCTGCGTCCGCACCACGCGACGAGGCGACGACGTTGAACGCCATCCGTCCGCCGGTGACGTGGTCGAGCGAGTTGAGCAGCCGGGCGACGGAGAAGGGGTGCGTGAACGTCGACGAGTAGGTGAGCCCGAACCCGATGTGCTCGGTGACGGTGGACATCGCGGCGATCACGGGTGACATGTCCTGCCGGGGCCACTGGATGCCCCACTCGACGGCCGGGTCGATGCTGCCGCGCCACGTGCTCGGCACACCGGACCCGTCGCCGAAGAACAGCATGTCGACGCCGGCACGTTCGGCCGTGCGGGCCACCTCCATGTACATGCGGACGTCGGGGAAGTCCTGGCCGACCCAGCTGCCGGCCGCGGCCCACCGCCCCTCGGTGTGGGTGAAGGACAGGTCGTAGGCCAGGTGCATGCCGCTCATCGGGCACCCACCGGCGAAGCGGACGCGGACGCGGGCACAGACACAGACACAGACGCGGAGGCGGACTCGCGCCACAGCGCCACCGTCTCGTCGGCGTCGGTCACGACGCCCACGTTCAGGTCGATCAGGGTGAGCGCGGCGTCGTGCACGTCGGTGTCGTACGCGGCGGTGGCGTCCTGCGGGACCACCACGGGCCAGCCGAGCTGCATCGCGTCCTGCGCGGTGGCGAGGACGCAGCACTCGGTCGTGAGTCCCACGACGGTGACCCAGCCGATCCCGGCGGAGGTGAGCCGGGCCTCCAGGTCGGTGCCCAGGAACCCGCTGTACCCGCGCTTCACGACGCGGGTCTCACCGGACGCTGGCGCCATGCGGTACCACTCGGCGCCCTCCGTGCCGATCCGGCAGGGCTCGTCGTCCGGCATGGGTCCGTCCGGGTCGCCCCCGCGCAGCCACGTGCTGGAACGCCACGGCCGGGCCGGGTCGCTGCCGAGTTCGACCCAGACCACGGGGACGCCCGTCGCGCGGGCCTCGTCGACGAGCGAGCCGATGCGGGTGACGGCGGCGTCCACGGCGACGGACGCGCGGTCGTCGAGTCCGTACGGCGCGATCCGCGCCGGCTCACCGAAGTCGCGCTGCACGTCGACGACGACGAGCGCGGGGCGCGGACCACCGGCCGGCGAGCCGGCGGCCGGCGAACCGCCAACCGGCGAACCGGCAGCCAACGATCCCCCGTCCAGCAGCCTGACGAGCCGTGGGTCGCGACCCACGTCGACTCCCCCGGTCACCGGACGACCGCCGCGTCGTGCTGGCGGAGCGCGGGCAGGACGGTCGCACCGAACAGCACCATGTCCTGGTCGTACTCGGGGAAGATCAGCATCAGGCCGTCGAGCTCGCCCCGGTCGACGATGTACTCGATGTGCTCGGTGACGGTCTCGGCCGACCCGGCGACGTACGCGGTCTGGAACGCGTCCTCGCCAGCGGCACCGTCCGCCCACGCCCGTGCCTGCTCGGCGGGGACGCCCCACGACGCCCGCATCGAGGCCAGCGCCTGTCGGTCGACGCCGGCACCCCACTCGCGCACCTTCCGCTGGGCGGCGGCGTCGGTCTCGCCCTGGACCACCGTGAGCATCGAGTACGTGCGGCATTCGCGGCCCTCGGCGGCGGCGCGGTCGTGCACGTCGCGGGACAGCTCGCGCATCTCGTCCAGGCTGTCCGCCGCCAGGAAGGCCCCGTCCGCGTGCTTCGCCTGGAACGCCCGGGCCGCCTCGGACTTGCCGGCACTGATGATGGTCGGCCGCGATACCGGGTGGGGGCGGGACTCGCACGCGTCGAGGTCGAAGTACGGCGTGTGCATCGTCACGCTGTCCTCGGTCCACAGGCGCGTGACCGCCTCGGTCCAGAGCTCCGTCATCCGGTACCGGTCGGCGTGGCTGAGGGCCGCGTCCCAGATCCCGAACTGCTCGAACTCCGCCGCGTAGGCGCCGTTGACGATGTTCATGCCGGCCCGGCCGCCGGAGATGTCCTGCAGCGTCGTGTACATCTTGGCGGCGACCGCCGGGTTGTGGACGTTGGCGTGCATCGTCGCCCAGATCTTGACCCGCTCGGTGGCCTCGGCGATCCCGGCCATCATCGTCATCGACTCCAGGGACCGGCCCCAGTGGTCCGTGGAGCCGCCGAAGCCGCGCCACTTCGCCATCGACATCACGAAGTCCAGGCCGATCGTCTCGGCGTGCAGCGCCGCGCGCTTGTTCCAGGCGTAGGTCGCCTCGGGGTGGGGTGCGGTGGTGGAGAGCATCCACCCGCCGTTGCCGATCGGGAGGAAGATCCCGTACTCCTTCGCGGGCATCTCACGCCGCCTTTCTGGTCGTTGCGGAACACTCGGTGACGATGGGGCTCACGGTGCGGGCCACACGGTCTCGCCGTCCTTCGTGATGGCGTCGATGTACTCGTTCGTGAACCAGCTCTTCGCGTCGTCGGCGGTCACGGAGCGCTTGACGATGTCGAACTGGTGCAGCATGTCGACGAGCTTCGTCACGTTCTCCGGGTCGATGCCGCCGAGCGGCTGGTCCGGCGTCGGGTTGTCCGCGATGACCTTCGTCTCGGTCGTCCAGATCTTGGTGTTCTGGGCCGTGTCGTAGGTGGCGCCGGACAGCTTCGCGGCGTACCCGACGCACTGCTTCGTCTTCGCCTCGCTCGCGGAGCAGAAGTCGTAGGCGTGCAGGGCTGCGCGCAGGACGTCCTCGACCGCGGTCGGGTGCGCCTTCGCGAACGCCGGGTTCACGGCCATGGCGCCGATCGACGAGGGGATGTCGTAGTCGACGGGCTGCCAGACGGTGACGTCGTCACCGGCGGCCTTGAGCAGGTTCGGCTCGTTCGACACGAAGCCGGTCAGCGCCTCGAGGCCGTTCTGCTTGCGGGGCAGGACGGACGGGTCGTAGCCCTCCTTCACCAGTGTGAGGGAGTCCCACTCCACACCGGCCTTCTCCATCATCGCCCGGACCGACGCGGGGACGTAGCCCTTGTGGCCGACGACCTGGCCGTCGAGCTGCGGCAGCTTGGTGATGTCCTCGTTCGTCATCAGGACGTCGAGCCCGGCGTTCGAGTACGACGAGATCCCGGTGATGTCGATGCCGTTCGCGCGGGCCTGGATGAGGTCCTGCTCGGCGACGGCGGAGACGGTGGCCTGGCCGCTCGCGAGGAGCTTCGTGTTCTGTGCGGTGTCACCGGACCCGGGCTTCAGCGTGACGTCGAGGCAGAGGTCCTTGAAGTAGCCGAGCTCGTCCGCCGCGATGTACTCGAGGATCGACGCCGACGACTGGTACTGGTAGCCGGACAGGTAGGTGATCGTGCCGGCGTCCTTGTTCTCCTTGCACCGCTCGGCCGAGATGGCGCTGCCCTCGGACGAGGTGGTGCCGGCGCTGGAGCCGGTGCTGCAGCCGGTGAGCGCGAGGGCGACGACGGCGGTGGCGAGGGCCGCGAGTGCGGCCGTGGTGCGGCGCGTGGTGCGGCGCGTGCTGTGCTGCGTGGTGCTGTGCTGCATGGTCACTCCTGTGGGAAGGGATGGGTGGTGCAGGGCAGGTGCGGGTGGGGCGGTGGGGCGGCTGACGTCGGCCGGGAGGCGCGGCTGACGTCGCGCGGGCAGGCTCGCGCCGGCGGGTGGTGCGGCAGGGCCGCGGGGCGGCCGCGTGGTGCGGCAGGCGGACCGCGTGTCAGTCGTTCGCGGTGCGGTGCCAGTGCAGGACGCGACGCTCGACGAGGGTGATGAGTCCGAGCAGGACGACACCCATCACCGCGAGGATCGCGATGGCGGCGTAGACGACGGCGAGCTGGTTCATCGACGACGCCGTGCTGATCACGGTGCCGAGTCCCCCGGTCGATCCCGAGGCGGAGAGCTCCGCGACGACCGCGCCGATGATCGACAACGGGAACACGATCCGGAGGGCTGCGAACACGAACGGCAGGGCGTTCGGGATCCGCAGGTGCACGAGCATCTCGAACCGGGACGCGTCGATCGTCCGGTACACCTGCAGCACGGGTTGCGGCACGGACCGCAGCCCCGCGGCGGTGTTGATCAGGATCGGGAAGAAGCAGATGAGCGCCGTGATGACGAGCTTCGGCAGCGGCCCGAACCCGAACGCCACGACCAGGGCCGGGGCGATCGCGACGAGCGGCGTGACGTTCAGCACGATCGCGATCGGCATGACCGCGCGTCGGACGATCGGCAGCTCACTCGTCAGCACCGCGAGCACGAACGCGGCGAGGAACCCGATGGCCAGGCCGACGAGCGACTCCGCCAGGGTGATGCCGGCGTTCTGCAGGTAGTACGGCAGCTGCGTGGCGAGGGTCTCCCCCACCGCGGGCAGCGGCGGCAGCAGGTACGGCATGGCCGTCGCCCCGATCTGCCAGAGCACCGCCAGGACGGCGAGCATCACGACGAGGGGCAACCAGACGGTCGGTCGGAGCCAACCGGGCACGGATCGGCGGGCGGTGCGCCGCTCGGCGTCGGCCGTGGTGACGGTCGCGGCGGGCGTGGAGGTGGTGGTCGCGCTCATGGTCCCGTCTCCCTCAGGCCGCATCGGCCGTGCGCCAGGCACTGTGCAGGCGGGTCCGGACGAGGTCTTCGTACTCGTGGAACCGCTGCTCCTCGAACAGGCGTTGGTTGCGCGGGCGGGGCAGGTCGATGTCGATGACGTCGACGATCCGGCCGGGGCGCGGCGCCATCACGACGACGGTGTCCGACATCCGGACGGCCTCGGACACCGAGTGCGTCACGAAGAGGACCGTCGTGCGCAGCTCGTCCCACAGGTCGAGCAGCTGGTCCTGCAGGCTCTCGCGGGTGAACTCGTCGAGTGCCGAGAACGGCTCGTCCATCAGCAGCACGTCGGGGCGCAGCCCGAATGCCCGGACGATCGCGGCGCGCTGCTGCATGCCGCCGGACAGCTGGGCGGGGAGCTTGTCCATCGCTTCGCCGAGACCCGCCATGCGCAGGAGCTCACGCATGTCCGGACCGGCACCGGTGCCGCGCTCCTCGAGGTCGTCGATGGCGGCACGCCGTCGGCCGGCGCCGGGGTTCACGCGGGCGGCGAGGGAGACGTTCTGCAACACCGTGAGCCAGGGCAGCAGCGCCGGCGTCTGGGGGACGAGCCCGATGAGCTTCGCCGCGCACGCCTGCGCCGGGGTGACCCCGTGCACCCGGACGTCACCGCGGTCGGCGGGCTCGAGCCCGGCCACGAGCCGGAGCAGCGTCGACTTCCCGCAGCCGCTCGGGCCGATGAGCGACACGAACTTGCCGGGCTCGATCGTCAGCCGGGCGTCGTCGAGCGCGACCATGGCGCTCGGGCCGCTGCCGTAGACCTTGCGCACCGCGTCCACGCGGACCGCTGATGTGGTCATCCGTTCCTCCATACCGTCGGCGAGCACGCAGGCTCGATCTCGTATGGCGGAGAGCGTGCGTCGCGAGCTCGGGTGGTCTGCGACGCGGAAATCCGCTGCTGGTGACGAGGTTAGGGCGCCCGTGTTACGGCTTCGGACTACATGTGTTGCGAACGTGTGAACGCGTGCGACGGCTCAGCGCGGTGACGGTGCGGCGGTCTCGCCGTCCCAGACGAGCACCTCGACGCCGAGGTCCTCGGCGGCGACCGCGACCCACCCGGCGAGCGCCCTCGCTGCGGGCTCGGCGACGACGAGCACGGCACGCTCGACCCCGGGGACCGACCGCCGCAGCCACAGCAGCTTGAACAGGTCCGCCATCACCTTGTTGCGCCAGGCGGGCTTGTAGGCGCCCTGGTTCGCGACGAGCTGCACGACCACGCGGTCGGCGTCGTCGATGCCCTCGACCTCGACCCGGGCGCGGTCGAGGACGACCGTGCGCGGGCGGAGGACGAGTCCGAGGGCGGCCCCGGTGTCTTCGAGCATCCGGCGTTCGACGGAGTCGGGGGCGAACCGGCCCCACTCGGAGCGCGCGACGGGGACCTCGGTCATGTCGGCAGTGTAGGCGGGCCAGCCGCTCCGGATCGACCGGCGCGTCAGACCGACCGCGCGGCCACCTCGAGGGCCTCGGCCGCTTCCCCGGCGCGCACGATGTCGCTGTCGCTGACCGACCGCGCGTTGTACTCGGCTTTGGTCTTCACCGCCAACAGCACCTCGAGGTGCTTCGCGACCGACTGTCCAGCAGCCGCACGCAGCACGGGTACCGCTTCGTCGTGTGCTCCCGATCGCGAGTACTCGCCGGTCCGAGCGACGCAGATCGCGTCAGCCGCGGCGATGCCGCTGAGGACGCACTGCGTGACGAAGGCGTTCGCGAACTGCGATCCGGCAGTGAAGACCCCTGCGTCACCGCCGAGCGCGCGGAGGGCCTCTGCAGCTTCGAGGAACTCCGTCGCCTTGGCGAGCCGGCCCCTCCGGAACGACTCGTCGCCCGGTGCGGTGGTGCCGATTCGCGGGGTCATCCAGTCAGGGTACGGAGCTTCCGGGACAGCCATCGACCATCGCCTGCGATGGGAATACCGTCTCGGGCAACCGATGCGAGGAGCGAGTCGGTGCCGTCGATCTCGTCCTCGTCGAAGAGGACCGGCCGCACGGCGTTCCCGGTCCACCGACCGGCCGCACGGCACAACGCGTGGATCTGGTCCTCTGCCTCCGCACGTCGGCCGTGCTCGACGATGAAGCAGACATCGAGGTCGCTGTCCGGCCGCATCTCACCACGGGCGCCGGATCCGAAGAGCGCGGCGTATCGGAGGGGGATCGATCGACAGCCCGATCGGAGTCGTTCGAGGAGCGCGCGCCGGAGATCGGCCAGAGCGGTGATCGCATCGGCGGCGAGGTGTTCCCGGTTCAGGCTGAACGACTTCGTCCGTCCGGTCCGGTGCCCGTCGACGACACCCTGCTCGACCAGCCGATCCGCACTGTTCCGGACCCCGGCGTACGACCGGTCCGGCACCAGGCTGCAGATGTCCGAGATCGTCATCGGTCCTGGCGCTCGTGCCAACACGGCGAGCACATCGCCGTCCACGGAGGTGGTCACCGTCGCGAAGGGGCTTTGCAACTGCATCGGAACCTCCGATCGAATACGAGTAGAAATCTACCACTTCTAGTAGATTTCTACTCGTATCTGAGCATTTTCCTCAAACGACCGACCACCCACCGTCGCTCGGCAGCACGGCGCCGTTCACGTTGGCGGAGTCGTCGCTGAGGAGCCAGGTGATGGCCGCGGCGAGCTGTTCAGGCTGGGCGACCGGCGGGATCGCGACCTGCATGATGGGGCCCACTCGGCTGGCGGCGTACTCGCTGCGCATCGGTGCCTCGATGTTCGTCGCGACCGCACCCGGCGCGACCGCGTTGGCACGGATGCCCTGCGGCCCGTGGAAGAACGCGACGCTCTTGGTGAACCCGGCGATCGCGTGCTTCGACGCCGTGTAGGCGGCGCCCGCGGCCGAGGCGCGGAGTGCGGCCTCGGAGGCGACGTTCACGACGGCGCCGCGACCGGCGGTGATCATGTGCGGCAGGACGGCGCGGGTGAGGCGCATCGGCCCGGTGACGTTGACGCTGAAGACGCGGTCCCAAGTGGCGTCGTCGACCTCGCTCGGCGGCAGGAAAGCGTCCATGATGCCGGCGACGTTCGCCAGTCCGTCGATCCGCTCACCCGCGGCGGCGATGAGCGCGTCGATCGTCTCGGTCGCGGCGACGTCCCCGACGACGGTCTCGACGTCGAAACCGTCGAGTTCGGAGCGGAGGGCGTCGAGCCGCTCGGCGACGACGTCGGTCGCGATCACGCGCCCGCCCTCGTTCGCGATGCGCGTCGCCGTGGCGCGTCCGATGCCGGAACCCGCCCCGGTGACGATGATGGTCCTGCCGGTGAACCGTCCGGCGGTGGTGTCGGTCATGTCGTCTCCTCACTGAGAGGCGCTCGCTGCGCCACGATGTTCATAGCACTCAGTGCCGAAAGGACTCCATGAGCTCGACGAGCGACCAGGCGACGAGCGACCGCCCGACGGGACGCCCCCGCACGATCGACCCCGACGCGGTGTCCCTCGTGGCGCTGCGCCTGTTCGATGAGCAGGGCTTCGACGCCGTGTCGATGGACGACGTCGCCACGGCCGCCGGGGTGAGCCGTCGATCGTTGTTCCGGCTGTTCCCGAACAAGGCGGCACTCGTCTGGGGCGGGCTCGACGAGTTCGCGTCGCGGTTCGGTGACGCACTGCGGGAGCGGCCGTCCACGGAGTCGTCGTCCGTCGCACTGCGCGCCGCGTACCGGATCGGCGCGACCTTCCCCGACGACGCCGTGGAGGTCACCCGCCACCGCCTCCGCGTCATCCGCGCGAACCCCTCACTCGAACACGTCGGTGCAGCCACGGTCACGACCCTGACCGACGAGATCGTCCGGTTCGTGGCCGAGCGGGACGGCGCGACGCCCGACGACCTCGCGGTGTCGGTGCGCGCGCACGCCCTGGCGGCCGCGGCGAGCGCGGCCCTCACCTGGTGGGCGCTGCACGGCGACGGCCGTCCGGAGGACGTCGTGGACCGCGCGCTCGCCCTGCTCGCCTGAGACGCGCTCTGGACGCGACCACCGGACGGACTGGAGGCCCGTGGCGGGCGTGCCACGGGCCTCCCGTCCGACACCCGGCCGGGTTCAGCCCATCGCGCGCTTCCCACGGACGTCGCGCGACAGCGCGTCGATGCGCGCCACCTCGTCGTCAGTGAGCCGCACCTCGGCGGCTGCGACGTTCTCGGCGACGCGTCCGGGGTTGCGCGATCCGGGGATCGGGACCAGGTCGGCGCGCTTCGCCAGGACCCAGGCCAACGCGAGCTGCGAGAGCGAGATGCCCTTCGCGTCGGCGATCTCGGTGAGTGCGGTGACGACGGCGACGTTCGCGTCGAAGTGCTCCGGCGCCCACCACTCGAGCTGCTGGCGGATGTCGTCGGCCGCGTACGCGCTCGCCGGCTGCACGGCACCGCTCAGGAAGCCGCGCGCCAGCGGCGAGTAGGCGACGACGCCGATGCCGAGCTCGTCGACGAGGGGGAAGAGCGCCTCGGACTCCCGCGAGAAGACGGAGTACTCGGTCTGGAACGCCGAGATCGGGTGGACCGCATGCGCCCGGCGGATCTGGTCGGCATCGGTGTTCGACAGGCCGAGGTACCGGACCTTGCCGGCCTGCACGAACTCCTGCATCACGCCGACGACGTCCTCGATCGGGACGGCCGGGTCGTGGACGTGCTGGTAGAGCAGGTCGATCGAGTCGGTGCCGAGGTTCTGCAGGCTCGCGTCCACCACCTGGCGGATGTGCTCCGGTCGGGAGTCCGGTGCGTACGCCTCGGGGGTGAACCCGAACTTCGTGGCGATCGTCACCTCGTCGCGGATCGGGGCGAGCGCCGCGCCGAGGAGCCGCTCGCCGGTCCCCCAGCCGTACAGCTCGGCCGTGTCGAAGTGCGTGACGCCGAGTTCGTGTGCGTGCCGGATCGCGGCGACGGACTCGGTGTCGTCGCCGGGTCCGTAGGCGAACGTGGTGCCCATGGCGCCGTAGCCGATGGCGCTGACGGTGAGGCCCTGTCGGCCGAGGGTGCGTTGCTGCATGGTGCCGTCCCTTCGTGACGTGTGGTGGTCATGCGAGTGGCACTGTACGCCACGATTGTCAGAGTCTGACAACTTGGACCGAAGATGACGTCGCGGTACGATCGGCCCGTGAGCGACGTGCGAACCGGCCTGCGGGACATCACCCGCGACGCCGTCCGCGCGCGCATCGCCGCCGTGGCACTCGAGCGGTTCGACACCGACGGGTTCGAGAACGTCACCGTGGAACAGGTCGCCGCCGAGGTGGGGATCTCGGCGCGGAGCTTCCACCGGTACTTCCCCGCGAAGGAGGACGCCGTCATCGGCGACCCCGCGCGACACCGGGACGCGCTCGCCGAGGCGTTCCGGTCTCGGTCGACGACCCAGCCGGTGTGGCCCGCGCTGCGCGAGGCGTTCGCCGAGATGCTCGAGCGCGGCAGCACCGACGACCCCGAGACCGGACGACGATCCGTCCGCGTGATGACGAGCACGGCGTCACTGCGCGCACGGAACCTCGAGAAGCACCAGGCCTGGGCGGACGTCCTGACGCCCCTCGTCGTCGAGCAGCTCCACGGGCCCGACGCCGAGCTGCACGCACGAGTCCTCGTGCAGGCGGCCCTCGGTTGCTTCGACGTGGCGATCACCACCTGGGCCACGGGCGACGACCCCGACTCGGCCGCGATCCTGCGACGCGCGTTCGACGGCATCGCCCCGAGCGCCTGACGAGCGGACGCGCGACCTCGTCCGGCGGTATCGTCCGGGCATGAACGTCACCGGACCGTCGCCGTACTTCCAGTTCGCCGGCACCGCCAGGCAGGCCCTCGAGCACTGGCGAGGGGTCTTCGGCGGCGAGGTCCGGATCGCGACCTACGCCGACTTCTCACGGACCGACGGCCCCGCCGACGCGGTCGCCCACGGGCAGCTCGTCGGCGGACTCCAGCTGTTCGCCGCGGACGCGAGCGGGACCGACGAGCCGTTCGCGGCGACCGGATTGCTGTTCTCGCTGCTCGGCGCCGAAGAACCCGACGTGCTGCGGCACTGGTTCGACGCACTCGCCGAGGGGGGCACGGTCCTCGACCCGCTGCAGCAGCGACCGTGGGGTGACTGGGACGGCACCGTGCGGGACGCGTTCGGCGTCACGTGGCTCATCGGGTTCGAGGCGGCAGCCCTGGCGTGACGGGCGCCCGCGCTGGGATGACGGGCACCCTCGCTGGGATGATGGGCGCATGACCGAGCACCCCACCGTCCTGTTCGTGTGCGTCCACAACGCCGGACGCTCCCAGATGGCCGCGGGGTGGCTGCAGCACCTCGCCGGTGACCGCGTCCGGGTGTTCTCCGCCGGCAGCGAGCCCGCCGATCAGGTGAACGCCGTCGCCGTGCAGGCCATGGCCGAACAGGGCATCGACATCGCCGCCGCCCGACCGGCGGTGCTCGAGACCGGGACCGTGCGTGAGTCGGACGTCGTCATCACCATGGGCTGCGGTGACGCCTGCCCGGTGTTCCCCGGCAAGCGCTACGAGGACTGGGACCTCGACGACCCGGCAGGGCTCGCCATCGAGCAGGTCCGGCCGATCCGCGACGACATCCGGTCGCGCGTCGAGCAGTTGATCGCGTCGCTGTAGACGACTACTGCTGGTCGGACGGCAGCAGCGGCGCCCAGTAGGCGTCCGGGCCGTCGGCCTGCACGGCGTCGCGCTCGAAGCGGAAGCCGTACTCCCGCACGAAGTCGAGTGCGGCGGCCTGCTCGTCCTCGGCGTCGTCGTGCGCGGCGTCGAACAGGTACACCCCGTGCCCCATCTTCACGCCGGAGTCGCTGATCACCGTGAGGTCCCAACGCCCTTCCTCGGCGCGTTCGATCCGCACGACGGCGGCCTGGGCAGCGGTGAAGTCAGCCATGCCGTCAGCCTACGGACGGTGGCCCGGTGGCGTTCAGGGTCGGTCGCGCCCAGTACGCTGAGCACCGTCACAGGCCCGGACGAGCGGAGAACGAAGTCATGTCAGTCGGATTGCTCGCCGTGGTGGACGACATCCTCTCCGCGGCCCTGAAGGCGAGCGCGAAGACCGCCGGTGTCGTCATCGACGACGCCGCGGTCACCCCGCAGTACGTGCAGGGGCTCGCGCCGGCCCGGGAGCTCCCGGTCGTCGGGCGCATCGCGCTCGGCAGCCTGTTCAACAAGTTCATCATCATCATCCCGCTGGCGCTGCTGCTCACCGCGTTCGCTCCCTGGGTGCTGCCGTACCTCCTGCTCATCGGCGGGACGTACCTCTGCTTCGAGGGCGCGGAGAAGGTCACCGAGTGGTTCGGTGTCCACCACGGCGCAGGCTCCACCGACTCGGTCACCGAACCGAAGCTCGTGTTCGGCGCCATCCGGACCGACCTCATCCTGAGCACCGAGATCATGCTCATCGCCCTGGCCGGTCTCGACCCCGACCTCGGGCTCTGGCCGACACTCGGTGCCCTCATCGTGATCGGGCTCGTCATGACCGCGGTCGTCTACGGCGCCGTGGCCCTGCTGGTGAAGATCGACGACGTCGGCCTGCAGATGATGAAGAACTCGGTCCGCCGCACCCGTCGCACCGGAGCGCGGATCGTCCGGGCCATGCCGACGGTCTTCCGGGTCATCAGCGTGATCGGCACCGTCGCCATGCTCTGGGTCGGCGGGCACCTGGTCATCGCGAACCTCGCCGAGACGTTCTGGCACGGTCCGTACGACCTGCTGCACACGATCGAGCACGCGACCGAGGCCGCCGGCCCGGTCGTGACGTGGACCGTGGACACCGCGATCTCGGCGGTCGCCGGCGTCGTCCTCGGCATGGTCGTCGTGGCGATCGTCCTCGGCATCGGTCGCCTCCGCGGGAAGCACTGACTGACACTTCTGTTCCAGCGTCGGAACACGAGTGTCCCGACGGACCACGCGTCGAACGACTCGTGGTCCGTCGCAGAACCGACTCGTGGTCCGTCGCAGAACCGGTGCCGCGCGGCAGGATTATCCTGACGCGCATGGCAACGGTGCGACAGGTCCAGGTGACGTTCGACTGCGCCGAACCGGAGCGGGTCGCCCGGTTCTGGTGCGAGGTCCTCGGCTACGAGGTCCCTGCTCCCCCGCCCGGGTTCGACGACTGGCAGGCGTTCAACGCCTCGCTCCCGCCCGCGCACCAGGACTCCGCCTTCGCGTGCGTCGACCCGACCGGTGCCGGCCCGCGCCTGTTCTTCCAGCGGGTGCCCGAGGGCAAGACGGTCAAGAACCGCGTGCACCTGGACGTACGGGTCGGCACAGGCCTGGTCGGCGAGGAGCGCCTCGCCGCGCTCGACGCCGAGAGCGCACGCCTCGTCGCACTCGGTGCGACCCAGTTCCGCCGCATGCTCGCGGACCAGGTGAACGAGTCCTGCATCGTGATGCAGGACGTCGAGGGCAACGAGTTCTGCCTCGACTGATCCGCGAGCTGCGGCGGCGGGCTCAGGCGACCGGCCCGTAGAGCGGCGTCTCCGCCTGGTCGAGCTCCAGCTCGGCGGTCTGCTGGATGAGTGCCAGCAGGTCGGCGTCGAGTCCGGGAGCGAACTCCTCGAGGCGCTCCGGAGCGATGAACGACGGCGCTCCCACCGGGGCCTGCTCGGTCGCGGACAGTTCCGTGCCGTCCTTCGACGGCGATGCCCCGCGGAAGATCTTGCCCGCCTCGGACGCCCCGTCGAGGTCGAAGCTGTACTGCTTGCTCTGCAGCCCGAGGTCGACGAGTTCCTTGACCTCCGGGAACCGCTCGGCGTTCGTCTTCGGGATCGGCAGCAGGGTCTTCCAGTCGACGCCGAGGGTCTCGAGGGCCTTCGCGTAGGCGTTCTCGTGCGCCTGGTCGCGGACGATCAGGTACGCGATGGTGCTGCGCGCGGTGGGGTTGTCCGTCATCTCGTAGATCCGGCACTTCTGCAGGCGACCCGTGGACTCGAGCATCAGGTTGTACAGCAGGTCGAGCGGCAGGTTGCCGGAGTTGTAGACGTAGCTGCCGCTCCACGGGTTGCCGGCCGCATCGACCGGCAGGGCGCCCTGGGCACCGACCAGGTAGTGGTGGATGTTGCTCGTGTCGAGTGCGATGTTGAGCGGCGTCGAACCCTTCGCACCGGGCTTGTCGAGCGGGTCGGTGAGCTTGCCGGTGTACTCGGGCGAGCCGTCGAGCAGGCGGGAGATCGTGGTGCCGATGAGCTCGACGTGGCTGATCTCCTCGGTGCCGACCCCCTGGATGAGGTCGCGGTACGGCTTCGCCGCCGGACCGCGGAAGTTCATCGCCTGGAACAGGTACTGCATCATCGTGCGCATCTCGCCGAACTGCCCGCCGAGCCCTTCCTGCAGGGCGTTCGCGGCTGCCGGGTCGGGCTCGCCGTCGGCGATCTCGTTGATCCAGGTCTGTGCGTGGAAGTACATGGAGCCTCCTTGCTGGTCGCGACGGATCCGCCGCGTGCCTCACGGTCGTCCGGCGTCCCTGGCAGGCGACACGGGTCGTCCACTGAGCGCGGTATCGTCGTCGGCGCCGCACCGCAGCGCCCGGAAGGACCCCCGAACCGATGACCGTCAGTCACGACGTCGACACCGCCGCCCTCGACGACCTGCTGGGGGTGGACCAGGTCCTCCGCGACCCGGCGTCGCTCGAGCGGTACCGCCACGACGACGCCGAGTGGGCGGACTCCACGGCGCCGCTCGCCGTCGTCCTCGCCCGCAGGACCGACGACGTCATCGCCACCGTCAAGTGGGCGGCGGCGGCCGGGGTCCGGGTCGTGCCGCGCGGCGCCGGGACCGGTCTGTCCGGCGGGGCGAACGCGATGGCCGGATCGGTCGTCCTGTCGCTCGAGCGGATGGACGCGGTCCTCGAGGTCAACACCGACGAGCGGTACGCGGTCGCCCAGCCCGGTGTCATCAACGACACCCTGCGTGCAGCGGTCGCGGAGCACGGGCTCTGGTACCCGCCGGACCCGGCGAGCTCGGCCATCTCGACGATCGGCGGCAACGTCGCGACGAACGCCGGCGGGATCTGCTGCGTCAAGTACGGCGTCACCCGCGACTACGTGCTCGGGATGACCGTCGTGCTGGCCGACGGTTCCGTGGTCGAGCTCGGCCGCCGCACGGCGAAGGGCGTCGCCGGCTACGACCTGGCCGGCCTGATGGTCGGCTCCGAGGGCACGCTCGGCATCGTCGTGTCGGTGACCGTCAAGCTGCTCCCCCTGGCCGGCCGCGATGAGCGCGCCGTGATCGGGTACTTCCCCTCGCTCAGCGCCGCCGGGGACGCCGTCGCGGCGATCTCACGCGCCGGCATCATCCCCGCAGCGCTCGAGATCGTCGACCGGACCTGCCTGCGGGCCGTCGACGACTGGATGCACCTGGGGCTGCCGTCCGACGTCGACACCCTGCTGCTGGCACGGGTCGACGAGCGGGGTGCGGCGGGCGACGACCTCGCCGACCAGGTCGCCGCGGTCTTCGCACGGGCCGGCGGCACCGACGTCGAGCGGGCCACGGACCCCGACGACATCGCCCGGCTGTTCCAGGCGCGGCGGCTCGCGTACCCGGCGCTCGAGCGGCTCGGCCCGGTGCTGACCGAGGACATCTGCGTGCCGCGCAGCGCGGTGCCCGAGATGCTCCGGCGGATCCAGGCGACCGCTACGGCGCACGACGTCACGATCGCGAACATCGCGCACGCCGGCGACGGCAACCTGCACCCGCTGATCATCGCGCCCGTGGGCGACGACGCGGCGAAGGCCCGCGCGAAGCACGCGTTCGACCAGATCGTCGCGGACTGCCTGGCGCTCGGCGGCACCGTCACGGGCGAGCACGGCGTCGGACTGCTCAAGTTGCCGGGCCTGCGACAGGAGCTCGGCGAGCGGGTCCTGGCGATGCACCGTTCCGTGAAGGACTCCCTGGACCCGGCGGGCACCCTGAATCCCGGCAAGGCGTTCTGAACGCACGGAGACGACGGACGGGAGGCCCGGTGCCAGCTGGCACCGGGCCTCCCGTCCGTCAGCCGGTCGCGTTCAGCGCCCGGCGTGCGTCACGCAGTCGCGGTCAGCGACGGCGGAAGTAGCCGTTCGCGCCACCGACGTACATCAGGATCGTCGCGACGAGCACGGCGACGCCCCCGATCCACCCGAAGGCGTTGCCACCCGACGCTGCGCCCACGCCCACACCGATGAGCTGCAGGATCGCGAGCACGGTGAGCACGATGCGGGCCCAGTTGCGACCGTCGCGCATCTTGAAGACGATGATGAGCTCGATCACGGCGAGGACGAAGGCGAAGATCGCTCCACCGACGAGCGGGGCGGTGCCGACACTGTCGGCGACGTCGGCAGAGCTGCCGGACGTGAGGCTGATGATGCCCTGCACGATGTTCGCCAGGACCACCACCAGCCAGATGATGAACGACACGGTGACGCTGGTCGGACGGCTGTTCGTGTTTGCCATGTGAGGAACCCTTCGTGAACGGCCGCGTCCAGCGGCCACACAGCGAACGTACATGAGCACTGGAGGTCTGTCCGGAAGCGGGCGAAGGTCACGGACCGGTAACGAGGACAGATCGGTCCAAACCGTTTCGCCGAGGCCGCCGAATCACCTGCACAGACCGGGAACCACCCGGAGCGCTCACCAGCCGCACATTGCTGGTTCTCCACCCTGCACCAGGGTGTGTTCGGCGCGCACACAGCAGCCGCGCCGAGCGCGACACCTCAGCAAAGGAAACGATCACCATGCGCAAGAGCCTGAAGACCTCCATCACCCTCGCCACGACCGGCGCCCTCGTCCTCGGCGGTGCCGCGTTCGGCATCTCCTCCGCCCAGGCCGCCACCCCCTCGATCCACACCGTGTCGTCGTCCGAGTCGAAGATCCCCGCACCGGTCGCGTCGGTCCCCGAGGTCCTCGGCGGTTCCACCGCCGTGAAGCTCGACTCCGGCTTCACCGACGCCCTCACCGCCCTGAAGCTCACCCCCGGCGTCTCGGGAGATGCGACCCTCGCCGACGGGTCGGTGTCGTTCCCGATCACCGCCGGGTCGGTCACGTACTGGTCGCCGGACGGCAACTACCGCCCCTACGTGCAGGGCATGCTCAACCACGACGACTCCGGCCTCACGTTGAAGGCCGGCGACACCACCGTCACGCTCGAGAACTTCGTCGTGAACCCGGGCTCCTCCAAGCTCTACGGTGACGTCCTGGTCAACGGCAAGGTCGCCGCGTCCAACGCGTACCTGTTCGAGCTCTGGGGTGGTTCGCTCAAGCCCCTCCAGCTCGAGGGCGACAACGCCATCCTGACCGGCACCACCGTCCACGTCTCCGAAGACGCCGCCGGCCTGCTGAACAAGACCTTCGGCACCGACGCCGTCAAGCGCGGCCTCCTCGTCGGCACCGCCACCATCACCGCACAGATCAAGTAACACCCCGCACCACCACGCGAAGGGCCGCCCCGGACAACCGGGACGGCCCTTCCGTCGTGCACCGGGCGGTCGCACCCAGCAGCACCCGCCTACCATCGAGCAGATGCCCACCCCCCGATCGACCGTGACCGACGACCAACCGGGGCCCGACGACTTCATCCGTGTCCGCGGCGCCCGTGAGCACAACCTGCAGGACGTCGACGTGGACATCCCGCGCAACCGGATCGTCGCCTTCACCGGCGTCTCCGGCTCGGGCAAGTCCTCACTCGCGTTCGGCACGGTGTTCGCCGAGGCGCAGCGCCGGTTCCTCGAGTCCGTCACCCCCTACGCCAGGCGGCTCATCGCGCAGGGGGCGACCCCGCACGTCGACTCCATCACCGGGCTGCCGCCAGCCGTGGCCCTGCAGCAGCGCCGCGGTGCCCCGAGCAGCCGTTCCACCGTCGGCACCCTGACGACCCTGTCGAACTCGATGCGCATGCTGTTCTCGCGAGCCGGCACCTACCCGTCCGGTGCCGACCGGCTCGAGTCGGACTCGTTCTCGCCGAACACCGTCGCCGGCGCCTGCCCCCGGTGTCACGGACTCGGCATCGCCCACGAGGTCACCGAGGCCTCGGCCGTGCACGACCCGTCGCTGAGCATCCGCGACGGCGCGATCACCGCGTGGCCCGGGGCGTGGCAGGGCAAGAACCTGCGCGACGTCACCGCGGCGCTCGGCTACGACATCGACGTGCCGTGGCGGGAGCTCTCCCGTCAGGACCGTGACTGGTTGCTGTTCACCGAGGAGCAGCCGGTCGTCCAGGTCCACCCGAAGCGCGACCGGGTCGCGAAGCCGTACAAGGGGCGGTTCTGGAGTGCACGCCAGTTCGTGCTGCACACGCTCGCCGACTCGCAGAGCGAGACCCAGCGGACCAAGGTGCTGCAGTTCGTCGAGTCCGGTCCGTGCGGTCTCTGCGGCGGCACGGGCCTGACGCGGGCGGCCCTCGCGGTCACGGTCGGCGGCCACTCGATCGCGGACCTGAACGGTCTGCCCCTCTCCGCGCTGGCCGACGTCCTGCGCCCGATCGCGACCCTCACGGACGCCGGTGCCGCGACCTCGCGTGCGTCGTCGGGTGAGCACACCGAGGTCGCCGTCGCGATCTCCCGTGACCTGCTGAACCGGGTCGAGGTGCTCGTCGGTCTCGGTCTCGGCTACCTCGCACTCGACCGGGCCACCCCGACGCTCTCCCCCGGTGAGACGCAGCGGCTCCGCATCGCGACGCAGCTGCGGTCGGGGCTCTTCGGCGTCGTCTACGTGCTCGACGAGCCGAGCGCCGGCCTCCACCCGGCCGACGCCGAGTCCCTGGTCGAGGTCCTCGACGACCTGCGCGCCGGCGGCAACAGCGTCTTCGTCGTCGAGCACGACATGAGCATCGTGCGGCGCGCGGACTGGATCGTCGACGTCGGCCCGGGAGCCGGGTCCGGCGGGGGCAGCGTCCTGTACAGCGGGCCGGTCGACGGCCTCGCCGACGTCGAGGCGTCGGTCACCCGACGCTTCCTGCACCCGGGCGACCGTGACGACGAGGACCGCACCGTCCGGACGCCGATCGGGACCCTGGAGCTGCGCGACCTCACGCTGCACAACCTGCAGGGGCTCGACGTCGACCTGCCGCTCGGGGTGCTGACCGCGGTCACGGGCGTCAGCGGCTCCGGCAAGTCGTCGCTCGTCGGCGGCGTCCTGCCCGGCGTGGCGACGTCGCACCCGCTCGTCGACCGTGTCGTGCAGGTCGACCAGAAGCCGATCGGCCGCACACCGCGCTCGAACCTCGCCACCTACACCGGGCTCTTCGACGCCGTGCGTGCCGCGTTCGCCGCGACCGACGACGCGAAGGCCCGAGGCTGGACCGCCAGCCGCTTCTCGTTCAACGTCGCCGGCGGTCGGTGCGAGGTGTGCCAGGGCGAGGGTTCGGTGTCCGTCGAGCTCCTGTTCCTGCCGGGCAGCTGGGCGCCGTGCCCGGAGTGCCACGGCGCGCGATACAACGACGAGACGCTCGAGGTGCGGTGGGACGGGGCGACGATCGCGGACGTCCTCGGCATGACCGTCGACCAGGCAGCACCCTTCCTGGCGTCGCTGCCCGCAGCAGCCCGTGGCCTCGACGCCCTGCGCCAGGTGGGGCTCGGCTACCTGCGCCTCGGACAGCCCGCCCCGGAGCTGTCCGGTGGTGAGGCCCAGCGCATCAAGCTCGCGACCGAACTGCAGCGCGCCCGCACCGGGCACACGCTCTACCTGCTCGACGAACCGACGACGGGCCTGCACCCCGCCGACGTCGAACTGCTGACCGCACAGCTCGCACGACTCACCGACGCCGGCAACACCGTCGTCGTGGTCGAGCACGCCATGGACGTCGTCGCGAGTGCTGACCACGTCATCGACATGGGGCCGTCCGGCGGCGAGGACGGCGGCCGCGTGGTCGCCACCGGAACGCCCGCCGAGGTGGCCGCGTCGACCACGAGCCGGACCGCGCCGTACCTGCGGGAGCAGCTCGGGCGCTGAGCGCGCCGACCGCCGGACGGGCGCGTCCCGTGGCGGACCCGCACCGGGCCTCCCGTCCGCACTGTGCGGACCACGCCACCCCGTGCCCGGTTCCGCGCCCGGTGCAGCGCAGCAGACACGCACCACGCGGCCACCCCCGCACCACCCGAGAAACCCCGCACCGTGCGGACCACGCGACCCCGTGCCCTGCTCGCACCGTGCCTCCCGTCCGCACCGTGCGGACCACGCGACCCCGTGCCCTGCTCGCACCGTGCCTCCCGTCCGCACCGTGCGGACCCCGCGATCCCGTGCCCGGTTCCGCGCACCGTGCAGCACAGCAGACACCCACCACGCGACCAACCCCGCACCACCCGACGAACCCCGCACCGTGCTCAGCCCCCGGCGCCGACCGCCGGACGGGAGGCCCGTGGCGGGCTGGCACCGCGCCTCCCGTCCGCACCGTGCGGGCCCCGCGATCCCGTGCCCGGTTCCGCGCACCGTGCGGCGCAACAAACGCGCACCACGCCGCCAACCCCGCACCACCCGGCCGCCCCCGCACCGTGCGGACCCCGCACGCGGCAGCGCCCGCCGGGACGGATCCCGACGGGCGCTGCTGGTGGTGCGGACTAGGCCCGACGGAAGCGGCGGGCGATGGTGAGCCCGGCGCCCGCGAGCATCAGCAGGATCGCGAAGGCGATCACCGGAGCCGGGTCGCTGCCCGTGTAGGCGAGCGTCCCGTTCGGGCCGGTGCCGCCGGCGCCACCGTTGCCGACGGTCGCCAGGCGGACGGTGAACGTCACCGGGTCGGACGCCGCCGAGGTGCCGTCAGCGCCGGTCTGGGTGGCGGTGATGGTCACCGTTCCCGGGCCGAAGCCGACGATCGGGGTGCACTTCCAGGTGCCGTCGGCCGCCACGACCGCGGTGCAGACGACGACCGTGCCGACGGTGACCGTGACGGTCGCGCCCGGCTGGCCGGTGCCGGTGATCGGCGGGTTGGGCGTCGTGACGGTGCCACCGTCCTCCGGCGAGGTGATCACGGGCGGCGGGGTCGTCGTGGTCGACGCGGGGTTGTAGGTGTAGACCAGCGGGTCGGACGTGCCACCCGGGGTCGTCACCGTGACTTCGACGTCACCGGCAGCGTGCGCCGGCGTCGTGAAGGTGAGCGTCGTGCCGTCCGCCGACACGCTGTCCGGCGTGATCGGGTCGGAGCCGTCCACCGAGACCGTCGAGTCGTCGGTGAAGCCGGTGCCCGTGACGGTCACGACCGTGCCACCCGCAGCCGGACCGTTGTCCGGGTCCAGCGCCGAGAGCGTCGGGACCGCGGCCGGGGCCGGGTCGTAGGTGTACGGCAGCGGCGCCGAGGTGCCGGCCCCGTTGGTGACGGTCACGGGGACCGTACCGGCGGTGTGCGCCGGCGTCGTGAAGGTCAGCTCGGTGCCGTCGTCCGAGACGCTGTCGGGCGTGATCGGGTCGGACCCGTCGACCGAGACCGTCGAGTCGTCGGTGAAGCCCGTGCCGGAGACCGTGACGACCGTGCCACCGGTGACCGGACCGTTGTCGGGGTCCAGCGCCGTCAGCGTCGGAGCCCCGGCGGGTGCCGGGTTGTAGGTGTACGTCAGCGGGTCCGAGGTCCCCGCGTCGGTCGTGACCGTCACGTCGACGGGACCGGCGACGTGTGCGGGCGTCGTGAACGTCAGCTCGGTGCCGTCGTCGGAGATCGACTCCGGGACGATCGGGTCGGACCCGTCGACGGAGACGGTCGCGTCGTCGGTGAACCCGGTGCCCGTGACGGTGACGAGCGTGCCGCCACCGACCGGCCCGTTGTCGGGGTCCAGCGCGGTGAGCGTCGGCACGGCTGCGGGTGCCGCGGTGTACGTGAAGTCGAGCGGGTCGGACGTCCCAGCGGGCGTCGTGACCGTGACGTCGACCGTGCCGACGGCGTGTGCCGGCGTCGTGAAGGTCAGCTCGGTGCCGTCGTCCGAGACGGAGTCCGCCTCGATCGGGTCGGAACCGTCGACCGACACCGTCGCGTCATCCGTGAAGCCCGTACCCGTCACGGTGACGACCGTGCCACCGGCCACCGGGCCGTTGTCCGGGTCGAGCGCCGTGACCGTCGGGACCGCAGCCGCGTCGTCGGTGTACGTGAAGTCGAGCGGGTCGGACGTCCCAGCAGGCGTCGTGACCGTGACGTCTACCGTGCCGACGGCGTGCGCGGGCGTCGTGAACGTCAGCTCGGTACCGTCGTCGGAGACGGAGTCCGCCTCGATCGGGTCGGAACCGTCGACCGACACCGTGGCGTCATCCGTGAAGCCCGTACCCGTCACGGTGACGACCGTGCCACC
>NZ_JBSSCY010000014.1:0-40399 GCF_054060195.1 Curtobacterium sp. PvP017
TCCGGGCCCGCCCCCCCCCCCCCGGCCCCCCGGGGGGGGCGCCCCCCGCCCCCGCGCCCGCGGGCCCGGCCCGCGCGCCCCCGCCCCCCGCCCCCCCGGGGGGGCGCCCCCGGCGCGCGCCCCCCCCACACCGCTGTTCCCACGCCGACGTCCCTCACAGCGCACGGCACCGGTGGGTTGCTAGCATGACTGGTCGATCGGGCGCGCAGGTCGCGCACGACGACCCCGTAAGGAGCTCACGTGGCAAACGTGCTGGAGAAGGTCCTCCGCATCGGCGAAGGACGCACCGTCCGCCGGCTGAAGGCGTACGCCTCGGCGATCAACGACCTCGAGGACGACTTCTCGAGCCTCACCGACGAGGAACTCCAGGACGAGACGAAGGAGCTGCGCGAGCGGTACGCCAACGGCGAGACCCTCGACGACCTGCTGCCCGAGGCGTTCGCCGCCGTGCGGGAAGCAGCGAAGCGCACCCTCGGCATGCGGCACTTCGACGTGCAGCTCATGGGCGGCGCGGCCCTGCACCTCGGCAACATCGCCGAGATGAAGACCGGTGAGGGCAAGACCCTCGTCGCGACCACGGCGGCCTACCTCAACGCGATCCCGTCGCGCGGCGTGCACGTCATCACGGTCAACGACTACCTGGCCTCGTACCAGTCCGAGATCATGGGCCGCGTCTTCCGCGCCCTCGGCATGACGACCGGCTGCATCATCGCCAACCAGACGCCGGCCGAGCGCCGCGAGCAGTACGCCGCGGACATCACCTACGGCACGAACAACGAGTTCGGCTTCGACTACCTGCGCGACAACATGGCGTGGCAGGCCTCCGACATGGTGCAGCGTGGCCACTTCTTCGCCGTCGTGGACGAGGTCGACTCGATCCTCATCGACGAGGCCCGCACGCCGCTCATCATCTCCGGCCCGTCCTCAGGCGAGGCCAACCGGTGGTTCACCGAGTTCGCCTCGATCGCGAAGCGCCTGACCCCGGGCGAGGACTACGAGGTCGACGAGAAGAAGCGCACCGTCGGTGTGCTCGAGCCCGGCATCGAGAAGGTCGAGGACTACCTCGGCATCGACAACCTGTACGAGTCGGCGAACACCCCGCTCATCTCGTTCCTGAACAACTCCATCAAGGCCGTCGCCCTGTTCAAGCGCGACAAGGACTACGTCGTGATGAACGGCGAGGTGCTCATCGTCGACGAGCACACCGGCCGCATCCTGATGGGCCGTCGCTACAACGAGGGCATCCACCAGGCGATCGAGGCGAAGGAGGGCGTCGAGGTCAAGGCGGAGAACCAGACCCTCGCCACCGTCACGCTGCAGAACTACTTCCGGCTCTACCAGAAGCTCTCCGGCATGACCGGTACCGCCGAGACCGAAGCGGCCGAGTTCATGTCGACCTACAAGCTCGGCGTGGTCCCGATCCCGACGAACAAGCCGATGCAGCGCATCGACCAGACCGACCTGGTCTACAAGAACGAGAAGTCGAAGTTCGAACAGGTCGCCGAGGACATCGCCGAGCGCCACGAGCAGGGCCAGCCCGTCCTCGTCGGCACCACGAGCGTCGAGAAGTCCGAGTACCTGTCGAAGCTCCTCGCCAAGAAGGGCGTGAAGCACGAGGTCCTCAACGCGAAGAACCACGCGCGTGAAGCGGCGATCGTCGCCCAGGCCGGTCGCCTCGGCGCCGTGACCGTCGCGACGAACATGGCCGGTCGTGGCACCGACATCATGCTCGGCGGCAACTCCGAGTTCCTCGCCGTGCAGGAGATGCACGCCAAGGGCCTGTCACCGACCGAGACCCCCGACGAGTACGAGGCCGCGTGGGACGAGGTCTTCGCGCGCGTCAAGGCCGAGGTCGAGGTCGAGGGCGACAAGGTCCGCGAGGCCGGTGGGCTCTACGTCCTCGGCACCGAGCGTCACGAGTCCCGCCGCATCGACAACCAGCTGCGTGGTCGTTCCGGCCGTCAGGGCGACCCGGGCGAGAGCCGTTTCTACCTGTCGCTGACCGACGACCTGATGCGCCTGTTCAACTCCGGTGCCGCCGAGAGCCTGATGGGCCGCTCGAACGTGCCGGACGACCTGGCGATCGAGAACAAGCTCGTCGGCCGTGCGATCCGTTCCGCCCAGGCGCAGGTCGAGGGCCGGAACGCCGAGATCCGCAAGAACGTCCTGAAGTACGACGACGTCCTGAACCGCCAGCGCGAGGCGATCTACAGCGACCGTCGTCACATCCTCGAGGGCGACGACCTGCACGACCGTGCGCAGTCGTTCCTCAAGGCCGTCATCGACGACGTGATCGACACCCACACCGGTGAGGGCTCGCCGGACGACTGGGACCTCGACGCCATGTGGACCGAGCTCGGCACGCTCTACCCGATCTCGATCTCCATCGACGAGGTCATCACCGAGGCCGGCTCGAAGGGCAAGGCGTCGCGTGACTTCCTCGGCCGCGAGATCCTGTCCGACGCCAAGCTCGCGTACCAGCAGCGTGAGGAACTCCTCGGCGACGAGGCCATGCGCGAGCTCGAGCGCCGCGTGGTCCTGTCGGTGATCGACCGCCGCTGGCGCGACCACCTGTACGAGATGGACTACCTCAAGGACGGCATCGGCCTCCGCGCGATGGCGCAGCGCGACCCGCTCGTCGAGTACCAGCGCGAGGGCTACGCACTGTTCCAGACGATGATGGGCCAGATCCGCGAAGAGTCGGTCGGCTACCTGTTCAACCTCGAGGTCCAGGTGCAGTCCGACGGCGAGAACGCCGTGATCGAGGCCAAGGGTCTCGGTGAGGACGAGGTCTCCGGCCTCGAGTACTCGGCGCCGTCGATCGACGGCGAGGTCGAGGTCCGCGACGAGAAGGGTCGCCTCGAGCAGGCCGCCACGGCGCGCGCGCAGCAGGCCCAGGCCGAGGCCGAGGCTGCTGCCGAGCCCGAGCAGGGCTCCGCGTTCGGCAACGCGGCCACGGCCTCCGGCCAGGCCGCCGCGGCGGGCAACCGCGCCGAGCGTCGGCAGGCGTCGAAGAAGAACTAGCGTCCGCGCGAGACGGACAGGAGGCACGGTGCCAGCTGGCACCGTGCCTCCCGTCCGTTCCGGTCCCGCTACAGGACGCCGATCGCGGTCGCCCGCCACTTGCCGTGCCGCGTCTCCAACCGCATCGCCACCGCGCGCGCGTGACTGCGCGTGTGCACGACGACGGTGGCCTCGGCGACCCCGACGGCCGGTCGGCAGACGAGCACGCTGCTCACCCGCAGCACGGGCCGCGCCCGCGACCGACGGTGCACCGAACGTGCGTGCGCGGCCACCGCTGCGCGCTGCTGCAGGTGACGGTGGACGTCGTCGGTGATCCACCGGGCGATGCTGTCGACCTCGCGCGACCCGGTCAACACCTCCGCGACGCACAAGCCCAGTGCGCGGGCGGTCTCGGCGGGGTCCGGCGGGCCGCTCACCGGCTCCTCGGCCGGTGGCGGCCGGACGATCGTGAGTGGCGGCGCGTGCGCCGTCGTCGTCGTGTGGTCGATCCGGCGTGCCTGCTCTGCCACCCCTGCCCCTTCCGTTGCTGGAGCGAGCGTATGGGGCGTGCAACATGCGAAATACGGAGCCTCCGGCCCTGTGGAGAGTGCGACCTTCTCCACAAGTCGGCGCACCTAGACTGGCGGGGTGTCGACCCTCAGTGACCTCGTCCTCGCGCAAGGCCGTTCCTCCGAAGCCGACGTGGAGTGGCTCCACCTGCTCGTGGGGGACTGGCAGCTCCTCGCCGACCTGTCCTTCGCCGACATGGTCCTGTGGGTGCCGACCGCCGAGGACGGCTCGTTCGTCGCCGTCGCGCACGCCCGTCCGAGTTCCGCGGCGACGCTGTTCTACCGCGACATCGTCGGGCAGGAGATCCGCGAGGAGTGGCGCGGTCAGGTGACCGAGAGCTTCGCCGGGTCTCGCGTCGTCGACTCCGCCGAGCCCGACTGGTACGAGGACACCCCCACCCGGGTCCGCGCGATCCCGGTGCTTCGGCGCCTCAGTGCCAAGAGCGCGCAGACCACCGAGCGGCCCATCGCCGTCGTCACCCGGCACTCCAACCAGGACGAGATGCGGACGCCGAGCCGCCAGGAACTCAACTTCACCGCGAGCGCGAACGACCTGTTCGGCATGATCGCGACGGGTGACTTCCCGGACCTCGGTGCACCGGCCGGCCCGCGCCGTGGTGCTCCCCGGGCCAGTGACGGTCTGCTGCGCCTCGACACCGCCGGCGTCGTCACCTTCGCCAGCCCGAACGGCCTGAGCGCCTTCAACCGCATGGGCTTCGAGGGCGAGCTGGAGCGGAAGTCCCTCGCCGAGGTCACCACCGAACTCATCGGCGCGCAGCTCGACGTCGACGAGTCCCTGCCCCTCGTCGTCACCGGTCGTGCTCCGTGGCGGGCCGACATCGAGTCGAAGGGCGTGACGGTGTCGCTGCGGTCCATCCCGCTCCGCGACCACGGCGACCGCATCGGTGCGATCGTGCTCTGCCGTGACGTGTCCGAGCTCCGGCACCAGGAGCGCGAGCTCATCACCAAGGACGCGACGATCCGCGAGATCCACCACCGCGTCAAGAACAACCTGCAGACGGTGGCGTCCCTGCTCCGCATCCAGGCCCGTCGCACGCACTCCGACGAGGCGCGGACCTCGCTGCAGAACGCGATGCGCCGGGTGGCCGCCATCGCGGTCGTGCACGACACGCTGTCGAGCGGCCTGAGCCAGACGGTCGACTTCGACGACGTGTTCGACTCGGTGCTCAAGCTCGTCACCGAGGTCGCCGCGTCGCACAACACGACCGTGCACCCGAAGAAGACCGGCGAGTTCGGCGTGCTGCCGTCCGAGGCCGCCACACCGCTCGCGCTCGGGCTCACCGAGCTCGTCACGAACGCCGTCGAGCACGGGCTGGACGGCCGCGACGGCGAGGTCGAGATCGTCGCCCGCCGCTTCGACGACCACCTGGAGATCGAGGTCCGCGACAACGGCGTGGGTCTGCCCGAGGGGAAGGTCGGGTCGGGCCTCGGCACCCAGATCGTCCGCACGCTCATCCAGGGCGAGCTCGGCGGCACGATCGACTGGCACACCTTGACCGGCAGCGGCACCGAGGTGACGATCACCATCCCGTTCCGCTGGCTGACCGCCACCGCCTAGCCCCGGGGCGCGCCGCGGGAGTCGCGCGTCGGGTTCGCGCCCGCTCACGGGCATTGCGCCCCGGCTCTTCGGGGCGCAATGCCCCTGCGGGGGCGCGCATGGGCGCCCCCGCCACTGCGGGGCACCCGCCGCCGCGCCGAGGTTCCGAGATCTGCGCATCTCGGCGTGCGATCGCGCGTGTTGCGGAACCTCGACGGACAGCGCGCGGCATGTCGTGGAACCCCGAGGGCCAGCGCACGGCGTGCCGCGCCGAGTCCCGAGTCCCGCGCCGCCCCGCGCGCCAAGCGCACGACGACGCCCGCCGTTCCCGAGGGGACGGCGGGCGTCAGTGCGTCAGGCGGGACCGGGTCAGGAAGCGCGACGGGCGCGGGCGGCGCGACGCTTCAGCGCACGACGCTCGTCCTCGCTGAGGCCACCCCAGACACCGGAGTCCTGGTTGTTCTCGAGTGCGTACTGCAGGCACATCTCGGTGACCGTGCAGCGCGCACAGACCGACTTGGCCTTCTCGATCTGATCGACGGCGGGCCCGGTGTTCCCGACGGGGAAGAAGAGCTCGGGGTCCGCGGTGAGGCAAGCTGCCTTGTCACGCCAGTCCATGTGTGGTGCTCCTTGATGTCGATGCTCGAACGGCAGGCCGGGGCCGGGGTTCGGGGGATCGGAACGCTGACCATGCATGAGGCATGAGGGGACAACTGTGGGGAGGAGTCCGCTGGAAGCGAGTCTGACGCCCGCGTGACGCTCGGGGGAGGAGCGACGAACCACGGGAGACGCACACCACATCGTGCCGTCCAAACGACCTCGAATATCGTTCCATACTGGTAGGGGCAAATCAAGGGTTCCGATGCTGGAGGATCACTGTGCACGATGACGACCCGACCGCGGTCGACCGTCCTGAGCCACGTTCACGCGCCTTGATCGGCCTGCTGGTGGTGGTCGGTCTCGAGTTCGCGGCGCTCGTCGTGGTCACCGTCGTGCTCGTCGTCGAGCTGATCGTCGCACCGGCGTCGAGCCTGGCCTCCGGGATCGCCCTGACGATCCTGTCGGCCGTCGCGGCGCTCTGGCTCGGTGCGCTGCTGAACGGCCTGTGGAAGCGGCGCGCGTGGGTGCGCTCGGGGATCATCGTCTGGCAGGTGCTGCAGGGCGCCATCGCGATCGGCGCGTTCCAGGGCGTCTTCCGTGAACCGGCGGTCGGTTGGGTCCTGCTGATCCCGGCACTGCTCGGCATCACGTTCGTGCTGTCGCGGTCGGTGACGGCCGCGCTCGCGCGTCCCGTGGAGTAGACGCGAGCGACAGACGGACGGGAGGCGCGGTGCCAGCTGGCACCGCGCCTCCCGTCTCGCTGTGGTCCGGTCCTCAGACCAGGCCGAGCTTCTTCCGCAGGCTCGCCACGTGTCCGGTCGCCTTGACGTTGTACAGCGGCAGCTGCACGGTGCCGTCCTCGTCGACGACGATCGTGGAGCGGATCGTGCCGGTCACGATCTTGCCGTAGTTGTTCTTCTCGCCCCACGCGGCGTACGCCTTGTGCACCGCGAGGTCCGGGTCGCTGAGCAGCGGGAACGTGAGCGCCTGCTCGTGCTGGAAGGTCTTGAGCTTTGCCTGCTCGTCCTTCGAGACGCCGAGCACCTCGTAGCCGGCTGCCTGCAGCGACAACATGTTGTCGCGGAAGTCGCAGGCCTCGGTGGTGCACCCGGGGGTGGACGCCGCCGGGTAGAAGTACACGATGACCTTCTTGCCGCGCAGTGCGGCGAGCGAGTGCTCGGCGCCGTCCTGGTCCGGCAGCGTGAAGTCGGGGGCGGTGTCGCCGGCGGCGAGACGGTCGGTCATGGTGCTCCTGTTCGCTCCGTGCCCACGAGTGGTCGTGAGCACGCAGAACCCATGCTATTGTTGATTCCCGTTGCGGCACGGAAGCCGGAACATGCACCTCTAGCTCAATTGGCAGAGCAACTGACTCTTAATCAGTGGGTTCTCGGTTCAAGTCCGAGGGGGTGCACCGCAATCACGAAGGCCCCGACTCATCGAGTCGGGGCCTTCGTGCGTTCACGGGGTGTGGACGGGTTCCGAGCGGGACACGCCCGAGGTGCGTCCGGCGGTCGGATTCAGTCGGCGGCCACGTCGACGATCCGTTCCTTGCCCACGACGAGGTCGACCGCACCGGCCGAGGCTGCTGCGAGGTCCGCGGTCAGGGTCGGCAGCGCGTCGGCGGGCACCCAGACCTCGAACGTCGCCGCAGGTCCGTACACCGTCGCACCGAGGGATGCGTGGTGGTGCCGGACCCAGTCGCGCAGGACGTTGTCGAGCCGGCCGGCCTCGGCGTGTGGGACGTCGAAGTGCACCTGCGTGAGCGCCTCGCGTCGGACGAGCGCGGCGGTGTCCAGGGCTTCGGAGACCGAGCTCGAGTAGGCGCGGACGAGTCCGCCGGCGCCGAGCTTCACGCCGCCGAAGTACCGGGTGACGACCGCCACGACGTCGGTGAGGTCGCGGCGCCGGAGCACCTCGAGCATCGGCACGCCCGCCGTGCCCGAGGGCTCGCCGTCGTCCGACGACCGTGCCTGGTCGCCGAGCGTGCCGGTGACCATCGCGGTGCAGTTGTGCCGGGCGTCCCAGTACCGGCGCTTCACCTCGGCGATGACGCGCTCGGCGTCCGCCACGTCCGAGATGGGAGCGACCGTGGTGACGAACCGCGACTTCGTGATGACGATCTCGTGCTCGACCGGTTCGGCGATCGTCGACGGGAAGCTGCGGGCCATGCCCCGAGGCTAACGGCGTGCACCGTGTCCGCCGCGCTACGATGTCGTGCACGCACGGCTGGGGAGGAGTCCGACATGGAGACCGGTGATCCGAGGGGCGGGGTCCTGGACGCCGCCGAACTCGCACGGCGCATCAACCTGCTTCTCGACTTCGAGGAGTCCCAGCGCGGGACCCCGGTGCCGTTCGCCTCGATCGAGGAGTACGTCGCCAGCCGGGGTGGTTCGCTCTCGCGGGCGAAGTGGACCTACATGCTCTCCGGCGACGGCCGACGGAACCGCGACACCGAGCTCCTGCGGCTCCTCGCCGGGTTCTTCGAGGTCGACGAGCGCTTCCTGCTCGAGGACAGCGACGTCCCCGAGCGCATCGGTGCGCAGCTCGCCCTCGTCCGCTCGCTGCGCTCTGCCCGCGTGAGCGGGTTCGCCGCACGCACCTTCCCCGGCGAGCTCTCACCCGAGGCGCTGCGGCGCATCGCCGAGGTGCTCGAGGAGGAATCACAGCGCGGGAGCGTGGCATGACCGACCCGCTGCTCGAGTCCTTCTGGGCGCGCGGTGCGGCCGAGGAGTGGTCCGACGTCGACCAGGCCGTCGCGGCCGCTGCGGTCGTCGTCGACAAGCCGATCGTCGTCCGCGAAGAGGCGTTCCTCGCGACGGAACCCGTCTGCGGCTTCGTCGCGACGCTCGAGCACGCGCACCTGATCATGATCTCGCCGACCGCGTCGCCCACCTTCCGGGCGTTCGTCATCGGGCACGAGCTCGGCCACGTCCTGCACCGACACCAGGAGCACGCACCGCAGTCGGCGTACATCCGCGACGTCATCCCGGACCTGCCCGAGTACAAGGTCGAGCGGGCCCTGGCGCGGGGGATGTTCTCGAACACGTACGAGCACGAGGCCGAGGTCTTCGCCGACGAGCTCGCGACGCACATCCGACGTCACCGGGGTCGTCCGAGCGCCTTCCGCGGGGTCTTCGGGTGATCGTCGCCGTCGTCCAGGCGGTGCTGCTCATCGCCGGGACGATCGCGCTCTTCGTCCTGCAGCGCGGGCAGGACCGCACCCTGGCGGTGACGTTCCTGTTGTTCGCCGCCACCATCGTCACGAACGTCGATCCGCTGTACCGCGGGCTCGATCCGCTGCTCGGTGGCCTCAACGTCGTGACGGTGGTCAGCGACTGCCTGATGGTCGCCGGCACGAGCACGCTGCTGTGGGGCGTGGCCAAGGCGGTGGGAGCGGCTCGGCCGTGGCTCCGGAACGCGATCGTGGTGTCGTTCGCCGCGGTCGTCATCGTGGTCGTCGTCGCCTTCACGGTGTTGGACAAGCCCGCCACCACGACGACGTTCATGCTCGACGCCGGATCGCACCCGGCCGCGACGGTCTACTCGATCGCACAGACCCTGTACCTCGGGGTGGCGCTCGGCGCGACGGGGTTCATCTGCGTCCTCCGGTTGCGCGAGGCACGGACGACGACGGACCTGGTCGGGCTGTGGGTGCTGGTGCTCGGCGGCGTGCTCGGGGTCGTCCGGATGGTGGTCGTCGTGGTCATGGACCTGGCGCACGTCCTGGGTGACCTGGACCGGATGCGGTCCCTCGCGCTGCCGTACGACGTCACCACGCCGGGCGCCGTGATCTGCGTCTCGACGGGGATGCTGCTGCTGGTGATCGGGCACCGGGTCTCGCGACGTCGCCGCACCCGGCGGGTCGATGCGGCGCTGCGCCGTCTCGCACCACTGCACGAGCGGATCGGCGCGGACAACGCCTACCCGTCGACGGACGACCCCGCCACGCGGTTGAGCCGCGCGATCGTCGAGGTCAACGACGGGCTCCGGCGGTCGCGTGCGTCGTTGACCGATGCCGAGCGGGCAGCACTCGCCGAGGCCGAAGCGGCACTCGACGCCGCGTAGCCCGAACGGGTGGCTCGACGGTCCGCGGACGCCCGTGTAGGGTTTGTAGCAAGTGCTACAGATCCTGTGGCCCGTCGGGTGGGTCTCGGCCGCGTTGGGGGCGGCCGAGCACCACCGACACTCGTTGTCTAGACTCGGACGGTGCTCGTCTTCGCCGCAGTCGTCCTGTTCATCGGTGCCGTCTTCAACGTCGTCACCTGGCCGCGCTTCTTCCAGCGCGTCGCGAAGGACACCCGCGCACGTGACGCCGCGGGCAAGCCGACGACGTTCTACACGGTGCACCTCGTGCTGCTGCTCATCGCGCTCGCGATCGCCGTGGCCGCGGTCGTCGCCGGCATCCTGCTGCTCGTCTGAGCCGTCCGCCGTCCGCCGTCGGGCGTCGGGCGTCGCTTCAGCGCTGCTTCAGCGGCGCACGGCAGGATCGTCGCCATGCGCGTACTGGTGGTCGATGACGAGGTACGGCTCGCCGACGGCGTCCGTCGTGGCCTCGAGGCCGAGGGGTGGGCCGTGGACGTCGCCCACGACGGTGTCGACGGTCTTTGGCACGCCCGCGAGTTCCGGTACGACGCGATCGTCCTCGACCTGATGATGCCGGGGATGAGCGGATGGGCGGTGTGCGCGCAGCTCCGGGCCGACCAGGACTGGACGCCGGTGCTCATGCTCACCGCCAAGGACGGCGAGTGGGACCAGGTCGACGCCCTCGACGCCGGTGCCGACGACTACGTCACGAAGCCCTTCTCGCACCCGGTCCTCGTCGCCCGCCTGCGTGCGCTCGTCCGCCGTGGTGCGCGGGAGCGTCCGACGGTGCTGACGGTCGGTGACCTCGTCGTCGATCCCGCCGCGCGGTCGGTGACGCGTGCGGGGACCGTCGTCGACCTGACCAGCCGGGAGTTCGCGGTGCTCGAGTACCTCGCCCGACGCGCCGGGCAGGTGTGCTCGAAGCGCGAGGTGATCGAGAACGTCTGGGACGTCGACTTCGAGGGCGACCCGAACATCGTCGAGGTGTACGTCGGGCACCTCCGCCGCAAGCTCGACCGGCCGTTCGGCCGGACGTCGCTGGAGACCGTCCGCGGTGCGGGCTACCGGCTGGGAGCCGACGGTGGCTGACCGCGGTCGCACCCGTCCCCGGCGGTTCCGGTCCGTCCGCGCACGGACGACGCTCGGCGCGGGCGTCGTGGTGCTCGCAGCGCTCGTCGTCGGTGCCGTGGGCTTCGTCGTCGTCCTCCGCCTGGTGCTGCTCGACGGCGTGCGGACCGCTGCCGAGGCCGGGCTCGAACAGGTGTCCTCACGGGTCGAGTCCGACGGCGCCGGGGCGGTGACCGACTACGAGGACGTCCTGGTGCAGGTGATCGGTGACGGCGGCTCGGTCCTCGCGCACGGCGAGGACGCCGACGCCCCGGCGCTGTCCACGGCCGACGAGTCCCGGTGGTCGCACGACGGTGAACGCTGGCTGCTCGTCTCGGACGACGTCGACCTGCCCGGTGGGGGTGAGGCGACCCTGGTGTACGGCGTCTCCCTCGAGCAGACCGACACCGCGATCCGGACCGCCGTCGTGCTCCTCGCCGTCGGGGTACCGGTCCTCGTCCTCGTGCTCGGGGTGGTGACCTGGTCCGTGACCGGGCGGTCGTTGCGGCCGGTGGAACGGATGCGGACCGAGGTCGAGACGATCCGCGCTGCCCAGCCGGACGCCCGCGTCGTCGTGCCTGACACCGGAGACGAGATCGCCCGGCTCGCGACCACCATGAACGCCATGCTCGACCGTCTCGACCGGTCGGCTGCCGGGCAGCGGCGGTTCGTCTCCGACGCGTCGCACGAACTGCGGTCGCCCATCGCGTCCATCCGCCAGCACGCCGAGGTCGCCGCCGCACACCCGGACCGGACCGACGTCGGCGAGTTCTCCGACGTCGTGCGCGCCGAGGCCGTGCGGCTGCAGGACCTGGTGACCGGGCTGCTCGAGCTGTCGCGGCTCGACGAGGGCGGCACCGGCACGCGACGCCCCGTGGACCTCGACGACCTCGCGCTCGGCGCCGTCGCGCGGGCGCGGGCACGGGTGCCGGCCGGCGCGACCGACGACAGCACGATCCGGGTCGACGGTTCGGGGATCTCCGCCGCGCGCGTGCTCGGCGACGAACGGCTTCTGACGGGGGTGGTCCGCAACCTCGTCGACAACGCCGTCCGGCACGCCGTGTCACGCGTCACGGTGGCGCTCGTCGAACAGGACGGCGCTGCGGTGCTGACGGTCGACGACGACGGTGCCGGGGTCCCCGCGGGCGAGCGCGACCGGGTGTTCGAGCGGTTCGTCCGGCTCGACGAAGCCCGCAGCCGTGACGCCGGTGGTGCCGGCCTCGGCCTGGCGATCGTGCGGGACGCCGTGGGGGCGCACGGCGGCGAGGCGACGGTGACGGAGTCCCCGCTCGGCGGGGCGCGCTTCGTGGTCCGCATCGCACTCGGCGGCTGAACAGGCGGCTTCAGGTCTGCTTCAGCACCCCGACGACATGCTCGTCCCATGACCTTCCGCACCCAGCTCCAGAAGCCCTCCGCCCGCCGCGTCGCCGCCCTCGCCGCCCTGCCGGTCGTGGCCGCGCTCGCCCTCACCGGCTGCTCCTCCGACGACACGGCCGACGGCTCGTCCGACTCCGCCGCCTCGTCCTCGAACGGGTCGTCGACCACCGGCGCCACCGGCGGGGGTTCCACGACCGCGGCCTCCGCCGCGTCGAACGACGCCCTGCTGGCCGCGGTCGCGACCGCGCGGAAGAGCGTCGGGTCCGGCACCGTGATCTCGGTCGAGCAGGAGCAGCGCGGCAGCGCCTACGAGGTCCTCGTCGTGACGAAGGACGGCACCGAGCACGAGGTGCACACCGACGCGGACGGCACCGGTGTGACGGGCACCCCGCAGACCGAGACCGCGGACGCCGACGACCGGGCCGAGCACGAGCGGTTCGTCGCAGCGGCCGACCTCGACGTCAGCAAGGCCGTCAGCGCCTTCGAGGACCTGCACGCCGGGTCGATCACCGAGCTCGGCCTCGACGACCACCTGGGCAAGGTGGTCTGGGAGGGTGACGTCGTCGACGGGTCCGGGACGAAGCACAGCGTCCGGATCGACGCCGGTTCGGGCGACGTCGTCACCGACCAGGTCGACACCGACGACTGACCCGACCGTCAGTCGGCAAGCGGCGGCCCGAGCACCTTCCGGACCGCCAGCGCGGCGAGCTGCTCGTCCGAGGTGTCGAGCAGCACGCGGAACGTCTCCGGTCCGGTGACGAACTCGACGCACACGGCGTCCTCGTCACACGGCCCGAGGCGCCACCCCGACACCGCGTCCATCGGCACGGAGACCCGGGCCGCACGCTGGTAGTCGGTCTCTGCCTCGAGGCGGTCGGGGAACACCCGCAGGCGTCCGTACGCGCCTCGCCAGCTCAGCTGGAGATCGAGGGTGGGTGGAACAGACGCAGGGGAGACAGAGCGGTCCGGCACCCGCCGATCGTACCGACGGGTGCCGGACCCACTGCACTCCGCGAGGACCGTGCTGCGCTCCGGGGACAGATCAGGCGGAGTCGCCGGACCCGTCGTGCTCGGTGCCGCCACCGTCGCCGTCACGACGGACCTGGTTCGCCGGGTCGCGCACCCCGATCGGGTACGGACCGGTGACGCCCTCTCGGAGCGACGCGATGCGCAGGATGCGGTCGCGCTGCAGGAACCAGCCGACGACGAGCAGCGGGATCACGATGACCAGGGACGCGATCGTGTAGGTGCCCACCGGGTAGTCGATGGCCATCAGGACGATCACGGACGCCAGGAACGCCAGGGTGAGCCACGCGGTCACCGGGGCACCGGGCAGCTTGAAGGACGGCTCCTTCGCCAGCCCTTGCTTCGCCCACGACCGGAGTCGCATCTGGCAGAGGATGATCGTGCCCCACGCCGTGATGATGCCGAGGCTCGCGATGTTCAGCGCGATCTCGAACGCCTGACTCGGGACGAAGTAGTTCAGGACGACACCGGCGACGGTGAAGCCGGCGGTGAGCAGGATGCCGGCGTACGGCACACCGCCCTTCGACATCTTGGTGGTCCACTTCGGCGCCGAGCCGTTCATTCCCATCGAGTGCAGCGCACGACCGGTCGAGTACAGGCCGGCGTTGAGCGAGGACAGGGCTGCCGTGAGCACGACGAAGTTCATGATGCCGCCGACGATCGACCCGACCTGCGGGTTGCCGAGCGACGAGAAGAACGTCACGAACGGGCTCTCGCCCTCCTTGTACGCGGTGTACGGCAGGAGCAGGGAGAGCAGGATGATCGACCCGACGTAGAAGACCGCGATGCGGAACACGACCGAGTTGATGGCGCGGGGGATGACCTTCTCGGTGTTCTGCGTCTCACCGGAGGCCGTGCCGACGAGCTCGATCGCCGCGTACGCGAAGACGACACCCTGGATCACGATGACCGCGGGGAGCAGCCCGTTCGGGAACAGCCCGCCGTTGTCACCCCAGATCGAGAAGCCCGTCCGGACGGCCTCGCCACCGGCCTCGACCGGGAACGCGAAGACGAGCCAGATGATCGCCACGACGAGGAACGCGACGAGCGCGGCGACCTTGATGAGGGCGAACCAGAACTCGAGTTCGCCGAACACCTTGACCGCGACCATGTTGGCGGCGAGCACGACGATCAGGGCGATCAACGCGAGGAGCCACTGGGGTGCAGCGGTGAAGGCGGACCAGTACTGCAGGTAGATCGCGACGGCGGTGGTGTCGACGATCGAGGTCATCGCCCAGTTCAGGAAGTACATCCAGCCGGCGGCGTACGCGAACTTCTCGCCGTAGAACTCACGGGCGTACGAGATGAACGACCCCGACGACGGGCGGTGCAGCACGAGCTCGCCGAGGGCGCGCAGGATGAAGAACGCGAAGATGCCGCAGATCAGGTAGGTCAGCGCGAGCGCAGGGCCCGCGGTGTGGAGTCGTCCACCTGCACCGAGGAAGAGTCCGGTGCCGATGGCCCCACCGATCGCGATCATCTGCAACTGCCGGGGCTTCAGTCCGTGCTGGTAGCCCTCTTGCTCGTGCGAGAAGTCGTTCGCCGGGGCTCGGTTCACGCCCGTGTCGTTCTGCGCTGTCATGCGCGACAACCTACATGCGCGTGGAACCGGGGCGGCACACAAACCTCCGAACGAGCTGATCTGTAACGAGACGGTCACGATCCCGATCCCCGTGTGCGTGGGCGACACGCCGGTGACGGGGTACATCGGTGCCCGGATTCCGGCGGACGCCGATTGTGATCGGGGGACAGGACACCGGTAGGTTTGAACGTCCCCACAGGCCCGTTGGCCGGGGACACGACGACCAGGACGCGTCCACGGCCAGCAGCGCCGGGGCCGTACGGTCGGCCGGACCGGGACCGCCCCGAGCGTGGTCCCCGCGTGCGTGATCGCTCGCTCTGCGCCGTTGCGCGGGGCTCGACGTGGCCGCGCGCACCGTCCCGGGCGACCCGTTCGCAACCACACCGTCGCCGCACGCGCGCTCCGTCCGCCGTGGCGACGCGAGGAGATCAGTTGTCCATCGCACCACCCGAGAGCCGGCACACCCCGTCGCCGGACCCCACCAGCACGTCTCCGGACGCCACCGCGTCGCCGGCGGTCAGCGTCCGCGACGTCTACAAGGTGTTCGGCCGCCGACCCGCCGAGGCCGTCCGACGCCTCGCCGCCGGCGCCACCCGCGACGAGGTCCGCGAGCAGGGATCGGCCGCGGTCATCGACGCGTCCTTCGACGTCCGACCCGGCGAGATCTTCGTCGTCATGGGGCTGTCCGGCTCCGGCAAGTCGACCCTGATCCGGATGCTCAACGGCCTGCTCGAGCCCACCGCCGGCAGCGTCGAGATCGGCGGCCGGACGGTCACCGGCGCGACGCCGAAGGGGATCCGCGACATCCGTCGGTCCAGCGTGTCGATGGTGTTCCAGCACTTCGCCCTGCTGCCGCACCGCACCGTGCTCGAGAACGTCGCGTTCGGGCTCGAGGTGAACGGCGTCGACAAGGCCACCCGGCTCGCGAAGGCCCGCGAGGTCATCGACCTGGTCGGCCTGGACGTCTGGGCCGACGCGAAGCCCGACGAACTGTCCGGCGGCATGCAGCAGCGCGTCGGCATCGCCCGCGCCCTCGCCGCCGAGACCGACGTCCTGCTCATGGACGAGGCGTTCAGCGCACTCGACCCGCTGATCCGCCGCGAGATGCAGGAGCAGCTCGTCGACCTGCAGCAGCGGCTCGGCAAGACCATCGTCTTCATCACGCACGACCTGAACGAGGCGATGTTCCTCGGTGACCGGATCGCCGTGATGCGCGACGGCCGGATCGTGCAGATCGGGACGCCGGAGGACATCCTGACCGACCCGGCGAACGACTACGTCGCCCAGTTCGTGCAGGACGTCGACCGCGCCCGCGTGCTCACCGCCGCCAGCGTCATGGAACCGGCACGCGCCACCGTCCCGCTCACCGTCGGTCCCCGTGGCGCGCTGCGCACCATGCGGGACCTGCAGACCGCCGCGCTCTTCGTCACCGGCCGGGGCCGGAAGCTCGAGGGCTGGGTCCGGGACCGCCACGTGATGCGCCAGGTCAAGGCCGGCGACACGAACCTCGACGCGATCGTGAACACCGAGTACGCCCGGGTCGCACCCGACACCGCGCTCACCGACCTGTTCGAGCTCGCCGTCGAGTCGCCCCTGCCGATCGCCGTCGTCGACGACGAGGGGCGCCTGCTCGGCGTCGTGCCGCGCGTCACGCTGCTGGCCGCGCTCGGCAACGTGCCGACGTCGACCATGCCGATCCCGGTGCTCGAGCCGGTCACCCGCATCTCCGACTCCGACATGGACTCGACCCTCGCCGAAGGAGACCACGCATGATCACCCCCGGTACCAACTCCTTCGGCGACTTCCACCTGCCCCTCGGCACCTGGGTCGCCGCGGTGGTCGACTGGATCACCACCTACCTGTCCGGCTTCTTCGACGTCGTCCGCTACGTGTTCACGTGGATGGACGCGTGGATGGAGTACTTCCTGTCCACCCCGCCGTTCTGGGTCGTCGTCGCGGTGCTCGTCGTGCTGGCGTTCCTGGCGAAGGGCTGGAAGCTCGCGCTCGGCGCCGCGATCGGTCTGCTGTTCATCGTCAGTGTCGGGCAGTGGACGAACGCGATGAACACCCTCGCGCTCGTCGTCGTCGCAGCCGGCCTGGCCGTCGTCCTCAGCATCCCGCTCGGGGTGTGGGCCGCCCGGTCCGACGCCGCGAGCCGGATCATCCGCCCGGTGCTCGACTTCATGCAGACGACCCCGGCGTTCGTCTACCTGATCCCGGCGCTGCTGCTGTTCCGCGTCGGCGTCGTCCCCGGCATCGTCGCGACGATCGTGTTCGCGATGGCCCCCGGCGTCCGGCTCACCGAGCTCGGCATCCGCGGCGTCCCGAGCGAGGTCGTCGAGGCCGGTGCCGCCTTCGGGTCGAGCCCGTGGCGCATCCTGCGCCAGATCCAGCTGCCGTTGGCGAAGGCCAGCATCATGGCCGGCGTCAACCAGGTCATCATGCTGTCGCTCTCGATGGTCGTCATCGCCGGCATGGTCGGCGCCGGCGGACTCGGCGAGCAGATCGTCGCCTCGCTCAACCGCATCGACGTCGGTCTCGGGGCGGAGGCCGGTCTGTCGGTCGTGGTCCTGGCGATCCTGCTGGACCGTCTGACCGCAGCGCTCGGCGGTGACGCGAGTGGTGCCTCCCGGCCCTGGAAGCGCAAGCGGAAGCCCACCGTGACCGCGACGCCGAACGCGGCGACCGCGCAGACCGCCGCCACCACCGAAGCGGTCAGCGACCGCCAGACCGTCGACGCGTGAGGAAGGAACAGATCATGAAGCGAACCAAGCGCACCCTCGCGGCGGCCGTCCTCGCCGTCGCCACCGCAGTCGGCCTGTCCGCGTGCATGCCGCCCGGGTACTACGGGGCCTCCGGCACCGTCGACAACGGCGACCAGAAGTCGATGCACGTCGTCGTCTTCAACGGCTGGGACGAGGACACCGCCGCCAGCTACCTCTGGAAGTACGTGCTCGAGCAGAAGGGCTACGACGTCCAGCTGACGAACTCCGACGTCGCACCGGCCTACACGGGCCTGGCATCCGGCGACTACGACGTCGTGTTCGACACCTGGCTGCCGAACACGCACAAGGAGTACATGGACACGTACGGCAAGGACCTGACGGACCTCGGCGCCTGGAACGAACAGGCGTCCCTGGAACTCGCCGTGCCGGAGTACTCGGACATCGACTCGATCGACGAACTCAAGGCGCACGCGTCCGACTTCGGCAACAAGATCATCGGCATCGAGCCCGCGGCCGGTGAGACGAAGGTCGTGTCCGAGCAGGTCATCCCGCAGTACGGGCTGGACGGCATGGACTTCATCACGAGCTCGACGCCGGCGATGCTCGCCGACCTCAAGGCCTCGATCGCGAAGAAGGAGGACGTCGTCGTGACGCTGTGGCGTCCGCACTGGGCGTACGACGCCTTCCCGATCAAGGACCTGAAGGACCCGAAGGGTGCGCTCGGCAAGAACGAGGAGATCCACACGATCGCCAAGAAGGACTTCGCCGACGAGTTCCCGCAGGCGTCGAAGTGGATGGAGGACTTCGCGATGGACTCCGACACCCTCTACTCGCTCGAGAACGCGCTCGTGAACAGCGGCGCGAAGGCCAGTGAGTACCCCGCGATCACGGAGAAGTGGGCTTCCGAGCACCAGGACTTCGTCGATTCGCTCACGTCCGGCGAGTAGTCAGCAGGTCGGACAGGAGGCCCGGTGCGCGTCGTGCGCACCGGGCCTCGTCGTGTGCGTGGCCGGGTTCCTGAACGACGGCTGTCGTGCGTTGCTTCGATGGAGGGATGGACATCCTCCTCCGACTCCTCGTCGCGATCGGGTTCGCCCTCCTCATCACCGCCGCCGCCGCGGTCGTCCTGCACCTGGTGCTCCGGACGATCGCGCGCCGGGAACGGTGGGCCGGCGTGCTCTCGCGGCGGGCGAAGCACCCGTTCCGCACCACCCTGCTCGTGGTCCTGCTCTGGATCGCGTTCACCTCGAGCGTCCCGCGCGACGCCGACGCGTACCCGTGGCGCGACGAGGTCGTGCACGGCTTCCTGATCGTCACGATCGCCGTGGGCTGCTGGCTGGCGTGCCAGATCGCGATCTTCCTCGAGGACCTCGGTCTGCACCGGTTCCGCATCGACGTCCCCGACAACCGGCAGGCTCGCCGCATCCGCACGCAGGTCCTGATCATCCGACGGCTGACCGTCGCCGTCCTCGTCATCATCGCCGTCGGCGCGATCCTGCTCACCTTCGACGGCGTCGAGGCGGCGGGCGCGAGCGTGCTCGCCAGCGCCGGACTCATCTCGGTCGTCGCCGGTCTGGCAGCGCAGTCGACGCTCGGCAACGTCTTCGCGGGCATGCAGCTCGCGTTCTCCGGGTCGATCCGCGTCGACGACGTCGTCGTGGTCGAGCAGCAGTGGGGGCGGATCGAGGAGATCACCCTCACCTACGTGGTCGTGCACCTGTGGGACGACCGGCGCTTCGTGCTGCCGTCGACGTACTTCACGAGCACGCCGTTCGAGAACTGGACGCGCACGAACAGCGAACTGCTCGGCGCCGTCGAGATGGACCTGGACTGGCGGGTCCGGCCGGGGGAGATGCGCGAGGAGCTCGACCGCATCCTCGACCGCACCGAACTGTGGGACCGCCGCGTCAAGGTGCTGCAGGTGACCGACGCGGTGCAGGGGTACGTGCGGGTGCGGGTCCTCGCGACGTCGCACGACGCCCCGTCGCTGTTCGACCTGCGCTGCTACATCCGCGAGGAGCTCGTCGAGTGGATCCAGCGCACCCACCCCGACGCCCTGCCGGTCCAACGCGTGCTCATGGTCGACGAGACGGCGCCGCGGCGGCGCACGGCGTCGACCGCTGCCGACTCGGCGCTGTTCGCGCCGGGTCAGGAGGACCGCGCGGCGCTCTTCACCGGCCCGATCCAGACGTCCGACATCCCGCCGTCGGAGCGCTGACGGGCGGGTCCTCCGCTGCAGAACCAGGTTCCGGACACAGCACCGCGGAATCGCGTGGTTCCGTGTCCGGAACCAGGTGCCGTGGACGGGGCTGACGACGGACGGGAGGCCCGTGGCGGATCCGCCACGGGCCTCCCGTCCGTCGTTTGGTCGCGACCTACGGCTGGCGCGCCTTGACGGCGCGGTCGTCCTCGACCACCGTGCCGATCGCCACGATCGTGGTCGCGATCCACGCGACCCACGTCAGGGCGAGCCGCCAGTCGCGGGGTCCCTGGCGGGTGGTCTGGAGCACGCTGTAGCCGCTGATGAGCGAACTCCACACCGCACCGTTGAACATGAACTTGCGCACAGAGGCCTCCTGTTGTCGTGCTCCCAACGCTACCGGTCAGTACATTGGAGCGCCGCCGGACACCCTGCCCGGCGCACTCGTGGAGGAGCGCCCGTGCGTCAGGCCGTCATCGGAGCAGTGCTGCTCGTCATCGGCGCGGTCTGCGTCGCCCTCGGGCTGCTGCCGCTCGACGACCTCGGGGTCCTGGCCGAGCGGGTCCTTCCCGTCCTCGGGTTCGTCCTCGGGCTGACGATCGTCGCCGAGCTCGCCGCGGACGCCGGCGTGTTCGACCGACTCGCCGACGTCGCCGCGCGGGTCGGCGGCGGACGCACGATCGGGCTGTGGGGTGCGGTCGTCGTCCTCGCCGTGCTCTGCACCGTGTTCCTGTCCATCGACACCACCGCGGTGCTGCTCACCCCGATCGTGATCTCGCTGGCACGGCGGGTGGGTCTGCCGCCGATGCCCTTCGCGCTGACCACCGTCTGGCTCGCGAACACCGCGTCCCTGCTGCTGCCGGTGTCGAACCTGACGAACCTGCTCGCCGTCGACCGGATGGGTCTGGGCGGCCCGCTGCCCTTCGCCGGGCTGATGGCCTGGCCGGCGGTCGCCGGTGTCGTCGTGCCGTGCGTCGTCCTGCTCGTGGTGTTCCGCGGCAAGCTCTTCGGGCGCTACACGCCGGTCTCGGTGCGCCGTCCGTCCGACCCGGTGTCGTTCTGGGCGGCGTCGGCCGTGCTCGTCGCGCTCGTCGTGGCGCTGACCGCCGGGGTGACGGTGTGGATCGCGGCCGTCGCCGGTGCCCTCGTGCTCGTCGTCGTCGCGGCCTTCCGGTCGCCGGCCGAACTCCGGCCGTCGCGCGTGCCGTGGTCGACGCTGCTCTTCGCCGCCGGGCTGTTCGTGGTCGTCGAGACCCTGCACAGCACGGGGCTCACCGACCCGCTCGTGCAGGCGCTCGGCGACGGCACCGGGACCGGGCCCCTCCTGCTGCTCGGCGGCGGGGGAGCGGTGGCGGCGAACGCGATCGACAACCTGCCCGCGTACCTGGTGCTCGAGCCGGCCGCCGGGCACGAGGCCGTACGGTACGCCGCGCTCCTCATCGGCGTGAACGCCGGGTGCCTCGTGACTCCGTGGGCGTCGCTCGCGACCCTGCTGTGGCACGCACGGCTGTCGGCCGAGGGCGTGCACCTGTCGTGGGGGAAGTACATGGCGCTCGGGTGCGTCGCGGCGCCGCTCACCGTGGTCGCCGGGGTGCTCGCGCTCGCGATCTGAGGCGGGGTCGCCGGTCCTCGATCGCACCGTGGGTGCCGATCGCACCGTGCGCGTTCGGTCGTTCGGTGCGGTGCCGGCTGCCTGGTGCGAGCTCGTCGTGGCGCACGGTGCGGTCAGTCGTGCACGGCGCAGCGAAGCCTGCACGGTGCCGTTCCTTCTCATCCGCAGCGGTCAACAGACCGAGCTCGCACCGGCCGAACAACCTCGCACCGTGCGACGGCTGCGGGCGGTCAGAGCCAGTCGCGCCGCTTGAACGAGACGTAGAGCAGCAGCGACGAGACCCCGGCGAGACCGACGGCCAGGGACAGACCGGACCAGTGCCCCTCGCCGGGGAACGCGACGTTCATGCCGAAGGCGCCCGTGATCGCGGTGGGCACGGCGATGATCGCGGCCCAGCTCGTCACCTTCTTCATCACGGTGTTCTGTCGGTTCGACGACAGGTTGAGGTTCGTGTCCAGGACGCTCGAGACGGCGTCGCGCAGCTGCTCGACGGAGTCCGAGATCGACACCAGGTGGTCCTCGACGTCGCGGAAGTACGGTCGGATGCCGTCCGCGATCGTCTCCGCGTCGCCGTGCAGCAGCGAGGCGACACTGTCGCGGGTCGGGACGACGAGGCGCCGGAGCACGCCGAGGGCCTTGCGCAGACGGAACGACCTGCGTTGGATCTGCTGCTCGCGGGCGTTGCCCCGTTCGAACAGGTCGTCCTCGAGGTCGTCGATGCGCCGTTCGATGTCCTCGACGGTGTCGGTGGCGTGGTCGACGACGGCGTCGAGCAGTGCCCACACGAGCCACGGGACCCCGTGGCCGGCGATGTCGGCGTTCGCCGTGAGCCGGTGCTCCATCGCCGAGGTGTCCACGTCGGCGCCGTGGATGGTGACGAGGGCGTGCTCGGTGACGAACGCCTTGACCTCGTGCGTGACGAGTTCGCCGTCGTCGCCGAGCCCGCCGACGTCGTAGACGACCAGGAACAGGCTGTCCCGGTAGCGGTCGAGCTTGGCGCGCTGGCCGTGCTCGACGGCGTCCTCGACGGCCAGGGCGTGGATGCCGAGTTCCGCTTCGACCTGCTCGAGGTCGGCGTGCGTGGGGTCGGTGTAGTCGACCCAGACGATGCCCGAGTCGGCGATGACGTCCGAGATCCGGTCGACCGGGAAGTCCTGCTCCGTCGCGTCGCCGCCCCGCCACGCCCGTGTCCTGACCATGCGCGTCAGCCTAGTGAGACGGCCGGCCCGGGGATCCCAGGCCGGCCGTCGTGGTGCGTGCGTCAGTACGCGGAGACGAGCTTCCCGTCCTCCACCTTCAGGTACTGGTTCACGTCGAAGCTGTCCTCGCCGTGCTCCTTGTCCCCGAAGTACGAGGTGTAGTCGTACTCGACGACGCCGTCCTTCGTGCTCTGCACCATGACCGTGCCCGAAGCGGAGGCCTCGACCTCGACCTCGGGCATCGTCGTGACGTCGTAGCGTACGGCGCCGTCGGCGTCGTACGGGCCGTACCAGGGGCACCCGCTCAGCGCGCTGAGGTCGGTCTTCGTGGCGCAGTCGTCGATCAGGTCGGCCACGTACTGCTCGGCGTCCTGCTGCAGCGCCTTCGTCGCGGTCGGCGAGAAGTCGACGTACCCGGAGGACGTCGCGCCGACCGACACCTGCTCGGTGCCGCCGGTGAAGTACTTCGTCCCGCCGACCTCGACCTCGTACGTGCCGGGGTAGGCGAGGGAGGTGAACCGGCCGTCGCTGATCTCGCCGATCTCCTTGCCGCCGACCGTCACCGGGGCGCCCTCGAGCACCTCGGACGCGGTCAGGGTGACGGTCTGGGCGAGCGGCTCGGTGACGCGCCACTCGTCCTTCACCAGGAAGGAGGTGCCGGTGCGCCGCAGGCTGACCTGGCCGGAGCGGTTCTTCCCGTCCTGGGTGTAGCTGACGGTGGCGAGGGCACTGTCACCGCTCGTCGACACGCGGCCGACGCGGATGTCCGACGGGCGGTCCTTCGCGCTCTTCAGCACCGCGGTGTCGAGCATGGCGGCGTCGGACGGCACCTCGCTGAGTCGTGCGGCGGCGTCCGCGTCACCGCTCGCGATGGCCTGCACGTACGACTTCACGGTCGGGGCCGGACCCCACACGTTGGCGCGGAGCACCCCGGTGGTGACGGCGCCCGCGATGACGACGATGACCACGGCGCCGCCGGCGATGAGCGAGCGGACCAGGATCTTCTTGGCGCGCGGCGACATCGGAGCGGGTGCGGGCGCACCACCGCCGACGAACGGCTGCGCGGGCTGGCCGGGGTGGCCGACACCGGGGGTCGCCGACCACGCCGCGCCGGTCGGGTCCGCGGTCGGGGCCGGGAACGCCCCCGGAGCAGCCGCACCGGCAGGCGAGTACGTGCCGGGCGCAGCCGAGCCGGCGGGCGGGTACGTGCCGGGCGCAGCCGAACCGGCGGGCGGGTACGTGCCGGGTGCGGGCGATCCCGCCACCGGGGACGTGCCGGGGGCCGGCGATCCCGCTGCCGGGAACACCGGCGCGGCCGCCGGACGCGGGTCGGCACCGACGAGGCGCGACGTCCGCAGCACGACGCCACCGCCGAGGCGGGGGATCAGCACGGGTGCGAGGTACCGTGCCACGGCCTCGATCGCGCCGCCCCAGAGGGCGAACACCAGCGGCGTCCACGGGGCGATCCCGACCGAACCACTGCCGCTGACCGCGCTGACGCCCGTCGCCTGGTACGACACCAGACCGGTGCCGAGCACGAAGAGCAGCAGCCCCAGGGCGAACCAGACGACCGGGGTCACGACCCAGTCCAGCGTGGTGCGGAACCGGTCGTTGCGGCGGACGGCGAGCGCGAGGCCCGCGACGACCGAGGTCACGACGACGAGCAGGACGACGAGCCAGGTCCAGCCGCCGGCGCCGCCGAAGACCGACGCCGTGCTCCCGGCCGAGCCGAAGCCGGACAGCCCGACGCCGCCGAGGAACCCGAGGGCGGTGAGGGCGACCGCGACGTTGCCGACGAGCACCGGCAGCGCCGCACCCCACGAGGGCTGCCCGATCAGGGCGACGACGATGACGACGACGGTCACCAGCACGACGAGCACCGTGAGCTGGGACGCCGCGACGCGCAGGGTGCCGAGGACACGACCGGCGAACACGTTCCGGCCGAGGAGCGCCGACGGACGTGCGAGCACCGCGGCGAGTGCGCCGATCACGAAGGCGCCGAGGATGCTGCCGAGGCCGACCGCGTGCACGGGGTCGATGGCGGCGCCCGGGACGGCGGGGAACCGGATGGCCAGGATGCCCGCGGCGGCGTTGGTCAACACCGTGGTCACCAGCCCGGACAGGACGGCGGTCAGCACGATCGGGGTGCGCCCGAGGTCGCGGCTGCGGATCCGACGGGTGAGGACGACGGCCAGCACGACCTGTGCCGCGAGCACGAGCACCGGGACGACGGCGAGCGCGCCGGACCCCGACCCGAGGAAGCCGATCGAGCCGGACAGGTGCAGACGGCCCAGGTCGGCGAGGGCGACCAGTTGGGCGGGCGTGCCGAGCAGGACGCTGACCCCGGAGAGCAGCGACTGGACGTCGGGCGTGCTCCCGGAGCCGAGGTCGGGCGTGCTGCCGGTCGATCCCGATCCGACGGAAGCGGATCCCGATCCGCCGGCCGCGAGCACGGCGACGGTGAGGAGCAACGAGATCGCGGCCACGACGTAGGCGGCGACCCAGCCGCCGACGGCGGCGAGCACGGACGCCAGCCAGTCGCGGCCGGTCACCGACCGCAGCAGACGGCCGAAGGCTTCGGACGGCTGCGGGGCGCCCGGCGCGGTCTGGCCCGGCTGGCCCGGCTGTCCCGGCTGGAGGGGCGGAACGGGCGGGTTCGGTGGGTTCTCGCTCATGGCTGGTGGGTCCTCTCCGACCGGGAGGCCGATGCCGCACGCCAGCACCCGTGTCCCCCCGACACGCACCCGAAGCGTACCGGAACCGCCGATCCGCCGTGAATCCGCTGTCCGGGCGCTGGTAGATTCCGACCCGTGTCTGCACCTTCTCCTTCGTCCACCAAGTACGCCTTCGTCGTCGCCTCGAACCGCCTCCCGGTGGACCGTGTCGTCGACCAGGACGGCAACGAGGGATGGCGGCACTCGCCGGGTGGCCTCGTCACCGCACTCGAACCCGTGATGCGCGCGAACGACGGCGCCTGGGTCGGCTGGGTCGGCCAGCCCGAGGTCGAGGTCGAGCCGTTCGACAACGAGGGAATCCACATCGTGCCGGTCCCGCTGTCCGCCGAGGACGTCGAGGAGTACTACGAGGGCTTCAGCAACGACACGCTGTGGCCGCTCTACCACGACGTCATCGAGCACCCGAGCTACCACCGCGACTGGTGGAACGCCTACAAGCGCGTCAACGAGCGCTTCGCCGCCCAGATCGCGGAGATCACCGAGCAGGACGGCATCGTCTGGGTGCAGGACTACCAGCTGCAGCTCGTACCGGCACTGCTCCGGGCCAAGCGTCCCGACCTGACGATCGGCTTCTTCAACCACATCCCGTTCCCGCCGGTCGGCATCTACGCCCAGCTGCCCTGGCGCGCGCAGATCCTGGACGGCCTGCTCGGTGCCGACGTCATCGGCTTCCAGCGCCACGACGACGCGAGCGACTTCCTCCGCGCGGTCCGTCACATCAAGGGCTACACGACGAAGGGGCAGACGATCGACGTGCCCGTCGACGACCCGGACGCCCCGCGCAGCCGCAAGGGCATCACGGTCCGCCACGTCGAGGCCCGCCACTTCCCGATCTCGATCGACGCCGAGAGCTTCGAGGCGATCGCCCGCCGACCCGAGGTGCAGGAGCGCGCCCGCGAGATCCGCGAGAGCCTCGGCAACCCGAAGACGGTCCTGCTCGGGGTCGACCGCCTCGACTACACCAAGGGCATCCGGCACCGCATCAAGGCCTTCGGCGAGCTCGTCGAGGACGGCCGCATCAAGGTCGAGGACGCTGCACTCATCCAGGTCGCCAGCCCGAGCCGCGAGCGCGTCGACACCTACGCCACGCTCCGCGACGAGATCGAGCTGAGCGTCGGCCGCATCAACGGCGACCTCGGGGTCATCGGCCACCAGCCGATCTCGTACCTGCACCACGGCTACCCGCGCGAGGAGATGGTGGCGCTCTACCTGGCGGCCGACATCATGCTCGTCACCGCGCTGCGGGACGGGATGAACCTCGTCGCGAAGGAGTACGTCGCAGCGCGGTTCGACAGCGACGGGGTGCTCATCCTGTCCGAGTTCGCCGGCGCCGCCGACGAACTGAAGCAGGCCGTCATCGTCAACCCGCACGACATCGGCGCGTTGAAGGACAGCATCGAGCGCGCGATCGAGATGCCGCGCCGCGAGCGCTCCACGCGGATGCGTGCGCTCCGCAAGCGGGTCCGGGACAACGACGTCGCGCGCTGGTCGCGCTCGTTCCTCGAGGCGCTCGACCGCCACGCCCCGCGGAACGCCCAGCTCGACCCGTCCGCCGTCGACCCGGCGGACCGACACCGTGAGGCGCAGACCGACAACATGTCGATCTTCGACCAGGACGCGCAGTCCGCCAGGGCTGCCGAGGACACCCGGGAGGCACGTGATGACTGAGCACACCACGCACGTCGACGAGACGGCGGCTCCAGGGCTCGACGCCGCGCTGGACGCGCTGGGCCGCGCCGGGCGCGTGATCGTCGCCCTCGACTTCGACGGCACGCTCGCGCCCTTCGCCGACGAGCCGTCGCAGGTCGGCGCCCTGCCGGGGTCCTGGGCCGCGGTCCTCACGCTGCACCGCGCGAAGGACACCGAGGTGGTGCTCGTCTCGGGCCGTCCGCTCGGCAGCCTCGCGGCCGTGTCGCACGCGCCGCAGGACATGGCGCTGGTCGGGTCGCACGGCGTCGAGTGGCGCGTGGACGGCCACGACGAGGCGGCCCTCACCGACGACGAGGTCGCACGGGTCGCACGGATCGGTGCGGCGCTCGACGAGGTCGGCGCCCGCCACCCGGGCGTGGTCATCGAGCACAAGCCGGCCGGCCACGGCGTGCACACCCGTCGGGTGAGCGCTGAGGTCGCCGCGCAGGCGAACGCCGATGCGAGCCGAGCGGCGCACGAGGCCGACCCCGACGTGCTCGAACGCGGCGGCAAGGACATCGTCGAGTTCGCCGTCCGGCACGTCACCAAGGGCGACGCCATCGCGCGGCTGCGCGAGCTCCACGGTGCCGACGCGGTGTTCTTCGCCGGTGACGACGTCACCGACGAGGACGGCTTCCGCGTGCTCGGCGACGGTGACGTCGGCGTGAAGGTGGGTCCGGGGGAGACCCGTGCCGGGTACCGCATCGCGGACCCGGCGGCCCTGACCGGCGTCCTGAAGCAGCTCGCTCGCCTGCGTGCGACGCGCTGACCAGGGTGATCCGGGCCTCCCGGTCGGGCTCCAGAACATGCGAACGCATGTTGATGTCCAACTGGTATCCCAAAGCGTCCTAGACTCGCTCCATGCCTGATATCGACGTCAAGCCGCGCAGCCGGGTCGTCACCGACGGGATCGAAGCAACCACCTCGCGTGGCATGCTGCGGGCCGTCGGTATGGGAGACGAGGACTGGAGCAAGCCGCAGATCGGCATCGCGTCCTCGTGGAACGAGATCACGCCCTGCAACCTCTCGCTCGACCGCCTCGCGCAGGGCGCCAAGGAAGGCGTCCACTCCGGTGGTGGCTACCCGCTGCAGTTCGGCACCATCTCGGTCTCGGACGGCATCTCGATGGGCCACGAGGGCATGCACTTCTCGCTCGTCTCGCGTGAGGTCATCGCCGACAGCGTCGAGACCGTCGTCAACGCCGAGCGCCTGGACGGCACCGTCCTGCTCGCCGGCTGCGACAAGTCCCTGCCGGGCATGCTCATGGCCGCCGCGCGCCTCGACCTCGCGAGCGTGTTCCTCTACGCGGGCTCGGTCATGCCGGGCTACGTGAAGCAGGCCGACGGCACGATGAAGGAAGTCACGATCATCGACTCCTTCGAGGGCGTCGGTGCCTGCAAGGCCGGCACCATGTCCGAGGAAGAGCTGAAGAAGATCGAGTGTGCCATCGTCCCGGGCGAGGGCGCCTGCGGTGGCATGTACACGGCCAACACCATGGCGAGCGTGGCCGAGGCCCTCGGCATGTCGCTGCCGGGCTCCGCCGCCCCGCCGAGCGCCGACCGCCGCCGTGACTACTACGCGCACCGCTCCGGCGAGGCCGTCGTCAACATGCTCGAGCACGGCATCACCGCTCGCCAGATCCTCACGAAGGAAGCCTTCGAGAACGCGATCGCCGTCGCGATGGCGCTCGGTGGTTCGACGAACGTCATCCTGCACCTGCTCGCCATCGCCTACGAGGCCGAGGTCGAGCTCTCGCTGGACGACTTCAACCGCATCGGTTCGAAGGTCCCGCACCTGGCCGACATGAAGCCCTTCGGCAAGTACGTCATGGTCGACGTGGACCGCAACGGCGGCATCCCGGTGATCATGAAGGCGCTGCTCGACGCCGGCCTGCTGCACGGCGACTGCCTCACCGTGACGGGCAAGACCGTCGCCGAGAACCTGGCTGAGATCGACCCGCCGGCGCTCGACGGCGAGGTCTTCCGCACGCTCGACAACCCGATCCACGAGACCGGCGGCCTGACGGTCCTGCAGGGGACCTTCGCCCCCGAGGGTGCCGTGGTGAAGACAGCGGGCTTCGACGCCGAGGTGTTCGAGGGCCCCGCACGGGTGTTCGACCGCGAGCGCGCCGCGATGGACGCCCTCACCGAGGGGAAGATCCAGAAGGGCGACGTCGTCGTCATCCGCTACGAGGGCCCCAAGGGCGGCCCGGGCATGCGCGAGATGCTCGCCATCACCGCGGCCATCAAGGGCGCGGGCCTCGGCAAGGATGTACTACTCTTGACCGACGGACGATTCTCAGGCGGCACAACCGGCCTGTGCATCGGCCACATCGCACCCGAGGCAGTGGACGCAGGTCCAGTTGCCTTCGTGCGCGATGGCGACCGCATCCGTGTCGACATCGCGGCTCGCTCGCTCGACCTACTGGTCGACCCGACCGAGCTGGAGGCCCGCCGTGACGGCTGGGCCCCGCTGCCCCCGCGCTACACCCGCGGAGTCCTCGCGAAGTACGCCAAGCTCGTGAAGTCCGCCGCCCAGGGCGCGGTCACGGGCTAGCGTTCGACACACGCACCATCGCCACCTCTCCAGGCAAGGACCACCTCATGCCCACGGAAGCAACTCCGCTGTCCGCGGCCGCCGGTGCACGCCGGTCGCCGGAGATCCTGACCGGCTCGGGAGCCGTCCTCCGGACGCTCGAGCACCTCGGGATCACCGACGTCTTCGGCCTGCCCGGCGGTGCGATCATCCCGTTCTACGACGAGCTCATGGCGTCGAAGACGATCCGCCACATCCTCGTCCGCCACGAGCAGGGCGCCGGCCACGCCGCCGAGGGCTACGCCTCGGCGTCCGGCAAGGTCGGCGTCGCCATCGCGACGTCGGGCCCCGGCGCGACGAACCTCGTCACGGCGATCGCCGACGCCTACATGGACTCGGTGCCGTTCATCGCGATCACCGGCCAGGTGTTCTCGACGCTGATGGGGACCGACGCGTTCCAGGAAGCCGACATCGTCGGCATCACGATGCCGATCACGAAGCACTCGTTCCTGGTCACCGACCCGGCCGACGTGCCCGCGACCCTGGCCGCGGCGCACCTCATCGCGACGACCGGTCGCCCCGGCCCCGTGCTGGTGGACATCACGAAGGACGCCCAGCAGAAGTCGGCGCCCTACGTCTGGCCGCCCAAGATCGACCTGCCGGGCTACCGGCCGGTCACCAAGGCGCACGGCAAGCAGATCACCGCGGCCGCGCAGCTCCTGGCCGAGGCCGAGCGCCCGGTGCTCTACGTCGGTGGTGGCGTCATCCGCTCCCGCGCGACGGCCGAGCTCCTCCGCTTCGCCGAGGCGACGGGTGCGCCCGTCGTGACGACGCTGATGGCACGAGGGGCCTTCCCCGACTCGCACCCGCAGCACCTCGGCATGCCCGGCATGCACGGCACCGTCCCGGCGGTGCTCGGGCTGCAGGACAGCGACCTCATCATCGCGCTCGGCGCCCGGTTCGACGACCGCGTGACCGGCAAGGCCGACGAGTTCGCGCCGAACGCCAAGGTCGTCCACGTCGACATCGACCCCGCCGAGATCTCGAAGATCCGCTTCGCCGACGTCCCGATCGTGGGCGACGCGAAGGAGGTACTGGTCGACCTGCTCGACGCCTGGGGCGGCATCGCCGTCGACGACCGCGCCTCGACGGCCGACTGGTGGGCGAAGCTCCACCAGCTCAAGGTCGACTTCCCGCTCGGGTACGCGGAGCCGACCGACGGTCTGCTCGCCCCGCAGGCCATCATCAAGCGCATCGGCGAGCTCTCCGGTCCCGAGGCGGTCTACGCCTCCGGTGTCGGGCAGCACCAGATGTGGTCGGCGCAGTTCATCAAGTACGAGCGCCCGAACGCGTGGCTGAACTCCGGCGGCGCGGGCACGATGGGCTACTCCGTCCCCGCGGCGATGGGTGCGAAGGTCGCCGAGCCGGACCGTGTGGTCTGGGCGATCGACGGCGACGGCTGCTTCCAGATGACGAACCAGGAACTCGCGACCTGCGTCATCAACGACATCCCGATCAAGGTCGCGATCATCAACAACTCGTCGCTCGGCATGGTGCGGCAGTGGCAGACGCTGTTCTACGACGGCCGCCACTCGTTCACCGACCTCGAGACCGGCCACGACTCGCGCCGCGTGCCCGACTTCGTGAAGCTGGCCGACGCGTACGGCGCCCTCGGCATCCGCGTCGAGAAGGCGGACGAGGTCGACGCGGCCATCCAGCTCGCGCTCGAGACGAACGACCGCCCCGTGGTGATCGACTTCGTCGTGAGCCGTGACTCGATGGTGTGGCCGATGGTCCCGCAGGGAGTCAGCAACTCGTCCATCGAGTACGCCCAGGCCCTCGCGCCCACCTGGGACGACGAGGACGCCGACATGACGGGGGAAACCGCATGAGCCACGTCCTGTCCCTCCTCGTCGAGGACAAGCCCGGTCTGCTGACCCGCGTCGCCGGACTGTTCGCCCGCCGCGGGTTCAACATCGAGTCGCTCGCCGTCGGCAACACCGAGGTCGACGGCCTCAGCCGGATCACCGTCGTCGTCGACGTCGAGGACCTCCCGCTCGAGCAGGTGACGAAGCAGCTCAACAAGCTCGTCAACGTCATCAAGATCGTCGAACTGGACTTCTCGCAGTCCGTCCAGCGCGAGCACATGCTCGTGAAGGTCCGCGTCGACAACCAGACGCGGTCGGCCGTGCTCGAGGCAGTGAACCTGTTCCGCGCACAGGTCGTCGACGTCGCGAACGACTCGCTCATCGTCGAGGTGACCGGAGACCCCGGCAAGATCCAGGCGATCCTCCGCGTCCTCGAGCCCTACGGCATCAAGGAGCTGGCCCGCGCGGGCCTGCTCGGCATGGGACGCGGACCGAAGAGCATCACCGACCGGGTGCGCTGACCAGCGGTCCGCCACCCCCACAGACCACCAGAACCAAGGAGACACACCCTCGTGACTGACATCGTGTACGACGCCGACGCCGACCTGACGCTCATCCAGGGCAAGAAGGTCGCCGTCATCGGCTACGGCTCGCAGGGCCACGCCCACGCCCTCAACCTCCGTGACTCGGGTGTCGAGGTCAAGATCGGCCTCAAGGAGGGCTCGAAGAGCCGCCAGAAGGCCGAAGAGGCCGGTTTCGAGGTCCTCACCCCGGCCGACGTCACCGCCTGGGCCGACGTCGTCGTCATCCTCGCGCCGGACCAGGTCCAGCGCATCGTCTACGCCGAGGACATCCGCCCGAACCTCAAGCCGGGCGCGACCCTCGTCTTCGGCCACGGCTTCAACATCCGCTTCGGCTACATCGAGGCACCCGAGGGCGTCGACGTGTCGCTCGTCGCCCCGAAGGGCCCGGGTCACACCGTCCGTCGCGAGTACGAGGCCGGCCGCGGCGTCCCCGTCATCGTCGCCGTCGAGGTCGACGCGTCGGGTTCCGCCTGGGACCTCGCGTGGTCGTACTCCAAGGCCATCGGCGGTCTGCGCTCGGGCGGCATCAAGACGACCTTCACCGAGGAGACCGAGACCGACCTGTTCGGCGAGCAGGCCGTCCTGTGCGGTGGCACCTCGCAGCTCATCCAGTACGGCTTCGAGACCCTCGTCGAGGCGGGCTACCAGCCGCAGATCGCGTACTTCGAGGTCCTGCACGAGCTCAAGCTGATCGTCGACCTGATCTGGGAGGGCGGCCTCACCAAGCAGCGCTGGTCGATCTCCGACACCGCCGAGTTCGGTGACTACGTCTCCGGCCCGCGCGTGATCTCGCCCGACGTCAAGGAGAACATGAAGGCGGTGCTCGCGGACATCCAGAACGGTGCCTTCGCGAAGCGCTTCATCGACGACCAGGACGCCGGTGCCCCCGAGTTCAAGGCGCTCCGCGCCAAGGGCGAGGGCCACCCGATCGAGGCGACCGGCCGCGAGCTGCGCGCGCTCTTCGCGTGGAAGCAGAACGACGGCGACTACGTGGACGGCTCCGCAGCGCGGTAGTCTTCCGAGGAACACTCGATGACGAGGCGGCGGTGCAGCCCTTACACCGCCGCCTCGCGACGTGACCCGAACGTTATGCAGCAGCTCTTCTCCAGCCCCGACGCCGTGGACCGGCGTCCCTTCGGCGTGCGCCCGGACGATGCGCGACAGCCGTCGGCCGTGATCCGCACGTGCGGTCAGGGGCGGACCGACCAGCATGGGATGATCATCGGATGGCGGTGACGAAACGAGCGGTCCACATCGGCGCCGGCAAGATCGGGCGCGGGTTCGTGGGCCAGTTCCTCGTGGCGAGCGGCTACGAGCTCACCTTCGTCGACGTCGACGACCGTGTGGTGTCCGCGTTGAACGAAGCCGGACGCTTCGTGGTGCACGAGGTCGGCGAGATGCCGGTCGAGCACCTCGTCTACGGCTTCCGGGCGCTCAGCAGCAAGACCGACCGCGACCGCGTGGTCCAGGCCATCGCCGAGGCGGACGTCGTGACGACCGCCGTCGGCGCTCGCACACTCCCGCTCGTCGCGCCGCTCATCGCCGAGGGGCTCGCGGCCCGGCCGCTCGAGCGTGGCGACGTGACGGTCGTGGCGTGCGAGAACGCGTTCAACGCCACCGACTCCCTGCACGCGAGCATCCGTCGTGCGCCGGTGCTCGAGGACCGCGACATCGCCGCCGTCTTCGCGAACTGCGCGATCGACCGCATCGTCCCCGACCAGTCCGGCGTGCTCGGCCAGTCCGGTGGCCTCGACGTCGTCCTCGAGCCCTTCTACGAGTGGGTCATCGAGCGCACGCCGTTCCTCGGCTCCGACGCCGAACCCCCGACGATCGAGGGCGTCACGTGGGTCGACGACCTGCAGCCCTTCGTCGAGCGCAAGCTCTACACGGTCAACACCGCGCACGCGACGGCCGCCTACCACGGCTACGTCCGCGGCATCCGGCTGATCCGTGAAGCCCTCGAGGACGACGCCGTCCGTGCCGAGGTCGACGGTGTCCTCGCCGAGACCACCGCGCTGCTCGTGGCGAAGCACGGCTTCGACCCGGAGGAGCACGCGCGCTACGTCGCGGCGAACCTCTCGCGCATCGCGAACCCGCACCTGCCCGACACCACCGTGCGCGTCGGACGGAACCCGCTCCGCAAGCTCGGCCGACGCGAGCGGTTCGTCGGTCCGGCCGCACAGCTCGCCGAACGCGGCCTGCCCGTCGGTCACCTGCTCGGTGCCGTCCGCGTCGCGCTCGCGTTCGACGACGAGAACGACCCGGAGTCGATCGAGCTGCACGCGCTGCTCCGCTCCGGCGCGACGGCGCACGCGCTCACCGAGATCCTCACCGGACTGATGGAGAGCCACCCGCTGTTCCCCGCCGTGCGCGAGGTCGTCGCCGAGGTGCTCCAGACGCAGCCCGCCGACGCCTGAGCGGTCGTCTCACCGGGAACCCGTGGTCTCCCCGAGCGCTGGTCCCTCGTAGGATCGAGGCATGAACACGGCAGCATCCCCACCCGACGGGTCGGTCGACCCGGACGTGACGAACGCCGTCGACCACGACGACGAGGCGCTCAGCTGGGGTGACGCCGACGACGCCACCCACGTCGACGCCGCGCACAACCCGGTCGCCGTCAAGGACCGTGGCGACCGCGACCCCGAGGCACCGGAGACCTCCGGCGCACTCGTCGGGTTCGGCGTGTTCGGTGGGCTCTACCTGCTCTACACCGTCGCCTGGCTGCTGACGGCGTCCACGTCGTACGTCTCGGGTGTCGACACCGTCCTGACGGTCTTCGTCGAGGTGCTCCGGTTCCTCGCCATCCTCGCGCCGGCGCTGTGGTTCACGGTCGTGCTGTGGGCCGCCCGGGGCAGCCGGACCCGGACGCGACTGCTCTGGATGCTGCTCGGTGCCGTCGTGCTGTTCCCGTGGCCGTTCCTGCTGACGCGGAGCTTCGGGTGACCGCCGCGACGCCGGCCGCACGCCGGTCGCCCGGCCCGATCGTCGGCCGCGTCGCCGTCTGGGTCGTGTTCGCGGTGCTGTTCGCCTACATGACGGTGCAGGCGGTGGGGAACCTCACGCAGATCTCGCAGCGGGTGGACGAGTTCAACGCCTTCCTCGCGACGACCTCGGGCGGGGAATCGCTGCAGGCGAGCACGCCCTGGCTGTGGCTGGTCCTGGACATCCTGATCGCCCCCGTCGCGTTCGTGGCCGCCCTGGTGATCACGCGTCGTGCGCGGCTGACCGTGACCGTCGCCGTGTTCGTCCTCGCCTTCGCGGCGGCCGGCGCGCTGTGGCTCGACCTGCAGCTGTTCGTGCCGAGCCTGCTGCAGTTCTAGACGAGCGCGGTCGTAACGGACCGCGCACGTCGATAGCATGGTGGGATACCAACCGTCTCTCGTGAGGAAACAGCAGCTGTGTCGAAGCCGGTCGTCCTGATCGCCGAAGAACTCTCGCCCGCCACGGTCGACGCCCTCGGGCCCGACTTCGAGATCCGGAACGTGGACGGCACCGACCGGCCCGCGCTCCTGTCGGCCCTCGCCGACGCGGATGCCGTGCTGGTGCGTTCCGCCACCAAGGTCGATGCCGAGGCGATCGCCGCGGCCCCGAACCTCAAGGTCGTCGCCCGTGCCGGTGTCGGCCTGGACAACGTCGACATCAAGGCGGCGACCACCGCCGGTGTGATGGTGGTGAACGCGCCGACGTCGAACATCATCTCCGCCGCCGAGCTCACCGTCGGGCACATCCTGTCGCTCGCCCGCCACATCCCGGCCGCGCACGCGTCGCTGGCCGACGGCGCCTGGAAGCGCTCGTCCTACACGGGCGTCGAGCTCTACGAGAAGACCGTCGGGATCATCGGTCTCGGCCGCATCGGCGCGCTCATCACGCAGCGCCTGCAGGCCTTCGGCGTCCAGGTCATCGCCTACGACCCCTACGTCACGACGGCTCGCGCCCAGCAGCTCGGGGTCGAGCTCGTCTCCCTCGACGACCTGCTGCGGCGTGCCGACTTCGTCACGATCCACATGCCGCGCACCCCCGAGACCCTCGGCATGATCTCGGACGACCAGTTCGCGCTCATGAAGCCGACGGCGTTCGTCGTCAACGTCGCCCGCGGCGGTCTGATCGACGAGGACGCCCTGCACCGCGCGCTGACCGCGAACACCATCGCGGGCGCCGGACTCGACGTCTTCGTGTCGGAGCCGCCGAAGGACTCCCCGCTCGTCTCGCTGCCCAACGTCGTCGTCACGCCGCACCTCGGCGCCTCGACCGACGAAGCGCAGGAGAAGGCCGGCGTCTCGGTCGCGAAGTCGGTGCGCCTCGCGCTCGGCGGCGAGCTCGTGCCGGACGCGGTCAACGTCGCCGGTGGCGTCATCGACCCGTACGTCCGTCCGGGCATCCCGCTGGTCGAGAAGCTCGGTCAGGTCTTCACGGCCCTCGCCACCTCGCCCGTGACGAGCATCGACGTCGAGGTCCACGGCGAGCTCGCCGAGTACGACGTCAGCGTGCTCAAGCTCGCAGCGCTCAAGGGCGTCTTCACCGACGTCGTCAGCGACCAGGTGTCGTACGTCAACGCCCCGCTCATCGCGGAGCAGCGCGGCGTCACCGTGCGGCTCATCACCGAGACCGACAGCCCCGAGTACCGCAACGTGCTCACGATCCGCGGCGCCCAGTCCGACGGACCGGCGATCAGCGTCTCCGGCACGCTCACCGGTCCGAAGCAGGTCGAGAAGCTCGTCGAGATCAACGGCCACGACGTCGAGGTCCCGCTCGACCGGCACCACGTCGTCATGGAGTACGTCGACCGCCCCGGCATCGTCGCGGTCTACGGCAAGGAGTTCGGCGAGGCCGGCATCAACATCGCGGCGATGCAGATCTCGCGCGAAGCCGCCGGCGGACAGGCGCTCAGCGTCCTGACCGTCGACTCCCCGGTGCCCGCCGAGATCCTCGAGCACGTCGGCCGGGCCATCGACGCCTCCTCGCTCCGCGAGATCGACATCACGCTCTGATGGACGTCCGGACGCTCAAGCTCGCGGTGATCCGCGGGGACGGCATCGGGCCAGAGGTCGTCGACGAGGCGCTCAAGGTCCTGCACGCCGTGACCCCGGACGACCTCGTCATCGAGGAGACCCCCTTCTCCCTCGGCGCGACGCGGTACCTCGAGACCGGTGAGATCCTCACCGAGGACGACATGTCCGCCATCGCATCGCACGACGCGATCCTGCTCGGCGCGGTCGGTGGGGACCCCCGCGACCCCCGCCTGGCCGGTGGGATCATCGAGCGTGGACTCCTGCTGAAGCTGCGCTTCGCGTTCGACCACTACGTCAACCTGCGGCCGACCAAGGTGTACGACGCCGTCGCGACGCCGCTCGCCGCACCGGGCGCGGTCGACTTCGTCGTCGTGCGCGAGGGCACCGAGGGGCCGTACGTCGGCAACGGCGGTGCGATCCGGACGGGGACTCCGCAGGAGATCGCGACCGAGGTCTCGCTGAACACCGCGTTCGGTGTCGAGCGGGTCGTGCGGTACGCCTTCGACCTGGCGGACCGTCGGGCACGGAAGCACCTGACGCTCGTGCACAAGAGCAACGTCCTGGTGCACGCTGGCGCCCTGTGGCAGCGCACGGTCGCGGCCGTCGGTGCGGAGTTCCCGGACGTCACGGTGGACTACCAGCACGTCGACGCGGTGACGATCCACATGGTGAGGGAACCTGCTAGGTTCGACGTCATCGTCACCGACAACCTCTTCGGCGACATCATCACCGACCTGGCCGGCGCGATCAGCGGCGGCATCGGTCTGGCGGCCTCGGGCAACATCAACCCGGACGGCACCTTCCCCAGCATGTTCGAGCCGGTCCACGGCTCCGCGCCGGACATCGCGGGTCAGCAGAAGGCCGATCCAACGGCCGCCATCCTCTCCGTCGCCCTGCTGCTGGACCACATCGGCCGCAGCGACCTCGCGACGGCGGTGACGCGGGCCGTCGAGGCGGACCTGGCAGACCGGGGCACCACGCAGCGTCGCACAGCCGAGATCGGCGACGCCATCGCCGCCGCGGCCACGGCACGCACCACCACCGCCTGAGAAGGAGCCCTCCACATGAGCACCGACACCGCCTTCGGACTCGAGTTCGCCACCACCCCGTCCGCGGACCGTCGCGCCGCAGCCGAGCGCGAGGAGATCCTTGCCGACCCGGGCTTCGGCAAGCACTTCACGGACCACATGGCCACCGTCGAGTGGACGCTCGATGACGGCTGGCACAGCGCCTCGATCCACCCGTACGGGCCGCTCATGCTCGACCCGAGCGCCAGCGTGCTGCACTACGCGCAGGAGATCTTCGAGGGGCTCAAGGCGTACCGGCACGCGGACGGCTCGGTGTGGTCGTTCCGCCCGGACGCCAACGCTCGCCGGTTCCAGCGGTCTGCCCGCCGGCTGGCGCTGCCGGAACTGCCGGTCGAGGCGTTCGTCGAGTCGATCCGGCAGCTCGTGCAGGCCGACGTCGACTGGGTGCCGTCCGCGCCCGAGACGAGCCTGTACCTGCGGCCCTTCATGATCGCGACCGAGTCGTTCCTGGGGGTGCGGGCGGCCCAGGCGGTGGCCTACCACTGCATCGCCAGCCCGGCAGGGGCGTACTTCACCTCCGGCCCGAAGCCGGTCTCGATCTGGCTGTCCACCCAGTACGCCCGCGCGGGCAAGGGCGGGACCGGTGCCGCCAAGACGGGCGGCAACTACGCGTCGTCGCTGCTGCCCCAGCAAGAGGCGTACGAGCACGGGTGCCAGCAGGTCATGTTCCTCGACTCGGTCGAGGGCAAGTACCTCGAAGAGCTGGGCGGCATGAACGTCGTGCTCGTGCGATCCGACGGAACGCTCGTCACGCCCGACTCCGACTCCATCCTCGAGGGCATCACGCGCGACTCGATCCTGCAGCTGGCGGAGGACCGCGGCCTCACGGTCGAGAAGCGCCGCGTGACCCTCGACGAATGGCGCGACGGTGTGGCCGACGGCTCCATCACGGAGGCGTTCGCGTGCGGGACGGCCGCCGTCGTGACCCCGATCGCGGAACTCCGCGGCGAGGGCTTCACGATCGGGTCGCCGACCGAGGGCGCCGGGGAACTCACCATGTCCCTGCGCGACGAGCTCACCGACATCCAGTACGGCCGTCGTCCCGACCCGCACGGGTGGATGACGAAGCTGACCGACGCGTCCTGATCGACGCTCGGGCGTGGGTAGGGTCGAACGGTGAAGATCGCACGGTTCAGCAGCAAGGGTGAAGACCCCCGGTACGGCATCCTCGACGAACGGCACCTGGTGGTGCTCGCCGGAGACCCCATGTACCAGGGGTTCGAGACCACGGGGGAGCGCGTCGCACTCGCCGACGCCAAGCTCCTCGCCCCAGTCATCCCGCGGTCGAAGGTCATCGGGGTGGGGCTCAACTACCTCGAGCACGCCTCGGAGATGGACGAGCGCGCCGGCGACGACCCGGTGGTGTTCCTCAAGCCGAACACCTCGGTGATCGGGCCCGACGAGCCCATCCGGCTGCCGGCCGACATCGGTCGCGTCGACCACGAGGGCGAACTCGCCATCGTGATCGGTTCGCTCGCCAAGAACGTCCGGCGCGAGGACTTCGCGAGCGTCGTCCTCGGGTACACGATCGCGAACGACGTGACGGCCCGCGACCTGCAGGCCCGCGACGGCCAGTGGACGCGGTCGAAGGGGTTCGACACGTTCTGCCCGCTCGGCCCGGTCATCGAGACCGAGATCGACCCGTCGGACATCCGCATCGAGACCCGGGTGGACGGCGACCTGCGTCAGGCGGGCTCGACGAACGAGATGGTCCACGACATCCCGTCGCTGGTCGAGTTCGTGTCGTCGATCTGGACCCTGCTGCCCGGCGACGTCATCCTGACCGGTACCCCGGCGGGCGTCGGTCAGATCCGCGACGGCGAGGTCGTCGAGGTGACGATCTCCGGTATCGGCACACTCAAGAACCCCGTGATCGCTCGCCACTGACCCGGCTCGTCACGGCAACGGCCCGTTCCCTCTGGGGGAGCGGGCCGTTCCGCGTCCGCGAGCCGATCAGGGCGACACGCCCGGGATGCCGCCTGGCTTGGCGCAGCCGTCCGGCCCTGCGTAAAGTAATCACTCGTTGCCACGGCGGCGGAGAACGGAACGGCTGAGACGGTCACTGGGTTCACCCGGAGATCTTGTCCGCCACGGTTCTTCCCCGGGCAGCGGATTTCATAGCCTCTCTGGCGGAGCATCTTCGGGTGTCGAGCGGGGGAGTGCGTCTGGTCCTTGAGAACTCAACAGCGTGCACATTGTCAATGCCAATTTATTGATTGACCTCGTGCCTGGCCTTCCTTCGGGTTGGT
>NZ_JBSSCY010000015.1:0-38231 GCF_054060195.1 Curtobacterium sp. PvP017
GCGCGGCTGCTGTGTGCGCGCCGAACACACCCTGGTGCAGGGTGGAGAACCAGCAATGTGCGGCTGGTGAGCGCTCCGGGTGGTTCCCGGTCTGTACAGGTGATTCGGCGCCCTGCCCGAAGTCGATTGGAACCAGTTCGGACGAGTTTCGCCGACCGCCCGCTGTCCTAGGCTCGGTCCATGCAGGGGATCACGATCCGACCGACGACCGAAGCCGACTGGGAAGCCGTCCGAGCGCTCCGTCTGGAGATGCTCCGGGACACCCCGATGGCCTACGCGGAGCACCTGGCGGACGCCGAGCAGCTCGACGAGGCGGAGTGGCGTGCGCGGGGCCGGCGCGGTCAGGCCACCGGCGGCACCGCACTCGTGGCGATCGACGCCGACGGCCGCTGGGTCGGTGCGATGGGGTCGTTCATCCCCGACGCCGTGACCGGCCCGTTGCTGGTCGGCGTGTACGTGGCGCCGTCGCACCGCGGAGGTGCGGCTGGTGTGACCGATGCCCTGCTGGACGCGATCGAGTCGTGGGCATCCGGCCACGGCGACACGCTCGGACTCCACGTGCACGAGCGCAACCTGCGGGCCCAGGCCTTCTACGCGCGGCGCGGGTACGAGCCGACCGGGGCGACGGAGCCGTACGTGCTCGCGCCCGACGAGCGGGAGCTCGAGATGATCCGTCGACTCGACGGGGCCTCCGCATGACCGGCGGTGGGGTGCGGTGGCTGCTGCTCGACGTCGGCGGGGTGCTCGAGCAGGTCGACGACGCAGCGTGGCCCGGGCAGTTCCGCACGAGGTGGGCGGCGGCGTTCGGTCTGACGGACGAGGAGTTCTCGGCGCGGTTGTCGAACGCCGACCTGCCCGATGCCGCACGGCGGACCGGGGTCGACGACGAGTACTGGGGAAAGATCGGCGCGGCCCTCGGAGCCTCGGCCGAGGTGCTCGCGTCGATGCGAGCCGACTTCTGGGACGCGTACTGCGGCACGTTGAACCAGCCGCTCTTCGACTTCCTCGCCGGTCTGCGCGGGCAGGTCGGACTCGCGATCCTGTCCAACTCGGGTGACGGCGCGCGCGAGGAGGAAGAGCGACGGTTCGGGTTCGCGGCCGTGTTCGACCCGATCTCCTACAGCCACGAGATCGGGGTCACGAAGCCGGAACCCGAGGCGTTCCGGATCGTGCTCGACCGGCTCGACGCCGCACCCGCCGATGTCCTCTTCATCGACGACGTGCCGGAGAACATCGAGGCTGCCCGCGCGATGGGGATTCGGGCGCACCTGCACGTCGAAACCGCGGACACGATCGCGGCGATCCGCGCCGCGATGCCGGAGGATCGAGAGCCGTGACGGAACCGGTCCGCGGCATCGTCTTCTTCGACGTCGACGGGACCCTCGTGTCGACCGGTTCGAGCAGCAGTCACCTCGCCGCGCGTCTCGGCCATCGGGAGGCGTTGGACGAGGCCGAGCGACAGTACGCCGACGGCATACTCACGAACCGACAGGTGAGCGAGATCGACGCCGCCGGCTGGCGCGGTGCATCGACGTCGGCCGTCGATCGATGGCTCGAGGACCTGCCGGTGCTCACCGGCGTGGAGCTCGTGGTGGCGTGGTGTCGCTCGCACCGGGTCGCTCCCGTGCTCGCGTCGCTCGCGTGGCAGCCGGTCACGGCGTCGCTCGCGCGACGGTTCGGGTTCGTGGCCAACGGCGGACCGCGGGTGGGGGTCACGGGCGAGACCCACGACGGGACGGTGGCGGAGCACTTCGACGAGTTCGACAAACGAGACGCTGCGCTTCGGTACGCGCTGACTCGTGGCGTGCCGATCGAGCGGTGCTGTGCGATCGGGGACAGCCGATCGGACATCCCGCTCTTCGAGGTGGTCCCGGCTGCACTGGCACTCAACGCGACCGGAGCAGCACGGGCGGCAGCGTCGTCCGCGATCGACACGATGGACCTCTCGGAGGTCGTGCCGTGGCTCGAGACGTGGCTGCGCGGTCTGGACTGATCCGGTTCAGCGACTGGGTGATCGGGACTCCGTCGTGAGCGACTCGACCCAGCCCTGCGCCGCGCGGAGGAGGTCGTCGCGGGACGCACCCTCGAACGCGCTGAGACGCAGGAAGTGCTGCGTGATCGTGATGCCGAGGATCCCGCTCACGGTCATCAAGGCCCGCAGCCGCGCGTCGTCGCCATCGAGCGACCGCGCCAGGTTCTCGACCCGCTCGTCGAGGTAGCCGCGCATGGTGTCCGCCGCTTCGGGCACCGTCAGCATCGACCGGACGAGGGCGGCCGTCTCTGCGGGGAGCGCGTCGAACCGGATCCCCAGGACGTCGAGCAGGTGGTCGGCAGCCGCGCGCTCACCCCCGCCGTCCGACACGGCCGGCAGCTGTACGGCGGTCGCGAACAGCGCTGCCTTCGACCCGAAGTGCTGCATCACGAGCGACGGATCGATGCCGGCCGCTGCGGCGATGCTCCGGATCGTCGTGCCCTCGTACCCGTTCGCACCGAACTGCTGCCGCGCAGCTTCGCGGATGCGCTCGGCGGTCTGTGCGCGTTTCGCGTCGCGTGAGGTCTCGGCCATGCGACTGACTCTACGGTGTTGAGTGAGGTGTACGGTTCACTCAACGCCGATGAGCGACTGCGTCGGCGCGAGACCTGACGGAGGCACCCGATGACCCTGATCGCGATCGAAGAGCACTGGAACCACCCGGCACTGACCGACGCCGTCAACGCCCTGCCCGAGGACCGCCGCGACCCGAGCACCGCGCTGGACGAGCTCGGCGACAACGGTGAGCGACTCCGTGACCTCGGCGACGCCCGGCTCGCGGCGATGGACGAGCAGGGCATCGACGTTCAGGTGCTGTCCCTCGCCCCGCCCGGAGCGCAGCCCCTCGACGCCGCGGACGCGATCCCGCTGAGTCGGCAGGCGAACGACATCGCGATCGCCGCGGTGGCGGACCACCCGGACCGGTTCCGTGCGTTCGCGACCCTGCCGATGGCGGACCCGGCTGCCGCCGTCACCGAGCTGCAACGCACCGCCGGCCTCGGCTGCGTCGGCGCGATGGTCTACGGGCGGACCGGCGAGGTGCCGCTCGACGATCGGCGGTACGACGACCTCTTCGCCGCCGCGGCATCGCTCGGGCAGCCCGTCTTCATCCACCCGCAGATCCCGTCGAAGCGTCTGCGCGAAGCGGCGTACGAGGGATTCGATCCGATGGTCGAGCTCGGGTTGGCGACCTTCGGGTGGGGGTGGCACCTCGAGGCGGCACGAGCGGCACTTCGCCTGATCGTCGGTGGCACCTTCGACCGGCACCCGGACCTGCAGATCGTGCTGGGCCACTGGGGTGAGCTGCTGCTCTTCTGGCTCGACCGCGCGGACAGCCTGTCGCGGGTCGCCGGGCTCGAGCGGAAGGTCTCCGACACCGTCCGCTCCAACGTCCACATCACCAGCTCGGGCATGCTCAGTCCCGCCCTGCTCCGGCACGCGCTCGACGTCACGACGCCCGATCGGCTGCTGTTCTCCACCGACCACCCGTTCCAGCGGCCCTCCGCCGACGAGATCGACACGTTCCTGCAGGAGTTCCCCTCGGACGTGGCCCGCGATGCCTTCACATCGGGGAACGCACGTCGGCTGTTCGGGATCGGCGACCAGACGGATGCGGCATGATCGGTCCGTGCCCAACCCGAACGTGACCGCCGCGTACCGCGCTGCCCGTGACCAGTTGCTCTCCGCAGAGTCCGCCGATGCCGCCCGTGCCGACTTCCGGTGGCCGGACCTCGGCGACACCTTCAACTGGGCGGACGACTGGTTCGACGTCATCGCGGCCGGCAACGACCGCATCGCGCTCTGGATCGTCGACGCGGCCGGCTCGGAACAGCGACTCAGCTACGCGGAGATGGCCGCCCGGTCCGACCGCTTGGCCGTGCGCCTGCACGAGCACGGCGTCCGGAAGGGCGACCACGTGCTGGTCATGCTCGGCAACCAGCTCGAGCTGTGGGAGACGATGCTCGCGGTGATCAAACTCGGAGCGGTGATCCTGCCGACGTCGACGATGCTCGACACCGCCGACCTGCAGGACCGCGTCGACCGCGGAGCCGTGGCGCACGTCGTCACGAACCGCAGCGAGACCGCGAAGTACGACGACGTTCGCGGGGGCTTCTCCCGCATCGTGATCGGCGGCGCCGTGGACGGCTGGACGGAGTACCCGTCCGACCTCGGCGAACCAGCGCCCGCGGGGGAGTCGCGACCGGTCGTGGTCACCAGGACCACCGATCCCTGCCTCGTCTACTTCACGTCGGGAACGACCTCGAAGCCGAAGATGGTCGTGCACACCCAGACGTCGTACCCAGTCGGGCACCTCAGCACGATGCACTGGCTCGGCCTGCGGCCCGGGGACGTGCACCTGGCGATCAGCTCGCCCGGCTGGGGCAAGCACGCGTGGAGCTGCTTCTTCGCGCCGTGGATCGCCGAGGCGACCGTCTTCGTCCACGACACCCCGCGGTTCGATCCGGCCGCGCTCCTCGCCCAGCTGGACGCCGCCGAGGTGAGCACGTTCTGCGCACCGCCCACCGCCTGGCGGATGATGCTCCAGTCCGAGCTCGGCGCGCGCCCTCGGGCACTGCGCGAGGTCGTGTCGGCGGGTGAACCACTGAACCCCGAGGTCATCGACCGGGTCGAGCGCGCCTGGGGCCTGACCATCCGCGACGGCTACGGGCAGACCGAGACCACCGCGATCATCGGCAACGCCCCCGGCAGCACCGTCACGCCGGGCGCGATGGGGCGCGCATTGCCCGGCGTCACCGTGACGCTGCTGGACCCGGTGACCGGGCAGCCCGGCGACGAGGGCGAGGTCTGTCTGGACCTCGACGAGCGGCCGGTCAACCTGATGGCCGAGTACCTCGGCGACCCCGACCGCACCGCGGCATCGATGCGCGACGGCTTCTTCCACACCGGCGACATCGCGGTCCGGGACGCCGACGGAGAGCTGACCTTCATCGGTCGGACCGACGACGTGTTCAAGTCGTCCGATTACAAGGTGTCCCCGTTCGAGGTCGAGAGCGCCCTGCTGCAGCACCCCGCCGTGGCCGAGAGTGCCGTCGTGCCCGCCCCGGATGACGCCCGCCTCAACGTCGTCAAGGCGTACGTCACCCTCGCCGCCGGGTTCGAGGCGACGGCGGACACCGCCGAACAGGTGCTCGCGTACGCGCGGACCGCGCTCCCGGCGTACGCACGCGTGCGGCGGGTCGAGTTCGCGGAGCTGCCGAAGACCATCTCGGGCAAGATCCGACGCGTGGAGCTGCGGGAGCGCGAAGAGCGCGCCGCCGCGAGCGGGGTGCCCGTCGACGGCGAGTGGCGCGACGAGCAGTTCCCGGGACTGCGCGCGTCCCGTCCGCTGCCGCCGGCCGCCGGCTGATCGCATGGCGGTCGACCTGCGCCCGTGGTCGGTCCACGACGCACCCGCGCTGCTCCTGGCCCGGCGGACGACGCCGGACCTGGACACGCAGTTCCCCGACGCCGACCTGCGCGACGAGGCGCAGGCGCGCGAGCACATCAGCCGGTTCCTCGGGTTCGGCGATCGCGCGAAGAACTGGGCGCTCGTGGACGACGGTGTCGCGGTCGGGAACGTCGGGCTCACCGCGATCGAGTTCCGGCACGGGACGGCCTGGGCGTCCTACTGGCTGACGCGCGGGGCACGCGGACGCGGACTCGCGACGACGGCGCTCGCCAGCGTCTCGTCCTGGGCGTTCGGCGTCGGGCTCTTCCGCCTGGAGCTCGGGCACCGGGTGAACAACCCCGCGTCGTGCCGGGTCGCCACCGCCGCGGGGTTCGCCGCAGAGGGCATCGAGCGACAGAAGCTGCGGTACGGCGTCGAACGCTTCGACGTGGAGACCCACGCTCGTCTGGCGACCGACCCGGCCCCGGTTCTGCCGGCGCTGCTCCAGGTCTCCGACTAGAGCCGCGCGGGGAACGCCGATCGTCGGCCGACCAGGGTGAGCACCGCCGCGATCGCGCCGAAGACGACCATCACGACGGCGAGGACCAGTCCGTCGAACACGGTCAACAGCGCGGCTCCGAAGACCCCGGCGACGAAGATCGCGATGTTGAACGCGACCGGCAGGAACGCGCTGGCGACGTCGGCGTTCTCTCCTCCGGCCGTGGTGAGCGCGGCCTGCAGCTGCGTCGAGGCACCACCGAAACTGACACCCCACAGGACGGCGGCGACGAGGACGGCGACCGGCGATGCGTGGCCGACGAGCAGCAGGACGCCGGTGACGACGAACAGTCCGACGCTCAGGTGCAGCAGGGGACGAGGGTGTCGATCGAGGAGGGCGCCCGTGACGACGACGCCGAGGATCGCCGCGATGCCGTAGACGAGGAGGACGAGCCCGGCGCTGAGGTCGGTACCGGTCACCCGCAGGTACGGCGAGATGTAGGTGTAGATCGTGTTGTGCGCGACCATCCACGTGGCGATGACGGCGAGGATGACTGCGATCCCGCGGATGCGGAACACCTTGACGACGGAGAGCTTCGCGGCGCCGGTCTGTCCCGGCGCATCCGGCACGAACACGGCGATGAGGGCCAGGATGACGACCCCGACGAGGCTGAGGCCGATGAACGACCACCGCCAGTCCAGGGCGGTGCCGATGAACGACCCGAGGGGCGTGCCCAGCGCGAAGCCGACGGGCGCGCCGGTGGAGACGATGGCGAGCGAGACGCCGGCGAACCGGGCGGGGCTGATCCGCCGCGCGTAGGTGGCGAACATGCCCCATATGACGCCGGACGCCGCGCCGGCGACGAACCGTGTCGCGAGCGCGACGGTCACGTTCGGCGCGAACGCGGTGAGGGTGTTCGCGATGACCAGCACGGCGATGGCCGTCATGAGCAACGGCTTGCGGCGCAGGCTCCGGGTGAGGGCGATCGCCGGCACCGTGGCGATGACCGTGCCGATCGCGTAGGCGCTGACGAAGAGCCCGACCGTGCCCTCCGACGTCCCCATGCCGTCCGCGATGACCGGCAGGAGGCCCGCGGGCATGGTCTCCATCGCGACGAGCACGAACCCGATCGCCGCGAGCAGCGCGAGCGGGAACCACGGCAGCCGGTCGTCGGCGTGCGGTGCGTTCGCGGGCTGGTTCGACGGGGTCGTCGTCACGAGGTGGTCCATGTCCCTGACGGTAGGTGCAGACCGCGGGCGGCTGAGAGGTTCTCCCCGACCCCGTCTGGGCAGAGCCTCACTCACTGCACGGATGTGGTCTTCGATGGGGACATGACCGAGCCCCAGACCTTCTTCATCACCGGGACCAGCCGCGGCATGGGCACCGACTTCGCGCGTGCGGCCCTGGACGCCGGACACCACGTCGTCGCGACCGGGCGGGACCCGGAACGCGTCCTCGCAGCCGTCGGCCAGCACGAGGAGCTGCTCGCCGTCGCGCTGGACGTCACGGACGAGCGCACCGTCCGGAGCGCGGTCGACGCCGCGATCGAACGGTTCGGCCGCATCGACGTGCTGGTGAACAACGCCGGCAGCTTCCAGGGCGGCTTCTTCGAAGAGGTCTCGCCGGAGCAGTTCCGCGCGCAGATGGAGACGAACTTCTTCGGTGCGCTGAACGTCACCCGCGCGGTGCTCCCCGTGATGCGGGCGCAGCGCTCCGGTCGGGTCATCACCATCAGCTCGACCGCCGGCATCGTCGCCGGCGCCGGAGGGAGCGCGTACGCCGCGTCGAAGTTCGCGCTCGAGGGGTGGATGGAGGCACTGCACGACGAGGTCCTGCCGTTCGGCATCCACACCACCGTCGTCGAGCCCGGTTTCTTCCGCACCGACCTGCTCGCGGAGGGCAGCTCCACGTTCTGGGGCGACGTCCACCTCGACGACTACCGTGCCTCGTCCGACCAGACGAAGGGGTTCTTCCGCGGCATGGAGGGCAAGCAGAGCGGCGATCCGGAGAAGCTCGCCCGCACGCTCCTGGCGCTGACCGAGATGTCCGAGCCGCCGGTGCGCCTCGTGGCCGGAGCGGACAGCGTCGCGGGGGTCCTGCGGAAGGCACAGCAGCTGGACGAGCAGGCACGGGCGTTCCCGGAACTGACCTCGTCGCTCGACCTGGACGACCAGCAGCACTGAGTCGGGGATCCGCACACGACCAAACCCCTCGAACGGGGGCTCCGAATGAGTCCGGTCGTTCATGACCCGTTACCGGACGCGCCCTCGTCGTCGACCCGAACTTCGACGTGGGCGCGTTCGTACGCCCGGGCAATCGATCCGGGGTCCGGTTCCGAACAACCCGCAGTAACGGGATCAGGAGTTGTCCGTCCGGCCCTGTTCGGGTCAGGCACCGGACGGGCAGCTCTCCCGTCATCGCACGAGTGCCGCGTAGCACCCCGGACACAGCGCGCTCGACCAGCTCCCCAACGCGGCACGGGGCAGCGAGACTGGTTCGGTGCGCTCTCGTCTCGTCGTCGGACTCCTCGTCACCCTTGCCTGCACCGTGCCGCTCACGGCGTGCTCGACCGTCGAGGGCCTGGCACACGACGCGCTGCGGTCGTCCGACGGATCGAACGGCACCGAGACGGCGCCCTGTCCGCGCGACGACGTGCCAGCACCGGAGCAAGCCGACCCGACACCGGAACAGACCCCGGCGCCGACCCTCGACCCCGCCGTCGCGAGCCAGGTCGGCACCGCGCTCCGACAGGTCCGTGCGCTCCCGTCCGTCGCCGAGGCCACGCAGACGACCACGAACACCCCCAGCTCCACCCCCGACCCGACCTGTTCCACCCGGTGGGTCACGTCGAACCACTTCGCGTCGCGGTTCACGGTCACGATGGACCCCGACGCGACCCCGGCCGAGGCCGGAGCCGTCCCGACGACGATGGCCACCGAACTGGCGTGGACCGGCGCCTCCCTGACGCTGACCGTGCCGGCGGACGAGGGGCACATCGCAAGCATCGTCCACTACGACGGCACGTTCGACCAGCAGATCCCCGAGTCGACGTCGACCGCGGTGGCACGGGGGCTCGCGACCCTCGCCGCGACCCCGCACGTGACCGGGCTCGAGGCCTCGATCCCGTACACGATGCGCGTCGACTACGGTTCACTCGTCATCGGCGTGGACTCGGAGGACCAGGGCGTCCTCGACCGCGTCCGCGCCGTGATCGACACGACGGCCTTCGCGGACACGACCCTGCACGGTTCGTTCGGCAACGGCGCGAAACCGTGACCCGCGGCGGCGGAGCGCGCCGGTAGCGTCGAACGGTGATCTCCGCACCTCGCCCCGGTGTCCGCCCGTCCGTTTCCGACGACGGGCCACAACGTCAGCTCACCGCTCTCGGGTGGGCGACCCCGCACCAGTACGAGGACCACGGCACCGAGTTCCTCGTCTACGGGCCGCGTGACGACCACGAGGTGGACGTCGTGCTCTCGATCATCGCGGAGAGCCTGGCCTTCGCCCGCGACCCCGGCGACGAACAACCCGGACACGGCCCGGTCTGAGGCCCGCGGCACGCCATACTGACCCCATGACCCGCGCGCTGCTCCTCGTCGACATCCAGCTGGACTACTTCCCGGGCGGGGCGTTCCCCCTCGTCGAACCCGAGGCCGCTGCCGCCGCAGCCCGCACCGTGCTCGAGTCGTTCCGCGCCGCCGGCGACCTGGTGGTGCACGTGTTCCACGTGTCCACCGACCCCGACGCCACGTTCTTCGTGCCGGGCACGCCGGGCCTCGACTTCCACCCGTCGGTCGCGCCCGTCGACGGCGAGACGATCATCGAGAAGCACGCACCGAACAGCTTCATCGGCACCGGACTCCAGGAACTGCTGACCGACGCCGGAGTCGACGAGGTCACCATCGTCGGGATGATGAGCAGCATGTGCATCGACTCGACGACCCGGGCCGCACACGAACTCGGCTTCACCGCGACGGTCGTCGCCGACGCGTGCGCGGCGCCGGACCTGACATCCGGGGGCGTCACCGTCCCGGGTGCGAGCGTCCACGCCGCCTTCATGGCGGCGCTCGACGGCAGCTTCGCGACCGTCACGACGAGCGACGCGCTCAGCCGCTGACGTCCGCAGGGCGCGTTGGGGGCCCTGAGATGGGACAGAGCGGACGGGAGGCCCGTGGCGGCCCCGCCCCGCGCCTCCCGTCCGCCAGCCGGCTCAGTTGATGATCTCCCCGCGCTCGTCCGCGCGCAGTGCGGCCAGGCGCTCGCGCCAGAGGCGCAGCGCTTCGGACGTGAGTCGGGGCCAGTCAGTGACCTCGCGGACGATCCGTACTGGTTCGGTGCTGCGGTAGGACCGGGTCGGGTTGCCGGGGAACTTCTTGTCGGTGACGTTGGGGTCGTCCTCGTACGGGCCGATCGGCGCGACCTCGTAGACCCGCGGTTCGGCGTCACCGGCGGCGAGCTCGGCAGCGAGGCCGGCGCCGTCGGAGACCGCCGTGAAGTAGACGTGGTTCATGACCACCTCGGGGCGGTAGTTCGACCGGAAGCCCGCGGTGAGCAGGTCGCCCGGCACGAGGTCGGCCTTCGTGCCGTGGAAGAACGGTCCGTCGTCCTGTGCCTGCTTCACGGCGTCAGGCTAGTCCCGGCACCCCCGCACCTGACATATCCCCCTTCCGACGGACGCGCCGCCGGACACCGCTGCAATAGCGTGGCCGCCGTGATCGAAGTCAGCCACCTCACCAAACAGTACGGTCCGAAGACCGCCGTGGACGACGTCTCGTTCGTCGTCCGACCCGGCAGTGTGACCGGCTTCCTGGGGCCGAACGGCGCCGGGAAGTCCACCACGATGCGCATGATCATGGGCCTCGACCGGCCCACCGCGGGGAGCGCGACGGTGAACGGCCAGCCGTACACGACGTTCCGCGACCCGCTCCGACAGGTCGGCGCCCTGCTCGAGGCGAAGGCGGTCCACTCGGGCCGCAGCGCCTACAACCACCTGCTCTCGCTCGCGGCGACCCACGGCATCCCGAAGGCCCGCGTGCACGAGGTCATCGACATGACCGGCCTCGAGTCGGTCGCGAAGAAGCGCGTCGGCGGGTTCTCGCTCGGCATGGGGCAGCGCCTGGGAATCGCTGCCGCACTGCTCGGCGACCCGAAGACCCTGATCCTCGACGAGCCCGTCAACGGCCTCGACCCCGACGGCGTGCTGTGGGTCAGGCAGCTCGCCCGGCGGATGGCTGCCGACGGCCGCACCGTGTTCCTGTCCAGCCACCTGATGAGCGAGATGGCGCAGACCGCCGACCGCGTGGTCGTGCTCGGCCGCGGCAAGGTCCTGGCCGACGCCCCGATCGCCGAGTTCGTCGCCGGCGGCGGAGCCGCTCCCGGCACCGCCGGTGGTGGCAGCCGGGTCATCGTCCGGACGCCCTCGCCCGACCAGCTGTTCCAGGCCATCGGCCCGAACGCGACCGTGACCCCGCGCGAGGACGGCACCTTCCTGGTCGTCGGTCCCGACGCACCGACGGTCGGCAACATCGCCGCCCAGGCCGGCGTCGCACTGCACGAACTCACCCCGACCGGCGCGAGCCTGGAGGAGGCCTACATGGCCCTCACCCGCGACGACGTCGAGTACCGATCGGAGGGCACCCGATGAGCGCCACCACCTCGCCCACCACGCCGTCGACCCGCATGCACGGCGCGACCCGTCTGTCGTTCCCGCACCTGGTGCGCAGCGAGTGGATCAAGCTCCGCAGCATCCGGTCCACGTTCTGGTGCTACGCGATCCTGGTCGTCGTCACCATCGGCATGGCCGCGCTCGTCGGTGCCAACACGAACAGCGGTGGGCAGGACCTGCCCACCGACATCGCCAACGGTACGTTCGTGAACGCCAACACCGTGGGCGTCCTGCTCTCGTCGCTCGTCGTCGGGGTGCTCGGCGTCCTCATCATCACCGGTGAGTACGGTACGGGTCAGGTCCGCTCGACGTTCACGGCCGACCCCCGTCGCACCGGGGTGATCCTGGCCAAGGCGACCGTCCTCGCACTGACGACCTTCGTGGTCAGCGCCGTCGCCACCTGGGTCGGCGTGCTCATCTCCCTGCCGCTGCTGGCCGGCAACGGTGTGGAGCCGGAGATCGGGAACCCGTCGGTGTTCCTGCCGATCCTCGGTTCGTCGGTCTTCCTGACCCTGCTGGCGCTCCTGGCGTACGGCATCGGTCTGCTCGTCCGCTCGAGCGCCGGTGGCATCGCGATCACGCTCGGCCTTCTGCTGGTCGTGCCGACGGTGCTCGCGCTCATGAGCGGGCTGATGAACGTCGAGTGGCCGACGAACATCGCGACGTTCCTGCCGGACATGGCCGGAGCCCAGCTCTACGCCTACTCGTACGACGGCCAGAGCGCCACCGACGGCGGTGTCGTCCTGAACGGCTGGGGCGGATTCGGTGTCCTGGCGGGCGAGGTGCTCGTCCTGGGTGCGCTCGCGCTGACGGTCGCGCGCGGCCGCGACGTCTGACCCGAACGACCGCACGCGCGTTCTGCGACGTCCCACCTGTCGATCGACGGGTGGGACGTCGTTCGTTGCAGGTGCATCGTCCTCGCTCCGAGGCGTCGCTAGGCTCGCACCGTGCGACACCTCCCCGCCCTGGTCCTGCCGGCGCTCGCCGTCGTGGCCCTGCTCGCCGGCTGCACGTCGGCGCCGCCCGTCGACGAAGAGGCCCTCAGCGCGTGGCAGGACGCACAGGAGAAGTCCGGAGCCGGCGACGACGCGCTCGCCACGCTGTACTCCCGGGTCGACACCGGCGAGGGACAGACCGATGCTCTTGGCGAGCTCCAGCGCGGCATCACGATCACCTTCGAGCACCCTGAACAGATCGACCACCTCGAGTTCTCCTGCTTCGGCGGCGCCCGGATGAGCGGCCAAGTGACGACGACCTCCGAGGCGACGTCCCGGACCACGTCGACCGACCCGATGCGGTGCAGCGATGGGCAGCAGCGCGTCGACCTCCCGCGCACCTGGAAGCGTGACGTGCACAGCATCTCGTTCAACGCCTTCGACAGCGACCGCGACAGCGCATGGCAGGTGCTCGTCGTCAGCGCCGGCACGGACACCGACTGATGTCACGCGGCCGCCGCTTCTCCGCGCTGGTCCTGCCGGCGCTCGCCGTCGTGGCCCTGCTCGCCGGCTGCACGTCGGCGCCGCCCGTCGACGAGCAAGCCCTCGCCAAGTGGAAGACGCAGCAGGAGGCGAAGACCGAGACCGAGGACGCGGTCCTCGGGGTGCTGAGCGCCGATGCCGCCCCCGGCAACGAGGATCCGGAGGACGTGGAGCCGGGCGTCCGGCTGCAGTTCCCGGCTTCGCAGACGATCGACCACCTCGAGTTCTCGTGCTTCGGCAACGGGCACATGCGCGGCATCGTGCGGACGACGGCCGCAGAGGCGTCCGGGAGCTTCGAACTGGCCGCGATGGCGTGCCGGGACAGCCCGCACCGCATCGACCTGACCGAGATGGCGAGCAAGGACGTCGATGCGATCGGCTTCAACGACTTCGACAGCGACCGCTCGAGCGCCTGGCGGCTCGTCATCGTCGGAGCAGGCCCGACGGGGGAGTGACTAGCGCAGCACCTGGTAGCGGTGCAGCGTGACGCCGTTGTGGTACTGCTGCTGCTCGAGCAGGTCCAGCAGCACCGGCGGCCGTCCACCCGAGGCAGGCGGATCGAACAGCGGACGGCCGGCGCCGAGCACCGCGGGGTGCGTGTAGAGCAACAGCTCGTCGAGCAGCCCCGCGTCGAGCAACTGCGTCGCGAGGTTCGGGCCGCCGACACCGATGTCGCCCTCGGACTCCTCGCGAAGGGCGGCGAGCTGCGCGATGGCGTCGTCACCCCCGATGATCCGCGTGTTGTGGTCGGCGCTGGTCCGGGTGCGCGAGACCAAGACCTTCGGCTGGTCGGTCCAGACCTCGCCGTACTCGCGCATGAACGCCGGCATCGACTCGTCGGTGCGGGCGTCCGGCCAGAAGGGGTCCATCATGTCGCGGACGACCCGCCCCTCGACGGACAGGGTCATCGCGGCGGCACGGGCGTTGAACTCGCGGTGCAGTGGTTCGTCGATCCGCATCCACTCGGGCCCCTCGACGTCGCCGAGTTCGCCCTCGTCGCGCTCGACGAAGCCGTCGATCGACACGTTCATCCAGTACACGAACCTCGCGGGCATCGCTGACTCCTTCGTCACGCGGAACCGGACGGAACCGTCCCGGTCCGCTGCCCGCGAGCGTACGCTCGCGCACGCAGCCCTTCCTCGACGATGAGAGCAGGACCCCGTGCGCCGAACAGTCGCAACCATCCTCGCCGTCGCGACGCTCACGGCGGTCGCGACCACGGGCCTCCCGGTCGGCGCCGCCGCAGCGTCCACGCCCGTGGCGGACCGGACCACCGGACACAGCAGCGCGGGACACGGCACCGCCGCGCCGTCGCACCGGAACCCGGTCGCGCTCAGCCTGCCCGATGGCGAGACGGCGGCGAGCTGCGCCGACCCGACCGCGATCCGCGGGGTCGGACGCGACCGCGACTGGTACCTGTACTGCACGACCGACGCGCTGACGGCGACGGAGCAGAACGCGGACGGCTCCCTCGTGCAGCACGGCGTGCCGACGTACCGGTCGACCGACCTGACGCACTGGACGTACGTGAACGACGCGTTCCCGACACGACCGGCGTGGGTCGGGTCCGCCAACGGCATCTGGGCACCGGACGTCGTGTACCGCGCGGGCGAGCGTGGTCGTCCCGGCACCTGGTACCTGTACTACGCCGCGTCGGACACGCCCTCGGCATCGGCACCGACCGGCGGGGGATCCGCGGTGGGCGTCGCGACGAGCTCGAGCCCGACCGGTCCGTGGACGAACTCCGGAGGCCCCGTCGTCGCTCCGCAGGCGGCCGCGAACGGCACCGGGCAGCGATGGGCGTTCGACCCCGAGGTCATCACCGACAAGGGCACCACGTACCTGTACTTCGGCAGCTACTTCGGTGGCGTCAACGTCCGCACCCTCAGCGCCGACGGGCTCCGGTCCGACCCCGCGAGCGAACGGCAGATCGCGATCGACAACCGGTACGAGGGCGCCTACCTGATGCGCCACGACGGCTGGTGGTACTTCATGGGCTCCGCCACGAACTGCTGCAACGGCGCACTCACCGGGTACGGCGTCTTCGTCGCCCGGTCGCGCAGCCCACTCGGACCCTTCACCGACCAGGACGGTGTCGCGATCACGAGCACCCGGGTCGGCGGGACCCCCCTGCTCGCGCAGAACGGCAACCGCTGGGTCGGCACCGGGCACAACACGGTGGTCACCGACCTCGCCGGCCAGGACTGGATCATCTACCACGCGGTCGACCGGGGCGACCCGTACTACGCCGGGCAGCCGACGTACACGAAGCGGCCGGCGCTCATCGACCCGCTCGACTGGCGGCACGGCTGGCCCGTCGTGCGGGGCGGGGCGGGGCCGTCCGACACGGTGCAGCCGGGGCCGGTCGCGCAGCCGGGGCAGCGTGCGACCTACCGGGCGACCACTGCACCGGTCGACGTGCCCGGACGGACCATCCGCGCGTTGTCGACGTCGTTCGACGGGAGCACGCTCCCCGCGGCGCTCCGCTGGACCCGCGAACCCGACCGCTCGACCTGGACCGTCGCCGGCGGTACGTTCCGCTGGCAGACGCAGGACGCCGACATCCACCCACCGGCGACACCACTCGCCTCGGTCCTGTCCGAACCGGCGCCGCGGGGCGACTACGTGCTGCAGACGACCGTCGCGGTGGACACCCCTGCCACGGGTGACGGCAAGAACTACGTGCAGGGCGGACTGATCGTGTGGGGTGACGACGGCAACTACCTCCGGCTGACGTCGAACTCGATCTTCAACACCCGGCAGACGGAGTTCGGCAAGCAGGTCTCCGGGCAACCGGCCGGGGCGCCGAGCTACGGCAACATGGTCGTCGGACCGGTCGGGGACACCACCACACTCCGGATCGTGCACCGAGTCGTCGGCGGGGAGCACCGGTACACGGCGTACACGAGTGTCGACGGGCGGCACTTCGTCCGCGGTGGGACCTGGACGGCGGACCTCGGCAGCGCCCCGAGGGTCGGGCTCATCTCACTCGGCGGCGCCGGGTTCACGAGCACGTTCGACGACCTGCGGGTGAGCACGGTGGCGACGCACCGGCGGTGACGGGCTGCCGAGCCGGGCGCCTCGGCGGCGTCCATCCGGAGAACGCCGCGGGCCACCACGATCCCCGTCGGGATGGGAGGATGCACCGACGCCTGCCCGCACCGAGAACGAGGTTCGATGAGTCCGACCGAGGACACCCAGTCCGCGGCCCCACTGCTCGACGGGCGCTACCGACTCGAACACGCCATCGGCCAGGGCGGCATGTCCGTCGTGTACCGCGGCATCGACGAGAGCCTGCACCGCCCCGTCGCCGTCAAGGTCTTCCACGCCGGCACCGTCGACATCGCTCGGCAGGAGGCCGAGCTCGGCGTGCTCGCCTCGCTCGAGCACCACAACCTGGTCAGCCTGCTCGACACCGGGGTCGTGACCGGCCACGACGGCACCCACCAGCGCTACCTCGTGATGGCACTCGTCGTCGGACAGGACCTCGAGGAACGCCTCGCCGTCGGCCCGCTCGCCTCACGCCACATCGCCGAGATCGGCTACGACATGGCCGAGGCGCTGCACTACATCCACAGCCACGGCGTGGTGCACCGAGACATCAAGCCGTCGAACATCCTGCTCGTCGACTACGGCAACGACTCCGACCGTGCCCGTGCGCGGCTCACCGACTTCGGCATCGCGCTCGCCGCGGGCGTCGAGCGGCTGACCGCCGACGGCGTCACCACGGGCACCGCCGCCTACCTCAGCCCGGAGCAGGCCCGGGGCGGCGACGTCGGCGCCCCGAGCGACGTGTACTCACTCGGCCTCGTGCTGCTGCAGTGCTTCACCCGGCGCCGTGAGTTCCCCGGTTCGCTCGTCGAGTCCGCCGTCGCCCGGCTGTCCCGCGACCCGGTCGTCCCCGAGCCCCTGCCCGAGCACTGGAAGCAGCTGCTCCGCGCCATGACCGCACAGGACCCGGCCGCCCGCCCCGCCGGTGCCGAACTCGTGACGCTGCTGCGCGACGCCGTCATCGCGGAGACCGCCGGCACGGACCACGTCGTCGACGCCACGTCGGCGGTGTCGTCCGCGGCGGCCGGTACGCCGCGTGCCGAGTCCGACACGGCCCGCCCGGCGACGCTCGACACCCTGCCCGACGAGGCCCTGCACCGCACCACCGCGATGGCCGCCCGCCTGTTCGACGCCCCGATCGCCCTGGTCGAGGTGCTCGACGAGGACCGTGCCTGGTCGCAGTCGTACATCGCCGAGGGCGTCGACGAAGCAGCGCGCAATATCAACTTCCGCAACGGGTTCGCGCCCGTGCCCGTCCCCGTCGTGATCCCCGACGGCTCCACGCACCCCGAGATGCAGCACAGCCCGCTCGTCACCGGGCCGCTCGGCATCCGGTTCTACGTGAGCGTGCCGCTCGTCAAGCACGACGGAGCCCCCATCGGGACGCTCGCCGTGCTCGACACGAAGCCGCGGCAGGCGACCGAGGCCGACCTGGCGAACCTGCACGACCTCGCCGCGCTCGCGGTCACGCAGCTCGAGCTCCGGCAGGAGTCGCTCCGCACGACGAGCGACTCCCTGCCGGTCGCGCAGGTGACGGGGCAACAGGAGGGCGCGCGGCCCTAGACGGTCGCCGCTGACGAACGGGAGGCCCGGTGCGGGCCCGCACCGCGCCTCCCGCCCGCCCTGCGGTCGCGTCGCGTGCGTCGCTCTGGTGCGCGGGCGTCAGCCCGTCCGCCAGCGCCCGTCCGCTGACCGTCCGCTGACCGTCCGCTGCCCGTCCGCGCGCCGGCCCGTCCGCGCGCCGACCCGTCAGCGGGCCGACCCGTCAGCCGGCGAGCGGGCGAAATGCCGGGGTGCGCGGCCCCTCCACCCGGGTATTTCGCCCGCTCGCCCACGCATGCCGCAACTCGCATGCATCCGCTGGAATACGAGTGCCCGTTCGCGCGAGCGGGCGAAATGCCAGCGTTGCGCGCCAGTTGCGCCCGGATGTTTCGCCCGTTCGCGGTTGGGGTGGGGGTCCCCGACGGCTCGAGCGGGCGAAATGCCGGGGTCGGGTGCCGGACGGACCACGGTGTTTCGCCCGCTCGCCGTCGGGTCGCGAACGCCACGAGCGCGTCGTGGGACCCGACACCGAGCGGCGGCGGGTCGGGGCGGGAACAGTCAGGCGTCGGTGAGGGCAGCGGCGTACGCGCGGACGGACCGGTTGTAGCGGGGGAGCGTCGGCTCGACGGCCTCGATCGCGACCCGGAGTGCTTCATCGTGACGGCCCGCACTGTGCAGGGCGAGCGCGAGGAACACCTTCGGAGCGGCGCCGGTGGACGGGTGCTCCGGTGCGTCGCGGAGCATCGCGATGGCCTCGTCGATCCGGCCGAGGTTCCGCAGCGTCGAGGCGTGCTGGACGACCATCTGCGCGGCACGGGCCGGATCGACGTCCGCGAGTCCCGCGGCCGTGGCCGCTGCGTAGTGGACGGCGGCCTCCGCCTCGTGGCCGCCGGAGTCGTTCGCGCCGCCGAGCTCGAAGGCACCGAGGGCCGGGTGCGGTGCAGCCGCGGCGAGCTCGCGCATCCGCTCGATGCGCTGCTGGTCATCGATGGTCTCGTCGGCCCAGAGTGCGGCGACGCGGGCTTCCCAGTCTGCGGTGCTCATCGGTCCAGCGTATTGCCGGGCAGGACGGCACCGTCGGTGATCGTCGCGCGGAAGGAGCGCACGAAGGGGACGCCCGGGCGCACGAGCGCCGGTTCACGCCAGGCGAGGGCCGAGCCGATGGCCGGGTACTCCGCGACCCGGACGAACCAGGGATCGCGGTGGTCGAGTGCTTCGAGCCGGACCGTCGCCGGGGCACCCTCGAACACCGCGGACCACTCGACCCAAGGAGCGACGGAGCCGTGCACCGCTTCCTCACCCTGCGCGTCAGCGGTCCGGACGACCACGTCGGCGCACTCGGCGAACCGCCAGGAGAACCCGCCGTAGCCGGCACCGACCCGACCGTTGCTGCCGGGGCTGCCGAGGTGCACGATGTCGTTGCCTGGAGCCCGGAACGAGGACGACCAGGTCAGTTCCCACCCGGAGTCAACGGCACGCCAGGCGAGGGTCCGGTCTTCGTGCAGGACGACCGTGTGGTCGGGGCCGCGCCAGGCGAGCTCCTGGACCGTACCGCCGCCGCGCGGAGCCGGAAGATGCTCGGCACGCAGCACGTCGACCCGGCCGTGGTCGTCGCGCCAGACGTAGCCCTCGCCGTGCACGTAGGTGGGACCGCCCCAGCAGTTGACGCCGTCGACGTCCGGGATCGCGACCCCGACACCGCAGTGCCAGTCGTGGTCGGCCGGGTGGTGGGCAGTGAGGACGGTACGGCCGAGGGTCCGCACCGGGTGCAGGTACGGGCGCGGCGACGAGGTCGCGGGGGTCCCGGCGCCGTCGCGTTCGAGGGCGACCTCGACCGTGCCCAGCTCGATGGTGCGCAGGACGTCGTCGGTGCTCACCGCTCCGACGCTACCCGCGCGAACGGCGGACCAGCACCACGCTGTCGACGACCTGGTGCGGCTCGCCGTCGGGTGTGCTCGCCGTGCGCGGCCGGAGCTCGGCGGCGATGACGTCCCAGGTGTCGTCGAGCTGCAGCGCCATCAGGTCCTCGTCGGGCGTCGGGAACCGGTACTCCCGCAGTTCGACGGGCAGGTCGTCGTGCAGGGGTGCAGCGTGCGCCGTGACGAGCAGGTGCCCGCCGACCGCGACGAAGCCGGCGGCCCGTCGCAGGATCTCCGCGCGCGGGATCTCCACGGGCCACGACTGCAGGAACGACGCCGTCACCAGGTCGAAGCGCGCCGCCGTCGCCCACGTGGCGAGGTCCGCTGCGACGAAGGCCGTCTGTTCCTCGACCCCGGCCGCCACCGACGCCCGCGAGCCACGCTCGATCGCCGTCACCGACAGGTCGATCCCGAGGACGTCCCACCCCTGCTCGGCGAGCCACACGACGTCGCCGCCCTCACCGCAGCCGAGGTCGAGCGCACGGCGCGCACGGCCGCCCGGTGCTGGTGGCAGCCCGGACACGACCTCGGCCAGCACCGCGTTCACTCGGCCAGACCAGATCCCGTCGCGCTCCGCGTACCGCTGCTCCCACCACTCGCGAGCCGAAGCGGTGGGGGAGCCGGCGGCGGCGGTGGTCTCGTGTGCATGCATCCGCCCACTCCAGCGCACCTGCCGGACCCGACCCAAGCCCTGTTGCCGCCCCAGCAACGTCGCACCGTGCGAGGCGGACCCGCATCGCGCCTCCCGGCCGCCCGATCGTGAGCAGAAGATGTCGGGTCGCCGTCACGGACCCGACCATTTCTGCTCACGAAGCGCACGCGCCCGCCCGCGCGCGCGCCCGCCCGCCCGCGCGCCCGCCGCCCCACCGCTACTCGACGGGCGGGACGGGCTCGGCGTTCTCGATGCGGGCGCTCGCAGTGGCCATGTGCTCGTCCATCGCCCGCTGCACGGCGGGCACGTCGCCGGCCCGCAGTGCCTCGTAGATCGCGCGGTGTTCCTCGTAGGCCGCCTCGGTGGCTTGGCGGGTCTGGACGCGGCGACCGACCCACACGCTCAGCATCGACCGCAGGCTCTGCAGCAGATCGCCGAGCACGTCGTTCCCCGCGGCTCGGGCGAGCAGGACGTGGAACCGGACGTCGGCGTCGATGAAGGCCTCCGGGTCGTCGAGGGTGGCCTCTTGTCGGACGAGGTACTCGCCGAGCTCGGCGACCTGCTCGGGCGTGGCGCGCTGCGCGGCGAGGATCGCGACCGTGCGCTCGAGCGACGACCGGACCTCCAACAGCTCGCGGGTGCGGTTCGAGGCGAGCATGAGCCCCCACGAGAGCGTCGTCGGCAGCAGGTCCGAGGTGCCGCCCTGCAGGTACGTGCCCGAGCCGGGGCGGATCTGCACGATGCCCAGGATCTCGAGGGCGGCCAGCGCCTCGCGCACGGCGGAGCGACCGACACCGAGCCGTTCGGCCAGGATCCGCTCGGACGGCAGCCGCGAGCCCGGTGCCAGTTCACCCGCGGTGAGCAGGGACACGAGCTGTCGAGCGACCTCGGAGGCGGGCGATCCCGCGGGCACGGACTCGAGTTCGAGTCGGATGTTGAGGGGATCGTCCGGGCTGAACGCGGGCATGCAGTGAGCGTACCGTTCGGTCAACCGGTTGGGCCTGCGCGCTTTGGTCAACCGGTTGACAAGTCGAACTGGAATCCGCACACTGGACCAGGCGCACCGATGCGTCCGCTCCACCCGGGCGCAGCAGCACGGGTCGGAGTCGTACCACCCCCACCGAGCAGGAGTCATCGTGGACATCCCCGCCACGCGAGGCATCCCCACCTCGGTCGTCGAGAAGACGGCCATCCGCAAGATCGCGATCCGCATCGTGCCGTTCGTGGCACTGATGTTCTTCATCAACTTCCTCGACCGCACCGCGATCTCCTTCGCGGCCCCGAACGGCATGGAGGCGGACCTCGGTCTGACCGCCGCCCAGTTCGGGTTCGCCTCCGGCGTGTTCTTCATCGGCTACCTCGTGCTCGAGGTGCCCTCGAACCTGGCGCTCCACAAGTTCGGCGCGCGCATCTGGCTCGCCCGCATCATGATCACGTGGGGCATCGTCTCGCTGCTCTTCACGTGGGTGCAGAACTACCCGCAGCTCGTCGGGCTGCGCTTCCTGCTCGGCATCGCCGAGGCGGGCTTCTTCCCCGGCGCGATCCTGTTCCTGTCGACCTGGGTGCCCGCGCGCCACCGCGGCAAGATGCTCGCGCTGTTCTACCTGGCGCAGCCGCTCACCAGCGTCATCGGCTCCCCGCTCGCCGGCTGGCTGATGACCCACGAGGGGCTGCTCGGCGGACTCGCCGGCTGGCGCTTCATGTTCCTCTGCGTCTCGATCCCGGCGATCATCGTCGGCATCCTGTGCCTCTTCGTCCTCAAGGACAAGCCGTCGCAGGCGAAGTGGCTCGACGAGGACGAGAAGCTGTGGCTCGAAGGTGCCCTGGCGAAGGAGAACAAGGAGAAGCGCGGGGGAGACGGTCACGCCAAGGGCGGCCTCCGAGCCGCGTTCGGTTCCGGCCGCGTCTGGATGCTCGCGGCGGTGTACTTCGGCTTCATCTACGGCCTGTACGCGCTGAGCTTCTTCCTGCCGACGATCATCGACGGCTTCCAGGAGCAGTTCGGCACCACGTTCGACCTGTTCCAGAAGGGCATGATCACGGCGATCCCGTACGTCCCCGCCGCGGTCGTCCTGTACTTCTGGTCGCGTGACGCCTTCCGCCGCGGCGTCCGGGTCTGGCACATCGCCGTCCCCGCGCTCGTCGGTGGCCTGAGCATCCCGGTCGCGCTGTACATGAACAGCCCGGCCGCCACGATCGCCGTCATCGCGGTTACCGCCTGCTCGATCTTCGCCGCGCTGCCGAACTTCTGGACCGTGCCGACGCAGTTCCTGACCGGAGCCGCCGCAGCCGCGGGGGTCGCGCTGATCAACACGATCGGCAACCTCGGTGGCTTCGCCGCCCCGTACATCACGGGTGTGGTCAGCGGGTGGACAGGCGGCTACCAGGTGCCGATGTTCATCGTCGGCTTCTTCATGGTGCTGTCGAGCGTGCTGATGTTCGTGCTCGGCCGGAACACGAAGCGGAACGAGCAGCGTGACGCCGACGCTGCGGCGCAGGCCACGACGACCACGACCCAGGAGAGCCACGCATGACCCGCCTGTTCAACGACCCCGCCGACTTCGCCGACGAGATGGTCGACGGCTTCGTGGCCGCGAACCAGTCCCGGGTCCGCAAGGTGCACGGGGGCGTCGCCCGCTCGACCACCAGCCCCGAGGGGACCGTCGCGCTCGTCGTCGGCGGCGGATCCGGCCACTACCCGGCGTTCGGCGGACTCGTCGGGCACGGTCTGGCCGCCGGTGCCGCGATGGGCAACCTGTTCGCCAGCCCGAGTGCCCAGCAGGTCACGGCGGTCGCGAAGGCGTCCGAGCACGGCGGCGGTGTGCTGCTGAGCTACGGCAACTACGCGGGCGACGTGCTGAACTTCGACGCCGCGGCGCGGGCACTGGCCGACAGCGGCATCGAGGTCCGCACGGTGCGCGTGACCGACGACGTCGCGAGCGCCCCGAGCTCCGAAGCGCACAAGCGCCGGGGCATCGCCGGTGACCTGTGCGTCTTCAAGGTCGCCGGCGCCGCAGCCGAACGCGGGGACGACCTCGACACGGTCACCGCGATCGCCACCCGCGCCAACGACCGCACCCGCAGCTTCGGTGTCGCGTTCTCCGGGTGCTCGCTGCCCGGCGCCGACGAGCCGCTCTTCACCGTCCCCGAGGGCCGGATGGCCATCGGCATGGGCATCCACGGGGAGCGTGGCATCGACGAGGCCGACGTCCCCACTGCCGACGGTCTGGCCGACCTGCTCGTCGACAAGCTCCTGACCGAGCTACCGGATGGCGTGGACGCGCACGCAGGCCAGCGCGTCGTCCCGATCCTGAACGGCCTCGGCAGCGTCAAGTACGAGGAGCTCTTCGTCGTCTTCAACGCCGTGCAGCGGAAGCTGACCGCGGCCGGCGTCGTGGTCGTCGAACCCGAGGTCGGCGAACTCGTCACGAGCTTCGACATGGCCGGCGTCTCGCTGACGCTCTTCTGGCTCGACGACGAACTCGAGCAGCTGTGGGCAGCGCCCGCCGACAGTCCCGCGTACCGCAAGGGCGGCGCCGTCCCGCAGGAGCAGGTCGCACCCGAGACCCTCGCCGCGGACGAGCAGGCACCGGTCACGCCCGGCACCGAGGCGTCGCAGGCGTCCGCCGCCTGGGTCGCCGCGGCGATCACGGCCATCCGCGTCACCATCGACGACCACGCCGACGAGCTCGGCCGCATCGACGCCGTCGCCGGTGACGGCGACCACGGCATCGGCATGCAGCGCGGCTCGACCGCGGCGGACCGTGCCGCACAGGACGCCGCCGCGCGCGGCGCCGGTGCCGGCAGCGTCCTGGCGATCGCCGGAGACGCCTGGTCCGACAAGGCCGGTGGCACGTCCGGTGCGATCTGGGGAGCCGCCCTGGAGGCACTGGGTCGCGTCCTCGGCGACGACCAGCGCCCGTCAGCCGCCACCGTCGCACAGGCCGTGCACGCGGCCGTCGAAGCGGTCCTCGCCTTCGGTGCCGTCCCCGGCGACAAGACCATGGTCGACGCGATCGTCCCGTTCGACCAGGTCCTCACCGACCGCGTCGCGGCCGGCGACGACCTGGTCAGCGCCTGGTCGGCCGCGTCAGCCGCCGCGACGGCCGCTGCCGACGCCACCGCCGACCTGCTGCCCAAGATGGGCCGTGCTCGCACCCACGGCGAGGACGCGGTCGGCACCCCCGACGCCGGCGCGGTCTCGTTCGCCCTGATCACCGCGGCGGTCCTGTCGACCGTCTCCGTCCCCGCCTGACCCACACCACCACGAAAGGCACCCGCATGAGTGACCAGCAGTTCCGCATCGTCGTCGGCTCGGACGACGCCGGGTTCGACTACAAGGAGATCATCAAGCAGGACCTGCAGGCCGACCCGCGCGTCGTCTCCGTGGTCGACGTCGGCGTCGACGCGGACGGCCACACCGCGTACCCGCACGTCGCGGTCGACGCCGCACGCCTGGTCGCGAACGGCGAGGCCGACCGGGCGATCCTGATCTGCGGCACCGGACTCGGGGTGGCGATCGCGGCGAACAAGGTCCCCGGCATCCGGGCGGTCACGGCGCACGACTCGTTCAGCGTGGAGCGCTCGGTCCTGTCGAACGACGCCCAGGTCCTCTGCATGGGCCAGCGGGTCGTCGGCGTCGAGGTCGCACGCCGGATGGCGAAGGAGTGGCTCGGCTACACGTTCGACGCTTCGAGTGCCAGCGCATCGAAGGTCGCGGCGATCTGTGCCTACGACGGCTCGGCCCCGGTCGGGACCGACGCCTGATGCCGGCGACCACGGCGGCCGCCCCGATCACGATCGGGGTGTCGCTCAAGATGTACTTCGGGCACGCCCGGACGCTCGAGTGGGCGGCCGCCGTGGCCGACATCGCCCGGACCCACCCGGCGGTGCAGTCCGGCGCGGTCGAGCTGTTCGTCATCCCGACGTTCCCGTCGCTCTTGCCGGTGCACGCCGTGCTCGAGGGCACGCCGGTGCTCCTCGGCGCGCAGGACCTGGCATGGGCCGACGAGGGCGCCTTCACCGGTGAGGTGTCGGGCCGCGAACTCCGCGAGATCGGGGTCGACCTGGTCGAGATCGCGCACGCCGAACGCCGCTCCCTGTTCCACGAGTCCGACCAGGACATCGCCGGCAAGGTGCACGCCGCCTTCCGCAACGGCCTGCGTCCCCTCATCTGCATCGGCGAGACCGACCGTGCAGCCGACGGCGACCCGTCCGCCGCCGTCGCCGAGGTCACCGCGCAGCTGGACCGCTTCGTCGCCACGGCCGTCGCCGACGGGCTCGCCGGCCCCGTGATCGCCGCCTACGAGCCGGTCTGGGCGATCGGTGCGCCGCAGCCTGCGCCCGACGAGCACATCGTCGCGGTGCTCGCGGGCATCGAGCAGCACCTGTCGACCCGCCCGGAGCTCGCCGGTTCGGTCGTCATCTACGGCGGCAGCGCCGGACCGGGTCTGCTCACGCGCGGTGACGGCCGCATCGGCGGCCTGTTCCTCGGCCGCTTCGCCCACGACCCCGCGGCGGTCCGCACGATCCTCGACGAGGCCGAACTGCTGGGGGCGAGCGCATGACCTCCCTGCTCGGCCTCTCCACCTACGCCTACTCCTGGCGCATGTCCGACCGTGTCGAGGCGCCGATGTCCCTCGACGACGCCCTGCGTGACGCCGCGACCCACGACGGTGTCGACCTGTTCCAGATCTGCGACCACCTGCCGCTCGACACCGCGTCGGACGACCGGCTGACCGCGATCCGGACGCTCGCAGACGACCTCGGGCTCACGCTCGAGGTCGGCACCCGCGGTACGGACCCGGCGCACCTCGCCCGGTACCTGCACATCGCGCAGATGCTCGGCGCGACGCTCGTCCGGTCGATGTGGACGAGCGGCGACGACCAGCCGGACGCCGTCGAGACCGAACACCGCCTGCGCGAGGCGATCCCCGCCTACGAGGCGGCCGGGGTGACGCTCGCCCTCGAGACGTACGAGGTCGTCGCCACCGCCGACCTCGTCGCGGTGGTGCAGGCGATCGGCTCCGACCGGCTCGGCATCTGCCTGGACCCGGCGAACACCGTCGCGCGGCTCGAACACCCCGCCGACGTCGTCGCGATGACCGCACCGCACGTCGTCAACTGGCACGTCAAGGACTCCGGGTTCACCCGGTCGCCGGGGTGGGTCGGCTTCCAGTACACCGGCGTCCCGATCGGCACCGGGGTCGTCGACCACGACGCCGTCCGTGCCGCGATCGACCCCGACGCCCGCGGGATCAACCGCGTCATCGAGTTCTGGCTGCCGTGGCAGGACGAGCACGCCGGCGCCGACCCACGACCGGGCGAGACGCCCGCACAGACCACCACCCGCATCGAGGCGGCGTGGACCGAACACACCATCGAGTACACCAGGAGCAAGGAATCATGACCGACACCGTCACCACCACCCACACCGTCGCTGCCGGATCCGGTACGGCCGACGTCACCGTCGCCGTGATCGGTGCCGGCGGCAAGATGGGCACCCGCGTCTCGAACAACTTCGCGAAGAGCGAGTACACGACGCTCTACAGCGAGGCCTCGCCCGCCGGCCAGGAGCGCATCCAGGCCCTCGGCCGCGAGCTCACCGACAGCCTCGACGCCGCCAAGGTCGCCGACGTGGTCATCCTCGCCGTGCCGGACGTCCTGCTCGGCAGCATCTCGGAGCAGCTCGTCCCGGCCATGAAGTCGGGCGCGACGATCCTGACGCTCGACCCGGCCGCCGCCTACGCCGGACTGCTCGCCAAGCGCGAGGACATCCACTACGCCGTGGCGCACCCGTGCCACCCGTCGGTGTTCCTCGAGCGCACCACCAAGGCCGAGTGGGACGACACCTTCGGTGGCATCGCCGCCCCGCAGGAGGTCATCGCGGCCTTCGACGCCTCCGAGTCGCTCGGCGACCAGGACGAGCGTGCCAAGGCGATCGCCGAGGCCGTCATCACGACCATGTACGCACCCGTCATCCAGGTGCACTGGGTCACCGTGAAGCAGCTCGCAGTCCTCGAGCCGACCCTCGTCGAGACCATCGCCTGCATGATCGGCGACTTCCTCAACGACGCCCTCGAGGAGACCGTCACCGGTGTCGGCGTGCCCCGCGAGGCCGCCCGCGCCATGCTCTACGGCCACACCTGGATCGCGCTGACCAACGGCCTCCGTGGTTCGAACCCGTTCTCCGACGCGTGCCACATCGCGATGGGCTACGGCCGCGAGAAGCTCATCAAGGAGGACTGGAAGCAGGTATTCGACGACAGCGAGCTCGACTCGGTCATCGCCAAGATGCTCAAGATCGACGTCGTCCGCCGCTGACGTTCGTCTGATCCGCCGAAGCGACAGATTCCCGCCGACCATCGGCGGGGATCTGTCGCTTTCGCGGCACCCACCGCCCGCCGGCACGCACCGCCCGCCGACCGCCGCGCACTCACCGCCCGCCGCGGGGTCCCCAGGCCTCGGCGAGGGTGATCGAGGCGACCCCCGGCACCGTCAGCGCCTCCACGGACGCCGCGAACCACGCCCGCGCCGCGGGGGAGTGCTGCTCCGGATCGGTCGCGTCCGGCACGAACTGCGGCCCGTACCCGGCCTCGATCGTCGCGTCGGTCACCGACGGGCGCGCGGACGTCGCGACCGCGTTGAACCGTGGTCGCAGCGTCACCGGTCCGACGTGGAGCGCCCTGCCGGCGGCCAGCCGGGAGGCACTGCCCACCACCCAGCGCTGCATCCGGATCGACTCGGTCACCTGCTCGGGCGACCGGTCGTGCATCTGCGGCGTCACGCTGAAGGTCAGGGGTCCGTCCCAGTCGCGGAACAGGTCGACGGTCCGGTTCAGCTCCGTGAAGTGCGCGCGGGTGCCCGCCACGACCTCGAGGTCGCCCACGGAAGCCGCGGCGTCGCGCAGGGCCTGCTGCAACGCCGGGGTCGTCACGTGTGTGGTCGGGTCGAACGCGCCGATCCGCACGACCGCGCCCGAGTCGAGCACGTCGTCGATCGCGGCACGGAGCAGGTCCGGGTCCTCGGTGACGAACCGGACGTCGAGCGGGCCGCCGCCGGCATCGCGGCGAGCTGACGCCAGCACGGCCCTGACGTTCGGGTCGCCGAGCACGGGCTCCACCAGGACCGGCACGTCGAGCGGCACCGCGGTCGGGCGCGCAGCGGCCGGGGCCGAGGCGGCGAGCAGCTGGAGCGTCGGCGGCGGGGCGACCACGGTGGTGGGAGCCGGCCCGTCCAGGAACGCGAGGTCCGGGGCGGGGGAGGCCGTGCCTCCCGGTCGATCGTCCGTCGTCGCGCGCAGCGTGAGCGACTGGTGGACCGCGGAACCCGCGTCGAGCGCGACGGGGAACGGCTCGGACAGTGGCGTCGAGTAGGTCTTGAACGACGCGTCGGTCCAGTTGCGCTGGTCCTCCGTCTCGAACACGTCGCCGGCCAGGTCGAGCGTCAGCGCGACCCGACCCGTCGACCAGTCCAGGCCCGACAGGTCGGTGGCCGGCTGGTGCGGCGCGATCCACGTCGGGAACGCGGACTCGGTGACGGAGCCGGACGGGTGCCGGGCGGTGAACGGCACACCGGCGAGGGTCGGCGGGTGCAGCACGACCAGGCCGATGCGGTTGCGGCGGAAGGGCGCCGTCGTGTTGGCGACCGCGTCGACGTGCAGGGTCGGGCCGTCGACGGTGACCTCGAGGACGTACCGGAGCACCTCGGTGCCGTCGTACCGGCTGCTGGCTTCGATGCGGAGGCGTCCGCCGGTACCCGTGCCGGACGGCTGCGTCCGTGCGAGCACGGTGTCGTCGGCGGTGCGCCAGTCGTGGTCCCGTGTCACGAACCGGATCGCCCGCAGCACGGGTTCACCGTCGTACGCGAGGTCGGCGAGCTCGGCACCGCGCAGGGTGAACCGCCACGCACCGATCGACGACTCGGTGCCCATCGACGTCACGGTCATGGTGCATGACTACCACCGGTCAACCGGTTGGGCAATGATGGGTCCCTGGAGCGACGACGCTCCCAGGACGGAGCGCCCGCATGACCGCACGACTCGACCACAGCACCGCACTCGTCACGGGGGCGGGCTCCGGCATCGGCCGCGCGATCGCGGACCGGTTCGTCGCCGAGGGCGCGCGCGTGGTCTACGCCGACCGGGACGCGACGGCGGCGGACGCCGCGGCAGCGGCAGCCGGTCCGCGCGCACTGCCGCTCACCGTGGACATCGCCGACGAGGGCAGCGTCGCGGCCGGGTTCGCCGCCCTCGCCGCGCAGGAGTGGACCCCCGACGTCGTGGTCGCGAACGCCGGCGTGCAGCTGTTCGGCCACGATGCCGCGGTCGCGGACGTGTCGCTCGAGACCTGGAACCGTACGGTGGCGGTGAACCTGACGGGCACGTTCCTCACGGTGAAGCACGCCGTCCTGGCGATGCTCGCGGCCGGCGGTGGCGGGTCGATCATCGCGACCGGCTCACCCACCGGGCTGAACGGCGAGGGCGCCGACTTCGCGGCCTACTCGTCGACCAAGGGCGGCATCCACGCGCTCGTCCGTGCGACCGCGATGGCGTACGCACGGGACGGCATCCGGGTGAACACCGTCGTGCCGGGCTACACGGAGACCGGGCTCGTCCGGACGATCTCCGGCGATCCCTCGGCGCGCGCGGCGATCGTCTCCCGCACACCACTCGGCCGCCCCGGGACCCCCGACGACGTGACCGGGATCATGGTCTACCTGGCCAGCGCGGAGTCGTCCTACGCGACGGGCGCCGAGTTCCGCGTCGACGGCGGCATGACGAGCCTCTGACCCGACCGGGAGGCCCGGCGCGGCCCCGTCAGGCCGGCGTGCGCTGGGCGAGCAGTGCGCCCAGGGCCGCGGCCCCGCCCGCAGCGTCCGGCACCGTCACCATCCGCGCCTGCCCGCCGCGGAGCCGTGCCACGAGCCCCGGCCCGGACCGCACCACGTAGGCGACCCCGCGGCCGGAGAACCGGTAGCCCCACCCGCCCCACTGTCCGGGCGACACGTCCTCCCACCCGCAGGACTCGATCCGCTCGAGCGGGACGCGCATGAGGGGGATGCGGGTCCAGGTGGAGGTCAGCCGCATCCCGCGACGGTCCACGGTGAGCTCGACCCGGGCGAGGACCAGCACGGCGAGCCCGGCGACGACCAGCGCCGCTCCGGACACGACGGCCGTGCCGACGCCGGCCGGCGCCGTCGCGATCCCCGTGCCGATGCCGAGTCCGACGACCACGGCCCCGAGCACCGCGAACCAGCGACTGCCGATGCGTGCGCGCCACGCCACCCGCGTGTCCGAGCCGACGCGCAGCGGTTCGACGTCGTGCGCGGGCACCGGGGCGGCCGACCGGACGAGTGCCACGACCGGCACCGCGGCGATGACCGCGCTGACGGCCAGGAACGGGACGGTCCACCAGCCGGACAGCGTTGCGTCGCCGACGCTGTTCGTGGCGGCGAGCACGATCCAGGCGGTGCCCAGACTGCCGGCGAACAGGTTGGCGACGAGCACCAGGGTGCCGGCGGTCCGACGGTCGGGCATCCGCAGCGCCGCGAACGCCAGGGCCACCGCGCCGGCGGCCACCGCGAGCGTGATCCAGAACACCGGCCAGGGCGAACTCCAGCCGTCCGCGGTGCCGTCGGCCCCGAAGTGCACGGCCATGCGGTCCGGCAGGCTCGGTGCGGCGACGAGCGCCGCGATCACCAGGGCCAGCAACACCAGCAGCCCGGGCGCAACCACCGCCGTGCGCGTCGTCGTGCGCAGCGTTCGGTTCGTCGCTGGTCGGTTCGTCATCGTGCCCCCTTGATCATCGTGAACAGGTCGTCGAGCGGGACCCCGAGCGTGTCGGCCTGGTCGCGCAGCTCGTCGACGAGCGTGCGCAGCCGGTCGAACGAGGCGTTGCCCGATCGCAGGACGGTGGCTCCGCGACCCCGCCGCAGCTCGATCAGTCCGTCGTCCTGCAGCTGTGCGTAGGCGCGCAGCACCGTGTGCATGTTGACGTCGACCGCGGCGGCGAGGTCGCGCGCCGCCGGCAGGCGCTCCCCGCTCGCGAGCTCGCCGCGTGCGATCGCGTACCGGATCTGCGACGCGACCTGCTCGGCGAGCGTGGCCCGAGCGGTCGGGTCGACGGTGATCAACATGTTCGCATTGTATGCAAACAATCCCGCCGACTCCAGGGTGCTCGCACTGCGTTCTCCGACCATTGGCCACGGAACGCAGGCCCCCGTCCGGGGGTACGTCGTCCGGGTACTTTCGGTTGCAGCGAACCACTCGCTATTCAGGGAGAAACCACGATGACGAACTACGAATCCGCCGACGGGGTGGAGCCCGTCCAGGTCACCACCTACCGTCTCGTCCGCAAGGCCGCCCGCCGTGGTTGGGCCGTACCGACCGACGAGGCCGAGCCGTCCCTCGCCGACCTCGTGAGCACCCGCGGCTCCGCGCGCCCCGAGGGCCGCTGACCCGCACGCCGACGACGAACCCGAGCCCGCAGTATCGTCGGGCCATGCCCCCTTCGGCCCGAGCGGTCACCCGCGGCTTCGAGGTCGGGACCCGAGGCTCCGACACCGGCGTCCCCGTGCTCGTTCTGCACGGCAGCCCCGGCGGCATCGACGTCGCCGAGCTGATGGCCGGCTTCCTGCCGTCCGAGGACTTCCGGGTGGTCACGGTCTCGCGGCCGGGGTACCTCGGCACCCCGTTCGACAGCGACCACGCCACGATCGACGACGAGGCCGACCGGCTCGCCGCGCTCCTCGACGGCCTCGGCATCGATCGGGCCGGCGTGCTGGCGTGGTCCGGTGGCGCTCCGGCCGCGTACCGTCTGGCCGTCCGCGACCCGGACCGGGTCAGTGCGCTCGCCGTCGCCTCCGGGGTGTCCGGTCGCTGGGTCCCCGGACCTGTCGGCCTGGCCGAACGACTCGTGACCGGCACGGCGTTCGGCGCCGGGATGGCAGCGGCCGCAGCGCGCGTCGCCCCGGCCGCAGCAGCTCGCGCTGCAGTGGCCGGCGTGAGCACCCTGCGCGGCGGGGCCCTCCGCGACCACGTCGCCGGCGTCCTCGCCGACCCCGACCGGCGGGCGTTCCTGCTCGGGCTCGCACGCACCGGCAACGCCTCCGGGCCGAGACGCACCGGCTGGGAGAACGACGTGCGCCAGCTCGCGGCCGTGGGGTCGCTCGACCTCGGTGCCGTCCGGGCTCCCACGCTCCTGGTGCACGGCGACGCCGACACCGAGGTCCGGCCGGACGACAGTACCCGCGCCGCCGCAGCGATCCCCGGCGCTGAGCTGGTCACGCTGCCGGGCGGAACGCACTTCGCGCTCTGGGACCACCGCGACGCCGCCGCCGTGCAAGCACAGGTGCGCGCACACCTGCAGCGACCCTGACCACCGGCTCGCCCGCTTGCTCACGATCCGGTATCGACGAGGTCTCGATCGCGACACGACGCCCCGGACGTGACGACTTCGCTGCCACGATGGCGGGCATGACTTCCCTCCGACTCGCGCTGCCCCTGGTCGTCGGTGCACTGCTCGCGTCCGTCTCCCTCACGTCGTGCTCGGCCGACGCCTCGTCGGCACCGGCGCCGGCGCCGACCTCGTCGAGCTCCGGAACGGCCGACGCAGCACCGGCGGCCGCGGCGCTCGACCCGATGGAGGAAGACCGGAGCGCCGCGGCCGTCTGCGGGCAGCTCAGCGCGCTGTCGACGATCGCCCTGAACGCCTCGGACGGTCGTTCCCGCGGTGTCCTGTCCGATGCGCAGTACGAGGCGCTCATCGCCGCGGAGCGCTTCGGCTACGAGCACCTGTCGAGCAGCGACGAGCGGCTCGACGACGCCATCGACTACGCACTCGAGTACCTGGACGCCCACCCGGCGCCTGCGTCGGGGCCGGCGCTCGAGGACAACGCCGAGTGGGAACTCGTCGGGCGCACCCTGAACACCGCGTGCCAGCAGGCCGGTTCGAACGTGGTGGCGACCGCCCAGAACGGCGGCTGATCGGGAGCACCCGGCGGTCCGCTCGCACCAGCGCCACCGAAGGCTCTAGGCCCGCTCGACCGCCGCGACCAGCGCGTCCAGCGCCCGGTCCAGCTCCGGGACCGTCACCGCCCCGTACCCCAACACGATCCCGGCCGGCGTGCTGCCGGGCGCCATCCCGTACTCCTCGAGCGTCGAGACGAGCACGCCGTCGTCCGCCATCCGCGCGGCGACGTCCCGTCCGGTCGCCGGACACGACCACACGACCACCGCGTGCAGTCCACCGGTCAGTGCACGGGCCTCCAGTCCGGCGACGCCGTCGAGCCGAGCCGCGATCCGTGCGCGACGGTGCGTGTAGTCGCGTCGGACCCGGCCGAGGTGCCGGCGGAGCGCACCGGTCCTGAGCAGGTGCGCGAGCGCGACCTGCACCGGTTCGGCGACGACCGCGCCGCGGGCGCGACGGGCAGCCAGCACCGCGGCGGAGCGATCAGGGGCGGTACCGGAACGAGCCGCCGCAGCCGGCAGCACGACGTAGGCGCAGCGCAACCGCGGGTCGAGCGTCTTCGAGAACCCGCCGACGTGCAGCACCACCCCCTCGGTGTCGAGCGCCGCGAGTGCGGGCACGGGGCTGCCGCGGTGCCGGAACTCGGAGTCGTAGTCGTCCTCGACCACGAGCGTGCCGGTCGCCGCGGCCCAGGCGAGCAGTCGCTGCCGTCGTGCCACCGGCATCACGGAACCGAGCGGGTACTGGTGCGTCGGCGTGACGAGCACGACGTCCACCGGCGGGGCGGCCGTCAGCGCGTCGAGGTCCATCCCGTCGTCGTCCAGCGGGATGCCGACCACGGTCCCGCCCGCACTGAGCACGGCACGCTGACCGGTCCGGTACCCCGGGTCCTCGACCGCGAACACGGGTGCGCGGCCGAGGTGCACGCGGAGTGCCTCGGTGACGAGCGACAGTGCCTCGGACGTCCCCGCGGTCAGCAGCACCCGGTCGACCGACGGGGCGAACCCGCGACCCAGGCCGAGCTGCGCGACGACCTGCGCTCGGAGCTCCACCGTGCCGAAGGGGTCCGCGACCGCGTTCCGCAGTGGGGCGTCGGCCGCCGCCCGCCAGGCCGCGCGCCAGTCCCGCTGCGCGATCGCGGTGACGGCGGGGACCCCGGGGCGGCAGTCGACGATCCGGGCCGCGGTGGCCACCACCGACGCTGACCGCGCCGCGCTCGGGTCGGTCGCCGCCGGCCGGACCCCGGGTCGGGCGACGACCGGGACGGCAGCGGTGGCCACGCCGGCAGACGCGACCACCCGCGCCACGGCACCGTGCCGCGTCCGGATCCAGCCCTCGCCGTCGAGCTGGTCGTACGCGGCGACGACCGTGCCGCGCGCGACACCGAGCTCGGCTGCCAACGCCCGGGTCGAGGGCAGCGGATCGCCCTCGCGCAGCGTGCCGTCGTGCACCATGCGCCGGATGCGCGCCACGACCCCCGCGGTCTTGCCGGACTGGTCCACCACGATCTCCTCGATCTGGTCCATGTACTGGACCACTGACGAACCTAGCGTGGCCCGCATGAGCACCACGCCCCACCAGTACGAGCCCACCGACGGCCCCGACCTGCGCGTCCGTCGCATCCGCGAGCGCCAGTCCGACGACCCCGCCGTGCTCCGCGCGATCCTCGCCGAGGCCCACGTCGCCCACGTCGGGTTCGTCCGCGGCGGCCACCCGATCGTGCTGCCCTTCCTGTGCGGCGTCGGCGACCTCGGGGCCGGCCCGGTCCTGCTGCTGCACGGCTCGACAGGCGGAGGCCTCTTCCTCGAGGCCGGACCGGCCGGCGTGCAGGTCGCAGCGACGGTCACACACCTGGACGGGCTCGTGTTCGCCCGCTCGACCTTCGACAGTTCGGCGAACTACCGCAGCGCGATGATCGCCGGCGCCGCGACGGTCGTGCCGCCCGAGCTCCGCACCGAGGCGCTCTGGCAGGTCGCCGACCACCTCATGCCCGGCCGCCGCGACGAGGTCCGCGAGATGACCGCCAAGGAGGTCCGCGCCACCCAGGTCCTGCAGCTGCCCCTCGACCGCGCGAGCGTGAAGGTGCGCTTCCAGGGCAACGGCGAGGCACCGGACGACGGCGAGGACCACACGGTCTGGGCCGGCGTCCTGCCGCTCGCCGTCCGCGCCGGCGTCCCGGTACCGGGGGACATCTCGGGGGACGCCCCGGTCGACGCGTCCGTCGTGGCGCTGGCGGCTCGCCTCGATCGCCTGTCGTCCGACCGGGAGGCCCGGATCGCCGCCGTCATGCGGGTCGCGTCCGTCTGAGGCCGGGTCCACGGCACCCGGATCGCGGATCCGCCGCATCCGAGCGACCTGCGAGGACCGCCTGTTCCTGTGACGAGCCGCAGGAACACTCCGGGACTGCCCAGCCGCGATCCGGGCCGTGACCAATACGTTACTTTCCGGATCGCCCAGCGGTCCCGACCCGGAAGGACCCATGGGACGCCACGCCCTGCCTGCAGCAGCCGACGACCGACAGCCCTCGCGAGCGACCCCGCGCACCGCGGTGGAACCCGCATCGCCGTCGCCGGAACCGCAGCAGCTGCGTCCCCGTGGTCGGCGCTCGGCGCTCGGGCCCGCCGCCGCACGAGCGACGTTCGTCGAGCACCCGAAGCCGACCCGCACCGTCCGGACGCAGTCGCGCCCCGCACCCGTCGCCTCGGCACCCGTGGCCTCGGTCGCCGGTGCGGCCGTCCTGAGCCGGACGGCCGTGCTGCGTGCCGAGCGCGCCGTGGACCCCCGGCACATCCGCCGCGCCGCGAACGCCAAGCGCGCCGCGATCCTGCTCGCACCCGCGATCGCCGTGACCTCGAGCCTGACGCTGGCCGTGCCGGCGAACGCGGCGACCCCGGCGGAGACGCAGCAGGGCACGACGACCGCACAGGCCGCGCAGACCTTCACCGTGGCGCACGACGTCAAGGTCCCCGTCGTCACCACCGACGGCATGACCACCACGACCACGGTCGTCTCGTACCCGACGCTCGACCTGCGCTTCGGCGTCACGACGGCCCAGGCGCAGTCGGCCCTGTCGGCGGCGCTGTCCGCCGGGGGAGACCGCGCCACGATCGTCGAGACCGCCCTGCAGTACATGGGAGACCCCTACGTCGAGGGCGGCGCGAGCCACGAGGGCATCGACTGCTCCGGCCTGACGATGGTCGCGTACGCCGCGGTCGGCATCCCGCTCGTCCACTACGTGCCGACGCAGGACGCCGCCGCGACGACGATCCCCGAGTCCGAGGCGCTGCCCGGCGACCTGGTCGTGTACGACGACGAGGACCACGTCGGCCTCTACCTCGGCCAGGGACTCGTGCTGCAGGCCCCGCACCCGGGCGAGGTCGTCGACATCGTGCCGATGTACTCTGCCGCGCACCACTTCGCGCGCCTGCTGCCCGCCGGCAGCTGACCCGACGCAGGCGGGGCCGACGACGCTGACCATCCCGGCCACCGGAGGGTCCGGCACCGACGTGTCACGGGCCTCCCGTATCCTGGTCCGATGGCTTCCGAGACCCGCACTCCGTTCGAACAGCAGCAGTCTGCTCGTCCGCAGGTGCGTCCGCGCACCGAGGGCTGGAAGCAGGCGACCGACACCGACGGCCGTCCGCTGCTGCAGTTCGCGTCGCCGAAGCGCGGCAAGCCGCCCGTGCACCTCGCCGACCTGACGGCAGCGGAGCGCGAGGCACGCGTCAAGGAACTCGGCCTGCCGGGCTTCCGGGCGAAGCAGCTCGCGACCCACTACTTCACGCACTACACGTCCGACCCGGACAAGATGACCGACCTGCCCGCAGCCCAGCGCGAGCAGCTCGTCGCCGGGATGCTGCCGCCCCTGCTGACCGAGACCCGGCGGCTGGCGACGGACAACGGCGACACCATCAAGTTCCTGTGGAAGCTGCACGACGGCGCCCTGGTCGAGTCGGTGCTCATGCGGTACCCGGGTCGCATCACGCTGTGCGTCTCGTCGCAGGCCGGCTGCGGCATGAACTGCCCGTTCTGCGCCACCGGTCAGGCGGGTCTGACCCGCAACATGTCGACCGCCGAGATCATCGAGCAGATCGTCCGGGCCAACGCGGCCATCGCGGCGGGGGAGCTCGGTGGCGATCCCCGCAAGGGCGGCAAGGACCGCGTCGACGCCGAGCGCGTGACGAACATCGTGTTCATGGGCATGGGGGAGCCGCTCGCCAACTACAAGCGGGTGATGGACGCCGTCCGGCTGATGGTCGCGCCGCAGCCGAACGGCCTCGGCATGAGCGCCCGCGGCATCACGATCTCGACCGTCGGGCTGGTCCCCGCGATCCTCAAGCTGGCGGAGGAGGACATCCCGGTGACCTTCGCGCTGTCGCTGCACGCCCCGGACGACGAACTCCGCGACGAGCTCATCCCGGTGAACTCGCGCTGGAAGGCCGACGAGGCGATCGACGCCGCGCACAACTACTACGTCAAGACGGGCCGCCGTGTCTCGATCGAGTACGCGCTCATCAAGGACATGAACGACCACGCCTGGCGTGCCGACCTGCTCGCCGAGAAGCTCAACAAGCGCGGCAAGGGCTGGGTGCACGTCAACCCGATCCCGCTCAACCCGACGCCGGGCTCCGTGTGGACCTCGTCCGAGGTGCACGTGCAGGACGAGTTCGTCCGCCGACTCAACGCCGCGGGCATCCCGACCACCCTGCGTGACACCCGCGGCAAGGAGATCGACGGGGCCTGCGGGCAGCTCGCTGCCGCCGAGTAGACCCCGCGTCGACGGGGCCTCCCGAGCCGACACGCCCGGGAGGGCCAACGGTTGGCGAGGCCCCCGGAGCCTGTGTAGTGTTACCTCTCGTTGCCACGGCGGCGGAGAACGGAACGGCTGAGACGGTCCCTGGGTTCACCTGGAGATCTTGTCCGCCACGGTTCTTCCCCGGGTAGCGGATTTCATAGCCTCTCTGGCGGAGCATCTTCGGGTGTCGAGCGGGGGAGTGCGTCTGGTCCTTGAGAACTCAACAGCGTGCACATTGTCAA
>NZ_JBSSCY010000016.1:0-21105 GCF_054060195.1 Curtobacterium sp. PvP017
CTCCACCCCCCGGGCACCCCCCCCCCGCGCGGCGCGGCGGGCGGCGGGGGGGGCCCCCCCCCCCGCGGGGGGGCGGGGGGGGGGCCCCCCCCCCCCCCCCCGGGCCTCCCGGATCACCACCACGTCCGTCAGACGGCCGCCAGGGCGGACGTCGGTGGGATACGCGCTGCGCGCGCCGCCGGGTACAACCCGGACACCCCACCGATCACGACCGTCGCGCCGAGCCCGCCACCGACGGCCCAGAGCGGGATCGCCACCGGCCACCCCTGCCCCACGGCGAAGGCGACCGTGACCCCGACGCCGATCACCACACCGGCGACGCCGCCCAGGAACGACAGCAGCAGCGACTCGACCAGGAACTGGTCACGGATGTTCCGCCGACGTGCGCCGAGGGCACGACGCACGCCCACCTCGGCACGACGTTCCAGCACCGTGATCACCATCGTGTTCGCGACGCCGATGCCACCGACGAGCAGGGCCACACCGCCGATGCCGACGAGCAACCCGGTGAACGAGTCGTCGGTGGCGTTCTTCGCGGCGAGCGCGTCGGACGGCCGGGTCACGCCGACGTCCTGCGGTGCTCCGGGGCGGACCGCACCGGCGAGGACATCGCGAGCCTGCTCGACCCGCGCCGGGTCGACCCGCGTGTACACCGCGGTCGGCGCTCCGTCGAACCCGAGCTGCGCGGCGAGGGACCGCGGGACGAACACCTGGTTGTCGAGGTCCTCCGCGAGCTGGACGGGCTGCAGGATGCCCACGACCTGCACCCACTGCCCGCCCGTCCAGACACGCGTGTCGGCGCGCACCGTGTCGATGCCGAGCGCGGCAGCGGCGTCGGCCCCGAGCACCACCTGCGGCGGAGCACCCGGACCGTCGTCGATCCAGCGGCCCGACGCGAGCTCCGCGCCGAGGACCCCCGGCACGTCGCCCCACGCCGCGAGCACCCCGATGCCCTTCGTCTGCGGAGCGGGGATCAGGGCGTTCCGGTAGACGCCGGTGGCCGGTACCGTGCCGACGGCGGCCGCGGACTCCACGTCATCCTGGCGCAGCACCGAGTCGAGTGCCGTGGGCGGCAGCGGCTGCTGCTCACCGAAGCCCTGCGCCGGCGTGGCCGTGAGGACGTTCGTGCCGAGCGCGTCGAGCACCCGGTCGACCATCGCCTTGCTCGACGACGAGATCCCGACGACCGCGATCATCGCCGCGATGCCGATGGCGATCCCGAGGGCGGACAGCACCACGCGACCCGGCCGGGTGCGCAGGCCGAACACGCCGAGCCGGAGCAGGTCCGCGGGGCCGACGGTTCCGCGGGCGCTCATCGTGTGCCCGCCCGGTCGTCGTGCGAGACGAGGCCGTCGCGCATCCGGATCCGCCGGGGCAGCGACGCGGCGAGCTCCAGGTCGTGCGTGATGACGAGGATCGTCGTCCCGGCTGCGTTCAGCTCCCGCAGCACCGTCAGGATCGCCGCGCCCGACGCCGTGTCGAGCGCGCCGGTCGGCTCGTCCGCCAACAGGATCGTCGGTTCGCCGACGATCGCCCGCGCGATCGCGACGCGCTGCTTCTCGCCACCGGACAGCTCGTGCGGCCGGTGGTCGACGCGGTGCCCGAGGCCGACGCGTCCGAGCGCCTCGACGGCCCGCCGGTGGCGCTCCCGCCGGGGGACGCCGGCGTAGAGCACGCCATCGGCGACGTTCTCGGCGGCCGTCGCTCCGGCCTGCAGGTGGAAGTGCTGGAACACGAAGCCGATGTGGTCGGCACGGAGTCGCGAGAGCGCGTCGTCGGACATCGAGGCGACGTCGTTGCCGGCGATCGTCACGGTGCCCGAGGCCGGCCGGTCGAGCGTCCCGACGATGTTCAGCATCGTCGACTTGCCCGATCCCGACGGGCCGACGACGGCGACGAGCTCCCCCGCGGCGACCTCGAGCGAGACGCCGCGGAGCGCGCCGACGTCACCGTAGGTCTTCACCACGTCGCGGAGCGACAGGACCGCGGCGGCCGCCCCGGTGGCTGCGACGCTCATCCGGGCACCACCACGCGGTCCCCCTCCGCGACGTCGCCAGTGACGGCCACGCGACCGTCCGCCGTGAACCCCGGCACGACCGCCACCCGCTTCGTCGTCCCGTCGCGACGCACCACGTCGACGGCGTACTCCCCGCCCGAGCCCGCGGCGAGCGCCGCGACCGGCACGGACAGGACACCCCGCTCGGTGGCGCCCTTCGCGTCCACCTGTGCGGAGGCGGCGGCGGGCAGCTTCCGGTCACCCGGGTCGAACGACACGGAGACGTCGACCTTGTTGCCGCCGTCCTCGCTCGTGCTCGGCTGCACGTCCGCGACTTCGCCACGCAGCGGGTCGCCGGCGCCGTTGATCCGGACGTCCACCTCCGTGCCGACGGCCAGCCGTTCGGCATCGCGCTGCGAGACCGTCGCCGTGACGACGCGCTCGGTGCTCGTGACCTGCAGGACGTCGCCAGCGGCTCCGACCCCGCCGTCCCCGGCTCCGCCCGCGCCGGCTCCGGTGGGCTGTCCGAGCTCGCCGTCCACCGACGCGACGCGCACCGCCCCGTCCACGAACGCGATGTCGTCCGCCGTCAGCACCCCGGTCACGCGGTGCCCTCGGTCCTGCTGCCACTGCCGCACCGCGCGCTCGGTCCGCGGGCCGAAGACGTCGTCGACCGACACGTCGTACCCGAGCGCGGCCAGGTTCTCGTTGAGCTGCCGCACGTCGGTGCCCGTGCGCCCCCGCGACAGGTCGCGCCACAGCGGCACCGTGCCGTACATCGAGCGCACGCCGCGCTCGTCGACGGCGTACAGGTACTCGTCGCGGTGGACGACGTCGCCCGGCTCCGGCAGCCAGGTGATGGTGCCGCCCGCGGCCGCCGGCACACCGGTCGCGGACCCGTAGCCCAGCGTTCCGGCGAACACCTTCGAGTCGGTCAGGTCCCCCTTCGTCACGATCGCCGTGGCGCGGTCCGGCTGCTCGCTGGCCGACGCGGCGGCCGGCTCCTCGGCCTGCAGCCCCAGGACGGCCCAGGTTCCGGTCCCGACGGCGAGACCGGCCGCGAGGCACACTGCCGTGATCGTCGTGCGGCGTCCGATCGGTCGCCTCACGACGTGGCTCCGTCGCCGACCTCGGCGTCGTCCCCGCCGAGCCCGGCGAAGGCCTCGTCGGAGCAGGCGCGAGCCACCTCGTCGAACGCGGCCTGGTCGTCGGGCTGGTAGCCCGCCTTCGCTTCCTCGTCGTCGGGGTAGTCCTCGAAGCCGCGATCGCGGATGCACTCGGCGGCCTTCCGCTGCCGGTCCGCCGAACCCGGCATCGGCTTGGCCATCTGGGCGTCGCCGGCTGCGGCGGAGTCGCCGAGGCAGGACTGCAGGTCGGCCTGGTACTGGTCCTCGTCGACGCCGTCGGGTGCGCTCAGCTGGAGCGTCGTCCCCCCGGAGGACGGGTCCGGCATGTCGTAGCCCTTGCCGCGCATGCACTCGGCGAGCGTCGCGCCCTTCGCCGCGGTCCCGGAGGACTTCGTGGACCCGGAGTCCGGAGCGGCCGCCGAGCACGAGGCGAGCAGACCCGGCAGCAGCACCAGGGCCGCGGCGGCGGCGAACAGGGAGCGGGTCCGACGGGTGGTGGTGGTGGTCGTGGTCGTTGCGTTCATGGTCCCAGCACACCCGATCGGCTGTTTCGCGCCGCGTACCCGCCGGGTTACACCGACGAAACGTCGACGCGCACGGCGAGGCCGCCGGTCAGGCGCGCATCGATCGTCATCCGCCAGCCGTGCGCCTGCACGATCGACGCGACGATCGACAGTCCCAGGCCGCTGTGCCGGTCGGCGGACGGGCTCGAGGGGCACCGGCGGAACGGCTCCACCAGGCGCGGGGCCTCGTCCTGGGGCACCGGCGGCCCGGCGTTCTCGACGACGAACCCGTCGCTCGTGGTCGTCACGCGGACGAACCCACCGGGTTCGTTGTACTCGACGGCGTTGCCGACCAGGTTCACGAGCAGCTGGCGGAGCAGCGTCGGCTCACCGTCGACGACCAGGCCGGGAGGCCCGGTGCGGCGCTCGTGGGTCAGGGTCACCCCGGCCTCGGTCGCGTCCGGGGCCGCTCCTGCGACGACCTCGTCGGTCACCTCGTCGAGACGGACGGCGCTGGTCGCGCCCGCCAGTCCGCGATCGGCCTCGGCGAGCACGAGCAGGGACTCGACCAGGTGCTCCGTCCGGCGGTTCTGCTCGAGGAGCTGCTCGCGGGTGGCCCGCACGTCGTCGCGGTCGGCGTCGTCGTGCAGTCCGATCTGCACCGCGGCCCGTTGGACGGCGAGCGGCGTCCGGAGTTCGTGCGACGCCTGCGCCACGAACCGGCGTTGACTCTCGAACGCCGTCTCGAGCCGGTCGAGCAGGCCGTCGACGGTGCGGGACAGGCGCCGCAGCTCGTCGTCCGGGCCGCCGAGTTCGATCCGCTCGTGCAGGTTCGACGCCGTGATCCGGTTCGCCGTCGCGGTGATCCGGTCGATCGGGCGGAGCATCCACTGACTGACCAGCCACCCGACACCTCCGGCCAGGACCCCCGCACCCGCGATGCCGACGGCGGACCACTGCCACTGCTGCACGGCGACGAGCTGGATCACCGTGATAGCCGACGGATCGCGCCCGCCGGTGCCGCCCGGCTCCAGCGGTGCCGGCGATGCGGTCGCGAACCCCTGCACGGGCCTGGCGGTCCGCGCCGACGTGGTGTCGAGTCCGGCGCCGACCCCGGCGAGGGACATCACGTTCGAGAACACGACGACACCGGTCGCGAGCGCCATCGCTGCGAGCGCGAACGTCACCGCGGTGCGGGCGCGGATGCTCCAGGTCCGCCGGACCCGCCTCACAGGGAGTAGCCCCGTCCGGGCACCGTCCGGATCGGGTCCGGGTCGCCGAGCTTCTTGCGGAGCTTCGACATCGTCACCCGGACGGCTGCGGTGAACGGGTCGATGTTCATGTCCCAGACCTTCTCGAGCAGTTCCTCGGTCGAGACGATGCGGCCGTCGGCGCGCAGGAGTTCCTCGAGGACGCCGAGCTCCTTCGACGTCAGGTCGAGCGGTCGTCCGTCGCGTGTCGCCATCCGTCGGTTCGTGTCGACGACGAGTCCGGCGCGTTGGAGGACGGGCGCGACCGGGGCGACGCTCCGCCGGCCGAGTGCGCGGACGCGGGCGACGAGCTCCGGGTACTCGAACGGCTTCGCCAGGTAGTCGTCGGCGCCGAGCTCGAGTCCGTGCACGCGGTCGGCCAGGGCGGTCGCTGCGGTGAGCATCAGGATCCGGGTGAGGCTGCCGCGGGCCGCGAGCCTCCGGGCGACCTCGTCGCCGTGGAGCCCGGGGACGTCACGGTCCAGCACGACGACGTCGTAGTCGTTGACGGACAGCAGTTCGTCGGCGTCGTCACCGCGGTACACGACGTCGACGGCCATGTCCTGGCGTGCGAGCCCCTTGGCGATCAGGTCGGCGAGGGTCGATTCATCGTCCACCACGAGTACGCGCATCCGTATATTGCACGTGATGTACCCATGGATCGGCTGGGAGGATCAGGCGTCGAACGGCACTTCGCCGTGGTCGCTCACACCGGCGCGCTGCCGGTAGGCCAGGTGCCCGCCGAGGTACCCACCGACCCCGACGACCGTGAGCGCCGCGAAGCCGAGGAGCTTGCCGGCGCCGTGGTTGCCGTGCTTCCGCTGCCACCACGACAGGCCGTACAGCGAGATGCCGACCCAGTTCACGGCCTGGTGCACCCACCCGGTGCGCAGCTGTTCGCGGTCCAGCTCGGACCAGTCGACGTAGCCGGCGACGCTCGCGCTGCCGGAGGACACGAGTCCCACGCCGACCAGCGTCTTGGCGGCCTTCGCGTTGCCCTTCCCGCCGAACACGTCGAGCACCGCGGCGGAGATCCACGCCCCGAGCGGCACCTGCACCATGAGCGGGTGCAGCGGATGGCCGAACGGCACCCCGTGCAGCAGTTGCCGCAGCGCCTTCGGCTTCGCGAGCGCGTTCACCACCGCTCGGTCGACGTCGACGGCCTTGTCGAGCACGCTCGCGTGCTCGACGGTGTCGGTGAGGCGACGGAACACGCGGATCTCAGGCATGCCCTGGACGCTATTACGGGAGGCCCGCCACCGGTCCCAGGAACCGGCGCCGGGCCTCCCGTCGGTCTTTGTGGCCTACTCCTCGACGATCTCCGCCAGTTCGAAGGGCTCGACGGTCAGGCCGTCGCCGTCTGCGGCGACGTCCACCCGCACGGTGTCGCCGTCGCGGACGTCACCGGACAGGATCGCCCGTGCCAGCTTGTCATCGATCTGCCGCTGCATGAGGCGACGGAGCGGCCGCGCGCCGTAGAGCGGGTCGTACCCGCGCTCCGCCAGCCACCCGCGCGCCTCCGGTGTGACCGCCAGCTCGAGCCGGCGATCGGTCAGCCGGCGGGCGAGCCGATCGACGTAGAGCGACACGATCTGGCCGAGGTCGTCGGCCGTCAGGGCCTGGAACACCACGATGTCGTCGAGGCGGTTGATGAACTCCGGCCGGAACGCCTGCTGCACGAGCTCGCGCACGGCCGCTTCGCGCTGGTCGTCCGTGAGCGTCAGGTCGGTCATGAACTGGGAGCCGAGGTTCGACGTGAGCACGAGGATCGTGTTCCGGAAGTCGACCGTGCGCCCCTGCCCGTCGGTGAGCCGACCGTCGTCGAGCACCTGGAGCAGTACGTCGAAGACCTCGGGGTGGGCCTTCTCGATCTCGTCGAGCAGGATCACCGAGTACGGGCGACGCCGGACGGCCTCGGTGAGCTGCCCACCGGACTCGTAGCCGACGTACCCGGGCGGGGCACCGATGAGCCGCGAGACCGAGTGCTTCTCGCCGTACTCGCTCATGTCGATGCGGACGAGGGCCTTCTCGTCGTCGAACAGGAACTCCGCGAGCGCCTTCGCCAGCTCGGTCTTGCCGACGCCGGTCGGCCCGAGGAACAGGAACGATCCGGTCGGACGGTCCGGGTCGGAGATGCCGGCGCGGGTGCGGCGGACGGCTTCGGACACGGTGTTCACGGCGGTGCGCTGCCCGATGATCCGGCGGCCGAGCTCGTTCTCCAGGTGCAGGAGCTTCTCCGTCTCGCCCTGCAGCAGCCGGCCGAGCGGGATGCCCGTCCACTGGGCGATCACTGCGGCGATGTCCTCATCGGTGACGCTGTCGTTCACCATGCGGTCGGCGGACTCGGCCTGCTCTGCGGCGGCGAGCTCCGCTTCGATCCGGGGCTTCTCGGCGTACTCCAGGCGCGACACCGTTGCGTAGTCGGCTTCGCGCTGGGCACGCTGGCTGCGCATGTTGAGGTCGTCGAGCTGCTGCTTCAGCTCGCCGATCCGGTTCAGGCTGGCACGCTCGGCCTGCCAGCGCTGCTCGAGCTCACCCAGTCGTTCCTCGCGCGTGTGCAGTTCGTTCCGCAGGGTCTCGAGCCGCGCCTTCGACGCGTCGTCCTTCTCCTGCTTGAGCGCGAACTCCTCGACGCGCAGCCGGTCGACGTTCCGCTTCAGCTCGTCGATCTCGACCGGGCTGGAGTCGATCTCCATGCGGAGCCGACTGGCGGCTTCGTCGATCAGGTCGATCGCCTTGTCGGGCAGCTGCCGGCCGGAGATGTACCGGTTCGACAGGCTGGCCGCGGCGACGAGCGCGGAGTCGTTGATCGTGACCTTGTGGTGCGCCTCGTAGCGCTCCTTGAGGCCGCGGAGGATCGCCACGGCGTCCTCGACACTGGGCTCGCCGACGTAGACCTGCTGGAAGCGGCGCTCGAGGGCGGCGTCCTTCTCGATGTACTCGCGGTACTCGTCGAGCGTCGTCGCCCCGATGAGCCGCAGCTCGCCGCGCGCGAGCATCGGCTTGAGCATGTTCGAGGCCGCGACGGACCCCTCGCCGCCACCGGCCCCCATCAGCGTGTGCAGCTCGTCGATGAACGTGATGACCTGACCGTCGGAGTCGTTGATCTCCTTGAGCACGGCCTTGAGGCGCTCCTCGAACTCGCCGCGGTACTTCGCGCCGGCGATGAGCGAGGAGATGTCGAGCGAGACGAGCCGCTTGTCCTTGAGCGAGTCGGCGACGTCGCCGGCGACGATGCGCTGCGCGAGCCCCTCGACGACGGCGGTCTTGCCGACGCCGGGCTCGCCGATGAGCACGGGGTTGTTCTTGGTGCGGCGGGTGAGCACCTGGCTGACGCGTCGGATCTCGGAGTCGCGTCCGATCACCGGGTCGAGCTTGCCGCTGCGAGCGATCGCCGTCAGGTCGACGCCGTACTGCTCGAGGGCGGTCTTCTGTCGCTCTTGCGAGTCAGGAGCACCCTGGAGGTTCGCCATGCGTTCCGTCCTTTCGTTGCGGTGGTGTTGTACTTGAGTCTACTCCGCTCAACTTACGCCGGCGCGGGGACATTCCGGATCCCGACGGCGCTGACGACCGCGCCGGCGACGAGCAGCACCGCCATCACGACGACCGCCCGGTGCAGGCCGGCGACGCTCATCTCCCCGCCGAGCACCACACCGGCGAGCGCCACCATCACCAGGCCGGCGATCCGCGCGATCGCGTTGTTCACGGCCGACCCGACGCCGGCCTCGGACTGCGGCACCGACCCGAGCACGGCACTGGTCAGTGGCGTGACCATGAGCGCGATCCCGAAGCCGATGAGCACGAGCCCGGGGAACACGGCGACCCAGTAGCCGTCCGGCCGTGCACCGACCAGCAGCATCAGGAGCGCACCGACCGCGGCCACCGCCGGCCCCGCGGCCATGAACCAGCGCGGCCCGAACCGCCCCGCCAGCCCGCCCACCGCCGAGGACACCAGCAGCAGGACCACCGTCGGCGGCAGCGTCGCCAGGCCGGCGAGCCAGGCCGGGAACCCCCAGACCTCCTGGAGGAACAGGGTGACCACGAAGAAGACCATGCTCAGGGCGCCGTAGATCGACAGGGTGGCGAGGTTGCCCACCGCGAAGTTGCGGGCACGGAACAGCGCGAGCGGCACCAGCGGCGAACCGGTCGTCCGGGTCACGTGGAGTTCCCACGGTACGAAGGCCCCGAGCGCCAGGGCACCGAGCACCAGCGCCGTGACCACGACGGGCGCGCCCCACCCGAGCCGCTCCTGCTCGATGAGCCCGAGCACCGCGCCACCGACCCCGACGACCGCGAGCACGGCGCCCACCACGTCGATGCGCGGTCGGACGGCGGGGTGCACGTCACCGGTGATCCGCAGCACCAGCGGGATCGTGACCGCGATCGGGACGGCGGTGAGCACGAAGATCCACCGCCAGCCGATGCTGTCGACCACCAGCCCGCCCACCACGGGCCCGAGGATCGTCGCGGCGCTCGACCACGCGGTCCACGTGCCGATCGCCTTCGACTGCGCGGCCCCGCGGAACGCCGCCACGATGAGCGCGAGCGCACTCGGGGTCACCAGGGCTCCGCCGACGCCCTGGACCGCCCGCGAGACGATCAGGAACTCCCCCGTCGGGGCGATGGCGCACGCGACCGAGGCGATCCCGAAGACGACGAGCCCCCACGTGATGATCCGGACCCGGCCGAACACGTCCGACAACGACCCGGCGACGAGGATGAGCGAACCGAGCGTCACCAGGTACGCGTCGACGGTCCACTGCTGCACGACGAGCCCGCCGCCGAGCTCCTGCCGGATCGCGGGGAGCGCCACGTTCACCACGCTGGAGTCCAACCCGACGACGAACGACGACAGGATCGCCACCACCAGCACGGTGCGCCGGTCGTCCCGGAGCGGCGCGGTCGCGCGAGGTGCGGCAGTGGTCATGTGCTCATCCTGCTCCCGCCGACGCCGGCCGGGCAGTCCCCGTCAGGACCACCCGTCGGCGACGAGGTCCGTGCACGACGAAGCCCCCGCGACCGGAGTGGTCGCGGGGGCTGCCGACAGGACGGGGCTGGGTGTCCTGAGCTTCGGGCGTCGTGGACGCCGGGGCGTCAGCGCCGGGAGTCGGTGTTCGGCTGCGCGCTCGGGCCGGGGTTCAGGACCGGACCGGCAGCGGGCTCGGCGGGAGCGGTCGGCACAGTGGTGTTCGTCGCCGCAGTGTTCTGCACCGTGGTGTCGCCCGCCTGCGCCTTCTTCTCGTCGTCGGTCATCTCCTTCTTGAAGATGTTGATCGACTGCCCGAGGCCCTTGGCGAGCGCCGGGAGCTTCGTCGCGCCGAACAGCAGGATGACGATCCCGAGGATGATCAGCAGGTGTACGCCGCCGAGGTTTCCGAGCATCATGACTCCTTGATCTGGAACTGGTCGCCGTCCGGAGGTCATCTTCGACCCACGCGGCGGAAGTCCGTGTGCTCCCCATCGTAACTCCCCCGCTCCCTGATGCCCAGGCCGGGCACCGGAACGGACACCGTTCGCACAGGGAAGCGCACCGCCGGTGCGCAGCGGATCGCCGTCAGTGGGACGCGAGTACTCGGTCGAGGCTCCAGAGGACGGGTTCCGCACGGAGCGCCGGGATGTCGGCCTCCGTCACACCGGTGATCCGGAAGGTCACCCGCTCCCCGGGCAGCAGGGTCATGAACCCGCGGTCGACCGCTCCGGTGGCGCGCACCCGGTCCGGCTGGACGAGCAGGTCCCGCACGAGCGACTCGGCCTCGACGGTCAGGTCGAGCCCGCCGTCGACGGGCGTGAACGCAGTGCGGTACCGCGCCGGCTCCCACCGCACGTCGACGTCGGGACCGGGCGTCCAGACGGCTCGGCGCCAGTCCATGTCCGCCACGATGAGCTCGTTCGCGGGGTCGTCGACCACGCCCACCGACTCGGGCAGGGCGACGACGGCGACCCCGGCGGACGACAGGCGGACGGGGAGTGACGCCTCGGCCAGGATCGTGCCGGCGGTGGTGACCCGTCGCACCCGGACCACGCTGTCGTGGCCGCCCCGCGTGGACCGGACGGCGACCTCGACGGGCGAGGACCCGAACGCGCCGGGCGAGACGCCGAGGGACAGGGTGTCCGCCGCGTCGCCCGGATCAGCCGTCTCGCCGACGGCGGCCGATCCACCCGGGTGATCCGGGCCTCCCGTCCGCTCCGCACCGGACGCGACCGGCGAGGCGGGCGCGACCGCCCCGGAGACCGGCGAAGCGGGCGACGACGCCGGCGACGCAGCCGGTCCGGACACGGCGGACGGCGCGACCGCCACCCGCGACACCGGGCGGATCGTCAGGAGGACGTCGTCGTACAGCCGGCGTAGCTCGTGCGCGAGCGGCTTCAGCCGCCCCGCCGAGTCGATCGCCGACCACGACGACACCGGCCACAGGTCGTTGAGCTGCCACATCACCACACCGGTGTTCCGCGGCCAGTGCGTGCGCCAGTGCTCGATGCCCGTCGCGATGGCCCGCGCCTGCTGCAGCTGTGTCAGGTAGTGCCACCGGTCGAAGGCGGCCGGGTCGACCGTGCCGAACCGCGGCTCGATGCCGCGGGCCAGCTTGCCCATGCCGTCCGCGGCCTTCTGGTGGTGCACGACCCCCGGCGAGTCGACGCGCAGCACCTCGTCCGCGACACCGTCCCGCAGCGTCCGCCAGGCGGGCGGCGCCTGCCAGCCGAACTCGGAGACGAACCGGGGAACCGACCCGCGGTAGGCGGTGTCGGGCAGGCGGTTCCAGACGTCCCACGAGTGGTGCGTCTCGTTGTCGACGTCGTTCGCGGGCAGCGACTCGGAGCCCGACCACGGCGACGCCACCGTGTAGAAGCGCGACGGGTCGACCGCGTCGACGATCGTCGGCAGCAGGTCGAGGTAGTAGTCGAGGCCCCAGCCGCGGTCGCCGAGGGAGTCCGCCCAGCCGTCCACGTCGTGCAGCCAGATGTTCTCGTTGTTGCCGTTCCACAGCACCAGCGAGGGGTGCCGCGCGAGCCGGGCGACGTTGTCCCGCGCCTCGGCGATGACCTCGCTGCGGATCGGCTCGACCTCGGGGTAGGCGGAGCACGCGAACGGGAAGTCCTGCCAGACGAGCAGTCCGAGTTCGTCGCAGACCTCGTAGAAGTCGCGCGACTCGTACACGCCGCCGCCCCACACGCGCACGAGGTTCGTGCCGAGGGACGCCGCCGCGGTCAGACGGGACTGCAGGCGCGCGCGGTCGACGCGCGAGACGATCACGTCGTCCGGGATCCAGTTCACCCCACGCACGTCGATCAGGGTCCCGTTGACGTGGATGCCGAACGGCCGACCCATGTCGTCGACCTGCGTGTCGATCCGGGTCGACCGGAAGCCGGTGCGGAACGTGTCGCGGTCCAGGACCTCGCCCTCGACCGTCTGCAGTTCCACGACCACGTCGTACTGCGCCTGCGCACCGTAGCCGCGGGGCCACCAGCGCAGCGCCTCGGGCACACGCACCGTGACGACGGTCTCGTCGTCCTTCGGCGTCAGCTGCGCCCGCGACCGCTGCCGCGTGGGCGTGCCGTCCTCCTTGAGACCGCTGACGGTCACGACGAGCACCAGGTCGTCGTCCTCGCCGTCCTGGTCCAGGTCGTTCAGGCCCGAGCGCTCGACCGTGATGTGTGCGTCGAGCACCCCTTCGCCGGCCTCGACGTCGACGAGCGGTCGGACCTCGCGCAGCCGTGCGGTGGACCACCGCTCGATCGCGACCGGTCGCCAGGGACCGCTCGTGACGGCGGTGAGGCCCCAGTCCCAGCCGAAGTTCGAGGCCATCTTGCGGATGTACGGGAACGGCTCGTCGTACGGTCCCGGCATGCTGCCGGCCTTCGCGGCGACCCGGCCGGCCTCGCGGTACGGCGACTCGAACAGGATCTCGAGGTCCTTCGTCGTCGCCCCGGACCCGGACTGCACGCGCGCGTCGAAGCGGTAGCGCCGGTGCATGTTCCGCGTCGTGCCCACGACGACGCCGTCCAGGCTGAGCTCGGAGACGGTGTCCAGGCCGTCGCAGACGAGGTCCACGCGTTCGTGGCCGCGGGGGTCGACGTCGACCGAGGTGCGGTAGGACCAGTCGGCCCGGCCGACCCACTTGGCGGCCTGCTCGTTCCGGTCGAAGGTCGGGTCCGGCAGCAGGCCCTCCCGTTCCAGGTCGGTGTGCACCTGGCCCGGCACCGTCGCCGGGATGGTGCGGCCCGCGACGCCGTCCGGCGCACCGGTTCCTCCGGCCATCGTCACGGTCCAGCCGTCGCGGAGTTCCTCGCGTTCGAGGGTCATGCGGGTCCTTCTCTTCGGCGGACGGGGTGTCCGTCGCCTCGGTCGGGACGCCGGCCGGTGGCCCGCCCCGTGGCCGGTCGGTCGACCTGGAGGCGCGGCACCGGTTGTCCGGGCGTCGTCACGTCGCGCGCGCGATCGGGTGGCGCTCGCGCGTGGGGTGCTCGGCGATGCTAGTACGGGAAGCCATCAGCAACCTATGTGGTGACAGGGCGGGGTCCTCCGTGCAGGCTGGGGACGTGATCACCGTTGCACTCGCCAGGACCCTCCGCGACGCCGGCCTGCGCTGGCACCCCGAGACGGGCGACCGGTTCGTCATCGACAAGCCCGAGGTGGACGAGGACGTCTACACGGTCTCCGAGATGACCGTCGAACGACACGACTCCCCCACCGGCACGATCCTCGGCTTCAACGGGACCACCGAGTGGGCGCTCGACTCCGTGACCGCCTCGGAGTCGCTCTGGCTGCCGCGCGAGGACCAGCTGCGCGAGCTGCTCGGGCCGTCGTTCATCGGGCTGACACGGGTGTCGGTGAGCGGCCGGGTCGTGTACACGGTCACGGCGACGATCGGCGGCACCGACCGGAGCTTCGCGTCGGAGACCCCGGCGATCGCCTACGGCCAGGCGCTGCAGGCGTACATCGCCGCCGCGCTGTCCTGAGGGGCACGCCCGGGGTCGCTGATCCTGGGCGTTGCCGGAATGGCTGCTGGGGGTCGTTTGGTTGCATGGCACCATGACCGTTCCGAACATCACCCTGAACGACGGCAAGACCATCCCGCAGCTCGGCTTCGGCGTCTTCCAGATCGACCCCTCGTCGACCAAGGAAGCGACGCTCACGGCGCTCGAGGTCGGCTACCGCCACATCGACACCGCCGAGATGTACGGCAACGAGAAGGAGGTCGGTGAGGCGATCGCCGAGTCCGGCATCCCGCGCGAAGAGATCTTCGTCACCTCGAAGCTCAACAACGGCTTCCACGACCCTTCGGCAGCTGCCGAGAACGGCAAGAAGTCGGCCGACCTGCTCGGCGGTTACACCGACCTGTTCCTCATCCACTGGCCGCTGCCCACCGTCTCGGACTTCGTCCCGACGTGGAAGGCCCTCGAGGAGCTCTACGCCGCCGGCACCTCCCGCTCGATCGGTGTCAGCAACTTCCAGGCGCACCACCTCCGCCGCCTGCGTGCCGAGACGGACGTCCCGCCGGCCGTGAACCAGATCGAGGTGCACCCGTACCTCGCCCAGGACGAGCTCCGCGCCGTCAACAGCGAGCTCGGCATCGCGACCGAGGCATGGTCCCCGATCGCGCAGGGCCTCGTGCTCGACGACGAGACCATCACCCGCATCGCCGGCGCCGTGGGCAAGAGCCCGGCACAGGTCGTCCTCCGCTGGCACATCCAGCGTGGCGACATCGTGTTCCCGAAGTCGGTCACGCGTGCCCGCGTCGAGGAGAACTTCGCGATCTTCGACTTCGAGCTCTCCGACGAGGACATGACGGACATCACGACGCTCGACAAGGGCCACCGCACGGGTCCGGACCCGGACACGTTCGACTACGTCCCGGCCTGATCGTCCGGAACGCACGACGGAGCCGCCCGGGGAGACCCGGGCGGCTCCGTCGTGTCGGCGGCTCCGTCGTGTCGGCGGCTCCGTCGTGTCGGCGGCTACGCTGCAGGGAAGGGGTGTTCATGACTGCGGTGGCTCGGTTCGACGGCGGATGGACGCCGCAGCTCGACCAGGCGTACCGTGACGTCCTCGGCGCCGTCCGTGACGGCTCCCTCGGTCAGGACGTCACCCACGATGAGCTGGCGCTCTCCGGGCGGTTCGGCCTCGACCCGGTGGTCCTCCACGCGGTGCTCGAGCGACTGTCCGACGTCGGGATCGCGGTCCTCGACGACCATGCCGCCGTCCGTTTCCGGTCGTTGTCACCTGCCGCCTGGGTGGACAACGGCTGGCTGCTCGTCGGGCTGGTGGAAGGGGTCATGCGCTCTGCCGTGCCCGTGCTCACGGCAGCGGACCTCGTCGAGCAGGGTCGTGTCGCCGAGGCGCTCCGTCGTTCCGCGCACCTGCGCACCCCCGACCTCGATCAGGCGTTCTGGGCGTCGATCACCTTCTGGATCGACCGGACCCCGAACGTGTCCCTCGGTCGACTCACTGCACGAGCCGTGGAGCGGGCCCGGTTCGGCGTGACCCCGACGATCCCGTTCCGGTCCACCGAGGTCGACACCTGGGCAGCAGCTGCCGAGCAGGCGGTGCGGTACCCGGGCGTGCGGTCAGCCGAGCGTGCCGCGCACGTGCTCGCACGGCTGTGGGGCGAGCACGTCGACGCTGCGGTCGCCGCGTTCGGCGGAGCACCCGACGACACGTCGTCGGCATCGTCAGCGTCCGCGTCGACCGCACCTTCCGCACCTTCCGCGCCTTCCGCGCCGGCGGACTCGCCGAGCTGGGCCGTCTGGACGCCGGACGACCTCTGGTGGGACCTGCTCGCGATGGTGCGCGACGGGACGCTCGAGCGCGACCGGACGTACCGCGCGAGTGCGATCGCCGCGCGACTCCGACAGTCGGTCCGGCGGCTCGTGCCGATGGTCCGGCGACTCGAGCTGCTCGGGCTCGTCGAGACGCGGCCGGACGCCCCGGAGGACATCCGCATCACCCGGCCGGACCTGCAGCACTGGACCGATTCGCTGCAGCTCGCGTCCACGCTCGTCGAGGCCTGCGCCCGGTGGTCCGTGCCGACCCTGGACGACGCCGGGCGGGCCGAACTGCACGGGGTGATCGACCAGCTCCGCCGCCAGGGTCGCATCCGTGACTACGGCTACACGATGTCGGTGGTGGAGCTCTCACGGCTCCTCGCGGACCACACGCCGAACCCCTGGCTCGCCGGCAGTCTGCGGTTCGCCCTGAGCCGGCTCGCGTTCGTGTTCGACGAAGCGCCGCCCTTCCGCAGGTGGGACATCGAGGACGTCCTCACCCAGTTGGAGGACGCCATCGACCGCGGTGACCCGGACCGAGCCGCAGACGCGGCGCACGCGCTCAACGTCCACTACGACGCGCACATCGTCGACGTCGTCGCGCGGTTGTCCGGCACGGAGTCCTGAGCCGCACGGCACACGTCGTCGTTCGCCGTGCACCGTGCGGCCCGGGCCCATCGTCAGCTGTCGGTGTCCGCGGCGAGGCGACGCCGACGGAGGACGAGCAGCACCGCACCGGTCGCCGCCAATCCGACGCCGATGAGACTCGCGACCAGGACGCCGTCCGACCCGGTCCAGGCCAGACGCGAGGGCCCCGTCGCGGACGCCGCCTCCGTCACGGCGTCTGCTCGGCCGACCCCGTTCCCGTGGTCGCCGACACCACCGTCGCCAGTGCCCGGCTCGCCTCCGGTTCCGGGTCCGCCCCCGGGCCCACCCCCGGCACCCGGCGGCGTGGTCCCCGGCCCGTCGGACGGCGTCGGTGCCGGCGGGTCGGTCGGCTCCGGCGACGGAGTCGGAGTCGGCGTGGGCGTGGGCGTCGGCGTCGGTTCCGGCTCCGGCTCCGCCCCGGGTTCGACCTCGACCCGGATCGTCGCGGACGCGACCTGACCGGCGTTCGACGTGATCTCGTACCGCACCGGCGACGCGACCCCGCTGAAACCGTCCTCCGGCGTGAAGGTCACGCGACCGGCGTCGTCCACGACGTAGGAGCCCTCACCCGGCACGCGCAGCTGCTTGCCGTCGTCGGACAGCTCGGCGCCCTCGAGCCCCTCGTCGCTGAGCCGGAGCGACCCGAGGTCCGCACCACTGCCGTCGAGCGGGTCGTTCCCCACGACGTCGACGACCACGGGTTCACCCTGCTGTCCGGTCGCGGTGTCGTCCGAGGCGACGGCATCCGGCAGCACCACGTCGAACGCGATCGTGTCGGTGTTGTTCGTCAGGTCGACGTCACTCACCGAGCCGTCCCGCGCGACGGCCGCCAGCCCCTCGTCGAAGCGGCCGGCGGTGAAGTCGGTGACGCTCTCCGCAGGCGTCGAGTAGGTCCCGGTCCGCGTCGTCACCGGCACGGTCCCCCGCGCCGACAACACGATCTGCCCGCCGGGAGGCGCCGTCCAGTCGGTCGCGACGGTGCCCTCGCCCTGCGCCGAACCGCACGTCGCGCCGCCCCGGGCCTCGCACGACCAGGTGACGTCCTCGAGCGGCAGCTCATCGGTCAGCGCCGTCGTCCGCGCCACGGCGTCCACGGGCCCGCCGATCGTGGCCGGGCCGTCGTTGACCGACCGGACGCGGAACGACACGTCGTCGCCGGCGGTCACCGGCCCCTCGGTGTCGACCGACGCCGTGGTCACGACGTCCGTCGGCTGCGTGGCCCGGACGTTGCGGATCTCGTGGAACTCGGCACGCCCGCCCGTCGACGCACTGAACCCGAACCGCATCCGGTCGGGCAGCGCCGTCGCCGGCAGGTCGGTGGAGATCAGGTGGTGCAGTTCCACCGGCTCCGAGCCGACCGGTGTGGGGTCCGACATCGTGACGATCGCCGTGATCCCGCCCGCGTCCCGGGGGACGACGTCGACCTTGACGTGCCGGTAGGTCGCCTCCTCGGCATCGACGCCGCGGTCCTCGAGGAAGCCGTCGCCGCGGTTGCCCGTCGTCGCGAGCACGGGGTAGCACTCAGCCTCGGCGCCGCGGACGGTGACGGCGTTCTGGATGAACTCCGGCAGCGCGAAGTTGCCGAACCGGTCGAACCCGACACCGACGACGCCGCCGTCGAGTCCGGCCGAGCACGCCGACCGGCCGTCGAAGTACCCGAGGCCACCACCCACCGGTCCGATCGCGTCGAGCGGCACGGACGCGTCCTGCAGGAAGAACCCGATCCCGTCCGCGTAGCCGGTGTCCTCCGGGCTCCACATCCGCTGGTCGAACTCGACGGTCAGTCCGTGGCTGGAGTCGTACGGCACCTCGTTGTACACCGCCGAGGCCATGTACTTGACGTTGTCGGTCATCCGGAGCCACTTGCCGGCCGACCCGTTTTCGACGATCGCTGCCTGCTGGTCGTTCGACGCGATGCGCGCCCAGCCCGGCGGCATCGTGGTGCCGACCGGCAGGTCGACGAACGGGTCACGGACGGGGAACGGATCGACGGCGTGCGCAGGTTGCGCAGACCCGACGATGCCCGCACTGGCGACGAGTGCGCCGAGCGCGACCATCGGCGCGAGCGCGGCGGTCAACGCCGTGCGGGGCGTCCGCGGACGGGGTGGACGAGTGTGCATGGGAGTCCTCTCTGACGGTGCAGGAGACGACTGTGCACGTGCCACCGAGTGGCACACAAGTATTATCCGGACGATATTCCACGTCCGGTATGGGGTGGATCAGCGCGGAGCCGCCACCGAGGCCGTGACCGTGAACTTCGGGGTCCGCAGGACCTGCCGCGTCGGCCCAACCAGACGCTCCAGCACCGGCCGGTAGCGCAGGTGGCCGTTCCAGACGCACCACAGTTCACCGCCGGCCTGGAGGATCGTGGCCGCGTTCCGGAACATCGCCTCGGCCGCGTCGGTGGTCACCGTGGTGTCCGCGTGGAACGGCGGGTTGCACAGCACCAGCTGGGCAGACCCGGCAGCGAGCTCGTCGCCGGCGTCGGTGCGCAATGCCGTCACCCGGTCGCCCACACCGTTCGCCTCCGCCGTCGCCCGCGTCGACGCCACGGCGATCCGCGACACGTCGGTCGCGACGACCTTGACGTTCGGTCGACGCAGCGCGATCGCCGCGGCGATCACGCCGTTGCCGGACCCGAGGTCGACGACGGTCCGGGCAGTCGGCACCGCAGCGTCCATCGCCTCCAGCAACACCCGGGTGCCCTGGTCGAGCGAGGTCCCCGCGAACACCCCACCGTGCGCGACGAGCGTCATGCCGAGGTCGTCGACGTGCACCGAGCGTGGCCACGGATTGGTCGCGGCAGCTCGGTTCGCCTGCGCACGCAGCGGGTCCTGTGCGATGAGCAGCCGCGACTTCCCACGCCCGCGCGACGCCGTGACCTCGCCGAACGAGCGGCGCAGGACGTCGTTCTGCGACAGGTTCATGTACTTGACGTTGCCGCCGCACAGCAGCACGACGTCGGGAGCGGCGAACCGCGCGACCGCACGGGCGATCTCGTCGAGCCGGTCGTGGGACTTCGACAGCCGCAGCACGACGAGCCGGACGTTCCGGAAGGCGTCCTCGAGCGAGTCCGGGTGGTGGAAGCCGCGCAGCCCGAACGTGCCGGCGTTGGCCTCGAGCGCGCGCTCCCCCACGAGCGAGTCCTGCACGACCCGGATGTCCGAGGCGCCGTACTGCGTGATGAGTCCGAGCGTCAGGACCCCGAGGCGATCGTCGACGACCGCGACCTGACCGGGCTGGCGGAGCGCGTCCCCGTGCACGTGCGGTGCCTCGTCGATGAGGAACCGGTCGGTGCCGTCGATCGCGATGAGGTCCGGCGCGGATTCGTCGCGGCGGCGGAAGAGGTCGGCGAAGTCTGGCACCGCGTCAGCGTACCCGGACGGTCGATGTGCCCCGTCCATGGCATCGCACCCATGATGTCCACACTCAGGAAATATGACATATGAGTATCCTCAGAATCCCCCATCAAAGGAGCCCTCCATGGCACCCTCTCCGTTCCGGAGCGCCGCAGTCGTCTGCGGCATCGTCACCGCATCCCTCGGCGTCGGCCTGCTGACGCCCGTCGCCGCGACCGCCGCGACCGCAGCTGCGAGCCCGTCACCGACCGCCAGCGCACCCGCGGGCGAGGCGTCGACCAACGAGTACCCCGAGTTCGTGGACATCCCGATCGACCCGTCCCTCAACGAGATCGAGGTGCTCCAGGACTGGAGCACTCCCTACGCATCCCGCGTCCTCGCCGGGTACTCCAACGGCCACGACATCTGGCTCATGCTGGGCGACCGCGTGCTGGACCGGAGGCCCTCGGGCGGTGTGTTCTTCATCACGGTCCCGGACGCCCTGAAGGACGAGAACCTCGAGGTGGTCCGCATCAAGACCGCTGAGGACGGCACCCGGACCCGCAGCGACCGCATCCCGATGCCCCGCGGGATCACCGTCGACGGGCTCCAGCGGAAGAACCACTTCGATCCTGGCGTGACGCAGCTCGCGGGCAGCGCGACCGCGGGTGCCACGGTCGTCGCGACCGACAGCGAGTCCGGCGACGAACTGTTCACGACCGAGGTCAGCACCACCCGTTCCGGCACCGGGACGTGGAGCGCCGACGCGGAGCTCAGCGACCGCGAGCACAAGATCACGCTCACCCAGACGACCCCCGAGGGCCGCACCAACCAGCTCCGCGACATCCGCTTCACCCCGGGCGACGCCGACGCCCCGGACGCACCCACCCTCCAGACCGCTGAGCGTCGCCTGGACGGCGCCTTCGTCCTGACCGGCCAGTTCGACGCCGCCACGGACTCGGTCATCGTCGAGGACGAAGCCGGCGAGAAGATCGTGACCGCCGCGCTCACCGCCAACGGCTACGTCGCGAACATCCCGCAGGACCGCCTCGGGACGACCGTCCACGTCGTCGCCCTGTCCGACAACGGCACCCCGTCCCTCCGCACCGCGGCCCCCCTCGAGCAGGTGGACACCGACGCGTCGATCGCCGCCCCCACACTCCGTGACGTCAAGGTCTACCCGGACGGCCGCGTGCAGGTCATCGGCGAGCGAGAGGACTCTGCCGGGCTCTGGATCCTCGATGGTGACCGCGTGGTCAGGGGAATCGAGCGCATGGAGGGCTGGAGTTACACGATCCCCGCCGCTGAGACCGGCGAGCAGCTCGACATCGTCAACCTCAGCATGGAGGGCCGGCGATTCGACGCCGTCTCCGAGCGGGTGCACCTGCCGCGTCTGCTGCAGGTCGAAGACCTCGCCACAGAGAACACCTACCAGCCCGGCACCCGCGCGTTCACCGGCACCGCCGAAGCCGGCGCGAC
>NZ_JBSSCY010000017.1:0-17483 GCF_054060195.1 Curtobacterium sp. PvP017
GGGGGCGCGGGGGGCGCCCCGGCGGTGTCCCCGGCGTCGCGCCGCGGGGGGGGGGGGGGGCGGGGGGGGGGGGCGCGGGGGGGGGGGGTCGGGGGGCACCGTCCCCGCACCGGGGTCGAGTGTGGCGCTGCCGGGTGAACGCCGGGTGCCGCGGGCGTCGCCGTCGGGTGAACTCCGGGGTGCGGGGTGCGGGGTCGGGGTGCGGGGTCGGGGCTCGCTCTGGTGCGAGGTCGGCGTCGGCGGCGTCGGCGTCACGCCCGCACCGTGCCGACCTCGCCACCTGGTGCGAGGTTGCCCGCTCCGTGCCCACCTACAAGCTCGCACCAAGCGGGCAACACACCCCCGACCGACGAAAGGCGCACGGTGCGAAGTCAGCCGGACCCACGGATGACCTCGCACCGTGCTGACTTCCCTTTCCCGACCGCGCGACTTCGCACCGTGCGCCGTGCGCAACGCCGGAACAACGCCGCACGGTGCGATCTCGGGCGGTCTCAGCGCGACATCCGCACGCCAGCCTGACGGAGCTTCGTTCGCAGGGTCCATTCGTTCCGCAGGTCGGACCAGGTCAGCCGGAGCACGATCCGGACCTCGGGGAACGCGCGGAGACGGTCCTCCCGGATCTTCTCGTCGATCAGCGCTTCCTCCGGGGTGCGCCCGCGCAGGTACTCACTGCGCTGGTACTTCACGGCACCGTCGAACTCCACCACCACCCCGGACTCCGGGAACCAGAAGTCCACGACGATGTCGGGCTCGCCCGCCGTCCGGAACCGGTGTTGGAGGACAGGTGGCGGCGTGCCGAACTGGTCGAACCGGGCGCGGGCGTAGGACTCCCCCGGTGAGTCCGATGCGGCATCGGCGAAGTCGACGGCCCGCAGTGCTCGCCGCCGGCCCTTCTGCCCTCGCCGCTCGACAGCCGACCGGACCAGGTCCCGCTCGACCGCACGGCCGAGGAGCGAGTCGAGGGCGACGACCGCGTCGCTGAAGGGCAGCGTGAGCGCGAGGTCCGTCGCCAGCCGGTCCAGCCCGCACAGCACCAACCCGTCCGGTGTCGTCACTGCTCTTCGGTTCCGATCGGGGTCGAGGTCCGCGTGCACGATGAAGGTCGCGTTCGTGGTACGCCGGTCGGCGCCGCCCGAGGTCACGTGGATCCGCGTCGGTGGAGGGGTGAGGAGCGGCACGCCGAACACCACGGCCGCGGACACGTGGGACACCAGGTCTCCTGGCCGGATGCGATCGGCGAACGAGCGCACGCGGACGTGGTGCTGCTCGGTGGTTCGGAGTGCTGCCCATCCGGCGGCCTCCGCGTACAGACCGCGTGCGACCCGGGTGAGCTCTCCTGCCGCCGCCCGTCGTCTGATGGCGTCGGACTCGTCCGGCCGTTGCGCTGATGTTCGGTACGTGAGGACTTCGGGGACCGGTGCGAGCTTCAGGTTCATCGACATGTCCCGATGGTCGAGAACCCACCGGACGACCGCAGCTCCGGACTCGAGCCCTGTGGACGGATCACCGCACTCTTGCCATGTGGAGGGATGAGTCCCACCACCGGAGGCTGCGAGACTGTCCGGGTGAACACACGCACCTGGGGTTGGCTCGCAGCGGTCATCGACGTCGTGCTCATCGTCGTCTTCGCACTCATCGGGCGTTCGTCGCACGGTGAAGCCAACACGGCGCTGGCACTCTGGACCACCGCGTACCCGTTCCTGGCGGGCTGGGCGATCGGGTACGTGACGAGCGGAGCCTGGGCCCGGCCGCTGCGCTTCTGGCCGACCGGCGTCATGGTCTGGATCCTCACGGTCTTCGTCGGTCTGGCGATCCGTGTCGCCACCGGCCAGGGCGACGTCGACGGCAATCCGCTGCCGATCTCGTTCGTCATCGTCGCGACGATCGTGCTCGGGGTGTTCCTGCTCGGCTGGCGCGCGATCGCCCGCGGTGTGCTCCGCATCGCTGGCTCCCGCTCCCGGCAGAACGCTGCAGCGACCGACGCGTGAACGGCAGCCGCGGTTCCCAACCGACCATCCTCGACGTCGCCGCACGTGCGGGAGTCTCGAAGTCGGCGGTGAGCCGGGTCCTCTCGGGCACGGGGCGGTTCTCGGACGAGACCCGTGAGCGCGTCGAACGCGCAGCAGCCGAACTCGGGTACGTCGCGAACGCCATGGCGCGCGGACTCGTCAGCGGTCGGACGCACACCATCGGCATGCTCGTGCGCGACGCCTCGTCGATGGTCTACACCGCCCTGCACGCCGTGATGGAGCGCCGCGCATCCGAGCTCGGTTACCGGGTCGTCACCACGACGGGCGTCGGCCGGGTCGAGGACGAGAAGTCCGCCCTCGCGGCCCTCGTCTCGATGCGCGTCGACGGACTGGTCGTGTGCAGCGGCCTCATGCCGTCCGCCGACATCGCCGAGTTCGCACCACGCATCGCCACCGTCGTCGCCGGTCGGCCCGAGCTGCACCCGGCACTCTCGAGCGTCTACTGCGACGAGGTCGACGGTGGTGCGACCATCGCGAACGCCGTCGCCGACGCCGGCCACAGCACGGTCGTGGTGCTCACCGTCCCGATCGACAACGCGATCACCCAGCACGCGCGATCGTCGGCGATGGTCGAGCGACTCCGGGCTCGAGGCACGCGGGTGATCGACATCGATGCCAGTTTCGTGCGCCAGCCGGACGACCTCGCCGCCGACCTGGTCGACGCGATGCGCGAGTCGGGCGTCACCGCGGTGATGTGCCCGACCGACCGGCTCATGCTCGACGTGTGCGAGGCGCTCGCACGCCGCGGTGTCCGGGTCCCGCACGATCTGTCGGTCACCGGGTTCGACGGCGTGTACCCCCTCGCGAGCGACTGGATCGGGTTCACGACCCTCCAGCAACCCATCGAGCGCATCGGCCGCGAGGCGATCGACCTGGTCATCGGCCGGATCGACGACCCGACGCGGGCCGTCGAGCACCGCTCACTGCGGGGCACGGTCGTGCCCGGTCGCACGCTGCTCCCCCGCTGAGCGACGCACCGCGCACGGTGCGAGCTTCGCCGCCCCGTGCAGGTTCAGCGAGACACGCACGGTGCAGCCTCGGATGGACGGTGCCAGCTTCGCGGCCCCGAGCGAGGTTCCCGAGTTCTGCACGGTGCGAGCTTCGCCGGACCGTGCAGCAGTGGCGGCTCGGTGCGGCGTCACAAGGGCGCACCGAGCGGGCAACCTCGCACGGACCGACGGACTCCGCGCGGTGCGGGCTTCGCCGCCACCACGCCGCCCCGCCACCACGCCGCCTCGCACCGAACGTCCGCCCCCACCCCGCGCCTCAGAACAAGCCCGAGCGCGGCCCCTCGTCCGGACCGTCGAACCCGCGGAACATGTCCGACACGAGCGCCTCGATCTGCGGCTCCACCAGGCGCTCGACGGCCTCGGCGATGCGCGGCCGGTGGTCGATGAGGGCCAGGCAGACCGCGGTGCCGGTCGAGCGGGCGCACTCGTCGGACAACTCGATCTCGTGCCGGAGCGCGGCCTTGGCCTCGTCGGACAACGGCTCGCGCGGCGTCTGTTCCCCCGCGCCGGTGCCGGCCAGCTCGCCGAGCGTGAACAGGAACGGTGACCCCGGCGACGGCTCCGGGTCCACATCCAGGCCCTGGAACTCCGGCGACAGCCCCTCGGCCGGCTGGTACCCCGCGTGCCGCTTCCTCGCGGCGGCCCGCTCGAGCTCACGCTGCAGCAGGGGCAGGTTCTTGGCCGTGTACTCGTCGACGGCGTCCTCGACGATCGTCGAGATCCGCCCGATCAGCGCGTGCTGGACGGCGTGCGGCACGTCGGGCCCGAACCCCGCGGCCGCGGCGATCGGGGACCCGGTGCACTTCCGGCAGATGCGCGTGCGCGGGCGGGCGGTCCCGATCTGCCAGCGCGGCAACCAGCGCAGCCACAGGTCGACCGCGCCCCGCACGCGTCCGTCGATGCCGTCCATGCCCCAACGATACGGAGCGGAGGCGCGGATCACCCGCTCATTCCGCGCGCCTGGCCAGAACGGCCGGGTTCTCAGGCCTTCGGTTCCGTCACGAAGTCGATGAGCTCCTCGACGCGGCCGAGCAGCTGCGGCTCGAGATCGGCGAAGGTGCGCACCTGCCCGAGGATCCGCTGCCATGCCCGGGCGATGTCGGCCTGCTCGGCGTGCGGCCACCCGAGCGCCTGGCAGATGCCCTTCTTCCACTCGATCGACCGCGGGATCGTCGGCCACGCCTGCAGTCCGACGCGGGCCGGCTTCACGGACTGCCAGACGTCGACGAACGGGTGGCCGACGACGAGCACGTGCGCTCCCCACTTGCCGCGCATCACGGCGTCGGCGAAGCGGGACTCCTTCGACCCGGGCACGAGGTGGTCGACGAGCACGCCGACGCGACGGTCGCGCGTCGGCTGGAACTCGTCGAGGACGTCGGCCAGGTTGTCGACGCCGGAGAGCTCCTCGACGACGACGCCCTCGACGCGCAGGTCCGCTCCCCAGACCTTCTCGACGAGCTCGGCGTCGTGCTTGCCCTCGACCATGATGCGGGAGGGCAGGGCCACCCGAGCTCGCTGCGACTCCACTGCGAACGATCCGGAGGCGGTGCGGAGGCGACCGCCGTCGGAGGCGTACTTGACCGCCGGAGCCGCCCCGGGCCTCCTGTCCGGTGGTGCAGCTGCGGCAGACCGGCCGACCGGCGCCTGCGGACGGCCCAGCGTGACGAGCTCGCCCTCGAGCAGGAACTGCCCGGTGAACGGGAACGAGCGGGTGCGGCCCTTCCAGTCCTCGAGCGCGATGTTGCCCGCTTCGAGCCCCACGACGGCACCAGCCCACCCGGAGTCCGGGTCCTCGAGCACCATGTCGCGTTCGAGCGGCACCTGCCGCACCTTCTTCACTCCGCGGGAGCGCCAGTCTCCCGAGAGCACGTCCCCGCCGTACCGGTCGTCGTCCACCCGCACGAGGGTACTGTCGACGTCGGCCCGGACGACGTCGACCGCGCCGACTCCCCACCATCTCGACGGAAGGCCTCCCGTGCGCGCAGCGATCATCCACGCCCCGAACGACATCCGCGTCGAGGAGCGCGACCGCCCCTCGGTCCTGACCCCGAAGGACGTCGTCGTCAAGGTCGTCGCGGCGTGCGTGTGCGGTTCCGACCTCTGGCCCTACCGTGGCGTGACCGAGACGAAGCGGCCACGGCCGATCGGGCACGAACTCGTCGGCGAGGTCGTCGCCGTCGGGGACCAGGTCACCGACCTGCACGAGGGCGACTTCGTCATCTCCCCCTTCACCATGAACGACGGCACCTGCCAGGCCTGCCGCCACGGCATGACCAGTGGCTGCGACCACCTGTCCGGCTTCGGCGGGAAGGACGCGTACGGCGACCCGGTCGGCGGCGCCCAGGCCGAGTACGTCCGCATCCCGGACGCGTCCGCAACGCTCGTCGCGGTCCCCGGCCCGGTCGACCCCGCACTCGTGCCGTCCCTGCTGACCCTGTCCGACGTCTTCTCCACCGGGCACCACGCCGCGGTGTCGGCAGCGGTCGGCCCCGGCAAGACCGTCGTCGTGGTCGGCGACGGCGCGGTCGGCCTGTCCGCCGTGCTCGCGTCGAAGCGACTGGGCGCCGAGCGCATCATCGCGATGAGCCGGCACGCCGACCGCCAGGCGCTCGCTCGCGAGTTCGGCGCGACGGACATCGTGGCTTCCCGTGGCGAGGAGGGCGTCGCGGCGATCCGCGACCTGCTCGGCGGCGACCTGGCCGACTGCGCGGTCGAGGCCGTCGGCACCGAGGAGAGCATGGACCAGGCGCTGCACTCGGTGCGTGCGGGCGGCAACCTCGGTTTCGTCGGGGTGCCGCACGGCGTGCCGACGATCGGCACCCGGTACCTCTTCGACACGAACATCGCGATCGCGGGCGGGATGGCGCCGGCCCGGAAGTACATCCCGGAGCTGCTCCCCGACGTCCTGTCGGGTGCGATCGACCCGGGCCGGGTGTTCGACCTCGAACTGCCGCTCGACGAGACCGCCGAGGCGTACCGGGCGATGGACGAACGTCGGGCGATCAAGGTGCTGCTGCGGCCGTAGGCGCCGGTCGCCAGCCGGCGTCCGGCGGGCGTCGGGCGCGCGTCGGCCGCGCGCCCGGCATGCATCCGACGGGTGGCACGTTTCGCGCAGCAGAACGCGTGTTTCGAATCGGTAAACAAACCTTTCAGTAAAGAAGGTTGTCCGTTACAGTCCTCGACATGACCACTCGAGGACGCACCCCCGGCCAGCCCGGGCTGCTGCGCGTCCTGAACGACCGCGCAGCGCTCGAGCTGCTGCTCGACGACGGCCCGCTCACCCGCAACGAGATCGCACAGCGCACCGGCCTCAGCAAGCCCACCGCCGCCGAGATCATCCGCCGGCTCGAGTCGGCCGACCTCATCCGCCAGGCCGGCACCGACACCCAGGCCGGACGCCGCGGGCCGAGCGCCGTCGTGTACGAAGCCATCACCGACCGCGACCTCGGGGTCGCGGTCGACGTACAGCTCGTCGACGTCCGGTCGACCGTGGTGGACGCCGCTGGTCGCACCTTCCCGGTCGCCACGCACCGGATGTCCGAGGCCGAGGTGCGCTCCCCCGGCGCCGACATCGTCGCCGCCGCGATCTCCCGCGCAGCCGCCGCGGCCGGTGTGGACCCCGAGCTCGTCACCGCCGTCGCGGTGGGCGTGCAGGCGAGTGTCGACCACGCCACCGACACCCTGATCTTCACCGACGGCCTGCCCGGCTGGCCCCGCGAGCAGGTGAGCGCGACCCTGTCCGCCGACCTCGGGGTCCACGTGGTCGTCGAGAACGACGCCAACCTCGCCGCCATCGCCGAACGCAACATGGGGGCCGGTCGGGCTCCCGGGTCGTTCGCGCTCTTCTGGATGGCCGAGGGCCTCGGCATGGCCCTCGACCTGCACGGCCACCTGCACACCGGCGCGTCCGGTGCCGCGGGTGAGATCGGCTACCTCAGCGTGCCTGCCGACGCACGCTCCATCGACCCGACGGCCACGATCGTCGCGGACCTCATCTCCGAGCCCGCGATCATCGCCCTGGCCGCCGAGCACGGGATCACGGCACCGGACGGCACCGCAGCCGACTGGCGCCAGGTGCTCCCGCAGCTGCCCGGCCTGCCCGAGCAGCACCCCTTCACCGTCGCCCTCGGCGAGCGCGTCGGGCACAACGTGCTCCCCGCTCTCGCCGTGGCCGATCCCGAGACGGTCGTGCTGCACGGCCCGACCGGGATCGCCGGTGGGCCCGCCCTGGCCGCCGCCGTGACCGCCTGGCTCCGGACCCGCTCACGCTGGTCCACCGCCGTGGTCGCTCCCGGCGTCTTCGACACCCCCGTCCTGCACGGTGCGCGACACGTCCTGATCGACGTCGTCCGCGCCGCGCTCGCGGACCGGCTCGAGCGCATCAGTGACGATGCCCCGACGCCGGACCCCGCCGAGCGCCCCTGAACCGTTCCACCCGCACCACTCGAGGCACCATCACCCAGCCCTGTCACAGGGCTCTTCGTCGCGCCCGGAATCCTCGGCGCGCCGGAGCGAGACCAGAGAGCGAGTACCGCCTTGTCCCTCCCCGAACCGAACGTCCCGCGCCGCCGGGCGTTCCGCCGCATCGCCACCGCCACGGCCGTCGCCGCCGTCGGCGCCCTCGTCGTCGCCGGCTGCAGCTCCGGCAGCAGCGCCGACTCGATCGAGAAGAGCGCCCCGAAGGAACTCAAGGGCACCGTGTCCCTGTGGCACTTCTTCACCGGCCGTGAAGCCGGCGTGGTGAAGACCGCCGTCGAGGGCTTCGAGAAGGCCAACCCCGACGTCACCGTCGACATCCACGCCGGCCAGGACGACGAGAAGCTGCAGAAGGCGATCTCGTCCGGCCAGAACATCGACGTGGGCCTGTCGTACTCGACCGCCATCGTGGGCAGCTTCTGCTCCTCTGGTGCCTTCCGTGACCTCTCGCCCTACATCAAGCGTGACAAGGTCGACCTGTCGGACATCCCGAAGGCCGTGCAGTCGTACACGCAGTACAAGGGCACCCGGTGCACGCTGCCTGCCCTCGCCGACGTCAGTGCGCTCATGTACAACAAGCCGCTGCTCGAGAAGGCCGGGATCGACTCCCCGCCGAAGACGCTCGACGAGCTCAAGACCGACGCGCTGAAGCTGACGACGTACAACGCCGACGGCTCGATCAAGCAGCTCGGCTTCAACCCGCTCATCGACTTCTACGAGAACTCCCCCGAGCACTGGGCGCCGATGGTCGACGGCTCGTGGTTGGACGAGGACGGCAACAGCGTGATCGGCACGTCCGACGCGTGGAAGCAGCTCATCACCTGGCAGAAGGGCTTCGTCGACGAGATCGGCTACGACAAGCTCAAGGCCTTCACGTCCGGCCTCGGGCAGGAGTTCGCCGCGGACAACGCGTTCCAGACCGGGCAGGTCGCGATGCAGATCGACGGCGAGTACCGCACGGCGTTCATCAAGGCCCAGAAGCCGGACCTGGACTACGGCACGTCGCCGACCCCGGTGATGGACGGCCTCGGCAACTACGGCTCGACGTACATCGCGGGCAACGTCGCGGGCATCGCGAAGGGCTCCAAGAACCCGGAGCTGTCGTGGGCACTCCTGAAGTACCTGTCGACGAACACCGACGCACAGGTCACGCTGGGCAACGGACTGAAGAACATCCCGACGCTCACCTCGGCGCTGGAGTCCCCCGACCTCGAGGTCGACGAGAACTACAAGACCTTCGTCGACGTCGCGGGCAACGCGGACACCATGACCTCGCCCGGCACCGCCGACGGCGCCGCCTACATCGGCACCTTCACGAAGTTCTGGCAGGCGTACCAGCAGAAGGGCGGCGACCTCGACGCCAAGCTCGAGAAGCTCGACTCGGACATCGACAACGCCAACCAGCTGGCTGGTCCGTGATGAGCGTCACCACCAAGACGACCGGCCGGGAGGCGCGGCTCGCCCGCGCCGCCCGGCCCACGGGCTCGACGGGGTCCGGTCCGGTGCCCCCGACGGCTCCGCGACGTCGGCCCCGCTCCGCCGAGTCCCGACGCCGACTCGTCGCCCTGACGATGCTCGCGCCGGCCCTGGCGGGCCTGGTGATCTTCTTCGCCTACCCACTCGTCGCGTCGATCTTCTACTCGTTCACGCGCTACAACCAGCTGCAGGAGCCCGAGTTCGTCGGGCTGCTGAACTACAGGTTCCTGTTCACGCAGGACCCGCAGATCGGCCCCGCGGTCGTCAACACGCTGTGGTTCGTCGTCATCCTGGTGCCGGTCCGGATCGTGTGCGGGCTGCTGGTGGCCGGGCTGCTCTCACGGGCCCGCACCGCCACGGGCTTCTGGCGGACGCTCTTCTACCTGCCCGCGCTGGTCCCGCCGGTCGCGAGCGTCGTGGCGTTCGTGTTCCTGTTCAACCCGGGCACCGGGCCGGTGAACCAGATCCTGCGGGTCTTCGGCATCGACGGCCCGCTCTGGTTCAACGACCCGGCGTGGTCGAAGCCGTCGCTCGTGATCCTGGGCGTCTGGGTGATGGGCGACATCATGATCATCTTCCTGGCGTCCCTGCTCGACGTGCCGCGCGACCTGTACGAGGCCGCGTCGCTCGACGGCGCGAACGGCGTCCAGCAGGTCCGGCACATCACGCTGCCGACGATCGCCCCGGTGATCGGCTTCGCCGCCGTGACGGGGGTGATCGCGGCCCTGCAGTACTTCACCGAGGCCGCGGTGGCGTCCGGGGTCGCGTCCGGCAAGGCGACGATCGGTGGCGGGACCGCCGCCCAGCTCGGCTACCCGGGCACGTCGCTGCTCACGTACACCGAGCTGCTCTACCAGCACGGGTTCGCGAACTTCCAGTTCGGCTACGCGTCCGCCATGGCCGTGGTCCTGTTCGTGATCACCGCGGTGGTGCTCGTCTTCACGATGCGCCGCATCTCCGTCTTCCGTCCCGAGGAGTCCTGATGACCGCCGTCTCCCAGTCCCCGCTCGCCCGGGCGCCACGGGGTCCAGCTCCCCGCACCGGCAGGCCGCGTGGTCGCACCCTGGTCTGGATCGCCGAGCACGCTGCCCTGGTGGCCCTCGGCGTGCTGACCATCGCCCCGATCGTGTTCGTGGTCCTGACCTCGCTGATGTCGAGCAACCAGGCACTCACGGCGTCGATCGTTCCCCGGCCGCTCGACTTCTCGAACTACGCGCGGGTGTTCACCGAACTGCCGCTCACGCAGTGGTTCGGCAACTCGTCGATGTACGCCGTCCTCGCCACCGCGTTCATGCTCGTCAGCTCGGTACCGGCGGCGTACGCGCTCGCCCAGATCAAGTTCAGGGGCGCGAACCTCATCTTCACGGTGATCATCGTCGCGATGCTCCTGCCCCCGCAGGTCACCGCGGTGCCGGTCTACGTGATGTGGTCGCACCTGCACCTGACCGGCACCCTGTGGCCGCTCATCCTGCCGAACCTGCTCGGCGACGCGTTCAGCATCTTCCTGCTCCGCCAGTTCTTCATGACCATCCCGAAGGAGTACGGCGACGCCGCCCGCATGGACGGCTGCAGCGAGTGGGGCGTGCTCTGGCGCGTGGTCGTCCCGATGGCCCGCCCGGGCATCGCGTCGGCGGCGATCTTCATGTTCTTCCACTCGTGGAACGACTACTACGGCCCGCTCCTGTACGCGTCCGAGAACCAGGCCGCCTGGCCGGTGGCGTACGGGCTCGCCACGTTCCGCGGACAGCACGGCACCGACTGGTCGATGACGATGGCGATGACCGTCGTCGTCATGGTCCCCGTCGTCATCATCTTCTTCTTCGCACAGAAGGCATTCGTCGAGGGCATCGCGCTCACCGGCGTGAAGGGATAGCAGCTCCAGTGAAACTCACAGTCGTCGGTGGCGGATCCACCTACACCCCCGAACTCGTGGACGGCTTCGCCCGGCTCCGCGACCAGCTCCCCATCGACGAGCTCTGGCTCGTCGACCCCGACCCGGTGCGCCGCGAACTCGTCGGCGGCGTCGCCAGGCGGATGTTCGCGCACGCCGGGCACCCGGGCACGATCCACGTCACCGACGACGTCGTCGCCGGGGTCACCGACGCCGATGCCGTCATGTTCCAGCTCCGCATCGGCGGGCAGGCCGCACGGCAACAGGACGAGACGTGGCCGCACGAAGCCTGCTGCATCGGGCAGGAGACCACCGGTCCCGGCGGCTTCGCGAAGGCGCTCCGCACCGTGCCCGTGGTGCTGGAGTACGCCGAACTCGTCCGCAAGCACGCCAAGCCGGACGCCTGGATCGTCGACTTCACCAACCCCGTCGGCATCGTCACCCGCGCCCTGCTCGAAGCCGGGCACCGCGCCGTCGGCCTGTGCAACGTCGCGATCGGGTTCCAGCGACGCTTCGCGAAGGAGTTCGGCGTCGCCCCCGACCACGTGCGACTCGACCACGTCGGCCTGAACCACCTGACGTGGGAGCGCGGCGTCCACGTCACGGGCGCGGACGGCGTCGAACGCGACGTGATGTCGGACCTGCTCGCCGAGTCGGACGGCGCCCTCGACCGGACGGCGGACAGCGTGCACATGCACCCGGACCTCCTGCGCCTGCAGCACGCGATCCCCTCGTACTACCTGCGGTACTTCTACAGCCACGACATCGTGCTGCAGGAGCAGCTGCACGAACCCACCCGCGCCGAGGCCGTCATGGAGACCGAGCGTGCCCTGCTCGCGAAGTACGCCGACGAGTCCGTCGTGACGAAGCCCGCCGAACTCGAGCAGCGCGGTGGCGCCTACTACTCCGAGGCGGCGATCGACGTGCTGTCCTCGATCCTCGGCGACCGCGGCGACGTACAGGTGCTCAACGTGCGCAACGACGGCACGTTCCCGTTCCTGCCGGACGACCACGTCATCGAGGTGCCGTCCCGCGTCACCCGCCAGGCCATCACGCCGCTTCCGGTCTCCCCACTCGCCCCGGACATGGTCGGTCTCGTGTCGCACGTCGCCGGGTACGAGCGCCTCGCGCTCGACGCCGCGGTGCACGGCGGCCGCGACCGGGTGCTCCGCGCGATGTGGGCGCACCCGCTCGTGGGGCAGGTCGACAAGGCGGAGAAGCTCACCGACCTGCTCCTGGCCGCGAACGCGGAACACATCCCGTGGGCGCGATCGGAGCAGGTGACGTGGGCGGGCTGAGCCGGACCGGCGAGGCGGGCCCGGCGCGAGCCTCCCGTCCGCCCGCTCCGGTCCCACCGGACGCGACCGACGTCGTGCTCGCCGTCGACGGTGGCGGGAGCAAGACGGACGTCGTCGCGATCGCGCTCGACGGGACGATCGTCGGGCACGCGCGCGGTCCGGGCTCGAACCCGCAGACCCGCGGGTGGGACCTCGCCGGGCCGATCCTCGACGACGTCCGTGCACGGGTGGTGGGTGAGCTGGGCGACCGGCGCATCCGCACGACGCACGTGTACCTGGCCGGACTCGACCTGCACGACGAGCTCGTCGCGGCGACCGCGGCCCTCGCGCACTGGGCCGAGGACGGCGGCGAGCCGCACGTCCTGGACAACGACCTGTTCGCATTGCTGCGGGCCGGCACCCTGTCCCCCGACGCGGCGGCCGTGGTGTGCGGCACCGGGATCAACGCCCTCGCGGTGCGGGCCGACGGCACGACCGCACGGTTCCCGGCCATCGGCGACGTCTCCGGTGACTGGGGCGGTGGTGCGTGGCTCGGCAACCGGGCGCTCTGGCACGCGGCCCGGGCCGACGACGGCCGCGGTCCGGCGACGGCGCTGGTCGACGCGGTGCCGGCGGCGGTCGGCCTCCGCAGCGTCCGCGAGGTCACCGAGGCCATCCACTTCGGACGCCTCGACCAGCGCGTGTTCAACCGGCTCTGCCCGGTGCTGTTCGAGGTGGCCGGAGCCGGCGACGTCGTGGCCCGGAGCGTCGTGGCGCGTCAGGCGGAGGAGATCGTCCTGCTCGCCGCGGTCGCACTCGAGCGGTTGGGCCTCGGCGGTTCGGCGGCCGAGCCGGTACCCGTCGTGCTCGGCGGTGGGGTGCTCGCTGCTCGCCACCCGTTGCTCGTGGACGGTGTCGTCGACGGGCTCGCTGCCCGTGTCCCCGGAGCGGTGCCGACCTGGGTCACCGATCCCCCGGTGCTCGGTGCGGGCTTGGCGGCGCTGGAGTCGGTCGGTGCCGACGACGCCGCGCTCGAGCGGTACCGCGTCGCCGTGCGCTCCCGCGCGTTCGCGAGCACGACCGCGCTGATCCACTGACGCGCTGCGACCGGCCGGAGTGCTGCGACCGGCCGGAGTGCTGCGACCGGCCGGGGCGCTGCGCGGTCCCCTCGCGAAAGCGACAGTCTGCCGCCGAACATTCGCGGCAGACTGTCGCTCTCGCGGCACAGACCGCGCGCCCGCCCGCCCGCCCGCGGGCGGCACCGCCCTACGCGCGCGCCAGCATCCCGAGCGTGTCGACGACGCGGTTCGAGAAGCCCCACTCGTTGTCGTACCAGGCGACGACCTTCACGTGCCGGCCCTCGTCGACGCGGGTGAGCAGCGAGTCGAAGACGCTCGACTCGGGCCGCCCCGTGATGTCCGTCGACACGAGCGGGTCCACGGTGAACGCCAGGACCCCGGCGAGCGGCCCGGCGGCTGCCGCCCGGTAGGCCTCGTTGACCTCGTCCACGGTCACGTCCCGCGAGACGACGGTGTTCAGTTCGACGATCGACCCGACGGGCACCGGCACGCGGATGGCGTCACCGGACAACTTGCCCTCAAGCCGCGGCAGCACCAGCCCGATGGCCTTGGCGGCCCCGGTCGCCGTCGGCACGATGTTCACCCCGGCGGCGCGTGCCCGACGCAGGTCCCGGTGCGGCCCGTCCTGCAGGTTCTGCTCCTGCGTGTACGCGTGCACGGTGGTCATGAACCCGTGCTCGATCCCCGCCAGGTCGTCGAGCACCGACGCCAGGGGTGCGAGCGCGTTGGTCGTGCACGACGCGTTCGAGATCACCGTGTGCGCGGCCGGGTCGAACGAGTCCGTGTTCACGCCGTACGCGATGGTGGCGTCCGCGCCCGTTGCGGGTGCACTGATGAGGACGCGACGGGCTCCCGCGGTCAGGTGTCCCGCCGCTGCGTCGCGCGCGGTGAACCGGCCGGTCGACTCGAGCACGACCTCGACACCGAGGTCGCCCCACGGGAGCTCCGACGGCTCACGCGAGGCCAGGACGCGGACACGGCGGCCGTCGATGACGAGCGTGTCCCCGTCGACCTCGACGGTGCCGTCGAACGGGCCGAGTGCGGAGTCGTACCGGAACAGGTGCGCGAGCGTGTCGGGGGCGGTCAGGTCGTTGACGGCGACGACCTCGAGGTCGTCGCCGCCCCGTGCGAGCAGGGCGCGGAGCGTGTTGCGGCCGATGCGGCCGAAGCCGTTGATGGCGATGCGGGTCATGTGGGGTTCCTTTCGTTCCGTGCTCCATGCTCACGGGCCGGGAGGCACGGCTCCAGTGGCAGGGAAGCCAGCGTTCGAAAGGATGTCGCCACCACGGCCGCGACGGCGCGGTCAGTCCTGGAACGTCCGTCGGTACTCGGTGGGCGACGTCCCGAGGATCCGCCGGAAGTGCGTCCGCAGGTTCGCGTCGGAGCCGAGGCCCGCCCGATCGGCCACCTGGTCGATGCCGAGGTCCGACTGCTCCAGGAGTTCCCGGGCGAGGTCCACGCGCGCCCGCAGCACCCACTGCATCGGCGTGTACCCGGTGTCCTCCACGAACCGGCGCGAGAACGTCCGTGCCGACACCGTGGCGTTCCGTGCGAGCGCCTCGAGCGTCAGCGGCTCGGCGAGGTGCCGGAGCGCCCACTCCCGGGTGTCCGCGAACACGTCCCCGAGCGGCTCGGGCACGCTGCGGGGCACGTACTGGGCCTGGCCGCCGCTGCGGTACGGGGCGCTGACGAGCCGTCGGGCGACGTGGTTCGACAGCGCCACGCCGTGGTCCTGCCGGACGATGTGCAGGCACAGGTCGATCCCGCTCGCGGCTCCAGCGCTGGTCAGCACCGAGCCCGCGTCGACGAACAGCACGTCCTCGTCGACGTCCACCTCGGGGTACCGCTCACGGAGCACCCGCGTGTAGTGCCAGTGCGTCGTCGCCCGGCGTCCGTCGAGCAGCCCGGCGGCCGCGAGCGCGAACGCCCCGGTGGAGATCGCCGCGATGCGGACGCCGCGGTCGTGCGCCCGCGCCAGTGCCGCGACGACGTCGGCCGGCGGCGCCGAGTCCGACGGTCGGCGGTAGCCGGGCACGAAGACGGTCTCGGCCCAGTCCAGTGCCTCCAGCCCGTGGTCGACCGCGTAGGCCAGCCCGTCGCCGCCGGTGATCCGACCGGCCCGGGGCCCGCACACCCGCACCTCGTAGGGCATGCTCGGCCGGTTCGAGAACACCTGCGCGGGGATCCCGACGTCGAGCGGTTTCGCGCCGTCGAGCACGAGGACCGCGACGCGGTGCAGTGCGGACGCAGCCATGCCGTCGACGCTAGCGGACGCGATCGCCCGGCTGGCGGAGCCGCCCTGCGCGTCAGGCGTCGCGGACCGCCAGCACCCGGTGCGGCGATGCCCGTTCCGCCCGCCACCCGCTCGGCAACGTGTCCCGCAGCTCCGCCAGGGTGAAGGACCGGCGGATCGACCGCAGACCGTCGACCCGGACGAAGGTCCCAGCGGACACCAACGGCGACGCCAGCGCGTAGGCGCGGTAGGCCTCCCGCGACCGACGGATGTCCGAGTGCACGCTGCGGCCCGACGCCAACGCAGCGGAGTCGGCGAGGAAGCCCGTCCGCTCGTCGTCTCCCAGGTGGTGCAGCACGTGGTTCGACACGACGACGTCGAACCGCTCCCCCGCCGCCACCAGGTCACCGCTCGACTGCTGCCGGAAGCTGACGCCCCGCGGTGCCCGTCGGTTCGCGGCCTCGATCGCCCGCGGGTCCGGGTCGACCCCGACGACCTCGACGTCGAACCCGTCGCTCGCCGCCCACCGCACGACGGCCCGTGCCAGGTCGCCGCCACCGCACCCGAGGTCGAGCACCCGTCCGCGGCCGGTGACCGGCAGGGCCGGCACGACGTGCGTCCGCCACGCCGATCGCCACCCGCTCACCAGGGCGTTGACGAGCGCGAACCGCCGGAAGGTGCGCGCCAGCGCGTGCGGATCGCAGTCCGGGTCGTCCATGAGCTCGGTCAGGTCGAGCGCACGGGTGCGCAGGTCGAGGACCGGGAGGCCCGTGGAGCCGCCGTCGGGACGGCTCACGTGCGCACCATGGTCAGCCGCGCGCTCTCGACGGTGAGTCCGGGGCCGAAGGCGAGCGCCACCACGGGTGCCCCGTCCGGGACGCCGGCGTCGACGGCTTCGCGGAGCACGAACAGCACGGTCGCACTCGACATGTTCCCGTGGTCGCGCAGGACCGTGCGGCTCGCAGCGATCGCCGCGTCCGGCAGGTCGAGCGCCTGCTGGGTCCGGTCGAGGATCGCGCGGCCGCCAGGGTGCACGGCCCACACCGGCACGTCGGCGGCGGGACCGTCGAGCAGCGACGCGACGGCTTCGGCGACGCTCGTGCCGACGAGCTTGGGCACGGCGGTGCTCAGGACCATCTCGAAGCCCTCGTCGCCGATGTTCCACGCCATCTCGCCGGCGCTCTCGGGCACGACGGCGGTGGCGAACGCGTCGAGGCGCAGGCCGGGACCGTCGGCGGTGACGACGGCGGCCGCGGCGCCGTCGCCGAAGACGCTGTTGGCGACGATCTGGTCGGGGTCGTCGCTCGCGCGGACGTGCAGGGTGCAGAGTTCGGCGCAGACGACCAGCACGACGGCGCCCGGGTCCGCCTCGGCGAACGCGGCGGCGATCCGCAGGGCCGGGAACGCCGCACAGCAGCCCATGAACCCGATGTGGTGGCGGAAGACGGCGCGCGGCAGCCCGAGCGCGGTCACGATGTCCAGGTCCGGACCGGGTTGCGTGAAGCCCGTGCACGACACCGTGACGACGTGCGTGACCGAGGCGGCGTCCACGTCCGCACGGTCGAGGGCGTCACGAGCGGCGTCGACGAACAGCGCCGGTGCGAGCTCGCGGTACCGGTCGTTGCGGGTGCCGGTCGACGGCGAGTGGAGGGCGCCGTCCGCGTCACGGAAGGCGCCGGCAGGTCGTTCGCGGTCGAGCTCGTCCAGCACGGTGTGCCGGTGGTCGACCGCCGAGGCGTCGAAGGCTGCGGGGACGAGCCGCCGACCGAGACGACCGAGCTCGGGCTGCGCGGCGAAGAGATCCCGCACCGCAGCCTGCTCGAGCGTCGTCTCCGGGACGGCGGTTCCGATGGCGCGGATCGTTGCGGACACGACTCATCCTGTCACCGGGTCGCTGACGCGTCCCCAGGATGGACGGGAGGGGGGGGGGGCCCCGGGCCCCCCCCCCCCCCCCCGCCGCCCGGGCCCCCCCCCCCCGGGGGGCGCGGGCCCCCCCCCCCCCGCCGCCCCG
>NZ_JBSSCY010000018.1:0-5517 GCF_054060195.1 Curtobacterium sp. PvP017
GTTAAGTCCGGCGGCGTCCTACTCTCCCACAAGGTCCCCCTTGCAGTACCATCGGCGCTGAGAGGCTTAGCTTCCGGGTTCGGAATGTGACCGGGCGTTTCCCTCTCGCTATGACCACCGGAACACTGTCGACCATGATCTGGTCTCAAACATGTCCCAGCTGTAGCTGAGTTATTCAGTTTGATTCCCGATCGTCTGTCGGGAACCACAAAGTGGACGCGAGCCCGTGCAACAAGTGCACGGAAATCAGTGTGTTATCAAGTCTTCGGCTTATTAGTACCGGTCAGCTCCACGGGTCGTTAGTCCCCGCTTCCACATCCGGCCTATCAACCCAGTAGTCTGCTGGGAGCCTCTCACACTCAAGGTGCATGGAAATCTCATCTCGAAGACGGCTTCCCGCTTAGATGCTTTCAGCGGTTATCCGGTCCGAACGTAGCTAATCAGCGGTGCCCTTGGCAGAACAACTGACACACCAGAGGTTCGTCCATCCCGGTCCTCTCGTACTAGGGATAGATCTTCTCAAATTTCCAACGCGCGCAGCGGATAGGGACCGAACTGTCTCACGACGTTCTAAACCCAGCTCGCGTACCGCTTTAATGGGCGAACAGCCCAACCCTTGGGACCTACTCCAGCCCCAGGATGCGACGAGCCGACATCGAGGTGCCAAACCATGCCGTCGATATGGACTCTTGGGCAAGATCAGCCTGTTATCCCCGAGGTACCTTTTATCCGTTGAGCGACAGCGCTTCCACAAGCCACTGCCGGATCACTAGTCCCGACTTTCGTCCCTGCTCGACCTGTCAGTCTCACAGTCAAGCTCCCTTGTGCACTTACACTCGCCACCTGATTGCCAACCAGGTTGAGGGAACCTTTGGGCGCCTCCGTTACTCTTTGGGAGGCAACCGCCCCAGTTAAACTACCCATCAGGCACTGTCCATGAACCCGATCAGGGTCCTACGTTAGACATCCAGAGTGACCAGAGTGGTATTTCAACAATGACTCCACGAACACTAGCGTGCCCGCTTCACAGTCTCCCACCTATCCTACACAAGCCACACCGAACACCAATACCAAACTGTAGTAAAGGTCACGGGGTCTTTCCGTCCTGCTGCGCGTAACGAGCATCTTTACTCGTAGTGCAATTTCGCCGAGTTCGCGGTTGAGACAGCTGGGAAGTCGTTACGCCATTCGTGCAGGTCGGAACTTACCCGACAAGGAATTTCGCTACCTTAGGATGGTTATAGTTACCACCGCCGTTTACTGGGGCTTAAATTCAGAGCTTCGCCCAAAGGCTAACCCTTCCTCTTAACCTTCCAGCACCGGGCAGGCGTCAGTCCGTATACATCGTCTTGCGACTTCGCACGGACCTGTGTTTTTAGTAAACAGTCGCTTCCCACTGGTCTCTGCGGCCTTCAACGCTCACGGAGTAAATCCGGTCACGTGTCCGGCCCCCCTTCTCCCGAAGTTACGGGGGCATTTTGCCGAGTTCCTTAACCACGATTCTCTCGATCTCCTTGGTATTCTCTACCTGACCACCTGAGTCGGTTTCGGGTACGGGCGGCTGCAACCTCGCGTCGATGCTTTTCTCGGCAGCATAGGATCACTGATTTCCCCTTACGGGTACGCGTCGGATCTCAGGCACACAGACGACGGATTTGCCTATCGTCAGCCCTACATCCTTACACCAGGTTCACCTTACGGATACCATCGCCTGGCTCAGCTACCTTCCTGCGTCACACCTGTTCATACGCTAACCGCACCAGCATGGGGTCGAGCGTTAGACCGGCCACCATCACCCCGAAGGGATCCGGTCGTCCGGGTTAGGACTCTTAGCACCACTGGATTAGCTTGGGCGGTTGTTCGCCGGTACGGGAATATCAACCCGTTGTCCATCGACTACGCCTGTCGGCCTCGCCTTAGGTCCCGACTTACCCAGGGCGGATTAACCTGGCCCTGGAACCCTTGGTCTTTCGGAGGACGGGTTTCTCACCCGTCTTTCGCTACTCATGCCTGCATTCTCACTCGTGTAGCGTCCACGGCTGGATCACTCCGCCGCTTCACTCGCCACACGACGCTCTCCTACCACTCCGCACGACTGAACCACGAAGGCTTGTCTAGTGTGCGAAATCTACAACTTCGGTGGTGTGCTTGAGCCCCGTTACATTGTCGGCGCGGAATCACTTGACCAGTGAGCTATTACGCACTCTTTCAAGGGTGGCTGCTTCTAAGCCAACCTCCTGGTTGTCTATGCAACTCCACATCCTTTCCCACTTAGCACACGCTTAGGGACCTTAGTTGGTAGTCTGGGTTGTTTCCCTCTCGACGATGAAGCTTATCCCCCACCGTCTCACTGCTGCGCTCTCACTCACCGGCATTCGGAGTTTGGCTGACGTCAGTAACCTGTTGAGGCCCATCGGCCATCCAGTAGCTCTACCTCCGGCGAGAAACACGCAACGCTGCACCTAAATGCATTTCGGAGAGAACCAGCTATCACGAAGTTTGATTGGCCTTTCACCCCTATCCACAGCTCATCCCCTCCATTTTCAACTGAAGTGGGTTCGGTCCTCCACGACGTCTTACCGTCGCTTCAACCTGGCCATGGATAGATCACTTCGCTTCGGGTCTAGAACATGCGACTCAAACGCCCTATTCAGACTCGCTTTCGCTACGGCTGCCCCACACGGGTTAACCTCGCCACATATCACTAACTCGCAGGCTCATTCTTCAAAAGGCACGCCGTCACCCCTACTAAGGAGGCTCCGACGGTTTGTAAGCAAACGGTTTCAGGTACTATTTCACTCCCCTCCCGGGGTACTTTTCACCTTTCCCTCACGGTACTTGTCCGCTATCGGTCATCTGGGAGTATTTAGGCTTATCAGGTGGTCCTGACAGATTCACACGGGATTTCTCGGGCCCCGTGCTACTTGGGATACACATCCGGCCATAACACCATTTCGTCTACGGGGCTGGCACCCACTACGGCCCGGCTTTCAAACCGGTTCGACTATGATGCGCTGTAACCGCCCCAGTCCGGCAGAACTGAGTGACGTGTCCCACAACCCCGACCATGCAACGCCCGCCGGCTATCACACATGATCGGTTTAGCCTCATCCGCTTTCGCTCGCCACTACTCACGGAATCACATGTTGTTTTCTCTTCCTGTGGGTACTGAGATGTTTCACTTCCCCACGTTCCCTCTACCCGCCCTATATATTCAGGCGGGAGTCACCAGGTCACAAAAGCGCCCAGCGGGGTTTCCCCATTCGGAAATCCTCGGATCAGGGCTCGATTATCAGCTCCCCGAGGCTTATCGCAGATTTCTACGTCCTTCTTCGGCTCCAGATGCCAAGGCATCCACCGTTTGCTCTTAGAAACTTGACCACAAAGATTAAAATTGCGATCCGTCATCACCCACAACCATCAGCCCGAAGACCTCAGATCGATTGGATGACGCGAATCAAAGATGCTCGCGTCCACTGTGTAGTTCTCAACATACGATCGGCACCACACTCCCCACCGTCCAATGACAGTGCTTCATGCGGCCCAACGAAGGACCCCGTAGGCCCAACCCCCAACCCGCCTCACAGCAGATCAGGAAGCCTGGTCCCTCAGGACCCAACAACGTGCACCAGCCAGCCCGTGCGACACCAACCCGTTCCAACCCCGCAAGCGGAGCGTACTGAGGCCAGCACCATCGGTACCAGCTGCACTGTCAATGTTCCACCCATGAGCTACCCGTCGGACACGTTCGGTCCGAATCAGGCGCCTGGACACCGCGAACGGTGCCAGATGCTCCTTAGAAAGGAGGTGATCCAGCCGCACCTTCCGGTACGGCTACCTTGTTACGACTTAGTCCTAATCACCGATCCCACCTTCGACGGCTCCTTCCACAAGGGTTAGGCCACCGGCTTCGGGTGTTACCGACTTTCATGACTTGACGGGCGGTGTGTACAAGGCCCGGGAACGTATTCACCGCAGCGTTGCTGATCTGCGATTACTAGCGACTCCGACTTCATGAGGTCGAGTTGCAGACCTCAATCCGAACTGAGACCGGCTTTTTGGGATTCGCTCCACCTTACGGTATCGCAGCCCTTTGTACCGGCCATTGTAGCATGCGTGAAGCCCAAGACATAAGGGGCATGATGATTTGACGTCATCCCCACCTTCCTCCGAGTTGACCCCGGCAGTCTCCTATGAGTCCCCGGCATAACCCGCTGGCAACATAGAACGAGGGTTGCGCTCGTTGCGGGACTTAACCCAACATCTCACGACACGAGCTGACGACAACCATGCACCACCTGTACACCGACCACAAGGGGGCGACCATCTCTGGCCGTTTCCGGTGTATGTCAAGCCTTGGTAAGGTTCTTCGCGTTGCATCGAATTAATCCGCATGCTCCGCCGCTTGTGCGGGCCCCCGTCAATTCCTTTGAGTTTTAGCCTTGCGGCCGTACTCCCCAGGCGGGGCGCTTAATGCGTTAGCTACGACACAGAAACCGTGGAAAGGTCCCTACATCTAGCGCCCAACGTTTACGGCATGGACTACCAGGGTATCTAATCCTGTTCGCTCCCCATGCTTTCGCTCCTCAGCGTCAGTTACGGCCCAGAGATCTGCCTTCGCCATCGGTGTTCCTCCTGATATCTGCGCATTCCACCGCTACACCAGGAATTCCAATCTCCCCTACCGCACTCTAGTCTGCCCGTACCCACTGCAAGCCCGAGGTTGAGCCTCGGGATTTCACAGCAGACGCGACAAACCGCCTACGAGCTCTTTACGCCCAATAATTCCGGACAACGCTTGCACCCTACGTATTACCGCGGCTGCTGGCACGTAGTTAGCCGGTGCTTTTTCTGCAGGTACCGTCACTTTCGCTTCTTCCCTACTAAAAGAGGTTTACAACCCGAAGGCCGTCATCCCTCACGCGGCGTTGCTGCATCAGGCTTTCGCCCATTGTGCAATATTCCCCACTGCTGCCTCCCGTAGGAGTCTGGGCCGTGTCTCAGTCCCAGTGTGGCCGGTCACCCTCTCAGGCCGGCTACCCGTCGTCGCCTTGGTGAGCCATTACCTCACCAACAAGCTGATAGGCCGCGAGTCCATCCCCAACCAAAAAATCTTTCCACCACCAGACCATGCGGCCAGTGATCATATCCAGTATTAGACGTCGTTTCCAACGCTTATCCCAGAGTCAGGGGCAGGTTACTCACGTGTTACTCACCCGTTCGCCACTAATCCACCCAGCAAGCTGGGCATCATCGTTCGACTTGCATGTGTTAAGCACGCCGCCAGCGTTCGTCCTGAGCCAGGATCAAACTCTCCGTAAAAAAATACAGACCCAACACCCGAAAGTGTCAGACCGAGTTGATTCTGACTGTTGACTGTCTACTGACAATCTTCAATCCAAAAGGAATTGTCTCAAACCCAACCAACCCGAAGGAAGGCCAGGCACGAGGTCAATCAATAAATTGGCATTGACAATGTGCACGCTGTTGAGTTCTCAAGGACCAGACGCACTCCCC
>NZ_JBSSCY010000019.1:0-1489 GCF_054060195.1 Curtobacterium sp. PvP017
GTCGCGCCGGCTTCGGCGGTGCCGGTGAACGCGCGGGTGCCGGGCTGGTAGGTGTTCTCTGTGGCGAGGTCTTCGACCTGCAGCAGACGCGGCAGCGCCACCCGCTCGGAGACCGAGACGTACCGAACGTTGTCGAAGCCGAGGTTGACGATGTCGAGCTGCTTGTCGGTCTCAGCTGCGGGGATCGTGTAGCTCCAGCCCTCCTTGTTCAGGACGCCGGACACGACGCGGTCGCCGTCGAGGATCCAGAGGCCCGCTGCGTCGTCCCGCTGGCCGACGACCTGCACGCGGCCGTCCGGGTAGACCTTGACGTCCTGGAGTGCGGGGGCAGCGACGGATGCGTCGGTGGGGAACTGCTGGAGCTGTGCCGCGGTGCGGGTTGAGCGCGTGCCCTCGGCGGAACGGGCGACCACGAACACGGTCTCGCCGAGGCGGTTCTGCGGGATCTGGGCGACGTAACCGGTCTCAGTGAGGGTGGCGGTCGTGATCTCTTCGCCGGCTTCGTCCTCGACGACGACCGAGTCCGTGGCCTTGTCGTACTGGCCGGCCAGGACGAAGGCGCCGTCGAGGCGACGCTCGTTGGTCTGGAGGGTGGGTGCGGTCGGTGCGTCTGCGTCGGCTGGGGTGAAGTGGATGTCGCGGAGCTGGTTGGTGCGGCCCTCGGGGGTCGTCTGGGTGAGCGTGATCTTGTGCTCGCGGTCGCTGAGCTCCGCGTCGGCGCTCCACGTCCCGGTGCCGGAACGGGTGGTGCTGACCTCGGTCGTGAACAGTTCGTCCCCGGACACGGTGTCGGTCGCGACGATCGTGGCACCCGCGGTCGCGCTCCCGGTGAACTGCATCACCCCCGGCTCGAACGTGTTCTCCGGGTCGACGTCGTCCACGGTGATCCCGCGGGGCATCGGGATGCGCTCGCCCCGAGTCTGCGTGCCGTCTTCAGCGGTGTCGACACGGATCACCTCGAGACCGGCATCCTGGTGCCGGTCCTGCACGTTCAGGAAGAACCCGGGCCCCGTCGCCCGATCGAACACCTCGTTCCCGATCACGAGCCAGGTCTCGTCACCCCCCGACCAGCCGACGACGGTCCGGGAGCCCCACGGTGTGCTCCAGTCCGTCACGAACCGTGGCTCCGGGAACGACGGGTCGACCGGGATGTTGTCGAAGTCGGGGGTCTTCGATTCCTCGGAGCTGGTCGTGCTGTCCGTCGGTGAGGGACTCGCTGCGGCGGCCGTTGGGGTGCTCGCGGCGGTCGCGGTGACGGGCGTCAGCAGGCCGACGCCGAGGGATGCGGTGACGATGCCGCAGACGACCGCTGCGGTTCGGAAGGATGAGGGGGCCATGGAGGGTTCCTGTCGATGTGGGGAGCGGGTGCCCCCGTTGGTGAGGGGGCACCCGCTGTTCAGTGGTGTGGTGTTCAGGTGGTGGGTTGCATGGTGTGGGTGATGCGCTTGATCTTGTTGGTGCCGTCTTGCTGGGTGATGACGACGGGGTA